>JBCDAU010000003.1:0-214061 GCA_039185015.1 Actinomycetota bacterium
CGCATCAGGCACCGGCAGATCCATCCCGTTGTGGATCACCACACACCGATCCACCAACGCCGGCTCATACCCCGTCACGAACGACCGCGTATACGCGCTGTTACAGATCACCAACCCCGCCGACCACCGCACCAACCTCACGAGGACCTTGGGCAACCACTCCGGCGATCGGGGACCCTCGCGGACGTGGACGACCGTCGGGCGTCGCAGCAACAACCGAGCGAGCGGCAGGACCGACACCGCCAACGTGTTCACGTAGACCAGATCGAAGTGGGAGCGACGGTGCAGGCGCACCAACGCGATCATCGCCCGGACGGTCTCCCACAACCACCGGAAGACCCCGAGAGGCGAGAGGTACCTCCGGCGCAGCGCGAAGTCGGCGATGACCTTCGTCTCGATGCCCAACTTCTCCGCATGCGCCAACGTCGGACCCTCCGCCGCCGACACCAACGTCACCTCGAACCGATCCACCAACTCCGGCAACGCGTTCAACAACGAGCGGTCGGAGCCGTACATGTCGGCACTCGGCGTCAACACCAGCAACCGAGGCCGCCGGTCGGTCATCTGGCCCACCGGGTGTGGATGGACACGCCGCCGCGCAGACCGCTGGTCGAGGCGACGCGCAGGAGGTCCTCGTAGGCGCTCACGACCGAGTCGAGGTCGAACACCTCGTCGACCCGCTGCACACAGGCCTCGCGCCGCGCCTTGGAGGTCGCCACGTCCGCAGTCAGGCGATCGGTGAGCACCCCGGCGAAGCGGTCGTCGCCGAGCGTGAAGTAGGTGGCGGTGTCGCTCAGCGCCTCACGGTTGAACGGCGTGTCGAAGGCGACGATGTCGGCACCGGACGACATGGCCTCGATGAGCGAGGGGTTGATGCCGCCGACGGAGTGGCCGTGGATGTAGACCGCGGCCTCACGGAGCAGCGTGAGGAAGGCGCTGCGGCTGCCCACGTGCCCGATCGCGCGGATGCGCGCATCGCTGCGGCTGAGCTCCTCGATCCGCTCGGTCACCGGCGACTCGTAGTTCGCCGTGCCGAGCACGAGCAGCGGCATGTCGATGTCGGTCGCGGAGAACTCCGAGGCGATGCGATCGAGGTTGTTCTCGGGGTTGTGGCGCCCGGCCACCACCAGGAAGTTGCGGGCACGCACCCCGAGCTCGTCGAGCACCTCGGGGTCGTCCGGGTAGGCGTCGGACGAGAAGCAGTACGGGATCACCGTGGACGACGAGTCGAACTCCTCGGCGTAGATGTCGGCCATGGCCTGGCAGTCCGACACCAGCCCGGTCGCGGTGCGCTTGGCGAGATGGGCGGACCCGCGGAAGATCGACTTGCCCACCCGACCCCACTTGCCCCGGAGCCACTCCTGGCCGTCGGTGTTGAGCACCGTCGGCTGTCCGGTGAAGCGACCGAAGGCGCAGAACAGCGCGTTGGCGACGTTGACCGAGAGCACGACGTCGTGGCGACGGATCCGGCCGACGATGCCGGCGACCGCACCGTGGCTAAGGGTGTTGAACTGCTTGCCCGGTACGGCGGGGAGCACGACTCGGTCGACGCCGCGGTACGGCCCCGTGTCCTCGAGCTCACCGGTCCGGCAGTACATCGTCACCCGGTGGCCGCGCTCGGCAAGCGCGGGCAGCAGGAGCGTGAGGAAGGTCTCGTACCCGGAGTACGTCGACGGGATCGCCCGTGCGCCGTAGACGCCGATGTCCAGGCGATCGGCGGTGGTGGAGGAGGACAAGGTCACCTCTGGGTGTCGATGGGGGACGTTCGGGGGGCCGTGGAGACGGGGACCTCGCGCCCCGCACGGTCGGATCGCTCGGCGAGTCGCTCCCTGCCCAGGAGGGACGTCCAGCCGACGACGAGGAAGAGGAAGGCGTGCTGCACGTTGGCCGCCGTCGCCGCGCCCTCGAAGGTGATCCCGTTGACGAGGATGGCGGCCATCATCCCCGCGAGGAGCGGCGCATCCGGGTCGAAGCGGTCGCGGTTGAGGTTGCGTCGGAGCTCGCCGCCGCAGGCGAAGAAGATGCCGAGCCAGAAGAACATGCCGACGATGCCGAGATCGACCAGGACCTCGACGTAGGCGTTGTGCGCGCCGCCGAGCCCGATGAACTCGAGGAAGATGCCGCGGGTCGCGAAGAAGCCATGACCGAACAGCGGTGACTCGGCGAAGACGGCGAACGCCTGCGACCACAGCTCGGTCCGCGAGTTGAGCGTGGTCAGCGACTCGGCGCCCTCACCTCGCGTCGCGATGTCGATCAGCGCGCCGAAGGCGAACGCGAGGAAGACCACCCCGGCGAGACCACCGACGATGATCAGGTCGGCGCGGGCCCTCCGCCGGGCCGAGACGAGGAGGATCACGTAGACCCCGACGACCGCAGCGCCGATCGAGCCGCGCGTCTGCGTCGCGAGCAGCATCACCGAGCACACGGCCAGCGTGACGCCGTAGAAGCTCGTCGGCCACGTCCACGGCACGAGCCGCGAGCGAGGCTGACGCAGGTAGGCGACGCAGATGAGCACCGCGAACATGAGGTAGCCACCGGCGACGACCGGGTGCATGAAGAGCCAGTTGAACCGGTCCTCCTGCAGGCGGAGCCGAGGCAACGGCAGGACGATGCCGATGGCCACGGAGACCATCACCAGCACGAGGTAGGCGTGGGCGAAGAGGTGCAGGTGGACCCTCGTGCCCTGGCGAGCAACGGTCGTGACGAGTCCCACGACGACCATGAGCTGCGCCGCCCGCACGGCTGCGACGCCGACGAACGGTGCGTACACCACCGAGACCAGCGCGGTGACGGCGAACCCCCAGGCGAACACGCGAGGTCCCGTGGTGACGACCCGCGAGCCCCGGAAGCCGAAGGCCAGGAGCACTCCCGCGATGACGCCGTAGACGAGGATCTCCAGGAGGATCTGCACGTCCACCGAGCTCTCGAGCGCTGCCGTGACGTCGCGGCGCCGGAACTCGTAGTCGCTCGCGATCATCGCTCCGAGCAACGCGGTGGCGAACCACCACGGCCAGGTCAGCTTCGACACCGGGGCGTGGGCCAGGATCGCCGTCACCCGGCGGCGGCGCTCACGGGGCACCTCGACGACGTCGCGTTCGAGCGTCACCGGCTCCATCGGCTCGACCGGTGGTCGCTGGTGCTGGTCCGGCATCACGATCGACGGCATCCAGTCCTGATCGAACGTGGTCGTCCGGCCGTTCCGATGGGGACGCTGGGCCCGCCCGGTGGCCGCGGTCGGGGCCGACACGGGGGCGCGACCGCCCGACGGGGGCTCGGGGCGCAGCGGGGCCGCGGCGGCGACGCCGTCCTCCCCCTCGGGCCCGGCGCGGAGCAGCTGCATCGCACGCCGCATGAGGATCGCAGCGCCGATGAGGTCGCCGAGCGCGATCCCGAGCGGCACGATGTCGGGAGAGCCCACCACGAGGATCGCCGCGACCACGCCGACCGCCAGGACCGAGTCGGCCAGGCGCACCTGGAAGACGTAGCGCGACCGGCGGCGGGCGATCACCGCGACGGCTGCGGGCAGGCCGACGACGTAGAAGAACGCGAAGACGGCCCAGGACGCGACCGCTACCCGATCGACGTCGATCTCGTCGCCGAGGATGAGCGCCGACAGCTGCGGCTCGAAGACCACGGCGAGCAGCCCGTAGGCGCCGGCGGCGACCGCGAGCGCGAGCACCGTACGCTGCAGCGGCTTCGTCCCCCTGAGGGCCGGATCCGGGCCCGAGAACCGGGGCAGCAGGTAGGACGTGATGCCGTTGGCCAGGACGAGGACGGGCTGCACGAGCAACCGGGCGGCCTCGAGGCGACCGAGCGCGGCGGCCGAGGCGAGCGCCGTGACGAGGATGCGCACGAGCAGGAGGACGGCCGGGCGCAACCCGGACTGCAGCGAGCGCCAGGCCGCGAAGCGGGCGACCTCGGACAGGCCGTCGCGGTGCCACGACCCGAGCGTCCGCTCCTCGGCCGGCACCTGGACCATCGCCAGCACGAACGCGGAGCTGGCGCCGATGAGCATGGCGAACAGGACCAGTCCGAGCGACAGCTCGCCCACGATCGCCCAGCCCGCGACGGTGGTGCCCAACGCGACGGTGGCGTACCAGGCGTCGTTCACGACGAGCGCCCAGAACGAGTTGCGAACCATCAGGATGCGGCGGCCGAGGTCCTCGAACAGCCAGGCCACGACGACGGCGGCGAAGAGCAGGGCGATCCGGAGATCGCCGAGCCCGAGGAGCAGCGTCAGTGCGAGGCCGAGCGCTCCGGCCGCGGCGCTGATGGCGAGGTGGGAGACGAGCAGCGCCCGACGGATCGCCCCGTCGAAGCGGTCGAGGACGGCGAGGGAGTCACCGACCCAGCCGGTGGCGACCGCGGTGGCCGCGATCATCAGCGACAACATGATGGCGTAGTGGCCGTACGTGGCGAGGTCGAGGCCGCGGGCCGCGATGACCTGCAGGATCAGGCTCGAGCCGGCGGTCAGCCCCTGCGCCATCACCGCGGCAGCCGCCTGATGGCGCAGCGCAGCGGACAGCCGTCCGACGGGAGACGTGGTCGCGGTCACCGGAGAACGCCGGGATCAGCTGCCGAAGGGTGACGACCGCCCGGAGGGGTCGTTCCGGTCGGGATCGGCGAACGGCCGATCGCTGCGTGGGCGCCGCGGCGCTCCCTGCGTGGAGGCCGTGAGGATGGCGCCGACCACCGACGACGAGTCCCCGTTGCCGCTGCCGTTACCGTTGCGCCCGCCGCTGCCGGACCCCGACGAGCGGTCGGAGCGGCGCGAGGACGAGCGGTCCGAGGCGGCGGAGCGGATCGTGCCGACCACCGAGGTGGAGCCCTGATCGGGTGCGGTGAGGATCGCGCCCGCGACCGTCGTCTCGACCAGCTCGAGTCGCTCTCGGGCGGTGCGGAGGGTCGACAGACGGGGCCGATCGGGCAGCATGAGCACGACGCCGTCGACACCGGCCGCGAGCGTGAGCGCATCGGCCGAGCCGAGCAGCGGCGGTCCGTCGACGATCACCACGTCGAAGTCGGCGCGCAGATCCTCGAGCACGGCCTCCACACCGGCCGGCGTGAGGTGTCGGCGCTGGGTCGACTCGCCCGTGGGCAGGACGTAGAGGGGCAGCTCGGGGTCCGAGACCGGCACCACCGCACCGGGGTCGTACTCGTCGCTCTCGAGCGCCTCGAGCAAGCCGGGTCGTCCGGTGGCGCCGAGGGAGGTGGTGAGTCGCCGGCCGGTGAGATCGCCGTCGACCAGGACCGTCTCGAGACCGCTGTGCGCGGCGACGGCACCGAGCTGGATGGCGGAGAAGGTCGTCTCGACGGCCGAACCGAGGCCGGTGACGACCAGCGCCGAGCGCTGGTTGACCTGCAGCGCGGCGAAGATGAGCTCGAACGCCCGGTACGGCGAGTCGATGGCATCGGCCGGGTTGGCCGACGACAGCGCCCCGGCGGGCACGTCGCCGAACACCGGCGCACCGAGCGTCGACGACACCGCCGTGGCGTCGTCGGCCCGACCACGGCGCACCATGGCCAGCCAGACCACGGGCAGGGTGAGGAAGACACCGAGCAGGGCTGCGGCCGCCGTGTTGCGCGCGGTCGACGGGCTCGACGGCGCCGCCGGCACCTCCGCCGGATCGACGAAGTCGACGCCACCGGAGGTGAACAGGGCGGCCCGGATCTCGGCGTCGCGGATCTGCTCCTCGACCGAGGCGATGGCGGACAGCGTCGCATCGAGGCGGGCCCGTGGCGCCAGGGTGGCGACGTCGGTCCCTCCGCCGGCGTTGGCCTCCTCGTCGGCGGCAGCCGCCTCGGCCTCCTCGCTGAGGGTGGCGAGCTCGGCCTCGATCTCGGCGAGTCGGGCCCGCTCGCTGTCGAGGTAGGTCTCGAGGACGGCGATCTCGGCCGCGGTGCTGTCGGCGGCCTTGGTGACGCGGTCGGCCTGGTAGGCGTCGGCGAGGGCGTTCGCACGGTCGGCGGCCTCGCCCGCGGTGGGCGCCTCGACGGTGATGGAGAACAGCCCGGCCGTGACGTACTGGATCACGGTGTCGTCATCGAAGTCCTCGCGATCGAGGCCGAACTCGTCGGCGACTCTCTGGGAGACCTCGGGCGAGCGGGCGCGGTTGACCTCGGCGCGGGTCAGACGCTCGTACTCGTCGACGGTCGCACCGATGTTGCCGGCCACGTCGCGCTGCTCGGGGTCCCGGAGCGCGACGTGCGCCGTGGCGGTGTAGGTCTCCGGCAGCGTCGAGGTCGCGAGGAAGCCGAGCAGCGCGAAGCAGACGAACGCGAGCACGAGGACGTACCAGTAGCGGAGCGCCGCTTCGAGCAGGCTCGGTGCTTCATCTGGGGACGAGTCCACCGTCTATTCCGATCATTGAGAGTGAGTCGCCAACGAGGCAGTGCACCCCGCGAGGGTACGGGTCACGACGGGTGACGGGGGCGGCATCCGCACCCGGAGTGGCGACGAGCTGCCTGGTCACGGTGGTGCGCTCAGCCTCCGTCCACCGTCACGGTCACGGGGATCGGTGCGGACAGGTTGCCGGCGGCGTCGCGAGCGCGCACCTGGTAGAGGTGCTCGTCACCCGCGACCCGACCGAGGTCGGTCCAGCCGGTGGCGTCACCGGGCAGGAACGTGACGTACTGGAAGTCCCGGTGGATCAGGTAGCTGTCGACCCCGAAGTTGTCCGTCGCCGGCGTCCAGCTCAACGTCACCGACGTCGCGTCCGACGTCGCCGCCAGGTCGGTCACGCCCGTCGGAGCCTCGTCGTCGACACCACCGACGGTCACGCTGATGGGCACCGGCACCGACACGTTGCCGGCCGCGTCACGGGCACGCACCTGGTAGAAGTGCTCGTCGCCGGCACTCCGACCGAGGTCGACGAAGCCCGTGGCGTCGCCCGGGAGGAACGTCACGTACTGGAAGTCCCGGTGGATCAGGTAGCTGTCCACCCCGAAGTTGTCCGTCGCCGGCGTCCAGCTCAAGGTCACCGACGTCAGGTCGGTCGTCGCCGCCAGGTCGGTGACACCGGTCGGCACCTCGGTGTCCTCACCGCCGACGGTCACGCTGACCGGGATGGGCGCCGAGACGTTGCCGGCCGCGTCACGAGCGCGCACCTGGTAGAGGTGGGCATCACCCTGGGTGCGCCCGAGGTCGATGTAGCCGGTGGCGTCGCCCGGGAGGAACGTCACGTACTGGTAGTCCCGGTGGATCAGGTAGCTGTCGACCCCGAAGTTGTCGACCGCCGGCGTCCAACTCAAGGTCACCGACGTCGCGTCCGACGTCGCCACCAGGTCGGTCACGCCCGCGGGCGCCTCGTTGTCGACACCACCGACCGTCACGCTCAGCGGTACCGGCGCCGAGATGTTGCCGGCCGCGTCACGAGCCCGCACCTGGTAGAGGTGCGAGTCGCCCTGGGTCCGGCCCAGGTCGACGAAGCCCGTGGCGTCGCCGGGCAGGAAGGTGACGTACTGGAAGTCCCGGTGGATCAGGTAGCTGTCGACCCCGAAGTTGTCGACCGCCGGCGACCAACTCAAGGTCACCGACGTCGCATCCGACGTCGCCACCAGGTCGGTCACGCCCGCGGGCGCCTCGTTGTCCACGCCGCCGACGATCACGCTGATGGGCACCGGCACCGACAGGTTGCCGGCGGCGTCACGAGCCCGTACCTGGTAGAGGTGGGAGTCGCCGGCCGTTCGCCCCAGGTCGCCGAAGCCGGTCGCATCGCCGGGCAGCACGGTCACGAACTGGTAGTCCCGGTGGATGAGGTACTCGTCGACGCCGACGTTGTCGACCGCCGCGGTCCACGTCAGGGTCACCGAGGTGAGGTCGGTCGTCGCGGCGAGGTCGGTCACGCCGGCGGGCGCCTCGATGTCCTCGCCACCCACGGTCACGTTGACCGGGACCGGCGCCGAGATGTTCCCGGCGGCGTCACGAGCCCGCACCTGGTACAGGTGCGAGTCGCCCTGGGTCCGGCCCTCGTCGACGAAGCCCGTCGTGTCGCCCGGCACGGCGGTCACGAACTGGTAGTCCCGGTGGACCATGTAATCGACGACACCGATGTCGTCGGTGGCGGCATCCCAGCTGAGGGTGACCGAGGTGGCGTCGGTCGTGGCGGCGAGGTTCGTGACCTCGGTGGGCGGGCCCTGGTCGGCACCGGCCACGGTGATGGTGAGCGACACGGTGGCGCTGTTGCGGCCCGCGACATCGATCGCCTCGACCGCGTAGGTCACCTCGGTCGCCTCGGGGGCGTTGACGTCGGTGAAGGACGTGCCCGTCGCGTCGCCGATGGAGACGCCGTCGCGGGTCACGCGGTAGCGCTCGATCGGCAGCGGGCCGGTCGCCTCGGGCCAGCTCAGCGCGACCCGGCCGGTCGAGGTGGTGCCGTCCAGGCTGGCCGGCGCCTCCAGCGGCGAGCACATGCGGCCGAAGCCGCCGAGCCAATAGCCGCCGCGGGTCCGGGTGTAATCGCCACCCAGCAGGAGGCAGCCGTTGCGGTCGAGGTGGATCGCCCAGGTGCCGAAGACGCGACCCTGGAAGCCGGGCACGAACTCGAGGGCGCTGGGCGCACCGGTGTCGGCCTCGTAGGCGATGGCGTAGCGGTGGGCCGTGCGCTGATCGGTGATCGAGGAGTAGTGGAGGATGTCCTCGAACTCCTCGCGACCCGGGCGGTACTCGAAGCAGTGGCATCCGACGATGACCCAGTCACCGAAGCGCTCGGCCACCTGGATGTCGCCGCCCGCCACGTAGCGCGGGTTGCAGTCGTTCGGATCGAAGGCCTCACAGCCGACGCCGGTCGTGTTGTAGCCGACCCGCGTCAGGGTGTCCGCGTCGAGGACGTGGGTGATGTGCTCGGCCGCGGCCACGAACACGAGCCCGTCACCGAGCTCGACGCCGGTGGTCGTGGTCTGCGATTCGCGGTTGGGCTCGAACTCGGTCAGACCGGGGACCGTCGAGCCGTCGGTGAGCGAGACGGCGCCCATGAGGGCGGTCCCCGACGCACCGTTGAGGTCGGTGAACGTGCCGACCATGTAGACGCGGTTGCGGGCCTCGTCGATCTCGATGTCCCAGACGCCCGAGCCACCGAGGCGGGGCACCCACGTCGCGTCGATGGCGCCCGTCGTGGCATCGAGGCGAGTCGATGACCACACGCGGAAGTCGTCCGGTCCGACGACGACGTAGTTGAACAGACCGCCGACGTAGAGGTCGTCACCGACCACCTCGACGTGGTGGACGTACGCCGGCGTCGGCGTCTCGTCCCGTGCGTCGAGCTCGGCCTCGAAGGTACCGACGGTGGCGCCGGTCAGCGGGTCGAGCGTGACGAGCGCGGCGCGGGACTGCCCGTTGACCGTCGTGAACTCGCCGCCGACGATCAGGTTGCCGTCGGGCGAGACCTCGAGGTCGTAGACGGCACGGTCGAAGGTGGGTGTGAAGGTGCTGATCCACTCGCCGCTGTCGACGTGGAACGCGGCCAGGTACGACTGGTCGAACACCTGGGAGCTCGGGTCGAACCCGTCCTCCTGGACACCGGTGAAGGTGCCGCCGACGTAGAGGTAGTCGCCGATCTCCTCGAAGGCCCACACCTCGGGCTTGGGTACCAGCACGGTGTTGCCCACGCCGACGACGCCCCAGTTGTAGATGGGCTCTTCCTCGAGGCTGTTGAGATCGAGCGGCACCGGCGGCACGGCGTTGGCGGCGCCGGCGTCCTCGGTCCCGATCGGGTCGGTGGGGTCCGACGGGTCCACGCCGAAGACCAGTCCGGTCATCAGGAGCACGCCCACCAGCACGCTCGCCATCAGTCGCCTGCGCATCGTCATCATCCGCCTACCCGCCCTGGTCTCATCGCAGCGCGGCTCCGTTCCCAGGAGCTCTGCGGCAACGCTAATCAAGAAGAGATTTGTGGCGCCTTCGCGCCGTACGTAGTTGTCGGGATGTCGTCGGTGCGGTTTCGGTCGCTTGCCCGGACCGGCCCGACGACGTTCGGATCAGGCCCCGGTGCGGCCGAACACGTCCTTGCACGTGCCGGCGAGGATCCGGAGATCGGTCCCCAGGCCGAGCTCGTCGAGGTAGTCGAGATCGAGGTGCAGGTTCTCGTGGAGCAGCTCGTCGCGAAGGGGCGAGATCTGCCAGAGGCCGGTGATCCCGGGGAGCACGTCGTGGCGCGGATGGTGGCGGAAGCCGTACCGGTCGGCGACCTCGGCGAGCTCGGGGCGCGGGCCGACGAGGCTCATCTCGCCGCGCACGACGTTCACCAGCTGCGGCAGCTCGTCGACGCCGGTCGAGCGGAGGAACCGGCCGACCGTGGTGTGCCGCGGGTCGTCGACGGTCTTGTGCGTGCGCCGGCGATCGGGGAAGTCGATCGGCAGGCTGGCCAACCGACGGTCGTGGCGCATGGTCCGGAACTTGAGGATCGTGAAGTCCTCGCCGTCGCGCCCGACGCGAACCTGCCGATACAGCACGCCGGGCCCCATGCTCACCCGAACCGCCAGCGCCACGAGCGCGAAGACGGGCGCCAGGAAGATCAGCATCGCCAACGCGACCGACCGGTCGAAGACGGGCTTGACCCGCCGGACGTATGCGTTGGTCGTGCGTTCACGTTGCCGCGGCTCGAGCACCGCCGTTTCGAGGTTCACGTTCGCCCTTCCGCCTGCCACATGCAATGTGCGGCCACAATCAGGATTCGACAAGGGCAGAGAGCACGCAAAGTGAACAACTGAGCGCTCACTGCGCTCTCCCAGCCCATGTTGGCCCACCGAGGTGCCGAAGCCACCCCACGACGGTGCGTCGTCGACCCAGATCGGGCCGGACGCTTCGGTGAACTCTCGGTGACGCTCAGCGGGTTCTCGCCCGCGTCACCTCACCGAGAGCGCGGAGCGCAGCCAGAAGGCCCCGTTACGCGCGTGAGCACGATCCCACACAACGTCAACATTGTCATGTGACGCTTGTCTCACACTCTGTGTGCGAATCTTGCGCAGCGCAGCGACCGCCGACCATGCCGTCGGTCAGCGGCGGGGCGACCGCCACCAACGGGTCGACGCCGGATGGAGGCTGGTGAGGGTGCAGCCCTCCGCGTCGATGACCAACGCGGCGCCCTTCTCGGCCCGGCCGCGGACCATGACCGCCGCCGGCTCCGGCAGCGCCGCCCAGCCGTGATCGGGCTCGCAGCGCATCTGGGCGATCAGCTCCGGCTTGGTGCCGGCCTCGGCGTCCGGCGACCAGAGGAACACCCGCACGGCCTCGGTGACCTTGATGAGCGTGCCGGTCGAGAAGTCGGTCGCCGCCAGTCCCCCGGTGTCGCGCTGGCGACGGAAGCGGGCGACCATCGGGCGGGCCGAGTGGGCGTCGGGCTGGGTGCGCAGCGCCTTCAGCTCGACGAGGAAGCGCTCCTCGGTGGTCAGCGGCCGGTCCTCGGACATCGCGGAGATGCTGTCACCCCGACGAGCGCGGGACCACCTCCGGTCGGTTCCGAGCGACCTTCACGATGAACCGAGGGTTGTTGGTCAGGTAGCGACGCCACAGTCGCTTGGGGTCCATCGCGAGTCGGAACAGCCACTCGAAGCCCGAGCGCTGGATGAACACCGGTGCCTGGCGCACCAGCCCGGCGTGGAAGTCGAAGGCCGCACCGACCCCCAGCAGCACCGGCGGAGCGAGGCGGTCGCGCATGCCCGACATCCACCGCTCCTGCTTCGGCGTGCTCAACCCCACCCACACGAAGTCGGCCCCCGAGCGGTTGATCAGCTCGACGACGTCGTGCTCCTCGGCGTCGCTCAGGGCTCGGAACGGTGGACAGAAGGTGCCGGCGACGCGCAGCCCGGGGAAGCGACCTCGCAGGCGTTCGGCGAGCAGGTCCGCCACGCCGTCGGCGCCGCCGTAGAAGAAGTGCGACCATCCGGCCCCGACCGACCGCTCCATGATCGCCAGCATCAGATCGGGCCCGTACACCCTGGTCACGGGTCGGACGCCGGCCCGGCGGCTGAGCCAGACGAGCGGCATGCCGTCGGTGGTGGTGATCCCCGACTCGTTGTGGATCCGGGTCAGCTCGGCGTCGCGCTGGGACTCCATCACCCCGTGCACGCCGGTCACGCACACGTAGGACCGCTCGCCCTCGTCGACCCACCGGGCGAGCTCGTCGCAGACGTCGGCCATCGTCGACGCCGTCACCTGGACGCCGAGGATGTCCACCCTCGGCATCTCCCCCCTCGCCAGCACCGTCCCCCCTCTCATTCCCGACGGCGGGCACCCACTCGCCGCGCGAGCACCCATCCGAGGAGCACGGCGGTGACCACGACGACCACCACGTCGATGGCATGCACCCCTCGGCCGTCCGAGAGCTCGACGATCAAGGGACCGTCGATCGCTCGGTATCCGGGAAGACGGTCGCCGACCAGAACGACGAGCACCAGCATTCCAGCCACGATGAGTCGCAACCGTGACGCCCTCAGCGGTGGCGACTCCGGTGAGACCATCACCGGACGTTAACTTCTGGTCCACTCATGGTCGGGGGCGCCAGCATGACGAATCGACCGACGAGGTGGGCCGGCGTCGCCGCGCCGCTCGTCGTCCTCATCGCCGCGTGCAGCGGCTCCTCCGCGGGCGACACCGATGCGAGCGCCGCCGACACGATCGCCACCACCGCACCGACGACGGCAGCCCCCGAGCCCGTGGTGCCGCTCAGCCTCGAGCCGGCGGCGAGCGCCGGTTCGGTCGTCGACGTCCGCGACTTCGGCGCCGTCACCGACGACGGGATCGACGACACCGAGTCGATCCAGACGGCGATCGACACGGTCGCCTCGGCCGGTGGCGGCACCGTCGTCTTCCCGGCCGGCGATCTCCTCGCCGAGCAGATCCTCTGGCGTCGGGGCGTGAACCTGGTCGGCTCGGTGACCGGCCGTGGCGGCGACGACCTCGGGTCGAACATCGTCCAGGCCGACGGGGCAGCCGACTCCCTCGTCATCTCCGACCCGACGGTGCCCGGCGAGGAGTTCTTCCACTGGACCGCGATCGAGAACCTGCGTCTCACTGGCGCCGCCGATGGCTCCGGCGTCGACGGCATCTCCGTCCGCAGCCGCGCCGGCGAGAACTTCCGCATCCACCGCGTGATCGTCGCCGGCTTCCCCCGACACGGCATCTCGCTCACCCGGGGCGGAGCGCCCACCGTGCTCTCCGACCTCCACCTCTTCGGCAACGGCGTGACGGGGCTCTCGCTCTCGCGGCAGCCGGAGGACCGGTACCAGACCCTTCGGGCCGAGCTCGTGTCGGGCGACGACAACGGCCTGGCCCTCGTCCAGATCGAGGGCGTCGGCGCCAGCGAGGAGATCTTCCACCTCAGCGACCTCAAGATCGAGTCGTCGATCGAGGGACGCCAGCCCTACGGCGTCGTCCTCGACGACACCAACGTCGCCCACGTCTTCATCGAGAACATGTCCGCCATCGCCACCCAGGACGGGGCGATGGACGCGCTCGTCCTGGTCCGCAACTCCGACGCCCGCTTCTGGCTCGAGGGCTTCCGCCGCAACGACGAACGGGTGGCCGCCGTCGTCGAGGACGAGTTCCGCGAGACGACGTTCTCGGAGTTCGGCGACCTCCTCGCCGTCTACAACGCCGGTCGCGTGACGGGCCGCATCGGTCCGAGCGGCATCGCGTCCGGCGACGGCGTCGAGCTGCGACCGGTCCAGACCGGCCGCGGCAGCATCGAGTCCGGCGACGAGACCGTCACCGTCTCCCACGGCCTCGGGCCCGACGCCGTCATCACCGTCACGCCCCGCGGCGATCAGCTCCTGTGGATCGACTCCGTCACCGACACCGAGTTCACCGTCCGACGCTCGAACGCCGACGACCCGATCGACTTCGAGTGGATCGGATCGATCGAGTGAGGACGCCCCCGCTCAAGGACCTCGGGCGCTCGTGGCGCGACCGTTCGTTGGCGTCCCCCCGCTTCACCCGGCTCGCGGGGCGGCTGCCTCGGCCATCCGGTGGACGGTGGGAGCGCCTGCTCCCCGTGGCGCGCGACGGCGCGCCGACGGGGTTGCCCGACGACGTCGTCGACGCCGCGCTCACCAAGCTCGGCGGCGGACGGCCACAGCGGATCGCCCACGTGCGCCTCGGTGGCTGGAAGCCCGACGCCTGGACGACCCGCGTCTTCGTCACCGACGAGGCCGGCGCTCGACACACGTTCGTCTGCAAGTTGACCGACTACGACGATCAGGTGCCGGCCTTCGACGGGCTGCCGTTCGAGCCCGGCCTGCCGGAGCACGGTGTGCTGAGCAGCGTCGAGCGCGACGGCGGCGGCGAGCTGGGCACCTGGATGCCGGCGCCGCTCACCAGCCGGCACCTCGGCGGCCGGCGGTTCGTCTTCGCGATCACCGACGTCGGCGCCACCCACCACGCCCGCTCCGATCCCGACTCGATGCTCCGGGCCATCGATGCCCTCGCACCGCTCCACGAAGCGCTCGATGGCGCTGCGCTGGACGGCGCGGAGCTCCTCGACCTGCGACCGACGAGCGGACGGGGCGCCCTCGTCGAGTACGTCGGGCGCCACCTCACCGCCGCGCCCGAGTCCGGCGCCGACGAACTGGCCGGCCGCGCCGCCGAGCTGGTCGACGCGTGCGCGACCCCGGCCTGGGCATCGGCGACCGTCCGCACCGTGCACGGCGATCCGAACCGCTCCAACGTCGTGTTCCCTCGCCGGGGGCGGCCGCTGTTCATCGACTGGGAGTGGGCTGGCGTCGGCCCGGAGCACGGCGACCTCGCCTGCCTCACCAAGGTCCTCCCGGTGGAGCTGGAGGACGAGGGCGTGCGCCGGTTCGCCGCGGCGAGGACCGCCACCGACCTCGATGCGCACCGTGAGCTGCACCAGCGAGCGAAGCTCCTGCGCGCCCTGCTCGACTCGTCGTTCCTCTGCGCGCAGCGGAGCGCCCGCCCGGGCGGCGTCCGGTTCGACATCGACGGACCGATCGGTCGTGCGCACGCCGCCGCCGCGGCGCTCGGTCTCGCAGGAGCACGGACCTGATGTTCCGTAGCGGCCCGATCGAGATCTGGAACCTCACCGACGACGGGCCCGTTGAGGTCGGACCGCAGCCGCTCGTGCCGATCGTCGGCAGGATCCACGACTGGCGACCAGACGAGCAGCTCACCTGGCGACTCGACGACGGTGAACCGGCGCCGGCGTTCGTCTCGACGGGCGCCGAGCGGTTGAGCTGGCACGGCGACTTCGCGATCGACGGCTTGCTGCGAGACGCCCTCGCCGAGGGTGAGGTCCACGAGCTCGAGCTCCGCCTCGACGGTCCGGCCCGGAGCCACCGGGCGGAGGTCAAGTTCCGCCCGATCGCGACTGCGGCGCCCGAGCCCTCCTGGGATCTCGCAGCGATGACCGGCGACGAGGTCGAGCAGATCGTCCAGGTCATCGAGGGCCGCTGGAGCCTCGAGACCGAACCGAACCGGCTACGGATCGAGCCCGGTGACGAGGGCTACGACCGGATCATCGCCTTCGGGCGCGACACCTACACCGGCGACTACCTGCTCGACACGACCTTCACGATCGACGGGTTCGCCGCGGGCAAGCGCTTCCACGCCTTCGGCCTGCTCTTCAAGTGGCGGCCGCACCGACAGGGCGACGGGACGCACCTGCCGCGCAACTGGACCTCGGGCCTGGGCATCTTCAGCTCGACCGGGCCGGGCCTCGCCATCCGCTACGGCGAGGACGTCCACTACCTCCCCGGGGGCATCCGGGTCGGCAACACCGTCGTCGGCACCCGCCGCCTCGACGCGCTCCGCTGGGCAGCGTCGCGGGCCACGGTCCGCAGCCGCCTCCTGCCCGTGCTCCCCCAGCTGCCGATCGGCACGCGCGTCCGGATGAGCTTGGAGGTCGAGGACGGCCGACACCGCCTCTCGATCGAGACCGAGGGCCGCCGCTCGATCGAGCGTCACCTCGAGGTGGAGGCGCCCGAGCCGATCGAGACCGGTTGCGTCGGCTTCATGGCGGCATGGACCGCCGTCACCGTCGAGGAGCTGCGCGTCAGTCCGTTGACGGGCTGACCGTCTCGGCCATGCGCCGGTGGAGCGCCCGCCGGAACTGCAGCCACCAGACCGCCGTGCCGGCGACCTGCCCGACGGCGAGACCGGTGACGGCGCCGGTGGCCCCGGACCAGGCGGCACCGACGGTCCCCAGCACCAGCAGCGCGACACCGACGCTGACCCTCGCAGCGAGGCCGGCGCGGGCCGCGCCGAGAGCCCTGATGCCCGTCAGCGCCCCGAGCGACACGCCGGACGCGGCGACGGTGATCGTGACGAGCGGGATGATCTCCCGGCTCTCCTCCCAGCTGTCGCCGAGCACCGCCGACCCGAGGCCGTCCGGGGCGAGGTAGATCACCGTCCCCCACGTCACCGCCAGACCTGCCGTGACGGCGGCGATCGCCGCGGTGCGCCGGGCGAGTCGATCGAGACCGCCATGCGACGCCGAGTGGCCGAGCTCGGCGACGAGGGTGCCCGCCGCGCCCTGGAAGATCGTGTTGAGCGGCGACATCAGGGCGTTGGCGCCCCGCATCGCACCGGTGACGGCCAGGCCGGCTGCGGCCGAGATCGAGAAGGTGCGGACCTGGGCGAGGCCGGTGGAGGCGAAGGACTCGCCGAAGAAGTAGGGGGCGAGGTCTCGCCCGGCCCGCAGCCAGGTTCGCCGACCGTGCCCCGACAGACGGAGGCGGAGGACCCGCGTCGCCCACAGCGCTGCGGCGGCTCCGGCGACACCCCAGGCGAGGATGAGCCGCGCCGCATCCGGACCCGTGGCGATCACCACGCCGAAGGTCGGGATCTGCACCAGCGCCCAGGTGAGATCCGAGCCGAACGCGAGGCGCCCGCTCCGCCGGGAGAAGGCGACGTAGCGGTTCGCGTCCTGGAGCATGACGAGCGGGAGGACGACGCCGAGCGCGGCCAACGGCGGCCCCAGGGTTCCGCCGACCAGCGAGCCGACGATCACCAGCACGATGCCGCCGAGCACCCCGCACAGCAGCGCGAACGCCACGCACGGGCCCTCCAGGCGCTCCGGTTCGGCATCGGCCTCGTTGGCGAGCACGACCAGCACCTCACCGGTGAGCGCCCGGATCAGGCCCTGGAGCAGATAGAACGCCGACATCGCGACGGCGAAGGAACCGAAGCCCTCCTGTGAGGTGTAGCGGGCGACCACCAGGACCACCGCGAGGTTCGTGGCGCTGTAGAGGGCCTGGTCGGCGAGGCCCCACGAGATGTTGCGGGCGGCACGACCGGCGGCCAGCGCTCGAACCCGATCGGTGATGGTCACGTCCTCGACCCCGGTCCGCGTCGCCCGGATGCTAGGCACAGCGGTGGTCGCGGTGCGCCGGGCACACCCCGATGCTCCCACACACCGTGTCGCTACGAGCGAGGAGAGCGCGGATCCTCCGGCGCGCGACGACGGCGGTCCGTAGCATCTCTGGACCGGTGGTGAACGAACGGTGCACGGCGGGGGAGCACGCAACGGGATGAAGGTGGTGATGAGCGCCTACTCCTGCGAGCCAGGAGGCGGTTCCGAGGACGGGGTGGGCTGGGCGTTCGCGTGCGCCGCCGCAGCTCGCCACGACGTCTGGCTGGTCACGCGTCGGAACAACCTCGCCGCGATCCGCGCGGCGCTCGCCGCCGACCCCGACCTCCGGCTCCACCCGATCGGGATCGACCTCCCCCGGTGGGCGGCCTTCTGGAAGCGCGGGCTGCGAGGTCACCGTCCGTACTACCTGCTGTGGCAGCGGCTCGCTCGCCGCGAGATCACCGCGCTCCACCGTCGCGTCGGCTTCGACGTCGCCCACCACGCGACCTTCGCCTCCGACTCCTTCCCTGCGGGGGCGATCGGCATCGACGACCTGCCGTCGGTCTGGGGACCCGTCGGCGGTGCGCAACGAATGCCTCGATCGCAGTGGCGCGAGGTCGGCCTGTTCGGCGCCGTGTCCGAGCTCAACCGGACCCTCACCCTGGGCGCCCTCCGTCGATGGTTCGGTCGTCGAACGGCTGCCGCCGCGGACGTCGTCGTGGCGCTCAACCGGGAGGCCGCGGCCTCCGTGGGCTCGGCTGCCGGCGCCGAGATCCGGCCCAACGTCGCCCTGGACATGCGTGCGCTCCCGGTCCGGGCCCCGGACCGGCACGGTGGACGCCGTGCCGTGTTCACCGGTCGACTCCTCGCCTGGAAGGGCCCGGCCATCGCGGTGGCCGCGCTCGCCCGCCCCGGCGCCGAGGACTGGACGCTCGACCTCTACGGCGACGGTCCCGAGCACGATCGCATCCAGCGGATCGCCGAGCGCGAGGGCGTCACCGACCGGGTCAGGCTCCATGGCAAGCGCCCACGCGACGAGGTGCTGCAGGCGGTCGCCGACGCCGACGCGCTCGTGCACCCGGCACTGCACGACTCGTCGCCCTGGAGCGTCGGCGAGGCGGTGGCGATAGGCACCCCCGTGGTCTGCCTCGACATCGGCGGCCCGCCGCTCATCCTCGACGGCCGACCCGGCGTGGTGATCGACGCCGACGCCGACCTGCCGTCGGCTGTCGCCGAGGCGCTCGCCGGGCTCGCCGGCACCCGCGGCGAGCCGACCGGCCGGTGGTCCCAGGACCAGCTCGTCGACGACCTCGACCGCTGGTACATCGAGGCGCGACGAACCTCCGCGGAGGCAGCGCCGTGCGCCTGACGCTCTTCTACGACCACCTGCTGGACCCGGTCGGAGGTGCGCCCGTCGGCCTCCACCACCTGCTGCGCGCGCTCCCGGACGACGCCGAGGTGAGCGTGTGGGCCCGTCGACGAGCCGAGGCCGAACCCGATCTCGGCGCGAGCACGGTGCGGCGCTACGACAGCACGGCCGAGCTCCACCGTCAGCTCGGCGCCTGGCTCGACGAGGACCGTCCGGACGTCGTCATCGTCATCGGCTTCTACATCCCGGCCAACCCACCCGTCGCCGCGCGGCTGCGACGCGCCGGCGTCCCGTTCGTCGTCGCTCCGCTCGGCCAGCTCGCCACCAGCACGATGGACGGACGGGTCTTCAGCCAGGGCTGCGACGTCGGGGACCTCGAGCAGCAGACCCTCAACCTCGACAACGCCCTCGACCGGATCCGCGACCGGACCAGCCCGGCGATCAAGCGGCTCTACACCCTCGGCGCCGGTCGGCCCATGCTCGCCGCAGCCGCTGCGGCGGCAGCCATGTCCGAGATCGAGGCCGCCGAGATCCACGCCGTCGACCCCGACACCACCATCGTCCGACTGCCGTGGGGGGTCGACACGGCCACGCTCGTCGACGAGCCCGACGACGAGCTCGAGCTCTGGACCGACGACGACCGGACACGACTGATCGTGTGGTCCCGACTCGACTGGTACTTCAAGGGCCTCGACCGGGTGCTCGCCGCAACCGACGCCGCTGCCCGAACGACGGGGACCGCCCCGTTCCGGGTCCTGCTCTGCGGGCCCGACTACCGCGGCGGCTCGAACCTCGCCCGGGAGGCGGCCACCACCAACGCCGCCGACATCGCCGTCGCGTCGACCGGTGAGTACACGCCGGGCAGCAAGCGCCCACTGCGGGAGGCCGACGGCGCCGTGCTGCTCTCCCGCTGGGACGGTTCACCGAGGGCATTGCGGGAGGCGGTCCACTTCGGCCTCCCGCTGCTCGTCTCGCCGGCCACGCACTTCGCCGACCTGGTCGAGTCGACGGGCGCAGGCATCGTGGTCGACGATCCCGAGGACGTGGAGGCCGGTGCGACCGCCGTCGCCGAGTTCGTCGACGGGATCCGGTCCGGCCGCTTCCGACCCGGTGTCGAGCGACTCGCCCACACCCTCGACTGGACGACGATCGGACGCGACCTCGTCGATCAGCTCGCCACGCTCGCCCCGGTCCGACGCCGGCGCACGCAGGCCGCTCAGTGACGACGGAGATGCCGCCGAGCGCGCCGCTCCAACTCACCCACGACCGAGTCCCACCGCTCGTCGGGGTCGGTGGTGGCGCCGACCTGCGCTACGAGCGACCGCAGCCACGGACGTGGACGACCGGCGAGGAGCACGACCGACCCGCTCCAGGCGGACGCTCCTCCGCGTGCGGGGAGCTCGGTCGCAGCGACCACGCGGACGTCGCGCAGCACGCGACCGAGGTCGGCCGCGATCGGTGCGAGCTCGTCGACCGTCGCGTCGACGGCGATGATCGTGCCCGTCGGTCGGACCAGGCGGCCGGCGAGCCGAACGGCGGTCACCACACCCCGCTGGAGCCGGAGCGCCGCTCGATGGAGGGCGCCGGGCTCGGTGCCCCGGAGCGCCGCCCGCGCCTCCACGGCGCCGAAGCGACTGAAGATCTCGTCGACCCGACGGTCCAGCGCCGGTGCTCGCTCGTCGTCGACGGCGGCACCGATCGCGGCGACCGCCGTCATGTCGCCCTTGGCCCGGCGCTTTCGCAACAGGTAGAGGGTGAGGTCGTCGTCACCGATCCGCCACCATCGATCGCCCCGGACGCGCCCGTCGATCAACGGCACGGGCAAGAACCCGTACCGGCCGCGCCCGTGCGGATCGAACGCCAGGTCGACCTGCGCGCCGTCGCCCCGCTCCGGACCGACGAAGAACAGGGTCGAGGTGGACCAGTCGTAGGGCCAGTGCTGGACGAGGCGGATGCCCCGGTCCCGAAGCCCGTCGAGATGGGGCTCGACCACCTCGCGAGCCGGGCGATCGACGACCAGATCGACGTCGCTGATGTCGCGCCCCGCCGCGAGATCGTCCTCGCGGTGCAGGATCGCGTAGCCGACGCCCGATCGGTCGATCTCGTCGACCACCGCCGCGGCCACCTCCGGGGCGCTCGTGGCCATCGGCCGGGGCTCCTCAGGTCGTGCTCTGGTGCGGCCGCCCACCGTAGCCTGGGGCCCGTCGCGACCATCGGGGGGCGGCGACGGTGACGGCACTGGTTCTCACGCAGCGCATCACCTCGACGCGGTGGGGCACCAGCGCCCTCACCGTCGGAGCGGGGGCCGTCCTCGGCTTCCTCGTCGGCGGCGGGGGTGACCTCGGGGCCATGATCGCCGTGCTGCCGCTCGCGCTGTGCATCTTCCTGGTCCCGCCGATCGCCGTCTGCATCGCCGCGGCGACCGCGCCGTGGGTGGCTCGGCTCGTCACGACCACGGGCATCGCCCCCCGCCTGATCGACTTCATCGACTTCCCGCTGGTCGTCGCCGCGCTGATCTCGGCGCTCGTGGCACGCCAGGCCGTGCGACTGCCCCGCGCGCAGGTCGACGTCCTGCGGGCGATCGCCGCCTTCGCCGGTGCGATCACGATCTCGTGGGCGCTGAACCCGAGCTCGCCGATCCGGCTGATCGCCGGCCTGCTGTTGATCATGCAGCCGCTGCTGCTGGTCGCGGCCATCATGATCGCCCCGCCCACCAGGGAGTGGCGCCGGACCGCGCTGTGGTCCTTCGGCCTGATCATGGCCGCCCAGGTGCCGGTCGCCCTCGTCCAGAACTCCCAGACGAGCGATCCCGACAACGTGAAGGGCACGCTCTTCGACGCGAACGCCGGTCACCACGTCATGGCGGGCGGAGCGATGCTGGCGGCGTTCGTCATCGCCGCGTGCATCACCGACCGCCGTCTCGTCGTCGCCGGCGTCACCACGGCGATCGCCCTGGGCGTCATGGCCGACGGCAAGCAGGTCTTCTTCGCCGCGCCGATCGGCCTGATCGTCCTCGTGCTGTTCGCGGGACGCGGGAGCCGACGCTCCGGCTCGAACGGCGCCGCAGGCGCGATCTTCGTGCTCGTCGCCTGCGTGGTGGGACTCGTCGGCTTCGGCGCGACGGACTCGCTCGAGAGCTTCATCGAGAACACCCGCGAGACCAGAGGCGGCAAGATCGCCCTGACCGAGGCGATGATCTCGGACCTCACCGAGGACCCGCTGCAGGGCACGTTCGGGTTCGGGCCCGGGTCGACGGTGTCGCGCTTCGGCTACCTGAGCTCGGTGCTCATCACCGAGGGCAACCCGATCGAGGCGCTCGGGATCGGACCGGGTGCGCGCACCGTCGAGTACGACGAGCTGACCGCCGGATCGGGGTTCATCGGCGAGTCCTCGTTCAGCTCGGGCCAGTCGTCGTTGCTCGGCGTGCTCGGCGACTTCGGGTTCCTCGGCGCGCTCACGTTCGCTGCGGTCGTCCTCGCCCTCATGCGGGCGCTGTGGCAGGTCAGCGATCCGCTCGCCGGGGCGGCCGCAGCCGGTTGGGCGATGCTCCTCCCGCTCGGCTTCATCTTCGACTGGCTCGAACAGCCACCGTTCACCCTCAGCCTGGCGCTGCTCACCGGTCTGGCCTTGACCGCCGTGCACGAGGAGCGGGCACACGACGAGGCGGTGTCGACGTCGTGACCCCCCGCCCGCTCCCCTCAGCTGGCGCCGCTGACCTCGCCGTACAGCTCGACCAGCCGCTCGACGGCCCGGTCGGGGTGATGGCGTCGCTCGTAGCGCTCCCGGGCCGCGACCCCTCTGGATGCCAGATCCTCGGCGGTGGTCGCCGCGGCAGCTCGCAGACCGGCTTCGAGTCCGTCCACGGTCGGATCGACGACCCAGCCGGTCGCCTCCCCCACCACGTCGACCAACCCACCGATCCGGGTCGCGAGGACGGCGCGACCGTGGGCGAGTGCCTCGGTCGCGGAGAGGGTCGCGGGCTCGTTCCACAGCGACGGCACGACCGCGAAGGCCGCCCTGCGCAGCTCACGCTGCACGCGGTCGGCGTCGACCAGGCCGATCAGGTCGATCCTGGGGTCGCCGCCGACCTCGCGTTCGAGCTGCGCTCGGTCGGGACCGTCACCGGCGATGGTGAGTCGGAGGTCGAGATCGGTGCGACGCAGCGCCCGGACCAATGCGAGCGCCCCCTTCTGGCGCTCGATGCGGCCGGTGAACAGCGCACCGCTCCCGGGCAGCACCGGAGGACCCGGATCGACGATCGAGTTCCAGCGCACGTCGACGCGATCGGCAGGCGCCACGTCGTGCTCGACGAGCCAGCGGGCGACGAAGGGGCTGACGGCGAGGAAGCGATCGACGGCACGCCACGTGCTCCGGTGCACGACCGAGCTCACGGCCAACGGCACGGAGCGGACGCGGCTGCCCTGGTAGCACCCGTGGCGGATTCCCGGCAGCGGCGAACGACCGCAGCAGGCGGTGCAGATGCGCTCGTCCCGGTAGTGGGTGCCGGCGATGCACGTCGCCCGGTAGTTGTGCACCGTCTGCACCACGGCGACGCCGCGCCGACGGGCGGTCCTGATGACCGATGGCGAGATCATCGGGAACGGGTTGTGCAGGTGGACGACATCGGGCCGGAAGCGGTCGATGACCCCACCCAGGGCTCTCGTGTCGGCGAAGGAGTGGACGGGCCGCACCCCGACCACGAGCTTGGCGGGCAGCGACATGTCGGCGATGTCGTCGCTGGATCGCTCGTACCGCTCCACCTCGACGCCGGCGGCGCACAACCGGGCGACGTCGTCGTCGACGACCTTGTTCTCGCCCGACGGTGCCGACGAGCGGTAGCGGTTGTGCACCACGAGGATCCGCACGGGGTGGAGCCTCCCATGCTCGCGGCGACGCCTCCAGCACTCCTCGTGACCACGCGGTGGTGTCGGTGACCACGCGCCCGGCGCCGCCGACTCCCATGGAGATCGGGTCGCGACTGTGGCTCGCGCTCCGACGGAACCGACGTCTGGTCGCGCTGATCGCGCTCGGCGCGTTGCTCGGTGGCACGGTCCGGGTGTGGCTCGATGAACCGAGGTACCTGGCGTCGATCGACCTCGCGATCGACGCACCCGGGCTGCCCACCGAGTTCGATCCGACTGCGACCCAGCCGAGGCTCGAACGAGTGGTCCGTGCGGCCACCTCACTCGCCGACCGGGGCTCCTACCTCGACACCGGCGACGAGATCGAGCTGGTGCTCGAGGCCGAGGGCCTGTCGCCCCGCCACCGGGCAGCCGCCCGCGAACGCCGAGGGGCGGTCCGCTTCCTGGCACAGTCGAGCAGCCCGGAGACCGCGAGCCGCGCCGCCGTGCTCCACGCCACGGCCTTCCTGGACTGGCGGGTCGAGGTCAATGGAGGCGCCAGCCAGCGCCTCGCCGACCTGCTCGAGTCGCAGCGCCGAGACGCGGAGATCGAGGTCGACGCCGAGACGCCCTCGGCATCTCTGGTCCGGGCCCGGGTCGAGCGAGACGACGACCTCGCGATCCGTGCCGGCCTCGTCGACGCCCTCGACGTGGTCGCTCCGCTCACCTACTCGCTCTCGGCCGAGATCGAGGTGGTCGAGGAGACCAGCGGCCTGCGCGAGACGCTGCTCACCGAGCTGGTCTTCGCCGGGCTGTTCGCCGTCGGCCTCATCGCGGTGCGCGAGCTCAGCCGACGGGAGGTCCGCGCGGCATCGGACCTGATCGGCCAGCTGGACGTGCTGGTCGACTTCTCCGAGACACAGGCGGCTGACGCTCAGGCCCGCAGCCACCTCGCTTCGGCGATCAGCAGACGGTTGCCGCACGGCACCGACACGGTGCAGCTCGTGCCGGCCGAGCTCGGGACGACGAGCCCGGCGGCGCTGCGCAGCATCGCCGAGACGATCGAGACCCGCTCTGGCGCGACCGTCAGGACCCGCCCGGCGATCGCCGAGAGCGGTCTCGCGGTGGCGACCGCCGCAGCCGCGGATCTCACGCTGGTCGTCGGAGTGACGGAGCGCTCGACCGTCGATTCGCTCGCCCGATCGGTGCGGTCCATCGAGGCAGCACGCGGACAGTCGGTGCAGGTCGTGATCGCTCCCGCGCGCGTCGTCGGAGCGACGGTGACGACGGAGATGGAACGATGATCGAGCAGGCTGTGGTCCGCGGATGGGCGCGGATCGACCTCGACGATCACGAGGCGAACGGAGAGGACGAGTCGTGAACGAGATCGGGCTGGGGCGGATCGCCGTCGTACTACGGCGGCGCTGGCTCCTCATCGTGTCGGTGCTGGTGGTGGTGGTCGCCCTCGGCATCGCCCGCTCGGTGCTGTCCGACAGCACCTACACCGCCGACGTCGAGCTGACCGTCCTGGAGTCGACCGTCGACGATCCCCTCGACCTCACCCCGGATCGGAACGTCGAGCGGGCGTTGGAGCAAGAGCTTCGCGTCCTCGGCTCCGAGGAGGTGGACGCCGCGGTCGTCGAGGCCATCGGCTCCGATGACTGGAGCGTCGAGCTCGACTCCCGCAATCCCGATCTCCTGATCGTGGATGCGTCGGCCAACGATCCGGACCTCGCCGCCGAGGTCGCCAACACCTACGCCGAGGTGTTCATCACCTCCCGGCTCACCGAGACCATCACCCGCCTCGAGGGCATCCGCGCCGTCGTCGTCGACCGGATCGCGGCGATCCAGACCGAGATCGACGAGCTCGAGGCCCGGCTGGTCGCGGACCCGACCGACACCACCGCCGACCTCCTGATCGGGGCCCGGGTCGAGCAGCTGGGTGTCTTCGTCGGCCGGCTCGACGAGCTCGACTTCCGCATCGCGAACGCGACCGGCGGCATCGCTGCCGGTACGCCGGCCGTGGCCCCGTCGAACCCGACGTCCGGCACCCTCACCCGCGACGCGATCCTGGCCCTCATGGTCGGTGCCGTCCTGGCCGCCGCCGCCGCGGCCGCCCGGGAGGCGGCCGATGATCGGCTCTGGGGCGTCGACGAGGCTCAGGAGGCGATCGGCGACACGGTCCTGCTCGGCACGCTGCCCGGCGTCGACCGGCCGCCGGCCGATGTGGACGAGTGGCTGGCCGTAGCCGGTGGTCAGACCCACCTGGCCGAGTCGCTCCGTGGCCTGCGGGCGTCGGTCTTCCACGGCCTCACGAGCCGTCGGGCGAACGTCCTCCAGGTCACGTCGACCCACGCCGGCGACGACGTGCAGATGGTCGTGAGCGGGCTGGGGACGCTCTTCGCCCGGCTCGGCTTCACCGTCGCCATCATCGAGGTCCGCGACGACGCCGAGCTGACCGATCATCCCGGCCTGCTCGACGTGATCAACGGCCGAGCCCAGATCGCCGAGGTGGCCGTGCGTGCCCACCCCCAGGTGACGCTCGATCGGCTCCGCTGGCGCTCGGCCACCGAGGTGGCGCCGGAGCTGCTGGGCAGCCAGAGCAGCATCGAGCTCGTCCGATCGCTCACCGCCACCTACGACTACGTGCTCATCGACAGCCCGCCGGTGCTGACCGATGCCGCCGCCGCGACCGTCGCCGGCGTGGCCGATGCGACCGTGCTCCTCGCCGCCGCCGGTCAGGCACGGGTCCGTGACGTCGACCAGGCCCTCGAGACCATGGAGGTCGTCGGCGCCGAGGTGCTCGGCGTCGTGCTCGTGCAGAGCGGCCACGACCCGTCACTCGGTCGCTCGAGCAGCCGCGTCGAGCTCCCGCCGCCTGCCACTCCCGACGGTGAGGCGTCGACGAACGGCCACGCGGACCCGACGGACCAGCCCGAGCAGCCCGAGCAGTCGGTCGAGGCGACGCCGAACCCGTGACGGCCGGGCGAGCCCGCCGATCGCCCATCGTCCTGCTCGTCGGCCCGGACGGCACGGGCAAGTCCACGATCGTCGACGGGATCGCCGCCGAGCTCCCGATCGAACGCGCGCATTGGCGCCCCGGCGTCGTCCGGCCGCTCTCGAACGACGGAGCGGTCACCGAGCCGCACGCTGAACCACCGCGGAGCTGGCCCGTCGGCCTGATCAAGCTCGGACTGGTCGCTGCGGACTTCGTCGTCGCCCACCTGGGGCCCTGGCGCCGCCCACGGCGGACGGTGCTGCTGGAGCGGGGCTGGTGGGACCAGTGGGTCGATCCGCGCCGCTATCGGCTGCGAGAGGGCCACCGTCCGGTCATCGCCGCCATCGGCCGGCTGCTCCCGCGGGCCGACGTGCTCGTGCTGCTCGCCGGCGACCCGGCTGTCATCGCCGCACGGAAACAGGAGATCCCCGCGAACGAGGTCGCCACGCAGCTCGACCGGTGGCGCGAGGTCGCCTCGGTCGCCGCCCGCCGAGTCGTCGAGATCGACACGACGACGACCACCCCCGCCCAAGCGGTGGAGCGTGCGCTCGACGCCGCGACTCCCGAGACCGGCTGGCGAGCAGTGCCGATGGTCCCGCACCGGTACCGGTTGTTGGTCGAGGCAGGCCGCGACAGCCGAGCTGCAGCGGGCGTCTACCGACCGCGCAGCCGGTCGGCTCGCTGGACCCAGCCCGTTCGAGCGCTGGCGCTTCGCTTCGGGCTGGGTCGGTCTGCCTCGGTGCCGTCCTTCGATCGCTCCGCCCTCCGCGTCGCGCTCCCGGGTGCCGATCCGACCCTCGCGGTCCTCGAGGCGGACGCGCGCCATCGAGACGATGCGAGCGGGCGCCTGATCATCGGTTGCTCGAACGCCGGCGAGCTCGTCGCCGTGGCGAAGTGCGCCCCCCGCAGCGATGGGGCCCTCGCCCGCGAGATCCACGCCTGTACGGCCGTGTCATCCGGACGCAGCTTCCGGATGCCGGTCGTGCTCCACGCGACGTCTCCGGATGCACCGGTGCAGACGCTGGTCACGCGAGCCGAGCAGGACACCGGTCGTCGGCTCGACCTCGACGACGTCGCAGCCATCTGCCTCGAGCTCCAGGACCGGCCCGAGCCGGTGGTGCACGGCGACCTGGCGCCGTGGAACCTGCTGGTCCCGGAGGGCGGGCCGCCCGTGCTCGTCGACTGGGAGGGGTGGCGCACCGCCCACGAGCCACTCGCCGATCTCAGCCACTACCTCGTCCAGACCGGGGCGCTGCTCGGCTGGTGGTCACCCGCCGAGGTGGCCGAGCTCCTCTGCGCCGACGCCGGACCGGGCGCCTCGGTGTGCGCAGCCGTCGACGGCGGTGCCCCGGCCGACGAAGCACGACGCGCCCTCGACGCCGCCGGTGGACGTGGTTCCGGCGACGAGGACCGCTTCCGGTCCGAGGTCGTGGTGCAGATCGATCGCCGCGCCGGGTCGGGCGGCGCCTCGATCAGCTGATGGCCTTGAGCTCTGCGCTCACCCACTCGTAGGTGTGGCGGAGCCCCTCGCTCAGCGAGATCGACGGCTCCCAGCCCAGCTCCTGGAGAATCCGGGTGTTGTCGCTGTTGCGGCCCCGGACGCCCTGCGGTGCCGTGAGATCGTGGTTCCGGCCGAGCTCGACGCCCGCGATGTCGCTGACGATGTCGATGAGCCCGTTGATGGACACGAGCTCGCTCGAACCGAGGTTGATCGGCTCGAGGATGTCGCTGCGCATGATGGACATCGTGCCCCGCACGCAATCATCGATGTACATGAAGCTGCGGGTCTGCTCGCCGTCTCCCCAGACCTCGATCTCGTCGAGGTCCTCGAGCACCGCCTCGGCGACCTTGCGGCACATGGCGGCCGGCGCCTTCTCGCGTCCACCGCGCCAGGTCCCGTTCGGCCCGTAGACGTTGTGGAAGCGGGCCACCCGCGTCTCGAGACCGAAGTCCTCGCGGAAGTGGCGGCACATGCGCTCGCTGAAGAGCTTCTCCCAGCCGTAGCCATCCTCGGGCTGCGCCGGGTAGGCGTCCTCCTCGCGCAACGCCGTGACCTCGGCCGAACGCTGCTTGTCGGCGGCGTAGACGCACGCCGACGACGCGAAGAAGAACCGGTGCACCTGGGAAGCCTCGGAGGCCACCAGCAGGTGCGTGTTGATCAGGACCGACAGCATGCAGAGCGCACGGTTGTTCTCGATGAACCCCATGCCGCCCATGTCGGCGGCGAGGTTGTACACCTGGTCGATCCCCTCCACTGCGGCGTGGCACGCATCGAGCGCCTGGAGGTCGGCGACGACGTTCTCGGCATCGGGGTGGACCTGGTACCACTCGTCGGTCGGCTTCACGTCGACGCAGCGGACGGCGTGACCCTCCTCGAGCAATGCCAGTGCCAGGTGTCCACCGATGAACCCGCCACCGCCGGCGACCAGGATGCGCTCAACCATCTCTCTCCTCCATGACGCGGTCGGTCGCTCGACAGCTCCTGCCGTCGAGCCGGGGGGTCACGCGCCGCGCCGGCGGAACACGTCGTCCGCGGTCCGGGCCAACACGGCGAGATCGGTACGCAAGCCCACGCGCTCCACGTACTCGAGATCGAGGTCGAGGTTCTCGTGCAGCAGCTCGCTGCGCTCCTCGGAGATCTGCCAGAGCCCGGTGATGCCGGGCCGGACCTGGTGCCGGGGGTGGTGGCGGAACCCGTAGCGGTCGGCGACCTCGCTGATCTCGGGCCGGGGACCCACCAGGCTCATCTCGCCGCGGAGGACGTTCACGAGCTGGGGCAACTCATCGAGGCTCGTCGCCCGGAGGAACCGGCCGAGCGCGGTGTGGCGGGGGTCGTCGGTCGTCTTGTGCGTGCGTCGGCGATCCGGGAAGTCGATGGGCGAGGAACCGGCCCGACGGTCGGGGTGCATCGTGCGGAACTTGAGGATGACGAAGTCCTCGCCGTGGTGTCCCACCCGGCGCTGGTGGAACAACACTGGCGACCCGAGGCGCAGGCGCACCGCGAGCCACACCACGGCGAGCAGCGGAGCGAGCAACACGAGCAGCACGAGCGCCAGCAGCCGGTCGAGGACGGGCTTGGCAACCTCGGCGTAGGCGGACCGGCGCAGGGGAATTGCAGGAACGATCGTCTCGACCCGTACCTCGACCATGTCGCCCTGCCCACGTCTTCTTGTCGCCGTCTTGCGTTTCCCTTGGGGACACTTTTTCGAACGCGCGGTGACGGGACAACGACATCGGATTGCGGTACGTGGCCGATCGCCCACTACGAGCGCAGCGTCGCAGGTCGGGCGCTCGGTGAACGCGACGAGGCCGCCCCCTTCGGGGCGGCCTCGTCGGTGTGCTGGGTCGGCGCGGCGCGCCGATGGGTGGTCGGATCAGCTGGTGGTGACCCGCTCCCTGGCGAGATCCATGAGCAGCTCGCGGTGGTCGGCGAGCTCGCCGGCCTCGACGCCGGGGACCTTCGCGCCCTCGTCCCACCGCCGCAGTCGGGCGGCCGCCTCGGCGCCGGGGAGCGCCTCGAAGCGCTCGACCTCCTCTGATGTCATCGGGCCTCCCTGCAGCTCGAGCGAGTGGACCGATCCCGGGGAGAGGATGCCGAAGTAGTCCGGATCGACGGCGCAGAGGTAGCGCTTCGCATCGACGTGGAGGGCGATCGGGTTGGTGACCTCGGGACCGAACCATCGGGCCAGCGCCCGGGCGCCGACGGCCTCGTGACGGAGGTCGACGGTCGGGACGCGATCGCGCTCGACCAGGAGGTGTCCGACGTCGTGGAGCAACGCCGCCGCGACGAGCGCAGGGGCAGCTCCCTCGTCGATCGCCTGCTTGGCGGCCTGCAGGGCGTGCTCCTCCTGGTTGATGCCTTCGCCGTACCGCTCGCGCCCGAAGCGCTCGAAGAGGCCGAGCAACGTGTCGACCGCGTGCTCCGGATGGTGCGCTGACGCGAGATCGTTCATGTCCTCATCGTGACGGACCGACCCTTCCGGGTGGCGAACGTCAGGTGAAGCTCAGGCGGATGCTCACCCCTTGCGCGCACGCAGGGTCATCCGGCTGATCGATCCTCGGGCAGGAGGACTCGGAAGACGTCGGCCCGCAGCCAGCCCTGGGAGAGCTCGACGACGTGACCGCCCTGTCCGAGGTCGTTGGCCGACTCGATCCACCAGGCGAGCTCTCGGTCGGTGTGGCCGAAGATCTTGCTCACGTGCAGCGGTGGCAGCTCCAGCTCGACGTGGTACCAGCGACGACGGAGACGACCGCCCAGGTGCTCCTCGAGCAGCTCGGAGAGGCCCCGGCGCTCCCAGAGCTCGTCCTCGAGATCACCGACGACGTCGGACGGCAGCCACGAGCGGCCCCAGACCACGACCTCGTCGTCGAGCACCCGCTCCCGCACCACCAGGAGCACGTCGTCGTCCTCCTCGAGCTCGAGCACGTCGGCAACGTCGTCCGGTGCCGGCCGTCGGTCGACCCGGCGGATGAGAGTCCGGAACTCGACGTCGGGACCGAGCCGGCCCGAGCGACGCACCCCCTCGGTCATCGAGGCGTGGAGCTCGGGACCGACGCGGTAGGGCACGCGACGGGCGACGAGCCGCCCGCTGCCTGGCACCCGCTCGACGGCCCGACGACCCTCGAGCTCCTCCAGCGCCCGGACCACCTCGACCCGGCTCAACTGCGCTCGTTCGGCGAGATCGTCGAGCGAGGGGATCTCCTCACCGGGCAGCGAGCCACCGACGACCAGCGCCAGCCGCGTGCTGGCGGGAAGGTCCTCGGTGGTCACGCCCGGAGCCTATGAGCCGCCAAGCTCACCGCCGCGCACGGTTTCGGGAGGGGGCAGGAGCTGCACACCGGGCATGAACACGGCCCGGGCCGGAGGCCGCCAGGCCGAGGACACCGGGAGGAGGGTGGGGCTCCGGGGCCCCACCCGGGAATGAGCTCAGATCAGGCGCTTGCGGATCCAGTCCGAGATGCGCTCGATCGTGAAGATCACGACGAAGAGGAAGAGCAGGATGCCGCCGACCTCTTCGTAGCGGCCTCCCTGCATGAAGTTGGAGATCAGCGCACCGATGCCACCGGCACCGACGATGCCAAGGACCGCTGAGCCCCGGATCAGGATGTCGAGGATGTAGAGGCTCAAGCCCACGAGCGCAGGCATGAACTGCGGCGTGACCGCGGTGACGGCCTCCTGCGTCCGACTCGCGCCGGTGGCGAACACGCCCTCCCTCGGCCCTTCCTTGACCTCCTCGATCGCCTCGGCGAACACCTTGCCGCCGAAGCCGACGGCACCGATGATCAGGCCGATCACGCCCGGGATCAGCGTGAGGCCCATCGCGGTGACGAGCATGATCACGATGATGAGGTCGGGGAGCGCCCGGATGAGCACGAGCACCAGGCGTGTGCCGGCGTAGACGAACCGGTTGGGTGAGACGTTGCGGGCGGCGAGGTAGGCGAACGCGAGCGCCAGCGGGATGCCGATCGCGGCTGCGGCGAAGCCGACCGCGACCGTGTCGAACATCGCCGATCTGACCAGCGGGGTCCACCAGTCGAGGTTGCTCGGGATGAGCCGTTGGCCGATGTTCCAGACCGACGGCAGTTGTCCGGGGTCGGGATCGCCGAACTGTGGGCGGATACCGGTGAAGAAGTCCCGGATGCTGATCTGGGTGATCAGGTAGCTGGCGTAGACGAGCACGGCGGCGACGAGCGCCGAGAAGGCCATCTTCTGGCGGTAGGCATCGAAGGGCGGCACGAGCCGCTCGCGATCGAAGTCCACGGCCTGGCCGGTGGTCGTCGAGACGTCCCGGACATCCGGCGTGGACGCGGGCGCAAGGTCGGCGTTGGTGACCCGAGACCGGCCGGTGACGGCTTCGATCCACTTCGAGAACCGACTCGGCTCCCGGGCCGCGTCTGCGCCGAGGATCGACTTGCGCACTGCGGTCGACATCGCCTCGACGATGAGCACGGTGATCATGATCACGACCACCACGCCCATGGCGAGGTCCCAGCGGAGGTTGCCCTTGTAGAGGTTGAAGAGCTGTCCGATGCCGCCGGCTCCGACGATGCCGAGCACGGTCGACGAGCGGAAGTTGATGTCCAGCCGGAACATCACGGTCGCTAGGAAGCTCGGCACCACCTGGGGCAGGACGCCGGTCGACATCTGTTGGAACCACCCGCCGCCGGTGGAGGCGATCGCCTCTCGCTCGCCCGGGTCGGTCTCCTCGATGGCGTCGGCCAAGAGCTTCCCGATCATGCCGATCGCGTGGAAGCCGAGGGCGAGGATCCCGGGCAGCGGGCCGATCGTGTACACGCGCACGAAGATGAAGGCGAACACGATGTCCGGGATCGTGCGGGCGAACACGATGATGCCCCGTGCGATGTAGCGCAGCACCGGGTGGGGCGTGGTGTTCCTGGCCGCCAGGAAGCCGAGCGGGAAGCTGATCGCCGCGGCCAGCGCGGTGCCGGCGACCGCCATGAAGAACGTCACGATCGCCTGGTCGATGATCTCGCCGAGCTCGTCGAACCGCGGCGGGAGGGCGCCGTTGCGGACGTCGGTGCCGAACAGGAAGTTCAGGATGTTCTGGAGACCGTCACCGAAGATCTGGCCGAGGTCCCAGATCTCGGTGCGCCGGATCGCCCACAGGGCGATGACGCCGAACACGACTGCGGTGACGGTCAGCTCGATCCGACGACGGTCCCACGGCGGGGTCAGGCGGTCGCCGCCGCCCGATCCGCTGGTCCCGTCGCCGGGAGGTGCGACGGGAGGATCCTCGGTGATCGTCATGCGCCGACCACCTGTTCGCTCTCGTACTCGTCGCGCTTCTCACCGGTCGGGTCGAGGCGGCTGTAGACGGTCATGACCTCTTCGGTGCTCAGGCCGGCGGCATCGCGGTCGAGCACGACCTGGCCGTCGCGCAGGCCGACCATCCGCTGGGCCCAGCCGAGCGCCAGCTCGACCTGGTGGAGCGAGGTGATCACGGTCATGTTCTCCTCACTCGTGACCCGGAAGAGGACCTCCATGACCTGACCGGAGATCTCGGGATCGAGCGAGGCGACGGGCTCGTCGGCGAGCACGATCCTGGGCTGCTGCATCAGCGTCCGGGCGATGGCGACGCGCTGTTGCTGACCGCCGGACAGGGTGTTGGTGCGTTGGAAGGCGCGGTCGGCCAGACCGACTCGCTCGAGCTGCTCGAGGGCCTCCCGACGCAGCTTCTTCGAGTAGGTCAACACCCCGTAGCGCGGTCCGCGCAGTCGCCCGAGCGCGCCGGACAGGACGTTCTCGAGGACCGTCAGCCGGCCGACGATGTTGAACTGCTGGAAGATGAACCCGACGTCCCGGCGCAGCTCCCGGAGCTCGGAGCCCTTCGCCATGTTCACGTTGTGGCCGAGCACGGTGACCTGACCGGCGGTCGGCTCGTGCAGCTTGTTCAGGTGGCGGAGGAAGGTCGACTTCCCCGAGCCCGACAGGCCGATGATCACCAGCAGCTGTCCCGCCGGCACATCGAGGTTGACGTCATCGAGTGCGACGACGCTGCCGCCGGCGAACTCCTTGCGCAGGTTCCGGACGCTGATGACGGTCTCCGCCGCGCCGCTCGTGCTCATCGAGGCTCCGTTTCGTAGAGATGTCGCTGTCTCGTTCAGGACCGACACCGCCCGGGGACGCACTGCGGCGCCCCCGGGTCGGGTCGTGGATGTCGTCCCGGTGTTCACTCAGTGGCGGGCACAACCGGCGGCGAGGGCCGCAGGAGCGTCAGCTCCGAGGACACCGGAGGGGGTCGGAGCACTGGGCGCTCCGGGGGCTCCGGGGCCCCAGCCGGGAATCAACCCTGCTCAGCCGTCGCAGCGGGCGGAGCCGGTCTGCTCGCAGACGAAGCGGATGCCGTCGTAGAGGTCGTTCGTGACGGGGAGGTACTGGGTGGCGCCCTCCTCGGCGATCGAGCACTCACCGGCGTCGTACTCCTCCTGGGTGCAGAAGCCCTCGGCGAGGAAGCGGTCGGCGTTGAGCTCGTTGACGTACACGTCGGTGACGGCGTCGATGAAGCTCTGCGGGAAGCTGGCCTGGATGGCGACCGGCGAGTTCGGGATCGGCGGGCTCTTCCAGACGATCTTCAGCTCGGCGGTGTCCTCGTTGAACGACTCGTCCTCGACGGCGTCGATGACGCCGGTGATGTCGCCCTGGTCGGGGAGCAGCGCGGTGACCATGGCGTCGAAGGCGAAGCCGGCGTCGCAGGTGCCGTTGGCGACCGAGAGCGCCGAGGCGTCGTGGCCGCCGGCGAAGGTGCCGGACACGCCGGTCTCCGGATCGATGCCCTCACCGAGCAGGCCGGCCGACGGGAACAGGAAGCCCGACGTCGAGCCCGGGTCGACGAAGCAGATGTTGCGGTCGGCGTAATCGGCGAGCGAGTTGATCTCCTCGTTGCCGGCCTGGGTGATGCCGTACGAGCGGTACGACGCCGGGTTGTCACCCTCCTGGCCGATGGCCACGGGGACGATGTCGGCGCCGTTGCCCGTGGCGATCACGTAGGAGAACGGGCCGAACTGGGCCATGTCGAGGTTGCCGGCGATCATCGCCTCGATGACGCCCGCGTAGTCGGTGGCGAAGCTGAACTCGATCGGGATGCCGAGCTCCTCTTCGAGGATGTCGAGCACCGGCTGGTACCGGTCGATCTGCTGCTGCTCCTCCTGCGACGGCACCACGGCGAAGCGCAGCTCGGAGGGCCAGCCCTCACGGTCGTCGGCGTCGGCTGCGCCCTCGACGGCCTCGGCGGCCTCCTCGGCCGCATCCTCGGTCTCTTCCACGGCTTCATCCGCGGCGTCGGCCGCGTCGCTCACGGCCTCTTCGGCGTCGTCGGTCGCGTCCTCGGCGACCTCGGTGACCGCCTCGACGGCGTCGTCGGCGTCATCGGAGTCGCCGCAGGCTGCCGCGACGAGCGCGAGCACGGCGAACAACGCCAGCACCAGGCGCCAGGGGGAGGAGTTCCTCATGTCGGTGTCTCCATGGGGTCAGGGATCAGGTGACGCCGCGCAACCTAGGAAGTTGACATGACATCTCCGTGTGCCCATTCGGACCTTCATCCGTCACTTCGGTGAACTGTCGGAGATGGCACTCGATGCACCCGAACAACCCGTCTGACCTGGGCATTCGCTGCTCCGGGCGCGCCGAAGCGACCGCCGACGGTCCCGTCGGCGGTCCGGCCCCACCCGGGTGGAGACTCAGGCGAAACCGGCGACCAGGTCGTTGGCCGATCGACGGGCTCGTGACGCGCCGACGACCTCGGGCCACGGCCCCCGGTCGTCGACGAGCACGAGATCGGAACGGCGGCCGACCTCGATCCGGCCGCGGTCGACGAGACCGGTCATCTCGGCCGGTCCGTCGGTGACGAGCCGGATCGCCGCGGGCAGATCGACGATCCCCCGGCGGGCCAGCAGGAAGGCGGCGGCCAACAAGGTCGACGGTTGGTAGTCGGACGCGAGCACCGTGCAGGCCCCGGCGGCCACCAGGTCGGCGGCGGCCACGTTGCCGGAGTGGGAACCGCCGAGCACCACGTTGGGCGCTCCGGCGACGACCGGCAGGTCGTGCTCTCGGGCGATGCGGGCGGCATCGATCGACAAGGGGAACTCCGCGACCTGCGCCCCCCAGTCGTCGATCGCCGTGCGCATCTGCTCGGCGTCCTCGACGTCGTGAGCGAGCATCCGTGCCTCGCCGGCGCCCGCCAGGCGACGCACTCCGGCGAGGTTGCGGTCGCGCAGGTGCAGCTTGGCGTCGGCCTCGGCGATCCGCTTCGCCACGATCTCCTCGACGGTCTGCCCCTCGGGCACCGATGCCGGGTCGATCGAGCGGGCGAACCGTTCGACGTCGCGGAACTGGCCCTGTCCCGGGGTGTGGTCCTCGAAGGACAGCAGCGGAGCCACAGGCGGAGCGCCGTCCATCCAGTCGTCGAGCACGTGGAGCTCGGGCTCGATGGCGCCGAGGCCGTCGACGGACCGGGCCTCGAGGCGGAACAGGAGGCGATGGTCGACGGGCGGTTCGCTCTCGCGACGCCGCGCGATCCCGCGCACCACCTCCTGGGCTTGCTCGATCGTGCGGCCGTAGTCGGGACGGTTCTCGAAGCCGACGCCGTGGAACACCGTCGTGATCCCAGCTGATCGGAGCCGGCCCTCGAAGGAACCGAGGGCGAACTCGAGGGGGAACGACGACGAGCGCCGGGGGCGGAGCTCCTTCTCGAGGCCGTCGCTGTGGGTGTCGACCAGACCCGGCAGACAGAGCAGCCCACGACCGTCGATGCCGTCGTGATGGTGGACGTGCTCGACGACGTCCTCGATCCGTCCTCGGTCGCAGACGATCGTGGCGTTCTCGACGATGCGGTCGGGCAGGACGGCACGCACGTTGGTGAGGATCAGACGATCGTCGGTCACGAGGTCACCACCCCGGCGAGCACCTCGGCTGGTGAGCCGGCGGCACGCACCTGACCGTCGCCGACGACGACGACCCGGTCGGCCAGGCGTTCCATGACGGCGGCGTCGTGGAACACGGCCAACACGGCCACGCCGTGATCGGTGAGTCGATCGATCCGTTGGAGGACGGCCTCGCGGTTGGCGGGATCGAGCGCGGAGATCGGCTCGTCGAGCAGCAGCAGACGGGGCGGAGCGATCGTGCCGGCGGCGAGGTTGACGCGCTGCTTCTCACCGCCGGAGAGCAGCGACGGGTAGGTCGCCCACAGCTGCTCGCCGAGGTTGACCTCGCGAAGCGCCTGGGCCGCGGCATCGCGCGCCGCGTCGGGGGCCAGACCCCGCCGCTGCCCCGAGCGGGCCACGACATCGAGCGCTCCTCGTCGCGGCTCGGCCCGCAGGAACTGCGAGACGTAGCCGACGTCGGCGTCGCGCACGTCGGCCAGGTCCCGGTCGGCGAGGGTCAGCAGATCGATGCGGGACCCGTCGCCTCGGCGGAGCCACACCTCACCGGCGTCGGCGAGGTAGGTCCGGTAGATGGCCTTGAGCAACGACGACTTGCCGGCACCGCTCGAGCCGGCGATCGACACGTGCTCCCCGGCGTGCACGTCGAGGCTGACGCCCCTGAGTGCCTCGACGTACCGGTCGATCGCATGGAGCTCGAACGAGACGTGCAGGTCACGGACGTCCAGGATCGGTGCTTCGTCCACGATGGGGTCCTTCACCCTCGGGCTGCGGCCACGAGCCGCTGGCTGTACGGATGCTGCGGGTCCTCGAGCAACTGGTCGGTGAGTCCCTCCTCGACCACCCGACCGTGGTGCATCACCAGCACGCGGCGGGTGAGCATCTCGATGACGGAGAAGTCGTGGGAGACGACGACGGCAGCGATACCGAGCTCGTCGAGCAGGTCGCGCACGAGATCGAGCACGCCGGCGGCGACCGACGCATCGAGTCCGGTGGTCGGCTCGTCGAGCAAGAGGACGGGCGGCCGGTTGGCCAGGGCCTTGGCGAGCTGCACGCGCTGACGCATGCCACCGGAGAAGGTGCGGACGAGATCGTCCATGCGCTCCAGCGGGACCTCGGTCCGTTCGAGCAGCTCGGCCGCCCGGGATCGGATGTTGCCGAAGTGGCGCCACCCGGCGGCCGTCAGCCGCTCGGCGACGTTGCCCCCGGCGGTGACCCCGAGCTCGAGACCCTCGGCCGGGTCCTGGTAGACGACCGAGAGGTGGTCGACCCGGAGCGACCGGCGGGTCGACGGGTCGAGGGTGAGCAGATCGTCCTCACCGTTGCGGAACGAGCGGAGCCAGGCGTGGCCTGCCGTCGACGGGATGTCGCCGGCGATGCAGCGCAGCACCGACGACTTGCCCGAACCGGACTCGCCGATGATGCCGAGCGCTTCGCCGGGAGCCACGTCGAAGTTGACGTCCCAGGCTCCGACGACGGCTCCGGTTCGTGGGCTCACGGTGCGCCCCGTCTCCGGCCCGGTGCCCTCGATGGCCAGCGGCACGCCGCGCTCGTCGAGCCCACCGGTCGGACCGTAGATCTTGCCGAGTCCCTCGACCCGAAGTGACCAGTCAGCGGCCATCACGCATCACTCCCTGCATCCATCGAGGCCTCGCGGACGGGGAGCAGGCCCCGACGTCGGGAGCACCAGTCGGTGTCGGAGCACACCCACTCCGACGAGTCGTCGAGCTTGGGGATCTCGACGAGGAAGGAGACGGGCTGTCCTGGGCGGCCCGCGCCGCACAGCCGACAGAACGCGCCCTCGGTCGTCTCGACCTCGAAGGGCACGTCCTCGAAGGTCAAGGGCTCGACATCGGTGTGTGGTGGCACGGCGTAGATGCGCTTCTCCCGACCGGCGCCGAACAACGACAGGTGCTCGGACTGATGGAGCTTCGGCACGTCCCACCGCGGGATGGGCGTGGTCGCGATGACGTAGCGGCCACCGACGAGGCACGGGTAGCCGGTCGATCGGGTGATCACGCCGTTGCGTACGACGTCCTCGTAGAGGCTCACCCACATCTTCGAGTAGTCCGCCTCGGCGTGCATGCGGGACAGCTCGGCCATGTCGCGCTCGACGCCACGTAGTGGCTCGGGGACCGGGACCTGCAGCACGAGCACCTGGTCCTCGGTCATCGGGTCCTCCGGGATCCGATGACGGGTCTGCACGACCGTCGACTCCTCGGCGTGCGTCGTGGTGCCGACACCGGTGCTCGACCGGATCAGCCGGCGGAGGTTCGCAGCGTTGACGCCGGCGTCCTCGCCCTGGTCGATCACCTTCACGGTGTCGGCGTCGCCGATCACGCCGAGGGTGATCTGGAGGCCGCCGGAGCCCCAACCTCGGGCCACGGGCATCTCGCGACTGCCGAAGGGCACCTGGTAGCCGGGCACCGCGATGGCGGTCAGGCAGGCTCGTCGAATCTCCCGCTTGGAGTACTCGTCGAGCAGCTCGTGGCGCTCGACGTGGCCGGCCAACGCCTCGGTGTCGCTCGGCGTGGACTCGCCGATCAGGTCGGTGACGCTCACCGGCAGTCCTTCCATTCGTCGGCGTGCTCGCCGCGGATGTCGGTCGAGGCCGCCCGACGCCGAGCCTCCTTGCGCTCGACCATCGAGCGGAAGGTGACGTAGTGCGGCAGCTTGAGGTGCTCGAGGAACCCGGAGGCGTCGAGCCCGTCGGTGGTCTGCAGCACCGACTGCTCGAGTGGGCCCTCACCGTTGTTTCGGTGCACCGCGATGTCGAGGTTGGCCATGGCGATGGCCTTGCGCTCGTTGTGCCCCATGCAGAGGCCGTACCCGACGTCGAAGCGGTCGGTCTCCTCGTCGATCCCGTCGAGGTCCTCGATCGCCTCGACCTCGGTGACGCGGATGTGGCCCAGGGTCACCGGCTTGCCGGTGACCGGATGCTCGACCTCCACCGGCAGCTCGCCGTGACGGACCTCGCCGAGGGTCACCTCGTGGAGGTTGCGGTCGGGGCCGAGGATGTTGCGATACCAGAGCTGGACCAGCGCGCCGGTCTCGGCCCGGGCCATCGTGGCGAGCACCGCCGAGCGGGGCGCTCCCGGCCGGGCAGGGACCCGGGTGATGTCGTACGGCTCGGGATCGTCGTCGCGGCGTCGGTCGACGAGCAGATCCATCTCCCGGAGCAGCTCATAGAGGCGCTTCGGCTGGCGCTTCTCGGTGAGGTCCTCGGCGTCGGCGGCGACCTCATCGGCTTCGGGGAGGGCGGCGGCCTCGGCATCGGCTGCCGCGGCCTCCATGGCCTGCTGTCGTGCGACGTCCTCCGGCGTCGGGTCGAGCAGGCGGCCCGTGTAGTCGAGGGTGCGACCGAGGAGCTGGGGACCGGGCGGGTTCCGGTAGGCCGGGACGATCCGGCGGAGGACCGACATCTCGTCGGCGTCGGCCGGCTCGGCGTAGGCGAAGCGGGGCAGGGTCGACCGGTGCGCCCGCACGAGGTGGGACGCCTCGATGATGTCGCCCTCGGCCTGGCGGAGGGCACGGGCGGCGAGCTCGGGAGCCCACAGGCCGCCCTCCCCCATCACCCGGTCGACGGCGAAGCGCTGCCGCTCGATCAGCTGACCCACCTCGAGCCAGGAGCTGGTGCCCGACACCCGCTTGCGGGCGACGAGCTCCTCGGCGGCGGTGATGGCATCGAGGCCACCCTTGGCTGCTGCGTATCCCACGATTACTCCTGGTCGCTCTCGGGGAGGTTGACGGTCGAACTGCGGGGAAGGGCCACGACCCGGCCGTCGGTGTCGACGAGCCAGGTGTCCACGCCCGCCGGGAAGGCGGCGTTGACCGTGTTCAGCGCCGCGATCGCGTCGGCGGCGAGCCCGTCGACGCCGAATCGGAGGGCACCGGGCACGCCGGGGCCCTGCACCTCGACCACGAGTCGGGCGGTGTCGACCGCGTCGGTCAGCCGATCGACCTCGACCACGAGTCGGGCGCCGTGCTCCGGCCGGAACGCGCTCCCACGACGGAGAGCGAGCACGTGGTCGGCCCGCAGCCCGGCGAGCGCCGCCACGCAGTCGGCATCGTCGTGATCGGTGACCCGGGCGCCGGTCGCGTCGCCGAGGAGCCGAGCCCAGCGGCCGTCGTCGTCGCCGAGCACGGCGACGGACACCTCGACGTCGGCGATCGCGAGCGGGAGGACGAGGGCCGACGGCACCCCGTCGACGATCACGTCGTCGTCGAGGACGTGGAGCGTGCCCGGGCGGGACAGCGAGTCCATCAGCGTGCGGAAGGCCCGTTGCGACCGGTCGCCGCGCAGGCGCACGGCACGCAGGTCGAACGACGGGGGCTGGGTCTGCATCAGTCGAGCTCCTCGAAGGTGACCTCGGTGGCGGCGATCTCGGCCCAGGTGCGTCGACGGTCGGCCTCGATCGTGCGGCGCGACAGGTCACACACGGCGAGGACGTCGGCGGCTTCGGGTCCGTCGGACTCGACGACCGCATCGCAGATGGCGGCGGCGAGGGTGGCGGCGCGGTCGTCGCCGAGACGCATCGCCCAGCCGCGCTCGCCATCGATCTCGACGGCGGCCCGAGTGACCAGCACCTCACCAAGGTGGAAGCGCTCGCGCACCACGGGTTCGCGCACCTGCATCATCACCATGCCGACCTCCGGTTCCTGGAGGATCACGGGGTCGGTGCGGGCGAGGCAGCGGTCGGCGAGCGCCACCAGGGTGTCGCGCTCGGTCGCCGCGAGCAGCTCGGTGCGCCGCTCACGGTCGAGCTCCACGGTCATGTGCTCTCCTCGTCATCGTCGGGGTGTTCGGGTCCGAGCTCGAAGCGGAGCCGGAAGACATCGGCGCGCATCCACGTGCGGCTGTACTCGACGGCGCGCCGGCTGGAGCGGTCCCGGTTGAGCGACTCGACCAGCCAGGTCGGAGGCCGCCCCTCGTAGCCCAGGGCTTCGGCGACGTCGGCGCCCGGGACGACCAACTCGGCCCTGCTCCAGGCCCGGTGGACGTCGAGGCCGAGCTCTCGGAAGGCGGCGTGGAGGGAGCCGCCCTGGCTCGCTGCGAGCGAGGCGGCGCCAAACTCCACGGGCACCGCCGAGCTGGCGGACGTCGCCACCAGTCCGTCGACGTAGCCGCGTCGGCGCAGCGTGCACACCTCGTCGTCTCCGATCTCGAGCAGTCGGGCGACCTCAGGGCTGGCAGCTCCGGGCTCGCAGCCGAGCACCTCGGCGCCAGGCGTCCCGCCGGCCGCCCGCACCGTGGCGCTCCAGCTCGGGGCCATCTTCGCCCCGACCACGTACTCGAGTCGCCGGGCGACGAACGTGCCCCGCCCCCGAACTCGACGTACGAGGCTTCGCCGTTCGAGCTCCTGCAACGCCGAACGCACGGTCACCCGCGAGACCGACCGCTGCTCGACGATCTCGTTCTCGGAGGGCAGCCGTTCGTCGGGCTCGGAACGACGGACCAGCTCCTCCAGCTCGTCGGCGAGCTCCAGGTAGGTCGACGTCGACACGCTGCCGAGTCTTCTCGACCAGGTTGTCATGACAACCACGCGCAGACGGCTCGGAGGTGAACACTTCAGGTCGGGAGCGCAGCGACCTCGGCACCGACGAGCAGGTGGGTCGTCCACCGCGGATCGGGGACCAACTCGGGCGGCCGCCCGGTCGGATCGAGCACCGGCACGCCGGCCTCACGGAGCACCGCGAGCGGCCCGGCGAGATCGTGGACGTGCACGACCGCACGGTCGAGGTCGACGAACGCACCGAGGGAGCCGTCGGCGACGCGGCACAGGTCCACGGTCGTCGAACCGCTCATCCGCACCCGGCTGTGCCCCTCGGGCAGCGATCCGACCTCGGCACCAGGGGCCACGCTGGGCACGGCCACCGGACCACCGGGCCGCGGCCGACACACCCGCCCGTCGACGGTCGCACCGCGCCCCCGCCGGCCGATCCATCGGCGACCGGAGGTGAGGTCGACCACGACCCCGGTCGTCACGACTCCGCCCTCGACGACGCCGGCGGCGAACGCGTAGGGCGGCAGGTCGCGGAGGTAGTTGCGGGTGCCGTCGATGGGATCGACCGCGATCCAGGTGCCGACAGGATCGGGATCACCGATGTGGCCGCGCTCCTCCGAGCAGATCGGGATGCCGAGCGGTACCAGCCGCTCCAGCGCGAGCTCCTCGGCGACCCGGTCGGCGGCCTTCGTGGCGGCGCCGTCGGCGCCGGTGCCCACGTCCGGCAGCGCTCGGAGATCGACGGTCGCCGCCGCGATGTCATCCGCCGCGCGGCACGCCGCACGGACGAAGCGCTCGGTCGGGTCCTCGCCCGGCCCGATCTCGATCTCGCCGAGCGGCTGACCGGTCAGGCGCACGCAGGCGAGCTCGGCGGCGGCGGCGATCGCGGCGCTGCGGAGCAGCTCCCCTGCGTCTTCCGGGGCATCCACACCGAGGCCCCATCCGACCAGGCTCGCAGACCGGCCATCCGCTTCGACGGCGAGACCCGCCTCCAACGCGGCCACTCCGTGGACGCGCTGCGGGTCTGCGACGACCAGGAGCCGGGCGTTGGGCCAGGCCCGCAGGGCTCCGAGGGCCGACGGCGAGAGCGCGCCGAGCAACGAGCGGACGACGGGGACGTCATCGGCGATGGCGACGCGGGTGACCAGGTCCACGGGTTCGGATCAGAGCAGGCCAGGATGACCTGGCAGCAACGCTCGGGTGAAGGTTGGGAGGTCAGTGATCGCGCGGGGAGCTGCGCAGGCCCAGCGCGACCAGCACGCTCACGCCGGCGACGGCCCCACCGACGAGGTAGCCGACGGCGTAGCTGTCGCCCACCGTGCTGACCAGCGCGCCACCGACGCAGACGTCCGGCCAGCACGGTGGCGCGGCCGCAACCTGGATGGCCTGCATCATCTGGATGCCGATCACGACGCCGATCTGCGCCGCCATCAACTGCATCGCCCCGGCGACCCCGAAGTCCTCGTCGTCGACGGCGTTGGCGACGAGGGCGGCCAGGGACGGCGACGCCGCGCCGAGACCGACGCCGGACAGGACGAGTCCGAGCACGATCAACCCGTCGGCGGGATCGGTGGCGGCGCGGGCCATCACCACCATGGAGGTCGCCACGAGCGCCGTCCCCGCGGCCACGGTGGTCCGCTCGCCGATCTTCACCGCGACGAACCCGACCAGCGGGCCGGTCACCGCGAACGCCAACGGCCGCGGGATGGACAGCAGCCCGATCCGGGTCTCGGCGTAGCCGTAGACCGAGTCGAGCAGCAGCGGCGTCAGGATGAACCCGCCCATGTAGGCGAACTGCACGAGCGCGACGGTGAAGAGCGGCAGCGCGACGTTGCGGTACCGGAAGTAGCGGAGCGGGATCAGCGGGTCGTCGACCGAGCGCTCGACGCGGACGAACCAGATCGCGAACACGGGCGTGAGCGCGAACAGCACCACGATCCACCAGGTCGACCAGCCGACGATCGCTCCCCGGTTGATGGCCAGGAGCAGCGAGAGCGTCGCTGCGGCCAGCGCCACGGCACCCAACATGTCCAGCCGGGTATCGGGTCGACGCGGGGTCTCGGGCAGGACGATCGCGGCGATGAGCACGGCCAGGATCGTCACCGGCGCCTGGAAGACGAAGATCACCCGCCACCCGTACTCCTCGACGATCGGACCACCGGCCACCACTCCGAGCACGGGGCCGCCGGCGCCGACCAACGACCAGTACCCCATCGCGGTGACCCGTTGATCGGCCGGGAAGACCCGGTTGATCATCGCCATCGCCGACGGTCCGGTCGCCGCACCCACGGCCGCGCCGAGGGTCCGGAACGCGATCAGGCTGGCGGCGTTCCACGCCAGCGAGGTCAAGATGGCGAACACGGCGGTGAGGGCGAGGCCCCAGAGGTACAGGCGACGGTGACCGAAGATGTCGCCGGCCCGCCCGAGCGTCGGCCCGACCAGACCGAACACGAGGATCGGGGCGGTGACGATCCAGGACACGGTCGTCGTGTCGGAGTCGAGCTCCTGGGCGATGCCAGGGACGGCGACGGCCAGGATCGTGATGGTGAACCCGGTCGCGAACATGCCGCCGAGCGAGACGCCGAGCACCCACCATCGGAAGCTGTCGCGCTCGCGGATCTGTGCCTGGACGCGGCGCCGCAGCAGGAGCGGCCAGGCGATGGTCGGGACGGGGTGGACCCCCGCCGAGGTGATGGGGAGCTCGTCGCGGTGACGGGGCCGCGTCGAGATCTCGTCGCTCACTCGGCCGACACTAGGTCGGCGAGCGGTTCAGCCGACCAGCCGATTCGACGCTCGATCAGACGGTCGTGCGGGTGCGCTCCCGGATGGCTCGGAGCCCGACGGTGCGGGCAACGACACCGCCGCCGGCGTCGAGGCGCAGCCACGTCGGTGCGCTCCGCACCTCGTACCGCTCGGCGAGATCGGGGCGCTCGGTCGCATCGACGACCACCACCACCGAGCCATCTCGTTCGATGGCCGAGACGGCCGGGCCGCAGTTCGCGCACCACGGCGTCGTGAACACGACGTCGGCTGCGGTACCCGGCTCGACGGGGAGCCGTCCGTCGAGCGCTGCGGCGTCGGGGCGGCTCCGCCACCGGGCCAGCAGCACCCAGATCTCACAACCGACGCACAGCCCGGACGCGGCGGCGAGGCCGGCGAGCGTCGCGACGATCGCAGCGAGGATCCATCCGACCACGGGCGCCCCCGCAGCGAACGCTCCGCTCGCGGCGACCAGCACGACCACACCGACCGCTGCGGAGAAGCGGGGCGGACGGGGATCCTCCCACTCCTCGGGCGGCCCGAGGCGGGGCCGGACGACCGTGGCGTAGAAGCGGAGCACCGGCCCGTACCGCGGCCCGAACGCGGCGCCGAGGAAGAGGACCACGGCGAAGAGGGGCACCACCCACCGAGCGTCGACGGCCAGCGCGACCGCCAGCGACACGGCGAGGACGGCCTGGTTGAGCCGGGGGCCTCGGGGGTCGATCGGGGCAGGTGCGCTCGCCATGAGCGCAATAACCTACCAATCCGATCGGGTATTCCGAGAATCGACTAGCCGGGACTTCCCGCCACCACGTCGATGGAGGTGCCGGGCGCGTGCAGCGATCCGGGGCCCTGCCCGCTGGCGTAGCCGACCACGATGTCGGCGTCGGGCGGACCGAACACCTGACCGAGTGTCAGGCCCACGGCCTCCAGCTCGCCGCGGGCCTGGTCGACCGAGAGGTTCTCGAGCACGGGCACCGCTCGTCGATCCGGACCCTTCGACACGGTGACCGTGACCGTGCCGTCGCGCTCGATCCGATCACCCGGCAGCGGCGCGTGCTCGATGATGCGCCCTTCCTCGACCGTCTCGGAGAACTGGGGCTCGGCCTCGGCGAGCACGAGCGACTCCTCGGCCAGGCGAGCGGCCGCGGTCTCGAGGGTCGCCGTCCGGAGATCGGGGACGACCCGGTCCTCGGGGCCGGCGGAGATCACCAGGTCGACCCGGGAGCCCGGGGTGATCGAGATCGGGAAGTCGGTGACGATCTGGCCGTCGACCTCGACCTCGAGCACGACGTCGGCCTCGATGTCCTCGTCGTTGCGTCCCGGGGTGCCGCCGAGCTCGAGGCCGAGCGCGATGAGCTGATCGGCGGCGGCGTTGACGTCGAGTCCCCGCAGGTCGTCGAGGTCGACCGGGCGCGGGCCGTCGGACACCACCACGGTCATCGACTCGCCCTCGGCGAGCTCGGTCCCGGGCCCGGGATCGGTGGACACCACGCGATCGACGTCGACCTCATCGGCGAACGCGCGCTCCACCTCGAGCTGCCAGCCCGAACTGCGGGCGAAGCCCTGGAGCTCATCGATCGGCCGGTCGCGCCAGTCGCCGACCTGGGTGACGACCGGCTCCTCGCTGAGCATGTTGGAGGCGACCCAGACCGCAGCAGCGATCACGGCCACGCCGAGCACGAGGTTCCGCAGGAGCCGCAGACCCCGTCGACGGGGCCGCTCTCCCTGGTCCTGCGGCTGTCGTTGGCGCCGCAGCTGGCGTCGAGCGCTCGGTCGGTCGACGCGCGAGCGCACCTTCGACGACGCCATCACCGCGGCAGCCTCGTCCTCGCCCGGCGGCGTGACGAGGGCGGTGCGGTCGCCCTCGACCGGCCCGGGACTCGTGTGCACCAGCGGGAGCGCTCCCGGCGCGGGATACGACGGGGTCGAGGAGATCAGCGCGTTCCCCAGCTCCAGTGCCGACGGCCGGCTGGTCGGATCCCGCCGGAGCGCGGCGCTCAGCGCCTCGCCGGCCGGTCCCAGCCGGGCCGGGAGCTCGATGCGCCCGATCGAGCGGCGGCGGGCCAGCACCTCGTCGACGGACCCGCCGGCGAGCGGGACGTCACCGGTCATCGCCTCGACCACGGTGAGGGCGAGCGAGTACACGTCGGACCGCTCGTCGAGCGGCCGGGTCGAGCCGGCCTCGGGCGGCAGATATCGGGCGGTGCCCTGAACGCTGCCGTCGGGCTCGGTGAGCGCCGCCTCGTGCAACGCCCTCACGAGACCGAAGTCGGCGATGCGGAGCCGGCCCTCGTCGCCGAACAGCAGGTTCGCCGGCTTGACGTCACGATGCACCATGCCGCGGGAGTGCGCGGCGTGGAGGCCGGCGGCGGCCTCGAGCCCCACCTTGACCCCCTGCGACGGGGTGAGGGGACCGTGCTCGTCGAGCAGGCTGCGCAGCGAACCACCGCCCAGGTACTCCGTCACCAGGTACGGCCCGTCGTCCTCCTCGCCGTGGTCGAACACGGCGAGCAGGTTGGGGTGGCTGAGCGCCGCAGCCGCTCGCGCCTCGGCGGTGAACCGACGCAGGAACAGCGAGTTGCGGGCCAGGCCGGCGTGCAGCATCTTGACCGCGACCTGGCGGCGGAGCCGAACATCGTCGGCGAGATAGACGCGCGCCTGACCACCGATCCCGATGAGGGCGAGCAGCCGGTAGCGATCGCCGAGCACCCGCCCGACCCGATCGTCGCCGCGCTGGGTGAGCATCCTCCTCGAAGCTAGTGCCAGAAGTCGCTCCAGTCGCGGCACCGCGAAGTGGGGACCGACCCCGCTCCCTGGCAGAATTGCGGCCGTGGCTTCCTACCCCAAGGCCCCGAAGTGGTCCCGCCAGCGCCGCCTCGCCGTGTTCGGCGCCGGCGCAGCGATCATTGCGATCTTCGCGGTGGCCGGGACCATCGCCAACACCGAGGGGACCGGCGGGGCGACCCATCCCGCCGTCGAGGTGCTCATCCCCTCCGAGGGCGCGCAGGCGGTACGCCAGACGCGGGTCGAGATCGACCTCGAGATCGGTTGGACCGCCGAGCTCGAGATCAACCGCACCACCATCCCCCTCGACCAGATCGAGGGGTTCGACCCCGAGATCGGCCGGGCCAACGACCCGCTCGGTCGGGTGATCTTCGATCCGGGTCCCGGCAAGGTCTTCGACATCTTCCCGCAGGGCCAGGTGTGCGTGACCGCCTACCTCACCAACCTCGAGGAGCCCGACGAGCGGGCCATCGAGAGCTGGTGCTTCACCGCCGCCTGATCACCTGCCCGGATGGGACCCCCGAGCCCCACCGTCCTCCCGAGGTCCTCGCCCTGACGGGCTGCGGCCGGGCCGTCTACTCGCTCGGGGGGAGCTCGCCGGTCTCGAGCAGCGCCACGAAGGCGGCCTCGTCGAGCATCGGCACGCCGAGGTCCTCGGCCTTGGTCACCTTCGACGCACCCGGCTCGGCGCCCACGACCACTGCGGTCGTCTTCTTCGACACGCTGCCCGGCGACTTGCCGCCCCTGGCCTTGATCGCCGCCGAGGCGCCGTCGCGGCTGAAGCCCTCGAGGCTGCCCGTGACGACGATCGACATGCCCTCGAGCACCGGCTCGACGACCTCGGTCTCGACGCGATCGGTGGCCACGCCCCCGGCGACGAGCTTGTCGACGATCGACCCGTGGGTCTCGTCGTCGAACCAGGTGCGCACGCTGGCCGCGATGGTCGGGCCGACGCCGTCGATGGCGGCGATGTCGTCCTCGGGTGCCTCGGCGATCGCTTCGAGCGACCGGAAGCGGTGGGCCAGCAGCTCGGCGCCGGTCGGACCGAGGTGGTCGATGCCGAGCGCGAAGAGCAGTCGGGGCAGGGGGCGGGAGCGAGTCGTGTCGATCGAGGCGATGAGCTTGTCGGCGGAGATCGTGGCGAACCCCTCGTACTCCAGCAGTTCCTCGGAGGTGAGCGTGTAGAGGTCGCCGGGGTCGGCGACCCGCCCGGAGCGGGTCAGCGCCAGCACTGTCCGCTCCCCCAGTCCCTCGATGTCCATCGCGCCCCGTGAGGCGAAGTGGGAGATGCCCTGCCAGCGCCGCTCCGGGCACGTCGAGGCCGGCACGACGCAGTAGGTGTTGGCGTCGCCCTCCGCCCGCTCGAGCGTCGACCCGACCGGGCACGGACAGGTCGACGGGAACGGCCACGGCTCGCTGTCGTCGGCGCGGTCGGCGACGACGGGACCGACGACCTCGGGGATCACGTCACCCGCCTTGCGGACGATCACGGTGTCGCCGGGCCGGACGTCCTTCAGCCGGACCTGATCCTCGTTGTGCAACGTCGCCACCCCGACGGTCGAGCCGCCGACGAAGACGGGATCGAGCCGAGCGAACGGGGTGACGCGACCGGTGCGGCCCACCGAGATCTCGATGTCGAGCAACGTGGTCGTGCGCTCCTCGGGCGGGAACTTGTAGGCGATCGCCCAGCGGGGTGCACGCGCCGTCGAGCCGAGCAGCTCCCGTTGGGACAGCTCGTCGACCTTCACGACCACACCGTCGGTCTCGTAGTCGTCGTCGTGCCGGCTGCGCTCGCGTTCGAGGATCCAGGCGAGCGCCTCCTCGGGCTCGTCGAAGACAGCCGTGTGGTCGTTGACGGGGAAGTCGAGCTCGCTCAGCCAGGCGAGCGTCGACGCGTGGCTGTTGAGCTCGGGGCCGCCGACGACCTCGCCGAGCTGGTACGACCAGAACCGCAGGTTGCGCGTGGCGGTGACCGCCGCGTCCTTCTGGCGCAGCGATCCGGCTGCGGTGTTGCGGGGATTCGCGTACCGAGGCTTGCCCTCGGCGTCCTGTCGCTCGTTCAAGCGATCGAACTCCGACACCGGGAGGTAGATCTCGCCCCGCACCTCGAGCACCGACGGCGCACCACCCGGCAGGTGGTCGGGCAGCTCGGTGATGGTGGCGACGTTCGGGGTCACGTCCTCGCCCACCCGGCCGTCGCCTCGCGTGGCGGCCTGGACGAAGCGCCCGTCCTCGTAGCGCAGCGACATCGCGAGACCGTCGAACTTCAGCTCGCACGCCCAGCGGACCGGTGGCGGCTCTCCGTCGCCGGCCAGCCCCTTGCGCACCCGCTCCGCCCAGGCCAGGAACTCGTCGGGGTTGAACGTGTTGTCGAGCGACATCATCGGCACCCGGTGCTCGACCGGGGCGAAGGTCGTCGGGGCGAAGCCACCGCCGACGCGCTGGGTCGGTGAGTCGTCGCTGGCCAGCTCGGGATGCGCAGCCTCGAGGTCGCGCAACTCACGCAGGAGGGCGTCGTACTCGGCGTCGGGGATCGTCGCAGCCCCGTCGACGTAGTAGGCCCGATCGTGGGCTCGCAGATCGGTGCGCAACGCCTCGACGCGAGCGACGACGGTGGGATCGGCAGCGTCGGTCACGAGCGCCGAATCTAGTGACGGGGTCTCGCAGTGCCGGGGACGAGCTACGCGCCGACGGCGAAGCGGACGGCCACCACCTGGTCGTGGGCTCGTTCGGCGACCGCCGAGGTGATCTCGAGCACCCGCTCGGCCTGGGACTCGCCGTGGCCGGCCATGCCGCACTCCGGCGTGATGATCGCCTGTGTTCGCAGCAGGAGCGGATCGCAGCCGGACCGCACCATCGAGCACCACACCTCGGCGAGGTGCTTCCAGAGACGCTCACCGCTGGTGCCGATCGGCGAGTGGGTCGGCACGACGCCCCAGCCGATCCAGCCGCCGCGCTCGAGGTGGGCGCCGGCAGCGCCGGGCAAGCCCTCGAGGCCCGACCCGACCGGGGCGAAGACGATCTCGGCACCGGTCTGGAACACCGCGCCCCAGTCGGTCGGCCCGCAGCAGTGCAGACCCGTGACGGCGACCGACTCGACGGCGGCCAACGCCTGGGCGTCCAGGTCGATCGCCTCGTTGACGGTCATGACCGCGCGGTCGTCGGTGAGCGTGACGAGACCGGGCTCGTCGAGCACGAGGACCGGGACGGCGGTCGCGGCGGCGTCCGCGACGGCCTCGACCATGGCGCGGCCGCGCTCGATCGAGAAGCGGGTGGCCACGTCGACGGCTCGGGCGATCGGTACGCCCCCGTGGACGAGTGCCGTGGCGACGGTGACGGGACCGGGAACCTGGACCTTGACCGCCGGGCATCGCTCGTCGACCTGCTCGAGCAGCGCGATCAGGCCGGCGTCGCGCTCGGGGTCGATGGCGGTGTCGAGCGGGCCGTCCGGATCGATCGGATCCTCTGCGGCGAGCGCGCCGTCGACCAGCGCGACGCCAGGGACGGCTGCGGCGACCGAACCGAGCAGGGACGACCGCTCATCGCGACGGACCAGCTCAGGGCCGGCCGGGAGCTGCGGGCACGCGGCGAGCGTGATGCGGGCGGCCTCGACGGGATCGGTGTGGGGGAGACTCCCGATCGAGGACGCCGCTCCGGCGTGCAGTACGTCGGACCCGGCCACCGTGCTCCTTCCCCGAGGTCCACCTGAAGCCGTAGGTTGGTCCGCGACGTGGAGGCACGCAAGTCTGAACCGATGAGTATCCGGAGACCCGCCGTCTGGCTGTTGCGAGTGGTCTGGTTCGTCACGGGACCGACCGTCGCCGGCGCCGTCGACGGCGCCTTCGGAGCGTTCTCGGACCCGGTGCGGATCGTCGCCGTGGCCCTCGTCTGGGCCTGGTGGGCGGTCGGTCTCCTGGCCGTCCTGGTGCCCAGTCCACTGGGGCTCACCGTGATCCGCGTGGCGGCACCGGGGGCGGCCGCCGTCGCTGCCCTTTCGGCCTTCGGTGACCGAGCCGACCCGCTTGCGATCGGGCTGGCGACGGCCGCAGCGCTCCTGGCGCTGACGGCGCAGATCGGCGACGACTTCGTCGATGCGTCGTCCTACGGCCCGGAACGTCGGATGCCGCTCCGGGTGCCGGGTCCGCTGCTGCTCGGACCGATCCCGTTCGCCGCTGCCGTCGCACTGGTCGGCACCACCGTCGGTCCGCTCCTCCTGGCCGGTGGTGCGTGGCTCGTCGGCGTCCCCGCCACGCTGCTCGGCCTGCCGGCCGCATGGCTCGCGCTCCGGGCGCTCCACCAGCTGTCGCGCCGATGGCTCGTGTTCGTGCCGGGCGGGGTCGTCGTGCACGATCAGATGGTCGTCCTCGATGCGCTGCTGTGCCGGCGTGACGTCGTTCGGGCGATCACGCCCGCCCTCGCCGGGACCGAGGCCGATGACCTCACCCTCGGCGCGCTGGGACGGGCCCTCGAGATCGACCTCGCCGGCCCCGTCGACTACGTGCCCGCGGCGGGTCGCAACGGCACCGTGCAACTCGAGCGCACCCGGGCCGTGCTCATCTCACCGACACGTCCGGGGTTGGCGCTGCAGCTCGCCGCCGACCACCGCCTCCCGACGACGATCAGTTCGCCCAGTCCGGGATGAAGTCCTCGGACCAGTTCTGGTACGTCCAATCGTCGCCGAGCAGCGGGTAGAACGGCGGCCGGAGGTAGGCGAACCGGTCGTCGAAGCCGTAGTTGCGGGGCGAGAACGAGGCGGAGGGGTTGCCACTGCCCGGCGACGCGATCGACCCCGTGACGTTCAGGGTGGCGTACTGACCCGAATCCCACTGGACGGGCGTGCCGTCGGCGGCGAACCGGGTCCAGATCGAGTCGTCGTCGCCGCACCAGTAGGAGATGATCCAGCGGTCGTCCTGGCTGAGCAGCGCGCCGCGCAGCTCCAGGGTGAGGTCCGAGCCGATCGAGTACGGATTGATGACGAACTCGTCGGTGGCGATCATCCCGATCACGTCGAAGCTGTTCGGGTCCGAGTACTGGACCTCGGCGTTGTAGATCAGGTTCTTCGGGGCGGCCTGCGTGCCGGCCACGACGGTGAGGCCTCCGGAGACCGTGATGGTGTTGCCGGAGGGAGACGCGGGGTTCGGACCACGGTTGCCGAGCACGATGTGCGCGTCGGACCAGATGACGCCGTTGCCGGGGAAGTCGTAGGTGCCGAGCGAGACCCAGGTGACCGCCGGGTCGTGGACGAGGTTCCACCACCGGCTCTCGGTGCTGGCCGTGCACCCGGAGTGCATCGGCGGGTTGCCGTTCGATCCCCAGATCTCGACCCGGTCGACGCCACCCGAGGTGTACGGGTGCACGAGGTAGGCCTCGTAGCCGGCGTTGAGGCAGATGCCCGAGCCGCCACAGGCGATGTCGGACAGCCGGTCGACGTCGTCCCAGAAGCTGTCGAAGTCGAGCGCGTCGGGGAACACCGTCCTGATGTCACCGGCGTTGCAGTTGCCGGCGACGCTGTCGAAGGCCACGGCGCCGTTCTGGAAGGTCGGGCAGTCGTCGTCGTCATCATCGATGATGATCCCCTCGGCGTGGACGTCGGCGCCGACGTTGCTGCCCACGCCGAACTCGAGGTTGCCGCCGGAGTAGACCTTGCCGAGGATCACCGCGCCCGAGCCGTACCGGAGGTCGTTCTGGGTGACCCGCACGAACTCGGCGAGCGAGACCGCGTCGATGTCGGCCGAGATGGCCCGGTACTGGTCCCGGTTCGGGATCCGGCCGACCACGTTCACCTCGACGCCGCCCCCGTCGGTGGGCGGGCTGACCTCGATGAGGTTCTCGATGTTCTCCTCTGATTGGAGGAGCGGATGCGTGAACCAGTCAGCGTCGGCGGGGACCGACTGGTAGTCCCAGATGGCGCAGCCGTCGATCCAGTCGTTGCCGGCTGCGATCTCCACGCCGTTCTGGGGATGCGCCGGATCTGTACAGGTCCGGGCCCGCTCGCTCTCGTCGACCCGCTGCAGGAAGTACGCAGGGTTGACCGTCAGCTTCGAGGCGTAGCGGTCGATCACGGCCTCGGCGGCGGCGATCAGCTGATCGTCGCGCTTCTGCCGGTTGGCGTCCTGGTTCTGCGACAGCGCATCGGCCAGCAGCGCCGTGGACAGGAAGACGAGGAGCAACGAGAAGGACACGACGGCGATCATCGTGAAGCCCTCGTCACCGCGCCGGTGCTCACTGCGCATTGCGCATCCTCACTTCCTCGTAGACCTCGTAGACGCGGGGGTTGTCCCGCAGGCCGTTCGGATCGATCTTCAGATCGACCGCCACCAGGGCGAAGTCGCACGCGGTGCCGGTCGACACGTCACAGCTGGCCGTCTCGACCGCGGCGCCGGCGACGTAGTTCACACCGGCGAACAGCGCGTCACCGGAAGAGGCCGGGTCGACGACGTCGCGTGCGACGATCCGGTCGAGGACCAGAGTGGCGTCGTCGTGGGTCCACTCCGGCTCGACCGCGGTGGTGTCCGCGGCGATCACGGTCTGGCGGAGGTCGCAGAGTCCGGCGCTGCAGGACTCGAGCTGGTAGGTCACGAGCTCCGGCCCCGTGGCGTCCCAGCGGTCGGTCACGAACGACGCCGACGTGGTGGACAGCGCCACGACCGGGTTCCCGCCGGCTGCGGCGTTCGGCGGGGTCGCCTGACGGAGCTCGATCACCATCGCCGAGATCACCGGCCGGGTCTCGCGCTGGGCGCTGGCGAGATCGGTCGCCACGGCGACGTCGTCGGTGAAGCCCCAGAACACGGTGTAGGTGGCAGCGAGGGCGAGCGCGCCGATCGTGCTCGCGACGATGACCTCGACGAGGGTGGTGCCGCGGTCCTCGCCGGACCGCGAGCGGGAGCGGAGACGGGCGAGCATCAGGTCGTGCAGTCGTCGTTGTAGGTGCGGGTCTTCTCGTCGGGCACGGGGAAGTTGCGTCCCAACGTGGTGCCGCCGGAGGTCGCTCCGTCGCAGAGCACGCGTGCCTCCCAGCGGTTGTTCGGGTGGTCGTCGTGCTCGCCGACGACGACGCTGACGTCGCCGTCAGCGTTGGGCTTGGCCTCCAGCCAGTCGTCGCCGCCGCCGGAGCCGACGGCCCGGTACTGGTAGATGCCAGGGAAGAGCGCACCGCTGTCGTGTCGGAGGATGAACAGCGAGTCGCCGGCCGGGGTCGGCAGCGGGATCTGGTAGTCGGAGGTCGGCGCATCGGCGGTCGTGAACCCGCTGATGAGCACCGCTTCGTGTCCGTAGACCGAGGTGACCCCGATGTCGAAGGTGTCGGTGTCGACGAGCTCGACGGTGACCGTCCCGGTCTCGTCCGTAGCGAGGTCGTAGGCCGGATCGACCGAGGGGGTCACCTTGACGGTCGCCTCGTTGAGCGGGAGGCCGTTGACGTCGGTGACGGTGAACGTGACCGACGAGGTCGACACCGGGACCGGCTCGAGCGCGGCGGTGATCTGCTCGACCACGTCGGGGTAGTTCTGCGGCGCGTCGACGGACTGGGTCGCGGCCGTGATGTGGTCGGGTGCGCTCACGACGTACTCGTAGGTCCCGAACTTCATCGGCCCGCCGCCGAGCTGGGAGATCGTCCAGGTCGCCGTCACGGCGTCGAACTCGGCCGCCGTGCTGTCGAAGGTCTCCGACACCCCGGTGTCGACCTGGGTGAGCACGAGCGTCGCGTCGGGGAGCAGGGTGCCTGCGGTGTCCTCCGCCGTGATCTCGAGCGTGATCGGGCGGTAGACGACGAGGATCTGGGTGTACGTGGAGCTCACGCCGACGCTCGCCGAGACGGTGGTGTTGTCCATCGCCCACAGCCCGTCCGGCGTGACGGTGTCCGCGGAGTCGGGCCCGAGCCGGAGGTCGTAGGTCACGTTCGGGGTGACGTTCGTGAACGCTGGATCCGACTGGTTCAGCGGACCGGCGATGGCGCTGAAGGCCTCGTGGAGGTAGACGCGTGGGAAGGACGGGTCACCACTCGCGGCCCAGGTCGGCTCGGACTTGTCGATCGAGACGACGATGTTCGACACGCCCTCGGTGGCGGTGATGTTCGGCGGGGAGACGATGGTCTCGAACACCACCGGGTCGCCGCTGTTCGGCGTCACCGTGATCGTCACCAGCTTGTAGTCGATGCCCGAGGCGGTGTTGAAGCCCGGGACGCCGTCGCCACCGCCGGGCACGATGTTCAGGCCGGAGTCCCGGCCGACCCATTCGACCTCGGTGAGGACCTGGAGGTCGACGCCCTGCACCTCGAGGGTCTCGGTCTCCGTGATCGTCCCGTCCGGGGTTCCCCCGGCGACGCCGACGTCGCCGAACTCGAGGCTGCGGATCGCCTCCAACCGTGCCTGACCGATGTTGTTGGCGACGTCGGTCTCCCTGGCATCGCCCAGGGTGCGGAAGGCGGTGCCCACCACGACGATGGTGATCACCATGATCGTCCCCAGGACGAAGAGGGCGGTGATCGTCTCGACGAGCGAGAAGCCGGCATCGTCCTCTCGGCGCGCGGTACGCGGCTGCTTCATGGCGTGCCCATCGGCAGCCGACGCGCCGATCTTGAGCGGATCGTCCGACCGTGGGCCCTCGGTTGCCGGACCGTTGTGCGCGCCTCGCTCAGCGCCCTGCGGTGCCGCCCCCGACGACGAGGTCACCGTCGTAGAGCACCACTGCCTGCCCGGGTGCCACGCGTGTGTGCGGTGCCGGCCAGCGAACGCCGCCGTCGACCAGCTCGACCGGTGCCGGCCGTCCATGGGCGCTGGTCTGGGCCGTGAGCTCGTCGCGCGCGGCGGTGTGGACGACGAGGTCGGGCACCGGGGTCTCGGTCACGAGCAGGTCGTCGGTTCCGCCGACGACGACCGTGCCCGCCTCGACGTCGACGTCGATCGCGAACCGGCGCTCTGCCGCACCGGCGAGCCGCAGCCCTCGCCGCTGGCCGACGGTCACCAGCTCGATGGCGTCGACCTCACCGACGTCCCTGCCCTCGGTGTCGACCAACCGGCCCGGTCGGAGCGGGATGCGGTCGCCGAGGAAGGCGCGCCGCCCGTGGGCACGGGAGATGAAGCAGACGTCCTGGCTCTCGGGCTTGGCCGCCGTCCGGAGGCCGAGCTCGGCAGCCAGGGCTCGGACGTCGGCCTTGGTGAGGTCACCGATCGGGAAGCGACACCGACCGAGCACCTCGGGATCGAGGACGTGCAGGACATACGACTGGTCCTTGTCGAGATCGACCGCCCGGCGCAGCAGCGGGCGTCCGTCGCGCTCGGCGACGCGCACGTGGTGGCCGGTGGCGACGGCGTCGTAGCCGAGCTCGTAGGCGTGGTCGAGGAGGCGGTCGAACTTGAGGTGGCGGTTGCACTCGATGCACGGATTCGGGGTCCGACCGGCCCGATGATCCGCGACGTACGGATCGACGACGTGACGGGCGAACTCGTCGGCGTAGTCGAACACGAAGTGGGGAAGGTCGAGCTGCTGGGCGACCCGGCGGGCATCGTCGACGTCGGCCGCCGAACAGCACCCGGTGTCGGACGGTCCGCCCCACAACCGCATCGTGACCCCGACGACCTCGTGGCCCTCGTCGCGCAACAGGGCGGCCGCGACCGAGGAGTCGACCCCTCCCGACATGGCGACCAGGATCCGCACGGCGGTCCTCAGCTCCCGGCGACCGCGGCCCGGCGGCTGCGCAGGCCACGGACGACGTCGGGGAGCACGTCGAGGACGCGGTCGACGTCGCTCGCCTCGCTGCACCACCCGAGCGACAGTCGCACCGTGGACGCGGCACCGAGATCGCTGCCCATCGCCGAGAGGACGTGCGACGCGCCGGCGGCGCCGCTCGCGCACGACGATGCCGCCGACGTGGCGATCCCCGCCTCGTCGAGCAGCACGATCATCGACTCGGCGGCGACGTCGTCGATCACGAGATGACAGGTCCCCGGGAGGCGGTGCTCCCGAGGCACGGTGGGCGTGGCCCCGTCGATCGCGGCGATCAGCTCGTCCTCCATGCGATCGCGCAGGGAGCGCACTCGCTCGGCCATCGCCGACCGATCGTCGTTCAGCGCATCGGCTGCGGCGGCGAACCCGACGGCACCCGCGACGTTCTGCGTGCCGGCGCGGCGGCCCCGCTCCTGCCCCCCGCCGAGGACCCGGGGCGGGGGCTCGGCGTCGCGTCGGGCCACGAGCACGCCGATCCCCATCGGGCCGCCGAGCTTGTGGGCGCTCAGCGACAGGAGATCGGCCGCCGCGGCCGCCGTGCCGAGATCGAGCCACGCACCCGCCTGCACGGCGTCGGTGTGGAGCTTGGCGTCGGGGGCGTGCTCCCGGACGACCGCAGCGATCTCGTCGAGGTCGATCACACGACCGGTCTCGTTGTTGGCCAGCATCACCGAGACCAGCGCGACCGTCGGGTCGAGGGCATCGGCGAGGGCGTCGAGGTCGATGCCACCGTCGCGGTGCACGCCCACGACCCGTCCGCCGGCCCGCTCGACCGGGTACAGGACGGCGTGGTGCTCGGTCGCTCCGCAGACGATGGCACCCCGCTCGGCGAAGCCCGACACGGCGAGGTCGTCGGCCTCGGTGCCACCGCTCGTGAAGCAGACCTCGACCGGATCTCGGCCGACGAGCGCGGCCACCGACTCTCGGGCTTCCTCCAGCCATCGGCGGGCGAGCCGCGCCGTGCCGTGGGCGCCTGTCGGGTTGCCGTGCGGGGTCCGCTGGGCGTCGCCGACAGCATCGATCGCCTCCGGTCGCATCGGCGTGGTGGCCGCGTGGTCGAGGTAGGTCTGGCGCACCCGAGCCAGGCTACGGGGCGGACCGCTCGTCGAGCTCTCCTCGCGGCGCCCACCACGCGATGTCGCCCGGTCCGAGCGCACGGGGTTCGCCGCCATCCGCGCCCTGGACGAGCACCGTCGGCTCTCCGTCCACCACCGCGGCGTGGACGATCGCGGAGGAGTCCGGCGCCCACGGGGTCGCCGTGCGGAGGTACTGGTCCCAGAAGGGCAGGTAGTCGCGCACGAAGGTGTCCGTCGGTCGGAAGGCGGGGGCGGCGACGAGCGTCTCGCCGTCCCAGAAGGTCCACCGACCGGTCCCGTCGCCGACGCCCTGGAGGAAGGCCAGCCGCGAGCCGTCCGGCGACCAGGTCACGGCGAGGGTGCCGTCGTCGCCGACCGTGTCCGACTCGCCGGTCGCGAGATCGACGACGAGCACCGGGCCCCCGGCCGTCCGCTCCCAGACCGCCACCCGTGAGCCCGTCGGGTCGAGGTCGAAGGCGATCGGAGCGTCGGGGAGCTCGGTCAGCTCCTCCAGCAACTCGCCGTCGGCGTCCAGACGGACCAGGACCGGCGGGACGTCGTCGACGGAGACGTCGATGAGGCCGGGGCCGTCACCGCCGGCCTCATCGCGCACCACGACGACCGTGCCGTCCGGCGCCACCTCGGGCGCCTGCATCGTGACCGTGCCGGGTGCGAGCAGCCGGCTTCCGTCCGCCGTGACGGCGCGGACCTCGGTGGCGCCGACGTGGGCCACCAGCACGCCATCGGGGAGCCAGTCGACGAAGTAGGGCACGGCGTCGTCGAGGAGCTGGTCGCGGGCGTTGGCGAGATCGACGACCGCCAGCGACACGGACGAGCCCAGGCTCCCGAGCCAGGCGATGGCCGAGCCCTGCTGGTCGAACGCCAGGTAGAACGCGAGCGAGTCGGTCTCTGCCGCTCCGTCGGTGCCGACGGACGGGTCGAGCCAACGGATCGCCGCCCCGCCATCGGGTGAGAACGAGGCCCAGGCGACGAAGCGCCCGTCTCGCGACCAGACCGGCTGACGGACGATGGTCTCGTCGGGCGAGCTCACCACCATCTCGTCGCCGGAGTCGACCTCGACGATGACGATCTCGGCACCGCTGCGGTCGACGACGATCCGTTCGCCCTCGGGCGCTGCCAGCGGCGGCCGAGCCGTCGTCTCGGTCGTCGGCGCCGGATCGATGATCTCCTCGACGGCGCCGTCACCCGACGAGGTACAGGCCGCGGCCGCCATCGCGATCGTGATGACCGCCAGCGCACGTCGAGCCTGGCGCCAGCAGCCGTCCACGCCGGCAGAGGCTAGGACGGTGCGGCGATGCGCCAGAATCGACGGGTGGTGAGCACGGAGCGGCGACGATGAAGGGCTACGGCCCGGCCAGCTACGGCGACGGCTTCGCCGACGTCTACGACGACTGGTACCCGGACGTGACCGACGTCGATGCCACCGTCCGCTTCGTGACCGCGCTGGTGCCCGGCGGTCGGGTGCTGGAGCTCGGCATCGGCACCGGCCGCATCGCGCTCCCGCTCGTCGAGCAGGGGGCCGAGGTCACCGGCATCGATGCTTCGGAGGCCATGCTCGAGCAGCTCGCAGCGAAGCGCGGCGCCGATCGGGTGCGCGCTGTGCATGGCGACATGGCCCAGGACGTCCCGGACGGGCCGTTCGACCTCGTCCTCGCCACCTACAACACCTTCTTCAACCTCACTGATGCCACGGCTCAGCTCGCGTGCGCCCGACGGGTCGCCGAGGTGCTCCGGCCCGGCGGCCGGCTGGTGCTCGAGACCTTCGTGCCGTCCGACGACGGCGACGGCCGAAGCTCGGGGGTCACCCCCCGCACGATCGAGGCCGAACGGGTCGTGCTCACCGTCAGCCGACGCGACGCCGCCAGCCAGCGGGTCGACGGCCAGATGATCGAGCTGTCCGAGGCCGGCATCCGATTGCGCCCGTGGTCGATCCGGTACCTGCACCCCGACCAACTCGACGCCCTCGCCGCCGAGGCCGGCCTGGAGCTCGAGGCCCGCTTCGCCGACTGGCGCGGCACGCCCTTCGACCCGGAAGGTCCCCACCAGGTCGTCGTGTACCGCCGCCCGGCGTTGCACACTGGAGCGCCCCCCGATGGTGAGGAGACGACGTGAGCGATCTACGGGTCGAGGTGCTGATCGAGGCGACGCCGGAGCAGGTGTGGGACGAGGTGCGTCACATCGATCGACACACCGAGTGGATGCACGACGCCGTCGAGATCACGTTCGTCTCCGACCAGAGATCGGGCATCGGGACGACGTTCGACACGCTGACCCGTGTCGGCCCGCTCAAGACCATGGATCGCATGGAGATCACCGAGTGGGTCGACGGCGAGGTGATGGGTGTCCGTCACACCGGCGCGGTGACCGGCACCGGCCGCTTCACCCTGACACCGGAGGGCAGCTCCACGCGCTTCGTCTGGGAAGAGGACCTCGAGTTCCCCTGGTTCTTCGGCGGTCCGATCGGCGAGAAGATCGGCAGCCCGATCCTTGGCGCCATCTGGCGCCGCAACATCAACATCCTCAAGGGGATCATCGAGACCGGCGAGCGGCCCTCCGATGACGATCCGGGGCTGCTGGCGAAGGTGACCGCCCCCGTGACCGGAGCGATCGGCAGCCTTCGGGAGAAGCTGGGCCGATAGCCCCCTACGCGAGATCGCCCAACAGCCGGTCGGCCGCCTCGTAGGGGTCGAGCTCACGGTCGAGGAGCTGCGTCTCGATCTCGGTCGCTGCGGGATCGTCGAGGATGGCGGCGATCCGCTGCTCCATCCGTGCCCGGAGGATCTCGGTCAGCTCCTCGCGTCGACGCATCCGCCTGCGCTCGTCGAGCGTCTGGGTCTCGGTGAGGTGGGTTCGGTGATGGTCGATCGCCTCGGCGAGGTCCTCGATGCCCGTGCCGTCGGTGGCGACGGTCCGGACGATCGGCGGCATCCAGTCCTCTCGAACGCCGAGCTCCATCATCTGCATGAGGTCCCGCTCGGCGTCGTCGGCACCCGGCCGGTCCGCCTTGTTGATCACGAACACGTCCGCGATCTCGAGCAGCCCGGCCTTGTTGGCCTGGACGGAGTCACCCCAGCCGGGATTGACGACGACGACGGTCGTGTCGGCCTCGCCGGCGATGTCGACCTCGATCTGCCCGACACCGACCGTCTCGATGAGCACGGGATCCCAGCCGGTCGCCTCGAGCACGCGGACCGCCTGCGGCGTCGCCAGCGACAGGCCACCGAGGTGACCGCGGGTCGCCATGGATCGGATGAACACGTCCTCGTCGGTCGAGTGCGTCTGCATGCGCACCCGGTCGCCGAGGATCGCTCCCCCGCTGAACGGCGACGTCGGATCGATGGCCAGCACGGCCACCCGGTCCCCGCGGGCACGCACCACACCGGTCAGAGCGCTGGTGAGCGTCGACTTGCCGGCGCCCGGCGCCCCGGTCAGGCCGACGGTGTACGCCGGATCGACCCCACGTCGATGCGCCGCGTGGCCGACCGCACGGGCGCCCTGACCACCCCGCTCGACGAGCGAGAGCAGCCGAGCGAGCGAGCGGCGGTCGCGCTGCACGGCCGCGGTGAGCAGCTCATCGGGGTCGTGGTTCATCGGCACAGCCGACGATGGTCGCACCTGGACCGGGCTGGACCCAACCCGACCTCGGCTTCGCTCGGAGGGCGTCGACGAGGACCGACCGGGCGACCTCGGGCCCGGGGATCGCGGTTCCACCGAGCTGGAGCCACCTCGAGTTCGTGGTTGACTGGACCCGGTGCCGACACTGCTCGCTCACGGGAACAACCTCGACGAGGCGCTCTTCATCGGTGCTCCGTTGCTGGCCGTGGTGCTGCTGGTCTACACGGCGTGGCGTCGGGCCCGAGAGCTCGAGGCCGAGGAGGGTTGAGCGGCCGGGCGTCAGGTCCGCTCGATGGTCGCTCCGACGGAGCGCAACGCTCCGACGAGGTCCTCGTAGCCGCGATCGATGTGGTCGGCGTCGGAGATGACGGTCTGGCCGTCGGCGCCGAGGGCGGCGCAGACGAGGGCGGCGCCGGCACGGATGTCGTGGGCACGCACCGGGGCTCCGGAGAGCCGCTCGACGCCGCGCACGACGGCGTGGTGCCCCTCGACCCGGATGTCGGCCCCCATGCGCACGAGCTCGGCCACGTACTTCCAGCGGCCGCCCTGGAACACGTTCTCGGTCACGATCGAGACGCCGTCGGCCACCGACAGCCCGGCGACCAGGAAGGGCTTGTAGTCGGTCGCGACGCCCGGGTACGGCAGGGTGGCCACGTCGACCGCACGACCCCGCCGGGGCATCGCGGCCCACAGGCCGGCGGAGTCGTTCGACACCCGCATGCCCATCCCCGTCAGCTTCGCGATGACCATGTCCATGTGCTCGTGGCGGGCGCCCAGCAGGCTCAACTCGCCGCCGGCGACGGCCAGCGCCGACAGGTAGGTGGCGGCCTGGATGCGGTCGGGCACCACGGTGTGCTCGGTGGGAGCGAGCTCCTCGACCCCCTCGACCACGAGGGTCGACGTGCCGACGCCGCTGATTCGACCGCCCATGCGGTTGAGGAAGGTGGCCAGGTCGGCGATCTCGGGCTCGCGTGCCGCGTTGTCGATCGTGGTGGTGCCCTTCGCCAGCACCGATGCCATCAACAGGTTCTCGGTGGCGCCGACGCTCGGGTACTCGAGCACCACCCGGTCGCCCAGGAGCACCTCGGCACGCGCGTCGATCACACCGTGGTCCTGACTGAACACGACGCCGAGCGACTGCAGCCCGGCGAGGTGGAGATCGATCGGCCGATGGCCGAAGTCGTCCCCACCCGGCATCGCCACCTGCGCCCGACCGAACCGGCCGAGCAAGGGTCCGAGGACGACGATCGACGCCCGCATCTGCTCGACGAGGTCGTGAGGGGCCCGGGGGTCGAGCTCGTCGGGGATGTCGACCGTGACGGTCCCGCCGTCGATCGAGGTGTGGGCGCCCATCACCTCGAGCAACCGGCACATGATGCTCACGTCCGTGATCGCCGGCACCGAGTGCAGGCGATGTCGGCCCGGCGCCAGGATGGTGGCAGCGAGGAGCTTCAGGGCGCTGTTCTTGGCACCGACGATGGGGAGCTCCCCGTCGAGCGGCCCACTGCGTTCGACGACGATCGACGTCACCGCACCAGTCTGACAGACCGCTCCCACGACTCCTCGGTTGGTCGGCCGGCCCGGTGACAACCCTCACACAACGGCTGGTCGTCGACGACGAGGAGCTCGCCGGACTCCGTGCGCCGCGCACCGACCTCCTCCGCGAACGGGTCGGCGGGCCCGACGACTTCGGCATCGATCGCGGCCCGTTCGAGCGCTACCGCCGGACGCTCGAGGTGACCCCTCGTGATGACGGTCGCCACGACGTCGTCCAGCGCATCGACTACCGACTCGCCGTCCGCTACTGGCGTTGGCTGCTCCACCTGCCGGTGCGGTGGCGGATCCAACGACCCGGCGAGAAGACCCCCTGGTGGGCTCCACCCGATGTCGTCGACGCCCGCGCGGCGGTCGCCCTGTCGACGCTGACGATCGTGGCGATCATCGGCGGGTACCTGTCGACCCTGATCGGCCAGACGATGACCTTCGCCGCCGACGAGTTCGGCTCCGACGAGCGGGCCCAGGGCTTCGCCCTCGGAGCGGTGCGAATCGGCGCCGTGATCGCCCTGGCGATGGTGGCCGTGGCCGATCGACGGGGACGGCGGATCGTCCTCGTCGGCGCCTGCGCGCTGGGTATCACCGCCTCCGCGACCGGTGCGCTCGCCCCCGACCTGACGACGCTCACACTGAGCCAGATCGTCGGGCGGTCGTTCGCCACGACCCTCGTCATCATCGTGCCGATCCTCGCTGCCGAGGAGATGCCCTCAGGCTCGCGCGCCTATGCGCTCGGACTCCTCGCGCTGTGCTCGTCGTTGGGCAGCGGCTTCGCCGTGATGGCCCTCCCGCTGGCCGATCTCGGTGAACGCGCCTGGCGGCTCATCTACCTCGTCCCGCTCCTGGCGCTGCCCGTGGTGCGCAACGTCTGGCGCAACCTGCCCGAGAGCCGACGGTACGAGGCCCACGCCGCCGATCGGGCCGGCCGGGTCCGCCTCGGGCAGTACCGCGGCCGCCTCGCGCTGCTCGCCCTGACCGGCTTCCTGCTGAACGTCTTCGTGGCCCCCGCAGCCCAGTTCCGCAACCGGTTCCTCGACGACGAGCGCGGCTTCTCGGCGACCGAGATCTCCGGCTTCACGCTCCTCACGTCGACACCGGCCGGTATCGGCGTCGTGTTGGGCAGCCAGCTGGCGGACCGATGGGCGCGCAAGCCCGTCGCCGCCTTCGGCTTCACCGCCTCGGCCGTGCTGACGGCGGCGTTCTACCTGTCGGACGGGTTCGAGCTGTGGCTGTTCGCGCTCAGCGGCACGATCCTCGGAGCGTTCGCGGTCCCGGCGTTCAAGGTCTACGAGCCGGAGATGTTCCCGACCCGCCTGCGCGGTCGTGCGAACGGCATCATCACCGCGGTGACCCTCGTCGGTTCGGTCACGGGACTGGTCACGACCGGGCTGCTCACGGATCCGCTCGGCGGGCTGGGGCAGGCGCTCGCCGTCGTCTGCATCGGCGGCATCCTCGCCGCGACGCTCATCCTGCTCCGCTTCCCCGAGACCGCGAACGAGGAGCTGGAGGCCATCAACCCCGCCGACCGCGACGACCGGGAGGTCAGCTGAGCGGGATACACCGACCGAGAGGTCGGCGAGGGCCAGAGCGGCCCGTCGAGCGAGCGGATGCGCAGACCCACCGCAGGTGGGACGCAGCATCGAGGAAGCGAGACCAGAGCGGGAAACACCGACCGAGAGGTCGGCTAGAGGGAACGGACCCAGCCGGCCACCAGCTCGGCGATCTCGTCGTCGGCGCCCCTGAGGTCGTGCCGCTTGCCCTCGAGGAGGTGGGTGGTGAGCGGTCCGGGGATCGCCGCCAGGTGGTGGGCCAGCTCCTCCGGCGTGCCGAACGGGTCCTTGGTGCCCGAGATGGCCAGCACCGGGACCTCGATCTGTGGGAGATGCTCGATGCGGAGCTTCTCCGGCTTGCCCGGCGGATGGAGCGGGTACGCGATCACGACGAGCCCCTTCGCCGGGAGCTCCTCGGCGATGGCCATCGAGCACATGCGCCCGCCCATGGACCGACCGCCGAGCACGAGCTGGTCTGGGGCGAGCCCGGTCCGCTCGGCCAGGTCCCCCGCGGCCTCGACGACCGCGGCGATCAGCTTCGGCGCGCGATCCGGCGCCTTCCGACCCTCCCGGCGATACGGGAAGTCGACCCGCTCGGTGGTGATCTCGCCGAGCGCGGCCTCGATCGCCCGGAGCGAGGGATGGTCGGCGCCCGTCCCCGCGCCGGGGAACAGCAACATCGCCCGGTCGTCCATCGCGGGGACGGTAGGCGATGATGGCCGGCATGGCAGACGTGGTGATCGTGGAGCGCAGCGAGTCGACGGCGGTCGTCACGCTCAACCGGCCCGGCCAGCGCAACGCGCTGAGCTCCGAGCTGATCCGGGCCGTGCCACCGATCCTGGCCGAGCTCGACGCCGACGACGACGTCACGGCCATCGTGCTCACCGGTGCCGACCCGGCGTTCTGCGCCGGACTCGACCTCAAGGAGCTGGGCAGCACGGGCGGCAACCTCGGCGTGGGCGGGGCTGATGGCTCTGCCCGCCGTGGCCCCTTCGGTGAGCTCTCGACGCCGCTGATCGGCGCGGTCAACGGTGTCGCCGTGACCGGCGGGCTCGAGTACGCGCTCGCCTGCGACTTCCTGATCGCCTCCGACCGGGCGGGCTTCGCCGACACCCACGCCCGTGTCGGCGTGATGCCCGGTTGGGGCCTGACGGTGCTGCTCCCCCAGGCCGTCGGCGTCCGTCGAGCCCGCCAGATGAGCGTCACCGGCAACTACGTCGACGCGGCCACGGCACTCGCCTGGGGACTGGTCAACGAGGTCGTCCCCCACGACGGGCTCCTCCCCCGGGCCCTGCAGCTCGGTCGCGACATCGCCTCGAACGACCGTGCCGGCGTCGCCCAGATGCTTCGGACCTACCGGGCCACGAGCGACGTCGACGGTGCCACCGCCTGGGAGGTCGAGTCCCGCCTGGCCGCCGAGTGGAGCCCGCGCATCTCGCCGGAGGAGGTCGAGCGACGCCGGGGAGCCATCCAGGACCGAGGCCGCGGCCAGGTCGGCGGATGAGCGCTACGCGCTGAGGAGGATCTCGCGGGCTCGGGTGAGCTCGTCGATCCGGGCGGCGGCGTCGACGTCGGCGCCACCGTGGTCGGGATGCGCGGCGACGACGAGCTCGCGGAAGGCGCGCACGACCTCCTTGCGGGATGGATCGGCCTCGAGGCCGAGCACGTCCCGCGCCCAGACGAGGGGGTCGCCGACCACGCCGACGAGCGCACCGGCGGCGCCCTGTTGCCCCGTGATGAAGCGGACCAACTCGGGGCCATGTCCGCCGGCCCACGATGCGGCCCGGGCGATCAGCTCGAGGATCTCGTGCCGGGGCCCGGGCTGGAGCTGCCCGGCGGCGTACACCGCGGCGAGGATCTGAGGGAGAGGCGGGACGTCCTTGGCGAAGTCGAAGGCGATGCGCTCACCGTCGCCGACGAGGCGGTGCACCGACCGGGTCAGACCGATGCGATCGACCTGGAAGCGGTGACGGAGACGAGGCTGCTTGATGCTCCTGCCGAGGTCGAGATCGCGGCACAGCAGCGCCACCTCGTCCTGCAGGTCCTCGTCGAGGGCATGGGCGTTGGCCGCCACGACGCCGGCGAGCAGGATCCCGCCGAAGCCGGGAGCCGGGTCGCAGGGCAGGGTCGAGAAACCCAGCGCCACCCGACGGGTGGGCGCGATCGGACGGCTGTGCCAGACCTCGAGCTCGGCGAGCAGGGACATTCGAGAGAACGGTACCGGCACCGGATCCGCGACCCGAAGCCCGGAGCGGACCTCAGACGACGGGTCGGAGCGCGTTGCGCAACGCGGCAGCGGTCTCGCGGATCTCATCGGCCGAAGCCTCGTCGCCGACGAGGTGACGAACCCGGTCGGCGAGCGCTCGGACGGTCGCCCAGTACCTCCCGTCCAGGCCGAACGGCACGCGGTCGTCCGAGGTCGCCTCGAGCGCGCCGACCAGCTCGACCACCGGCGCGAGCCGGGTGGGATCCTTGGCCAGCGTGTCGGCGACCACGAACCAGGTCGAGATGGCATCGGTCGACGCCTCGTCGCGCACCTCGTCGTCGATGGGCAGCGAGTCGGGGAACAGCACCGCTTCCGGGATGCGCTCGGTGCGGTCGGCGTCGGCGGCCGCGACGACCAGGAAGTCGTCCTCGTCCCACCCCGCCTCGATCTCGGCCTCACCGAGCTGGAGAGCGAGCTCGTCGAGCTCCTCATCGGTCAGCTCGGGCACCTCGAACGCCACCTCGTCGATGACCTCGTCGCCGTCGCGGTTCGCGGCCGGATCCTGCTCCTCCACCTCACGCTCCGTTCGCCCTGCGGCCTGGCACCGTCGGGGGTGGGCCGGAGTATGGTCGATGAGCGTGAGCGAACGGAAGCACGGAGAAGTCCCCGACCGGAACCTGGCGCTCGAACTGGTGCGCGTGACCGAGGCGGCCGCGATGGCCGCGGCTCGGTACATGGGCCGGGGCGACAAGGAGGGTGCCGACGGCGCAGCGGTCGACGCGATGCGCAACATCCTCGCCTCGGTGCCCATGGACGGCACCGTCATCATCGGCGAGGGCGAGAAGGACGAGGCGCCGATGCTCTACAACGGCGAGCGCATCGGCGACGGATCACCGCCGCGGGCCGACATCGCCGTCGATCCGATCGATGGCACGACCCTGACGGCGCTCGGGCGGGCGAACGCCCTGTCGGTCATCGCCGTGTCCGACGGCGGGACGCTGTTCGATCCCGGCCCGTGCGTCTACATGGAGAAGATCGCCGTGGGGCCGGAGGCCGCCGACGCGATCGACATCACGAAGAGCGCTACCGAGAACGTCAACATGGTCGCCGAGGCGCTCAACCGCACGCCCCGTGACCTCACCGCCGTCGTGCTCGATCGTGACCGCCATCGCGACCTCATCGCCGAGCTGCGCGACGTCGGCTGCCGGATCCGCCTCATCCCCGACGGCGACGTCGCCGGCGCGATCTCGACCGCCTGGCCCGACTCGGGCGCCGACATCCTGTTCGGGATCGGCGGGACCCCAGAGGGCGTCATCGCCGCCGTCGCGATGCGCTGCATGGACGGCAACCTGCAGGGTCGCTTGTGGCCCCGCAACGACAAGGAGCGCACGGCCGCGCTGGAGGCCGGGTACGACCTGGAGCGGACCTACGGCATCGAGGATCTCGCCAAGGGCGAGAACGCCTTCTTCGCCGCGACGGGCATCACCGACGGCGACCTGCTCCAGGGCGTGCGCTTCACCAAGCGCGGCGCCACCACGCAGTCGCTGGTGATGCGCACGAAATCGGGCACGGTCCGCCTCGTCAACGCCAGCCACCGCCTGGCGAAGATCAACGAGTACGCCGAGATCGACTACTGACGCCCGAGCGCCGAGGGGGCCCGCTCAGCCGAAGTCGTTGGTGGCGACGCGGACCAGGGTCTGCGCCCAGCGCAGCTCGTCCTGAGCGCTCTCGTCCTCGCCACGTCCGACCTCGACCTCGGCCTCGCTGACCATGGCGCGGGCGGTGTCGAGGTCGATGCGCTCGGCCGGCTCGGCGATGTCGGAGAGGATCGTCACGGCATTGCCGGAGACCTCGACGAACCCACCCCGGACCGCTGCTGCGGTCTGGGTGCCGTCGGCCTGCCAGAGACGGACGGCACCGATCTCGAGCACGCCGATGAAGGGCGCGTGGTCGTTAAGGAAGGCGATGTCGCCGTCGGAGGTCCGGGCGAGCACCTGGGTGCACTCGCCGGAGAAGAGGATCTCCTCAGGGCTGACGAGGTCGACCTGCACCGTCGATCAGGCCTGCGACTCGAGCTCGGCGGCCTTGGCGATGGCCGCCTCGGCGCTGCCGACGTTGAGGAAGGCCTGCTCGGGCAGGTGGTCGAGGTCGCCGTTGCAGAGCATCTCGAAGGACTCGACGGTCTCCTCGATCGGCACCCACACGCCGGAGAGGCCGGTGAAGACCTCGGCGACGAAGAAGGGCTGCGACAGGAACCGCTGGATCTTGCGGGCCCGGTCGACCGTGATGCGGTCCTCCTCGGAGAGCTCGTCGAGACCGAGGATGGCGATGATGTCCTGCAGCTCCTTGTAGCGCTGGAGGATCTCCTGGGTGCGACGGGCGACCTCGTAGTGGCGGTCGCCGACGACCTCGGGGCTCAGGATCGTGGACGTCGAGGACAGCGGGTCCACCGCCGGGTAGATGCCGAGCGAGGCGATCTGGCGGCTCAGCTCGGTGGTGGCGTCGAGGTGGGTGAAGGTCGTGAACGGCGCCGGGTCGGTGTAGTCGTCGGCGGGCACGTACACGGCCTGCAGGGAGGTGATCGAGTGGCCTCGGGTCGAGGTGATCCGCTCCTGGAGCTCGCCCATCTCGTCAGCGAGGGTCGGCTGGTAGCCCACCGCCGAGGGCATGCGACCGAGGAGCGTGGACACCTCGGACCCGGCCTGGACGAAGCGGAAGATGTTGTCGACGAAGAGCAGCACCTCCTGGCCCTGCACGTCGCGGAAGTACTCGGCCATGGTGAGCGCCGAGAGCGCGACGCGGAGGCGCACGCCGGGCGGCTCGTCCATCTGCCCGAAGACCAGTGCGGTCTTGTCGAGCACGCCCGACTCCTCCATCTCGAGGAAGAGGTCGGTGCCCTCACGGGTGCGCTCGCCCACGCCGGCGAACACGGACACGCCACCGTGCTGGGAGGCGACCCGGTTGATCATCTCGGTGATGAGCACCGTCTTGCCCACGCCGGCGCCACCGAAGAGGCCGATCTTGCCGCCCTCGACGTAGGGGGCGAGGAGGTCGATGACCTTGATGCCCGACTCGAACACCTTGGCCTTCGGCTCGAGGGTGTCGAAGTTCGGGGCCGGGCGGTGGATCTCCCAGCGGTCGTCGGCCTCGTCGAGCTGGTCGGAGCTGACGTCGAGCGGCTCGCCGAGCACGTTGAACACGTGGCCGAGCACCGAGTTGCCGACCGGCACGGTGATGCCCCGGCCGGTGTTGCGCACCACGGTGCCACGGGTGAGGCCGTCGTTGGCCTTCATGGCGACGACGCGCACGCGGGCTCCGCCGATCTGCTGCGCGACCTCACCGGTGATGGTGACGGTCTCGCCGTCGAGCTCGGCGTCCATCTCGAGCGCGGTGTTGATCTCGGGGATGGCGTCGGGCGGGAACTCGACGTCGACGACGGGGCCGGCGATGGCGACGACCCGACCGTCCTTCAGCGTGGTGGCGTCATCGGTAGCGGTCATGTGGTGATCTCCGTGTGGGGTCGAAGCGGTGGCAACTCAGCCACCGATGCGCGGGGCGATGGACTGCGGGGTGACCTGATCGAGGAGCAGGTCCTGGGTCGCGTCGAGCATGTCGTCGGTGCCCGAGGCGCCGCCGGCCTGGCGGAGGGCCTCGGCGCCACCGACGATCTCCATGATCTCGGTGGTGATGGCGTCCTGGCGGGCGCGGTTCATGATGCGCGACAGGGTCGTGATGAGGTCGTCGGCGTTGTCCGTGGCGGCCTTCATCGCCCGCTGGCGGGCAGCGTGCTCGGAGGCCGCCGCCTCGAGCAGCGCGGCGTAGAGCACCGCCTCGGCGTACCGGGGCAGGAGGCGGCTGAGGATGCCGTCGGGCGAGGGCTCGAACTCGTAGTCGGCGGCGACACCGCCCTCGTCCTCGTCGGCCGTCGCATCGGACACGTCGAGCGGCACGAACGGCACGATCTCGGGCACCTGGGTGCCGAGCGACAGGAAGCGGGTGAAGACCAACTTGACCTGCTGCACCTCGCCGTCGACGAAGGCGGACACGGCGGCATCGGCGATGGCCTTGGCGTCGGCATAGGTCGGCGAGTCGGAGAAGCCCTCGAACGACCGCGCGATGTCGAAGTTGCGGAAGGAGAAGTAGCCCTTCGCCTTCTTGCCGGCGGTGATGAGCACGTAGCCACGACCCTCGGCCTGCTCGGCGCGGATGGTGCGCTCGGTCAGGCGGAGGATGTTGTTGTTGTAGCCACCGGCGAGCCCGCGGTCGGCCGTGACGACGACGTAGGCCGTCTTCTCGACCGCCTCCGGGGCCTTGAGCAGCGGCTGGTCGGCACCGGCGCCCGCCGCCGAGAGGTTGGCGATGACGCTGGTGAGCTTCTCGGAGTACGGCTTCGCCGCCGCGACCTTGCCCTGGGCCTTCACGATGCGGGATGCCGCGATCAGCTCCATGGCGCGCGTGATCTTCTTGGTCGCCTGCACCGACTTGATGCGGCGACGAAGGATCCGCTCCTGACCTCCCGCCACGCGCTAGCTCTCCGCGCCTGCGTCGGACGCTTGGAAGCTGGACGCGAAGTCGGTGATGGCGGCGGCGAGCTGCTCCTCGTCGGGCATCCCACCGGTCTCGTCCATCGACCGCATCATGTCGCCGTGGCGGGCCTTCATGTACTCGAGGAGCTCGGCCTCGAAGCGCTGCACGTCGCCGACCGCGACGTCGTCGACGTAGCCGCGGGTGCCGGCGTAGATCGAGACGACCTGCTCGCTCACCTCCATGGGCGAGTTGAGCGGCTGCTTCAGCAGCTCGGTGAGTCGGTAGCCGCGGGCGAGCTGAGCGGCGGAGACCTTGTCGAGCTCGGAGCCGAACGAGGCGAAGGCCTCGAGCTCGCGGAACTGCGCCAGGTCGAGCTTGAGCGTGCCGGCCACACCCTTCATCGCCTTGGTCTGGGCGGCGCTGCCCACGCGGGACACCGAGATGCCCACGTCGACGGCCGGGCGGATGCCGGACTTGAACATGTCGTCCTGCAGGAAGATCTGGCCGTCGGTGATCGAGATCACGTTGGTCGGGATGAACGCGGAGACGTCACCGGCCTTGGTCTCGATGACCGGGAGGGCCGTCAGCGACCCGGCGCCGTTGGCGTCGGAGAGCTTGGCGGCCCGCTCGAGGAGGCGGGAGTGCAGGTAGAAGACGTCGCCGGGGTAGGCCTCGCGTCCCGGAGGGCGCCGCAGCAGCAGCGACAGCTGGCGGTAGGCCTCAGCCTGCTTGGAGAGATCGTCGTAGACCACGAGGGCGTGCTCACCGGTCTCCATCCAGTGCTGGCCGATGGCGCAGCCGGCGTAGGGGGCGAGGTACTTGAACGGCGCCGGGTCGGAGGCGGGGGCCGAGACGACCACCGTGTACTCCATCGCCCCGTACTCCTCGAGCGTGCTGACCACCTGCGCCACCGTCGAGCCCTTCTGGCCCACGGCGACGTAGATGCACTTCACGCCCTTCCCCTTCTGGTTCAGGATCGTGTCGATGGCGACCGTGGTCTTGCCGGTCTTGCGGTCGCCGATGATGAGCTCGCGCTGGCCACGGCCGATGGGGGTCATGGCGTCGATCGACTTGATGCCGGTCTGCAGCGGCTCGTGCACCGGCTTGCGGCCGATCAGGCCGGGGGCCTGGACCTCGAGGCGGCGGTTGACGGCGCCGGTGATCGGACCCTTGCCGTCGATGGGCTCGCCGAGGCCGTTGACCACGCGACCGAGGACGGCGTCACCGACCCCGAGGGAGAGGATGCGACCGGTGGCGCGGACCGTCTGTCCTTCTTCGATGTCGTCGACCTCGCCCAACACCACGGCGCCGATCGAGCCCTCGTCGAGGTTGAGCGCCAGGCCGACCGTGCCGTCCTCGAACTCGAGGATCTCGTTGACGGCCGCGTTCGGCAGGCCGGACACGCGGGCGATGCCGTCACCGACCTCGAGGATGCGACCGATCGTGTTCGACTCGACCTGCGGGTCGAACCCCTCGAGGCTCGAGCGCAGGGCGCTGGCGATGTCGTCGGTGCTGATGGAGAGATCTGCCATCCGTGTTGGACTCCTGGGTGGGGCCCCGCAGGGCCCGTCGTGTGATGCGTGCTGGAAGGGGCGCTAGACGGCGTCGCGCAGCCGAGCGAGGCGGGTGCGCACCGAACCGTCGATGACCGTGTCGCCGATCTGGGTGACGATGCCGCCCATCAGGGACGAGTCGACGCTGACGCGCACGTCGACGTTCTTGCCCATCCGCTGGCTGAGGTTGGCGGCGAGGCGGGTGCGCTGGTCGTCGGTGAGCGGCTGCGCCGAACGGACCTCGGCGACGAGGGCGTCGCGTCCCTCGGCGGCGAGCTCGATGACCCGGCCCACGATCTCGGGGAGGTCACCGGCGCGGCCGGAGGCGACGACGAAGTCGACGAGGCTCGTGGTCACCGGGTGGGCCCGATCACCGAGCAGCTGCTCGACCACCTGCTGGCGCCGGGCGACCGGGATCGCCTGGTCCGTGAGCGTCGTGCGGAGGTCGTCGCTGGCCTCGAACGCGGTACGAACCGCGTGCAGCTCGTCGGTGACGGTGTCGAGGGCTCCCTCGACCGACGCCACCTCGAGCAGGGCGCTCGCGTACGCCTCGACGCGACTGCTCACGAGGACGCCACCTGGGCGATGTAGTCCTCGACGATCTGCGTATTGGCCGCGGCGTCGAGGTTCTGGCCGACGACCCGCTCGGCCGCACCGATCGCCAGCTCGGCGATCTGACCCTGCAGGTCGGCGGTCGCCTGGGCCTTGGCCGCATCGATCTCGGCCGTGGCCGCGGCGCGGCGCTCGGCGATCTCGGTCTCGAGGGCGGCCATGCGCTCGGCTCGAAGCGCCTCGGCCTGGGACCGGGCTTCCTCGACGATGCGGTTCGACTCGGCCTTGGCGTTCGCCAGGGACGCTTCGTACTCGCGCTGGACGCGCTCGGCCTCGGCCTTGGCGGTCTCGGCGGCGTCCAGGTCGCCCTGGATCTTGGCCGTGCGGTCCGCCATGGTCTGGCGCAGCGCCGGGTAGGCGAACTTCGCCAGCACGGCGAAGAGGATCACGAAGGCCAGACCACCCCAGATGACCTCCTTGGTCTCCGGGATGATCGGGTTGTTCTCCTCGGGGATGGAGAGGGGGAGGATCGACTCGAGGAGCTCTTCCTCGCCGTCCTTGATGACGACGACTTCGCCTTCTTCGTTGACGAAGAATTCCTCGATCTCGGTCCCGCCGGCGGCGAGGATCATGCTGCTCATCCGACCAGCCTCAGGCGAAGTTGAGCAGGATGAAGACCACGAAGCCGATCAGGGCGAGCGCCTCGGTGAAGGCGATGCCCAGGAACATGGTCGTGCGGATCATGCCGGCGGCCTCGGGCTGACGAGCCATGGCCTGCACGGCCTGGCCGACGAGGTAGCCGATGCCGAGGCCCGGGCCGATGGCGGCCAAGCCGTAGGCGAAACCGGCGGACAGTTTCGCCGAGGCGTCGACGTCGAAGTCGTTGGCCTGGGCCAGGATCGCGACAGCTTCCATTGTGTCTTTCCTCGCTTTGCGGTGGTGTGAACGGTTCGTCGGCCGGAGACGCCGGCGATCAGTGCTCGGGATGGATGGCGCCGCCGATGTACACGGCGGTCAGGATCGTGAAGATGTACGCCTGGAGCACCGAGACCAGCAGCTCGAAGACGAACACGAAGATCAGCATCAGGAACGGGAACGGCAGGAAGATCGCGTACCACTGCTGGGCCCACAGGGCGGCGGTGAGCACCGCGAAGGTGACGACCAGGATGTGGCCGGCCAGCAGGTTGGCGTAGAGCCGGACCGCCAGCGAGAAGGGCCGCACCAGGAACACCGAGATGAACTCGATCGGCGTCACGAGGATGTAGATCGGCTTCGGCACGCCCGGCGGGAACAGCGCTTCCTTGAAGTACCCCGCGCCTTGGGCCTTGATGCCGGCGACGTTGAAGACCACCCACGCCAGGACGGCGAGGAAGGCCGGGATCGCCATGCGGGCCGTGCCCGGCATCAACCATCCGGGCATGAGCTCGAACAGGTTGAGGATCAGGATGAAGAAGAACATCGAGGTGAGCAGCGGCACGTAGAAGCCGTGGCCCTTGCCCTCCGAGCCCAGGGTGGGCTCGATGATCTCGTTCTCGATCATGTCGATCGACGCCTCGGCCACGTTCTGCACGCCGGTCGGGACCAGCTGGCGCTGGCGGGAGGCGACGAGGAACAGCGTCAGGGTGATCACCATCGCGATCAACGCCGACAGGCCGATCTTGTTCAGCGCGAACGGCGTGTCGACGAAGAGGAAGTCGGGCCACTCGACGAGCTGGCTGAACGAGGGGAACTCGAAGGCGAGGATCACGAGGCGCTTCCCGTTGGGTCGGTGGGCTGAGGCTTGAGGGTGGGGTGGGCGAGGGTGCCGGCCACGTGGCGCAGCTCCCAGACCAACAGCCCCAGGTGGGCGATGATGATCGTCAGGCCGAGCGGGACGAGCTCGACCCACGACTGATCACGCACGAGCATCACGGCGAGGAAGATCAGCGCCAGCCGGGCGACGTACCCGAACAGCGCGGCGCCGACGACCATCCCGAGGGAGATCTTGGCGGCGTACCCGAGGATGAGGCCGGCCAGCAGGAAGTTGGCCAGCACGAGGCCGAAGGCGTAGGCGACCGATGCCGCGCCCGCCGACCCCCAGAAGATCGCGCCGATGGCGATGGCGATGGGGACGACAGGGAGCGATCGCCGGACGAGGTCGGTGGCGATGATCTGCTCCGGCGCCTCACCCTCGAACCGGGTGAGCATGGGGTCATTCATCGGCGGACACCGTATCGGTCGGGCGCCCCCGACGCTGACGAAGCTCCTCCTCGTGCACCTTCATACTCGCGTCGTAGCGGTACCACGCCGACGCGGCGCTGCCGACGACGGCGAAGATCGCGAGCACGATCGTGAGCAACGGGGTGGTGCCCAACCAGAGGTCGAGGCCCAACCCGATGAAGGCGAAGACGACGGGCGTCACGACGAGCTCGATCGCTCGCGTGAACCCGTCGTCGAGTCCTCGAAGATCCTGCGGGCGGAGGCGGAGACGCAACCTCGTCCTCGATCGTGCCGGTGGGGGGAACCTGGAGCACGGGCGTGAACCGCTCGTGAAACCTTTCTCAATCTACGAACCCCGAGGGGTGCGGTTCAAGTTCACCGCGCGGCGTCGGGCTGCCCCTCGAGGTCGCCCGCGTCCTCGGCTCCCCGGGACAGGCGCGGCACCAGCACGGTCACACCGATGAGCGCGGCCGCCGCGACCCCGATCGGGACGAACGCACCGGCCGACCCGGCGTACGCCGGGGACAGCGCGGTCGCCGACAGCAGGAAGGTCCACGCCCAGAGGATGGCGACGGACTGACGATGGGTGTGGCCCAGCCGGAGCAGGCGGTGGTGGAGGTGCTCCTTGTCGGGCGTCGACAACCCGACGCGGCGAGACGCCCGTCGGGCGATCGCCCACACGGTGTCGAGCACGGCGACGCCGAGGACGAGGAACGGGATCACCACCGGCGCGAAGAAGAAGTAGGTGCCGCCGGCGAACTGGTCGTTGGCCCGGCCACCGACGACCATCGTCGACGCCGCCATCAACAGGCCGAGCAGGAGCGCGCCGCTGTCGCCCATGAAGATGCTCGCCGGGTGGATGTTGTGCACGAGGAAGCCGAGGCACAGCCCGATGGTGAGCACGGCGATGAGCGGGCCGATGTTGCCGGCACCGATCTGACCCTCGTCCCGGAGCAGGAGGCTGTAGAGGAAGAAGGCGGCAGCTGCGATCGCGACCACCCCGGCGGCGAGCCCGTCGAGCCCGTCGATCAGGTTGATGGCGTTGGCCATCAGCACGACCCACAGCACGGTGACGAGCGGAGCGAGGTCGGGCCCCAACACGACGGTGCCGAGGACCGGCACGCGGAAGAAGAACATCGTGACGCCGAGGGCGTAGAGCACGACGCCGGCCGCCACCTGTCCGGTCACCTTCGCCGGCGCCGAGATGTCGTTGAGGTCATCGAGCAGACCGACGCAGAAGATGACGCCTGCGCCGATGAGCACACCGAGCGGCTCGGTCGAGGAGACGAACACCTCCTCGTAGGTCGGCAGCTGCGAGGCCACCCCCATCCCGGCGAGCAGGCCGGCCATCATCGCCATGCCGCCGAGGGTCGCCGTCGGGCGCCGGTGGACGCGCCGCTCGTCCGGGGCCACGACAGCGCCGAGCACGCCGGCGAGCCGCCGCACCAGCGGCGTGGTCAACGCGGTCACCGAGACCGCGGTACACAAGACGATGAGGTGATCGCGCACAGGGCCTTCTGGTGGACGGGACCGTGCGGCGGACCGGCTCGAGCGGAGCTGCTCCCCGCAGACGTCGGGACGACGTCCTCGCCCCGCGACCGTAGCGCCGTCGCAGCGACGGATCCGTCCGGTCCGCGCCCTGGGTGCTCAACCGGGTCCCGGTCTCGCCGATGGGGTCGTGTGATGTGCCCGTTCGACCACCATCAGCGTTCTTCGCCCGGTCGACCTCACACTCTCCGTGCTCGCTGGCTGCGTGCTGTTGCAGGCGGACCGGGCGTACGTTGGGCGCCGGTGGACGGGGCGACGAACCCAGCCACGGTGGGCGGGAGCGACGTACGACGACACGGCGACGGGAGGTGGCGATGACCATCATCGATACACCGGCCTCGAACGTCGATCGGCACCCCATCACCCCCTTCGATCCCAGCGCCATCCGCGCCGATCAGCGGTCGTCGAAGATGAAGTACGCGCTGGTCGCGCTCGACGGGCTCGCGATCGCCCTGGCCTGGACCCTGGCCACGGTCGCCTTCGCGACCGGTCCCGGCGTCGTCCGCTCGCTGGGCGAGTCGCTCGCCGTCGTCGGACTCGTGACCGCCGCCGGACTCATCGCGCTCAGCCAGTTCGGGCTCTATCTCTCGCGCGTGAACTCGATCCGCACCGCCGAGGCCGCCGGCATCACCAAGGTCGCGGCCTTGAGCGTGTTCGGGGGCATCGTCGCCGTGCGCCTGCTCGACCTGCCGTACCAGCGGTACGAGGCCGTGATCGGCGGCGCCCTCACCGGTGCGCTGCTGCTGACCGTTCGGAGCAGCTTCCGCATCTGGCTCCAGGGGCAACGTCGCAACGGTCAGCGCTGCCGCCGGGTCGTGCTGATCGGCACCAACGACGAGGCGATCGAGGTCGCCGAGCTCGTCACGCAACACCCCGAGTTCGGCATCCGCATCCAGGCCGTGATCGGCGACGAGAAGGAGGCCGAGGGCACCGACCTCGAGCCGTACGTCCTCGGCCCGCCCGAGCACTCGGTCGAGATCATGCGCTCCGTCGAGGCCGACGGCGCCATCGTCGCCGTCAGTGCCCTGTCGAGCAACGAGCTCAACTCGGTCGCTCGAGAGCTGCTCCGCAACGGCATGCACGTGCAGGTCACGAGCGCGCTTCGCGGCATCGACCATCGCCGCCTGCGGGCCCAACCCATCGGCCACGAGCCGCTGTTCTTCCTGGAGCCGGCCACGCTGTCGCTGTGGCAGCTCGGCATCAAGCGGGTGTCCGACATCCTGCTCGCCTCGATCCTGTTGACGCTCACCGCTCCGATCCAACTGGTCCTCGCCATCGGCGTGAAGGCCACCGACGGCGGTCCGATCTTCTTCCGCCAGGAGCGCGTCGGCCGGCACGGCCGCACCTTCGGCATGATCAAGCTCCGCACGATGGTCGTCGACGCCGAGGCCCGTCTCGCCGAGCTGCAGGCGCAGAGCGAGCGCAGCGGTCCGCTGTTCAAGATGGACCACGACCCCCGGTTCACCCGCATCGGTCGCTTCATGGATGCCACGAGCCTCAACGAGCTGCCGCAGCTGTGGAACGTGCTGCGGGGCGAGATGAGCCTCGTCGGCCCCCGTCCAGCGCTCCCCCGTGAGATCGCCAGCTTCGACGACGCCCTCCACGCCCGGCACCAGGTGCGTCCGGGCATCACCGGCCTGTGGCAGGTCGAGGCCCGCGACAACCCGGCCTTCGCCGCCTACCGGCGCTACGACCTCTTCTACGTCGAGAACTGGTCGGTCGCCTTCGACCTGGTGATCCTGCTCGCCACGGCCGAGACGGTCTTCGCCCGGACGCTGCGCCAGCTCGCTCGGCGCAAGTCGGCACCGGTCGAGGCCGAGACGCCGCCGAGCACCGAGCTCACCTCCAAAGCGGCCTGATCCCCGCTTCCGGCCCGGGAATCAACCCACCAACAGCGAGGCGAGGCGCTCGATCTCGGTGCCGATCTCCTTGGCCGCTCGGTCGTAGGCCCGTCGGCCCTTGCCGTACGGGTCAGCGATGTCGAAGGGCGTGTCGACGGCCATCAAGGCCTGGCGATCCCGTCGCTCGTGGAGCGAGGCGGTGAGCTGCTCGAGGTCGACCTCGGGGTCGAGCCCACCGGAGGACTCGGCGAGGGCGACGAACTCGCGCAGGGTGAAGGTCCTCGGCAGGGCGTCGCCGGCGACGTCCACGACGTTGAGCACGTGGCGCGCCGTCATGGTCAGCACGAGGAAGGCGCCGTCGAGCAGGTCGGCGTCGACGACGCTGCTGCGATGCTCTCCCGCTTCGATGCCCCGCTTGCGGAGGGCACGCTGTACCGGACGGTCGATCGGGCGCCCCTCCTCCAGGAAGCCGGCGGAGCGGACCGGGAGCGCGAGACCCCGCTCGGTCATCTCGTGGCGCAACAGCGCCTCGGCCATCGGCGACCGGCAGATGTTGGCCGTGCACACGAACAGCAGGTAGCCGGGTCCCGAGTCGGCGTCGGGCTGGGGGGCATCGGTCACGCGGGTCAGTGTGTCAGCTCGACCGCGGCATGCGGCAGCGGAGGGCGCGCGGCCGTCCCGCCAGGTCGTCGACGGTGGTCACCTCGACGTAGCCGTGCTCATCGGCCCGTCGTCGCAGCGGTTCGGCCTGCTGTGGTGCGTGCTCCAGCACGAGGGCACCGCCGGGCGCCAGCCAGGCCGGCGCCTCGCCGAGCAGGTGCTCGAGGTCCCGCCACCCACCGGGCCCCGCACGCAGCGCGCTGCCCGGTTCCCAGTCGGCGACCGCAGCCGGGAGGTCCTCGTCGTCGCTGACGTAGGGCGGGTTGGAGACGACGAGGTCGAGCCCGCCCCGCAGCTCTACGGGCAGCGCATCGAACCAGTCCCCCTCGACCACCCGGAGCCGGGCGGCCGCCCGGCCGCCGGCACCGGCGGCGTTGGCGCGGGCCACGGCGACGGCCTCGGCGGAGCGGTCGGTCGCCCAGACCTGCGCGGTCCGGTGCTCGCGCACCAAGGAGATGGCGATCGCCCCCGAACCCGTCCCCAGATCCACGGCGCGCGGCTCGTCGAGGTCGGTGAGCTCGTCGAGCGCGACCTGCGTGACGACCTCGGTCTCGGGTCGAGGGATCAGCACCCGGCGATCGACGAGCAAGTCGAGCTCTCGGAACGACCAGTGGCCGAGCACGTACTGGATCGGCTCGCCGCGGAGCCGCCGCGCGACCATGGCGTCGAGCTTGGCGAGGTGCCGCTGCGCGACGGACTCGCCCGACGTCGGGTCCGTGATGCCGGCGACGTCCTCGATGAGCCACCTCGTCTCGAGCGCAGCCGTCTCGAGACCGGCCTCGTCGAGGCGCTGCCGGGTCTCGGCCCAGATCTCGGACCAGGGGGTCTCGGTCACTCGTGCTCGGTCCGGGTCAGGAGCTGAGCTGGCGGGTGCGCTCGTCGGCGAGGAGCGCATCGGCGACGGCATCGAGCTCGCCGCCGAGGATCTTGTCGAGCTGGTAGAGCGTGAGTCCGATGCGGTGATCGGTGACCCGGTTCTCCTTGAAGTTGTAAGTCCGGATCTTCTCGGACCGGCCACCACCGCCGATCTGGTCGCGACGGGCCGCCGACAGCTCGGCCGACTGCCGGTCCTGCTCGGACTGGAGCAGCCGGGCCCGGAGCACTCGCAGCGCCTTCTGGCGGTTCTGCAGCTGGCTCTTCTCGTCCTGCATCGACACGACGATGCCCGAGGGCTTGTGGGTGATCCGCACCGCCGAGTCGGTCGTGTTGACCGACTGCCCACCCGGACCCGACGAGCGGTAGACGTCGATGTCGAGGTCGTTGGGGTCGATCTCGACGTCCACCTCGTCGGCCTCGGGCAGCACGGTGACCGTCGCCGAGCTGGTGTGGATGCGACCCTGCGACTCGGTCGCCGGGATGCGCTGCACCCGGTGGGGACCGCCCTCGAACTTGAGGTGGGTCCAGGCGTCGGCGCCCTTCACGAGCGCCGTCACGTCCTGGTAGCCACCCATGTCGGACGGCTGCGCGGCCATGACCTCGAAGCCCCAACCTCGGGCGCCAGCCCAGGTCCGGTACATCTCGAAGAGGTCGCGAGCGAAGAGGTTGGCCTCCTCACCGCCCTCGGCGCCACGGATCTCGAGGATCACGTTGCGCCCGTCGTTCGGGTCGCGGGGCAAGAGCAGGACGCGCAGCTCCTCCTCGAGCTCGGCCTGCTCGGCCTCGCTCGCGGAGATCATCTCCCGGAGCTCGTCGCGCTCGTCGCCCGCCGCCTCCACGTGGAGCTCCTTGGCGGTGGCGAGGTCATCGAGGACGGTCTCGTACCGACGTGTGGCGGCGACGATCTCCTCGAGGTGCTTGAAGCGGCGGGAGACGTCGGCGTAGCGCTTCTGGTCGGCGATGAGCTCGGGGTCGCTCAGCTGAGCGGCGACGTTGTCGTACTCGACGACGAGCGAGCGGAGACGATCGAGCACGACCTCGGAGGCTACCGAGCGGCCGCGGCGCCCAGGGAGCGCCAGTCGCCGGGGAGGGCGACGATGCGGGCCGGGCTGGTCAGACGGCCGACGAGGTCCCCGGTGAGCGGGTGGGCGTCACGAGCGGGGACGACCACGACGAGCTCGGCGTCGTCGCCGACGAGGGCGCGGGCATCGGCCGCCTGCGGGACGAGGTCGACGTCGATGCCGACCGAGCAGACGGCGACGAGTGGCCGGCCCCCCGGGTCGACCCCGATGGCCGCTGCGGGGGTCCTCGCCCGGAGATCCGTCTGCGGTTCAGGAGGTGGCAGCGGATCGAGGTGATCGGCACCGACGCTGTCGGGGGCGGCCATCACCAACGCTCGCAGCCACCGCTCGGCCCGCAGCCGGTTCAGCGGATGCGGTTCGGCGCCGTGGGAGCGGTGCGCCCGGACGGTACCGACGACGTCGGCGAGCGCCTCGACGGTCGGTCGGTCGCCGTGGAGCATCTGGAAGGCCTCGCGATCGTGGGCACCGACGCCGACCTCGACCCGACGGCCGAGCTCGTCGTCGAGGATCCGGGCGACCTCGAGGCCCATGGCCTCGCCGGTGACGACGCCGTGCTCGACGATCACGTCGCAGCCGGCAGCCCGCAGGACCGCGATCTGCTCGTCGAGATCGTCCGGCACCGGGGGCGGCGACGAGGGTGCTCGGGGCACCGCAGACTCCAGCGAGCGCCCCTCCACCCTCCACACCCGGGGCGGGTCGGCGAAGTAGGAGGCGAGGCGAGCGACCAGGCCGGCGTCGCCGTCGACGAGCAGGTGGAGCTGGTCGGCGCTGCGCTGGCGGGCCAGCGCGAGTGCCGGACCGAGCGCCCGGTCGACCTCGTCCTCGGCGAGGTACCAGACGGTGCCGTCGCGCTCGCCGACCGCGCCGCCCGCGAGGCCGGAGGTCTCGAGGTCGTCGACCCCGAAGCCATCGGCCACCAGCGCCCGCAGCTTGACGGCGCGGAGCGCGGCGAGGCGCTCGGCGTCAGCGGGTGCGCTCAGGACGGGGCCTTCGCGATCTCGGAGAGGAACTCGTCGTTGGTGCGGAAGGTCTTGAGCCGGTCGACCATGAGCTCGAGACCGGCACCGGGGCGGCCACGATCACCATCGCCATCGCCGCCGGCCAGGCCAGACAGCACCCGGCGCAGCTTCATCACCTGCGGGTACTGGCGGCGGTCGAACAGCAGCTGCTCCTGGCGAGTCGACGAGGCGTCGACGTCGATCGCCGGGTAGATCCGGCGCTCGGCGAGGCGCCGATCGAGGCGGAGCTCCATGTTGCCGGTGCCCTTGAACTCCTCGAAGATGACCTCGTCCATCTTGGAGCCGGTCTCGATGAGCGCCGTCGCGAGGATGGTCAGCGAGCCGCCCTCCTCGAGGTTGCGGGCCGCGCCGAAGAACCGCTTCGGCGGGTACAGCGCTCCCGAGTCGACACCACCGGACATGATCCGGCCAGTCGCCGGGGCCGCCAGGTTGTAGGCACGGGCGAGACGGGTGATGCCGTCGAGGATGATGACGACGTCCTTGCCCGTCTCGACCAGGCGCTTGGCCCGCTCGATCGCCAGCTCGGCGAGCTGGGTGTGCTCGTCGGAGGGACGGTCGAAGGTCGACGCGATGACCTCGCCGCGGACGGTGCGGCGCATGTCGGTGACCTCTTCGGGCCGCTCGTCGACGAGCAGCACCATGAGGTGCACGTCGGGGTCGTTGGCCTCGATCGAGGTGGCGATCGTCTTCATGATCGTCGTCTTGCCCGCCTTCGGCGGCGAGACGATCAGGCCGCGCTGGCCCTTGCCGATCGGGGAGATCAGGTCGACGATCCGAGCCGTCATGTTCGACGGGTCCTCGGGCTGCTCCAGTCGGAGCTTCATGTCGGGGAACAGCGGGGTGAGGTCCTCGAACTTGCGGCGCTCTCGTGCCTGCTCGGGGTCGAGCCCGTTGACCGTGTCCACCTTCAGCAGCGCCGGGTTCTTCTCGCTCCGCGCTGCCGGGCGGCTCAACCCCTTGATGATGTCGCCCTTGCGCATCCCGAACTGACGGACCTGCTTGGCGCCGACGTAGACGTCGTCGCGGCTGGGCAGGAAGCCTCGGGTGCGGAGGAAGCCGTAGCCCTCGTCACGAAGATCGAGGATGCCCTCGACCTCGACGGGATCGCCGACCGGCTCCTCCTCGCTCCGATCGCGGTCACGGTCGCGTCCGCGGCGGCGTCGGCGTCGGTTGCCCGGCTCGGCCACGTCGCCACCACGATTGCGGTCGTTGTTGTTGTTGCGGTCGTTGTTGTTGTTGTTGCGGTCGTTGTTGTTGTTGCGACCCTGGCGGTCGCCCTTGCCCTCGGTCTGCTCGCCCTTGGGCTTGTTGCCGTCGCGGCCACCCCGATCCCTGCCCTTGGGCTCGCCGTCGCCCTTGGTCTCGCCGTCGCCGGCCGTGCCCCGGGCGTCGTCGCCGTTGGTCGCCGTGGCGTCGGTGTCGGCGGCCTCGGCGGCCGACTCGGTCTCGGTGGGCCCGTCGACCGAGGCCTCGGTCGACGCTGCGGGAGCGTCGTCGGCGGCAGCCGCGGCGTCGTCCTCGGTGGGCTCGGCGGCGCCGTTGCCGTTGTCGGACGTGCCGGCGGCGAGCCGGCTGCGTCGTGCGGCGGCCGCCTCCGCCTCGTCGCTGGCGTCGGCCCACGGGTCGGCGGAGAAGCTCGACGACGCCGCTGGGGTCGGACGGGACCGGCGGGGACCCTGGTCCCGAGGAGCCGGCGTCGACTCCTCGGCAGCGCCGTCGGCGGGCGCGGTGGCCTCCGACGGCGCGGGCTCGGTGGGAGCGGACACCACGGCCTCGACCGGCGCGGGTGTCGGCTCCGACGGCGCGCTCGGGTCGATCCCGGCGGCAGCCAGGATCGAGTCCACGATCTGGGCCTTCCGGGCGCGTGAGCCCGGCTTTGCTCCGATGGCGGCGGCGATCGCTTGCAGCTCGTCTCGGCCCTTGGACTCGAGAACGGAGCGGTCGAGCGCCTCCGGTTCGATGCTCATCTGGCACCTCTGCGATGGGGTGAAGAACTCACCCGGACCCCCATGTCAGGTGACGGTTCCGGGCGATGACGACCGGTGCACCCGGGGTCGGACGCAATCTCGACGCGTGACTGCGACGAGATCGAAGAGCAACGGCGAACGCCGAGCGCTCAGGAGACGTCACGTCGGTAACTGACGAGGACACTCGTCGATCCGACGCATCGGGTGACAGGCGCACTGTACCGACCGACACGGGCGGTAGCAACCACCACGGAGCGCGGCGATCCGCCTCAGCGCCGCCGGTCGTTCGTCAGGACCCACCAGCCGGCGGCCAGGATCAGCCCGCCGAGCACGATCACGAACAGCGCGGAGAACAGCCCGGCGCTCATCGGGCGTGCTCCCGCACGAGGTCACGCACGACGTCGACGTCGTCGGGAACGGTCACGAAGCGCTCGGGTCGGTCGGGAAGATCGGCGAGACGCTCGGGGAGCTCCGGCCGGTGGCCGGTCGCGTCCATGACCGTGTCGCCGAACTTGGCCGGATGAGCGCAGGCGAGCACGACCTTCATGACGTCGGCCTCCGTGGGTGTCCGGGCGGCGACACCGACGCCGACCGCGGTGTGAGGATCGATGAGCACGTCGTGCTCGTCGTGGACCCGGGCGATCGTGGCGGTGGTCTGCTCGTCGGAGCTCCGATCGCCACGAAAGCCGGCACGGATGCGCTCGACGACTTCGGACCCGACCGGCAACACCCCGCCGGAGCGGAGCTCACCGATCGCCTCGGCGACCGCCGCCCCGTCCCGGTCGAGGGCCTCCCAGAGCAGCCGCTCGAAGTTGCTCGACACCTGGATGTCCATCGCCGGGCTGAGCGACGGCTCCACATGATCGATGCGCATCTCGCCGTCGAGCAGGAACCGGGCGAGGATGTCGTTGCGGTTGGTGGCCACCGTGAACGGCTCGACCGCGAGCCCGCGACGACGAGCCAGGTGCCCGGCGTAGACGTTGCCGAAGTTGCCCGTCGGCACCGTGAAGGCCACTCGGCGGTCGGGCGCACCGAGCGCCAGCGCCGCGGTGACGTAGTAGACCGACTGCGCCGCGACCCGGGCGATGTTGATCGAGTTCACCGCAGCGAGCCCGACGTCGTCGCGCAACGACCGATCGGCGAACAGCGCCTTCACGATGTCCTGGCAGTCGTCGAAGGTGCCCTCGACGGCGACGTTGTGGATGTTGGGGGCCTCGACCGTGGTCATCTGCAACCGCTGGACCTCCGAGACCCGACCGGCGGGATGCAGCATCACGAGCTGGACGCCGTCGCGGTCGCGCATCGCCTCGATGGCCGCCGAGCCCGTGTCGCCGGAGGTGGCCCCGACGATCGTGATCGTCCGGCCGGTCCGGGCGAGCTCGTGCTCGAACAGCCGCCCGACGAGCTGGAGGGCGACGTCCTTGAACGACAGCGTCGGACCGTGGAACAGCTCGAGGAGGTGGCACTCCTCGCCCAGCTGTCGAAGGGGGACGACATCGTCGTGGTCGAAGGTGGCGTAGGCGGCCTCGACCATGGGTCCCAGCTCGTCGACGGACAGTGCGGGCGCGACCAGGTCGGCCAGCACTCCGGTGGCCACCTCGGCATAGGGCCGGCCCCTCCACGCCGCGAGCTGCTCGGGGTCGAACGGCGGCAGCGAGTCGGGCACGTACAGTCCGCCGTCGACGGCGAGCCCGGTGAGCAGCGCATCTCCGAAGTCCAGCGCCGGGGCGTCGCCCCTCGTCGAGACGTACTTCACTCGTCGCCCCCGTCACCGATGACGCGGATGGGCGCACCGACACCGATGACGGCGTCGAGCTCGCTCAGGTCGTCGAGGGTGCTGCGGAAGTCGGCCTCCCGGGCCCGGTGGGTGATGAACACGAGGTGCGCCTCGCCCCCCTGCCCCTCCTGCTCCATCGACCGGATCGAGACGCCGTGCCGTCCGAAGACGCCGGCGACGTCGGCCAGGACCCCCGGGCGATCGCGCACGTCCATCGGCACGTAGAAGGCCGAGGCCGTCTCGTCGATCGGGCGGAGGGTCACCTCGCGCAGCGGGGCTGCCGAGCCACCGGTGCCCCGACGCAGCGCCGCAGCAGCGGCGATCACGTCGCCGAGCACCGCCGACGCCGTCGGGTCGCCGCCGGCACCGCGGCCGTAGAGCATCAGCTCGCCGACGGCCTCGCCTTCGACGAACACGGCGTTGAAGCTGTCGCGAACGGCGGCGAGCGGGTGGTGGGCCGGGACCATCGTGGGGTGGACCCGGACGGCGATCTCGCCGTCGACGTCCTCGACGATCGCCAGCAGCTTGATGACGTGCTCCATCCGCGTCGCGGCAGCGATGTCGGCCGGCGTGAGCTGGGAGATGCCCTCGGTCGCGACATCGCCCTGGACGACGTCGGCGCCGAAGGCGATCGCGGCGAGGATCGCCGCCTTGGCCCCGGCATCGTGGCCCTCGACGTCGGCGGTCGGGTCCGCCTCGGCGTACCCGAGCTGCTGCGCCTCCGAGAGAGTCGCGCCGTAGTCGGCACCCTCCTCGGTCATCTTCGTGAGGATGAAGTTGGTGGTGCCGTTGACGATCCCCATGATCCGGTGGATGCGCTCGCCGGCCAGCGACTCGCGCAGGGCCCGGAGCAGTGGGATGCCACCGGCGACCGCGGCCTCGTAGAGCAGCTCCACGCCGCCCTCGGTCGCCGCGGCGGTCAGCTCGCGACCGCAGTTCGCGATGAGGTCTTTGTTGCCGGTGACGACCGGTTTGCCGCCCGTCAGCGCGGTCGCGATCAACGAGCGGGCGGGCTCGATGCCACCGATGAGCTCGACGACCAGATCGACGTCGGGATCGCTCACGATCCCCTGGGTGTCGCGGGTGAGGACGCCGTCGGGCAGCTCGACGGCGCGATGGGCGCTGAGGTTGCGAACCGCGACCCTGGTCACCTCCAGGTCGAGCCCGGTGCGGGCGAAGATCTCGTCGTGCTCGGCCTCGATGAGCCCGACGAGCGCCGAGCCGACGGTGCCGCAGCCCAGCAGGCCGATGTTCACTCGTGAGTCGCTCATGCCTCACACCACGTCACAGGCCACCAGGTCCTCGTAGGTCTCTCGGCGCACGACCAGCCGGGCCTCACCGCTCTTGACGAACACCGCCGCCGGTCGGCGGATCTTGTTGTAGTTCGAGCCCATCGACAAGCCATAGGCACCCGTCACGGGTGTGGCCAGGACGTCGCCGACGACGAGGTCGTCGGGGAGGGCGGCCTCGTCGATCAAGACGTCGCCCGACTCGCAGTGCTTGCCGACGATGCGGGCGCTCGACGATCGCACGGCATCGGTGTTGCGGGGCAGAAAGGCCTCGTAGCCACTGCCGTACAGCACGGGACGAGGGTTGTCGCTCATCCCACCGTCCACGGCCACGTAGGTGCGCACGCCCGGGATGTGCTTCATCGTCCCGACCCGGTAGAGGGTGACCGCGGCCGCGGCGGCGATCGCACGGCCCGGCTCGGCGAACAACGTCGCCTCGAGTCCGGCCTGCTCCGCCGCCCGTCGGATGACCCCGGCCCAGGCCGGGATCGTCGCCGACTCCTCGCCCTCGACGTAGGCGACGCCCAGGCCGCCACCGACCGACAGCTCGGGCAGGCCGAAGGGGGCGGCGAAGGCCGAGATGACCTCCATCGCCTCGGTGTAGGACTCCACCCGGAACACCTGGCTGCCGATGTGGCAGTGCAACCCGACGAGGTCGAGCGCCGTCGACGACGCCACCCGCTTGACCGCCCGCTCGGCGTCGCCGCTGTTGACGCCGAAGCCGAACTTCGAGTCGTCCTGCCCGGTGCGCACGAACTCGTGGGTGTGCGCCTCGACGCCCGGGGTGATCCGGACGTGCACCTGCGGTACCGGATGACCCTCGGCGACGAGCGCTTCGAGTCGGTCGATCTCCTCGAACGAGTCGATGACGATGCGACCGACGCCCGCGTCGAGGGCCTCGGCCAGCTCGGTCAGCGACTTGTTGTTGCCGTGCATGACGAGCCGGTCGGCGGGGACGCCGGCGTGCAACGCGACGAACAGCTCGCCACCCGTGGCCACGTCGAGGCGCATCCCCTCCTCGTGGACGAGGCGGGCCATCGCCGTGCACAGGAAGGCCTTGGTCGCGTAGACCGCGCCGTCGCCGAACGCCTCCACCGCCTCACGGCAACGAGCCCGGAGGTGCTCCTCGTCGTAGACGAAGAGCGGGGTGCCGAACTCGGCGGCGAGGTCGAGGACATCGCACCCTGCGATCGAGAGGCGGCCGTCGGCCGAGACAGCGGCGTGGTCGGGCAGGAGATGTCGGGGCAGCGGACCCGCCACTACTTCGTCTCCCCGTACGGGCGGGTCGTCGTGCGCGGTGTCATCACATCTCCTCCGGCGCCGACACGCCGAGCAGGTCGAGCCCGATGGCGAGGCCGACGCGGGTCGCCTCCACCAACCACAGCCGGGCCTGCTGGAGCTCGTCGGTCACGTCCGATCGGAGGACCGGGCAGTCGTGGTAGAAGCCGTGGAAGGCCGCCGCCAGCTCTCGCACCCAGGTGGCGATCTTGTGTGGTGCCCGCTCCCTGGTCGCCACCTCGATCATCTCGGGGAGGATCGAGAGCATCCGCAGCACCTCGAGCTCGCGCTCGTGGGTGAGCGGCGAGAGGTCGACCTCGTCGAGGGGTCGGCGGACGATCGACCGGCGGGCCGCCTCCTTCCCGACCGAGTGGATCCGGGCGTGCGCGTACTGGACGTAGAAGACGGGGTTCTCGTTCGCCTGCTTCGCGAGGAGGTCGATGTCGAGGGTCTGGGTCGAGTCGATCGACTGGAGCAGGTAGGCGAACCGGGCGACGTCGGGGCCGACCTCGTCGATGAGCTCGGCGATCTCGATCATCGTCCCGGTCCGCTTCGACAGCTTGACCTCGGCGCCGTCGCGCACAAGGGCGACGTTCTGCCCGATGATCACCTCGTAGCTGTCGGCCTCGTGGCCCAGCGCCGCCATCGCCGCCTTCATGCGGGCGACGTACCCGTGGTGATCGGCTCCCAGGACGTCGATGACGAGGTCACCGCGCCGATACTTGTCGCGGTGGTAGGCGATGTCGGGCAGGAAGTACGTGGGCTCGCCGTCGGAGCGGATGAGCACGCGGTCCTTGTCGTCGCCGAAGTCGGTGGTGCGCAACCAGACCGCGCCCTCCTCCTCGAACACGTGACCCAGCTCGCGCAGCTCGTCGAGCGACTCCTCCATCGCGCCCGTGGCGACGAGCTCGGCCTCGCTCGACCACGTATCGAACTGGACGTGCATGGAGGCGAGCGCGGCGCGGACCTCCTCGAGCGCCCGATCACGGCCCCAGCGCACCGGGTCGGCGTCGTCGGGCAGCTCGGCGGCCCACTCGGCGACGTACTCGCCGGCGTAGCCGTCCTCGGGCAGCGGTGTGCCGTGCTTGCGAGCGGTCAGCGACTCGCCGAACAGCGCGGTCTGCGTGCCCCGGTCGTTGACGTAGTACTCGCGGTGGGCGACGTGGCCGGTGCGCTCGAAGAGCCGGGCCAGCGAGTCGCCGTAGGCGCCCCAGCGACCGCCACCGGCGTGCAGCGGGCCCGTCGGGTTCGCCGACACGAACTCGACGTTGACGCGGAGGCCGCCGCCGAGGTCGCTGCGCCCGTAGTCCTTCTCACCCTCACGGACGACCTCGGCCAGCACGTCGTGGAGCCACGTCGGCGCGAGGCGGAGGTTGACGAACCCCGGTCCGGCGATCTCGACCGCCTCGACGTGCGGCAGGCCGGCGGCGAGGAGGTGGTCGGCCAGCTCCTGGGCGAGCTCCCGGGGGTTCCGTCCCGCCCGCTTGGCCGAGGCCAAGGCGGCGTTCGACGACCAGTCGCCGTGCTCGCGTCGGGCCGGGCGCTCCATCCCGACGACGTCGGGGGGCTCGACCCCCAGCTCACGCAGCGCGTCGGCCACGGCTGCGGCGAGGGTGTCGGCGATCACCGGCGCTCCTGTCAGGGGTCAGGGAGGGGAAACCACGAGTGTAGGAGCCGAGGCGGGAACGGCCTGAATGGCTATCGTCACCCTTCGGTACCCGGCCGGTCCTCTACCCTGATCGGTCTCGCCCCTGTAGCTCAGCGGATAGAGCAGTGGCCTCCGGAGCCATGTGCGCAGGTTCGATTCCTGCCAGGGGCGCGAGGTGGGACGAAGCGAGGACGACGACGATCGCCCCGAGCCGAGCAGGCCCCGTCGTCGGGACGACGTCCTCGATGGCTGCTGTGCCCTCGGCTGCCTGATCGACCTCTTCTCCTGGGCGCTCACGGCTGCGCTGCTGTGGCGCACGCTCGCGCTCGTGAGACGCCTCGCCCAACCTGGGCGACTGAGCGCCCACGACTCGATCAGGCGGCGTGGTTGAGCGCGGCCTCCGTGGACGGGTCGCCGGCGATGCGCGTGTGCCAGATCCGGCGCGGCTCGTTCAGGTCGAAGGGCGTCGCCCGGTGCATGAGCCGCCGGTTGTCCCAGATGACGACGTCGCCGACGTTCCACTCGTGGAAGTGGACCCGTCGGTCGTCGGCGACCGCACCGGCGTTGATCCGGTCGAGGAGAGCGAGCGACTCGTCGTCGACCATGCCGTCCACGGCGTGCGCGTGCCGACCGATGTTGAGGTTGGCCTCCCCGGTGTCGGGATGGACCTTGACCAGCGGCCGTCGCGGCGTCTCCAGATCGTGGTAGCCGTACATCGCATAGCTGCCGTCGTCCCGAGGAGTCGGGAGGTAGCCGGCCCGCTGCATCGACCAGTACAGGCTGTGGGCAGCGGTATGAGCCTCGAGCGTCGCCCGGTCCTCGTCATCGAGCGCGGCGTAGGCGTGGCGCATGTCGGCGAAGCCGGTCGACCCTCCTGAGGTCGGCACGAGCTCGGCGCTCACCACCGCTCCCCTGGCCTGCACCGGCATGTAGGTGCTGTCGTGGTGCCAGCCCTCGTTGCCGCGGATCGACTTCACGACGTCGTCGTCGAACGAGGTCCGGACCGAGCCGTCGGCTCGCACGTTGGTGATGGGCGCGGCCTCGAACTCCAGCTCGCCGAAGTGACGCGCGAGACGGTCCTGCTCGTCGCGGTCGAGCCCCTGGTCCGGGAAGACGAGCAGGCCGTGCTCGACCCACATGTCCCGCAGCACGAGCGCCGTCGGACGATCGACCGACCGGAGGTCGAGCCCGTGGACCTCGGCGCCGAACGTGGCGTCCAATCGTTGCACCGACAACGTCGAGCTCATCGACGACCCCCTTCCCCCGATGGGAGGACTACAGCACAACGGCGCCCTCGGTGTCAGGCGTCCGGGCGCGCCGACGCGGCCCGGCACGCCGGGCTCGATTGGCAGGAGCGGTCTGGTGCGTCGACGACATCGTTGCGTCCCCGGGCTCACTCTCGCTGCGGGGTAATGCCAACCCGTTCGAGCCACTCGTGGTCCCAGTCGGGCGGCGGGTGGAAGGCGAGATCGGTGTCGGGCGAGCCCGACCTCGACCAGCCGGACTCGTGGACGAAGCGATGGTGGTGGCGGCACAGGTGCACGAGGTTGTCGAGCCGGTGCTCGCCTCCGTCGGCCCGGAGCTGGAGATGGTGCACGTCGCACCGTTGTGCGATCACGCCGCAGCCGGGGAACATGCACACCGGGTCCCGCACGAGCAGCGCTCGCCGTTGGCCGACGGTGACCGCCGGCGTGGCGGCGGTGACGTCGAGGATGCTCCGACCGACCCGTGTGACCGTCGAGGTGCGTGCCCCGCAGGCCAGCCGTTCGGCGACGACGGCCGGGACCGGTGCTCCGCCGACGTCGACCCGAGGCGCGAGCGCCGGTGCGTCGGCGGCGAGGTCGTGGTCGATCAGGACGGTCACGTCGATGGCCCGGTCGCCCGTGGCGAGCGCGACCAGCGCGTCCGCGTTGCGCTGACCGATCGACCGCGGCTCGTCTCCGATCGGATCCGGATCGTTCCGGTGGGCGGCGAGCGCATCGGAGAGCGCCGCTCCCCCGTCGGCATCGAGCCGACCGCTCAGGTGCCACGAGCCGAAGAGGTCGGGCCGCAGGTGCACGGAGCGCTCACGCCACAGCTCCTCGGCGTCACGGCGGCCGAGCTCCCGGTCGCAGTGCTGACGCCATCCGGCGACGGTCCGTTCCCACGTCGGGACCGGCTCGGCCTCGGCTGCGGCCAGGAGCTGCGCCTCGTCACGCTGCGCGTGCTCGACCCGTTCGGCGCCGACCGCGGAGGCGAGCACGTCGACGTGGGCGGGAGGGATGGAACCTGCCCCGAGCGCAGATGCGAACACCGGCAGCTCACCGAGCAACCGCGACCGGGCCACGGCTCGACGAGCGTCCTTCCGGTCGAGACGAGCGAACAGCGCCAGCCACTCGTCGGCCGAGCGGGCACCGTCCAGCTCCCACCAGCCGGTGTCCAGCCAGTCGCCGAGTCGAGACGTCAACTCGGCCTGGAGCGAAGCGAGCTGGTCGCAGACGGCCAACAGCTCAGCGGTCTGGGACCGCACCGCCTCCACGTCCAGCACCGAACGCATGTTCGTACTGTAACGACAGGCTGTGTCACCGTTCCGTCGATCAGACGCAGTCGTCGATCACCTCGTCGACCGGCCATGGTCCGAGGAAGACGCCGTTGATGTGCCACCGCAGTGGTGCGTCCGCTGCGATCTCGTCTCCGACTGCGAGCTGGAACAGTCGACCGGCCCCGGTAGCGGACTCCGCTCGGTAGAGACCCGCGATCTCGTACTCACCGGTCTGCGCATCGAACGCTGCGACGACTCGACTGGAGTCCTTGCCACCGCAGGCCAGGGTCACCGTCGCCACCCAGGAAGGGTCTCGCTGCGTGGGCTGAGACGAGGTGGACGGCACCGGTGGCGTCGGCGGCGGTCCCGTCGTCGGAACTGCGTTGACCTGCTCGACGCCCGAGCTGCGCTCCGAGACCGTCGTGCTCGGAGCTCGCGTGGTCTGCCCGACGACCGAGGCGACCTCGGACTCCGCTCCGCCCGTCGACATCGCTGCGACGGCGGCGGCGACCCAGACCGCCGCCGCAACGAGCACCACCGCCCTGGCCGACCCACCTGCCATGGTCCCGACGGTAGATGGCGTGCGCCGTGCTGAGACCTCAGGCGATGAACTCCTGAGCGTCGTGTTGGAAGATGGCGTCCTGGACGCGCTCGATGACCGTGTTCCAGAGGGCCATGGCCCGCTCGCTCGACGAGTCCAAGGAGCCGACGGCGAAGACGGGGATGACCCAGCCGTAGAGCAGGCCGAGCCGGTAGTCGTCGAAGAACTGCTCGAAGGCGTACCCGGTGACGCCGTTCGCCTCGAGGGTCGAGTGGTAGGTGCGCAGCAGGTCGTCCTCGTGCTCGCGGCGGAGGTCGCTGTCGAGGTTCTGACCGATGAGGTAGCCGACGTCGGCGGCGCCGCCGCCCTGGCTGATCGACTGCCAGTCGATGACGACGACCTCGTCGCCGTCGAAGAAGAGGTTGTCGGCCCGGTAGTCGAAGTGCACGAGGGTGTGCGGCATGTCGGCGAGGCGGCCGAGGAGCGCGGGGTGATGGTCGCCGTAGGCCTCGGCGACGGGGACCATCTCCGGCCGGAGGGCGGAGGCGAAGACCTCCTTGAAGCCCGGCAGCGAGGCGTTGTAGATCGCCTGGCCGGCGAGGTTGAGCGGCCCGTTGATGATCGGGATGAAGTCGGCCTGCTCCATGCCGGCGCCGTTCCAGAACCGGGCGTGGTGCTTCGCGAGGCCGCGGAGCGCAGCGGCGGTCTGGTCGGCGGAGAGCCCGGCGAGCTGGTCGCCCATCTCGAGCGCGCCGAGGTCCTCGAGGAGCAGGACGTACTGCTCGTCGACCTCGGGATCGTCGGAGGTGTCACACGTGACGTGGAAGACCTCGGGGGTCCGCACCGGGGACTCCGAGGCGAGCTCGAGGTAGAAGCGGTGCTCCCGCTCGTAGACCCGGGTCGGCCGCATCATGGCCTTGATCTCCGGCGAGGCGGTCGGGAACTTGACGATCATCCGGTTCGGCGTGGAGACCGCGTCGTCGGAGAACGCCACGACGAGCTTGCCGACCTCCCCCATGAAGCCGATGCCGGCCGCCGTCGGGTCGGTCATGAGCTCGGTCACCTCGACCCCGTCATCGAGGACGCCACCGCTGCGCAGGGCGGCGGTCAGCCACTCGGTGGTGACCTCGGAGGTGGTGGTCGGGACCGTGTCGCTCGTCACGGACGAGCAGCGTATGCGGGGTCGCGCCACGGCCCCGCATCCCTCAGGGGATCATGCCGTCCGCTCAGGTCGGTCTTCCTCGATGCTGCACGCCGACGCCGTCGGCGCTCCGCATCCGCTCGACCGACGGGCCGCTCGGGCCCGGCTCCGCCTTCGGCGTCGCCTCAATCCCGCAGCTTGGCCAGCAGGCGCAGCAGCTCGAGGTACAGCCAGACCAGCGTGACCACGAGGGCGAAGGCGGCGAACCACATCATCTTGGCCGGCCAGGCCTCGGCCTCGCCCCGCTCGATCAGATCGAAGTCGAGCACGAGGTTCATGGCGGCGAGTCCGACGACGAACAGCGAGAAGGCGATGCCGATCGGGCCGCTGTCGGTGATGAGGCCGATGCCGCCGCCGCCGAAGAGGGCGATGCCCAGGTTGACCAGGTACAGCGCCATCACGCCCATCGTGGCGATGATGACGATCTTGCGGAACTGCGGTGTGGCCCGGATCCGGCCCGAGCGGTAGGCGGCGAGCGTCGCGAAGGCGGTGAGCACCGTCGCCATGAAGGCCTGGAGCACGATGCCGTCGAACTCGACCTCGTAGACGCGGCTGATGGCACCGACGAGCACGCCCTCGCCGACCGCCCAGATCGGGGCGGTGACCGGAGCCAGCTGCGGTCGGAAGAAGGTCAGGAACGCCAGCGCGATCAGGCCGAGCGCCGCCGGCATGATCCAGGTCGGGAAGCCCGTGACCACGCCCTCGTCGACGGTGACCATGTTCCAACCGACCCAGCCGCCGACGACGACCAGACCGATGAGCAGCACCGAGCGCTGGATGACGCCGATGATCGTGAAGCGCTCGGTCAGCGAGCGCGTGTCGTCGGGAACCTCGAGCTCATCGACGACACGATCGATGGCCGAATCGGAGAGCACCGGATTGGACGTCCTCATGGACACCTATCCTACGGCCCTTTCGACAACTCCCGCCCGACAGCGACCGCGTCCCGCAGGGAGTGCGCCACCGGCCGGCCGGTGCGCTCGAGGGCCTCGGGCCCGTGCTCTCCGCCGGTGTAGAGCACGATGTGCACGCCGGCGGCTTCGGCCGCCTCGGCGTCGTCGACGGTGTCACCGACCATCACGACCTCGTCGGCGGCGACGTCGATCCCTGCCTCCCGCAGGGCCTCGAGGTGGGCGAGCAGGTGCGGGGCCTTCGAGCCGCCCCCGACCCCCCGCAGGCCGTCGATGCGGACGAAGCGATCGGCGATGCCGAGCCCGGTCACGTAGGGCACCAATCGGTCGTGGTGCCACATCGACAGGATGGATTGGCTCTGCCCCACAGCGTCGACGTCGTCGAGCGCCTCGGGGGCGTCGCCGGTGAGGCCCCCCTCGTCATCGAGGATCTCGTGGTAGCGGTCGTGGAACACCCGATCGAGCAGCGCCCACGTCTCGTCGTCGACCTCGCGGCCGAGCAGCTCGCCGTAGAACGCCCGGATCGGCCGGGTGAACCGCACCCGGTAGGTCTCCTCGTCGATCGGGTCGCCACCCGCCGCGGCCATGGCGACGTTGGCGGCGTCGAGGATGAGCGGGAAGTCGTCGTGGAGCGTGCCGTTCCAGTCCCAGACGACGTGCCTGATCGCCATCAGACCGGTCGGGGCTCCTTGGGCAGCCCGAGCACGCGCTCACCCACGATGTTGCGCTGGATCTCCGCGGTGCCACCCCAGATGGGCTCCGACCGGGAGAAGAAGAACGCGGCCTGCATGGGTGAGACCGGGTAGCCCGGGGTCCCCTCGCGCCGACCGACGCCCGACACGTTGCTGGCACCGGGGCCGCCGGTCAGCAGCTGGGCATCGGGCCCGAGGATGTCGAGGTAGAGCTCCATGACGTCACGGTGGTACTCGGACCAGTTCATCTTGTTCAGCGCACCGAGCGCCGCGGCCTGCTTGGTGCCGTGGAGGATGTCGCTCAGGCTGCGGAGCCCGTTGACCTTCATGATGTGGACCTTCGACCAGGCCCAGGCGAGCTGCTGGCGGACCTTCGGATCGTCCAGGCGCCCGCGCTCGCGAGCTGCGTCGGTGATCGCCTCCAGCTCCTTTTCGAACCGGCGGTGCGACGTCGTGGCCGAGTTGCCGCGCTCGAAGCCGAGCGTGGTCATGGCCACCTTCCAGCCGTCGTTGACGCCACCGACGACGCTGTCCTTGCGGCACCGGGCGTCGGTGAAGAAGACCTCGTTGAACTCCTCGGAGGAGTCGATCTGCTTGATCGGACGGATCTCCACCCCGGGCTGGTCCATCGGGACGAGGAGATAGGAGATGCCCTTGTGCTTCGGCGAGTCCGGGTCGGTCCGGCACAGCAGGAAGCAGTAGTCGGCGTGCTGGGCCTGGGTGGTCCAGACCTTCTGGCCGTTGATGACCCACTCGTCACCATCGAGCTCCGCCTTGCAGGCCAGGCTGGCGAGATCCGACCCGGAGCCCGGCTCGGAGAACCCCTGGCACCACCGGATCTGGCCCGAGAGGATGCCGGGGAGGAACTCCTGCTTCTGCTCCTCGGTGCCCCACTGCAGGATCGTCGGACCGACGAGCGTGTCGCCGAAGAAGTCGCCGCGCATCGGCGCCCCGGCCCGGTTGAACTCCTCGTTGAGGACGACGCCCTGCATGGTCGACAGGCCCTTGCCGCCGTACTCCTGGGGCCAGGTGGCACAGATCCATCCGCCGTCGAAGAGGCGCTTGACCCACTCGGTGTTGAAGGCCTCGCGGTCGGCGGGCTCGAAGTCCTCGTCACGCTCGCCGTCGGGCCCGAACCAGCCGTCCGGGAGGTTGTCCACCAGCCAGGTGCGGATCTCGGCCCGGAACTCCTCGGCCTCGGCCGGGTACGTCATGTCCATGGCGCCGACGGTACGCCCGAGCTGCGGCCCGTTCCAAGGCTGTGACGCCCACGACCACCCACCGCGCACCGACCCCGCGGCGGAGTGGGCCGTGCGTGGTCAACTTCCCTGATGGGTCTGCCGATCGGCACCGGGTGAGGAATCGAGCCGGAGCGCAGTTCGACGAGCGACAGTTCCTCGTCCGCCTCGCGATCCTGGCCGTGATCGCGGCGGCCGCCGCGCTGGTGCCGACCGCCGGCGACCGGGGCCCGCTCATCGCCGCCTTCCTGGTCGTGGTCGTCCTGCCGCTGCACCTCGTGATCCGCCGCGTCGTCGGACGACCGAACCCCGCCGGGCCGCTCGACCTGCTCGCCGTGGTGGCGGCGACGGTCATCGCTGCGATCGATCCGGACCTCTGGCAGCCGGCCCTGGTCTTCCAGATGCTCAACATCGGCGGCGCCGTGGCGTTCCTCCCGGCCCGCTGGACCCTCGTCCTGTCGGTGGTGAGCGGCGGCTCGATGACCGCCGTCGCCTGGGCCCACGGTGTCGACGGTGCCGTCAACATGCTCGTGATCGCCGCCGTGTTCCTCCCTGCCCTCATCGCCGGCGCCCACCAGAGGAACAGCAGGGAGCGTCGCTCGACTGAACGGGTCAACGCGCTCGCCGACTCGATGCCGCTGTTGATCTGGGAGACCAGGGGCTCGGGCATCGACGTCGCCTCGGTCGTCGGGCGGGCCGAGGCGGTGGTGGGCCTGTCGATCCGGGAGCTCCGCGGCTTCGGCCTCCACGAGCTCGTGATCGACGAGGACCGGGAACGGCGCGAACGGGCGGTGCGGGCGGGCGAGGGCTCGATCGACTACCGGGTGCGGGTCCATGGCGGCGAGATCGTCTGGCTGCGCGACCACCTCCACCGCTCGCACATCGGGTCTCGGGAGGTCGTCCGGGGCATCACCCTCGACATCTCGGCGCTCCGGGCCCAGCAGGACCGGCTGCACCGCCAGGACGCGATCGTCCGCCGGATGTCCGCGCTCGTGCTCGTGGTCGAGGGACCCTCCCCCGACCTCGCGTCGAGGGTGATGCAGGTCCACGACAACATCGGCTGGCTGTCGGAGCAGCCGGGAGGCGAGGAGACCCTCGGGGAGATGCTCCCCGAGATCGCCCGGCACGCCGATCTCGCCGTGGCGCTCGCCGAGCTCGGCGAGACGACCCCGAGCATCGAGGTCGAGCACCTGAAGATCACGGACCGGAGCGGGAACCCCCGCCACGTCGAGATCGAGCTGTTCTGCCTGCCCGACGAGGCGGTGGCGATCCTCGTCGAGGACGTCACCGAGCGCGAGCAGGCGATGGAACGGGTCCGCTACCAGGCCCGCCACGATCAACTGACCGGGCTCAGGAACCGCACCGAGCTGATGACGACGGTCGACGACTGGATCGAGGCCGGCCGCGACGTGACGCTGCTGCTCATCGATCTCGACAACTTCAAAGACGTCAACGACGCGCTCGGGCACTACACCGGCGACGAGCTGCTCCGGGTGCTGTCGTTGCGCCTCACGCACGCCGTCCGTGGCGACGACCTGGTCACCCGCCTCGGCGGCGACGAGTTCGCCGTGGCCGTCCCCGACGCCGAACCGGCCGAGGTCGACATCCTGGTCGGGCGCATCCTCAGCCGACTCCGGGCGAGCGTCGTGGTCGAGGGGGCGACGCTGGCTCCCTCGGCCAGCATCGGGGTCGCTCGCGCCCCGCTGCGAGCGCAGGACGCCGAGTCGCTCCTGCGGTGCGCCGATGTGGCCATGTACGAGGCGAAGCGGTCGCGGTCGGGCTCGTGGCACTACGGCCCGTCGATGGCGACCGACCCGCAGCGGCTCCAGCTCTCCGCCGAGCTCCGGGAGGGGTTCGCGCTCGGCGAGATCGTCGTCCACCTCCAGCCGGTGGTGGCCCTCGACTCGGGCAGGATCAGCGGCGCCGAGGTCCTCGTCCGATGGCAGCACCCGTCCCGCGGCATCCTGGCCCCGCAGGAGTTCCTCGACCTCGTCCAGGTCGCGGGACTCGACGGGCAGCTGGTCAGCACCGTCCTCGCCGCCGGCGTCTCGGCCGCTGCCCGACTGCCCGACGACGTCTCGGTCGCGATGAACATCTCGGCCGCCGACCTCCGACGCCCCGAGCTCTCCGGACTCCTCGGCCGTCTCCTCATCGAGTACGGGGTCTCCGCGGAGCGCATCGAGCTGGAGCTCACCGAGTCGGAGATCCTCGACGACAGCGGCGTCGTCCAGGCCACGCTCGAGTCGTTGAGCACCCTCGGCATCGGCATCGCGATCGACGACTTCGGCACCGGCTACTCATCGTTCGCCCGCCTCCGGGAGCTGCCGCTCAGCCGACTGAAGATCGACCGCCGCTTCGTGAGCGGGATGGTCGACCACGAGCCCGACGACGTCATCGTCCGCTCGATGGTGGACCTGGCCGAGAACATGGGCCTGCGCACGACCGCTGAGGGCGTCGAGAGCGAGGAGCAACAGCACCGCCTCGCGGCGTTGGGCTGCGAGCACGGGCAGGGTTTCCTCTACGGACGACCCATGCCGGTGCAGGAGTTCGTCGAGGTGGTCGAGACCGAGCGGACCACGCCCTGACCCGACCGGTCCGGCGGTCAGTCCCCGCGTGCGCGGAGCCGGTCGTCGATCCAGTCGTCCATCTCGACCCACCGCTCGAAGAGCCAGCGGGCCCGGTCCTTCGCCTCGACCGGGATCTCGGAGCGCTCGAACCGACGGGCCCGCACCTCGACCGGGCGAGCGAAGGGCACGGCGCGCCAGAGCCCACGGAAGTCGTTGAGGCCTTCGAACCCGACGTGCCCGAAGATCACGACGTCGGTGTCCGGCGCGTGGTCGAGCAGCGACAGCGCACCGCCGGGTCGGGGCGGCAGGAGGTGTCGGAGCTCGGCCGCGAGGGGGAGCAGATCGCCACCGTCGTCGCGGTCGCGCAGCCGTTCCAAGGCTCGGTCGCGCTTGGCCGGGCTGAACCGCGTGCCCTCCGGGAAGATGACGACGGCGGTGTCGGGGCGGAGGTCGTCGCCGAGCCGCCCGACCGCCTCGATCTCGGCGGCGTCACCCGAGGAGCGATCGACGAAGTGGTTGCGGAGCCGGTGGCCGACGATGTCGAGGCAGGGGTCGAACTCGAGCTCACGCTTGAGCACGTACCGGAGCTCGTGACCCCGATGCGTGCCGAGCAGCACGGCGGAGACCATCGAGTCGACGAGGCTGACGTGGCGACCGAACACGAGGACGGGTGCCTCGTCGAGCGCGCCGTCGCCGTCGACGTCGACGCGGAGGCCGAGGAGCGGGCCGGCCGCCCGGAACAGGAAGCCCATCCACCAGGCCTGCACGGCGAGGTGGGCGTCGATCCAGCGCTCGCCACCGACGCGGCCCCCGAGGAAACGGACGTAGAGCGCACCCGAGGCGAGCACGCCACCGAGCTCCGCGGTGAGGTAGGCGAGTGCGAACCCGAGCGCACGGACCGACGGCAGTCGCCGCGGTGCCGTGACGAGATCGAGCACGAGCAGCGGCAGCACGAGCACCGGCGAGAGGGCCAGCAACAGCGCCCAGAGGACGACCACCGTGGTCACGGAGATCGCTCTGCGGCGGACGCGCCCATCGCGTCCACTGGTGCCGCTGGGTGTCCGTCGATCGATTCCGTCTGGCATCCTTCCCGTGATCCTACGCGGTGCATGGTCGGGGGGCCGGACCGAGATGGCGACCGAAGAGCTGAGCATCGATGCGGCAGCGGAGCTGCTCGGCGTGCACTACATGACGGCGTACCGCTACGTCCGCACCGGCGTGCTCGAGGGGCGCAAGCAGGGGGCGAAGTGGATCATCGACCCCGCCAGCGTCCGCGAGCTGCAGGACCGGTCGTCCACGACGAAGCGGGGCCGTCCGGCGGGCCCAACGACGAGAGCTGCGCACCGCGACCGACTGATCGCGTGCCTCGTCAAGGGCGACGACGTGGGCGGCTGGCAGACGATCGAGGCCACGATGGCCGCGGGCGCCACGCCCGAGCAGGTGTACCTCGACGTGCTCGCGCCGGCGATGGCCGAGATCGGCGCTCGGTGGGAGCAGGGCACGGCCTCGGTCGCCGACGAGCACCGGGCGACCGCGGTGGCCTACCGGCTGCTCGGCCTCCTCGGGGCCCGGCACCGCCGTCGCGGCCGACGTCGGGGGGCGGTCGTCATCGGGGCGGTCCACGGCGATCACCACGCGCTCGCCACGGCGATCCTCGCCGACCTCTGGCGCGGCCGGGGGTACGAGGTGATCGATCTGGGCGCGCACACCCCGGTCGACGCGTTCGTGTCGACCGCCGCCACGACCGATCGACTCCTCGCGGTCGGCCTGTCGGCGAGCACGCCCGACACCGACGACACGGTCCGCGAGACCTTCAGCGGCTTGCGCGAGGCCGGGGTCGAGGCGCCGCTCCTGCTGGGCGGTCGCGGGATCCCGAGCGAGGAGCACGCCCGCTCGCTCGGGGCCGACCACTACGCCGCGACCGGCGAAGCGGCGATCGAGCTCCTCGAACGCCTCGACGACGTCCCCGGCTGAGCCCGTCCGAGCCGCCACCCGCTCCGGCCGCACGGGTCAGCTTCCGGCCGCGTGCCTCCGCCCGCCTACGATGCGGGAATGGCCGTCACCGAAGCCGAGCAGCCTCCGAAGCGGGTCCGCTGGACCCACCAGTGGAAGGAGCTGTACGACGAGGTGATCACCTCGGGACTCTGCACCGGATGCTCCGGGTGCGTCATCGCCTGCCCCCACGACGTCATCGGCTACGACCACGTCCAGGGCGGCTTCAAGCCCTACCACCTCGAAGAGGAGCTCGGTGAGGCCAACTGCGGCCATGGCGAGAAGGGGTGCACCTCCTGCACCCGGGCCTGCCCCCGCTTCCGCACGTGGGAGCACGAGGCGGACGAGCTGCTGTGGGGTCGCCACCGCGAGTCCGACGAGGTCGCCGGTGTCTACAAAGACGTCATCCTCACCCGCGCCTCCGACGACTTCGTGCACGAGATCGGCCAAGACGGCGGGCTGGTGTCGGCGATCCTCATCTGGGCGCTCGAGAACGGCTACATCGACGCCGCGCTGACCTCCTACCTCGCCGACGAGGGTGACGCGTGGACGGCGATCCCCGGCGTGGCCCGCGACCGCGACGAGGTCCTCCGTGGCGCCGGGTCCCGGTACACGTACTCGGCCAACACGCTCGCCTACGACGAGGCCATCGACGGTGGCGCCGAGAAGATCGCCATCGTCGGCATGAGCTGCCAGAGCTCCATCGTCCCGATCATGAACTCCCGCAAGGTCGGCAAGGTCGGCCGGAAGTTCGCCCTCAACATCGGGCTGCTCTGCTCGAAGACCTTCGACGAGGCGATCTTCGAGGAGCTGTTCTGGTTCAAGTACGGGCTCAAGCGCTCGGAGATCAAGAAGACCAACATCAAGGGCGTGTTCCAGATCTGGACCCACGACGACCGCTACCTCGAGATCCCGCTCAAGGAGTGCCACGCCTGGACCCGCGAGGGGTGCAACCACTGCCCCGACTTCGCGGCGGAGCACGCCGACATCTCCACCGGCGGCATCGGCAAGTACAACGACTGGACCCTCACCATCGTCCGCACCCCGCTCGGGCGGGAGATCATCATGCGGATGCTCGAGGAGGGGATCATCATCGGGCGCCCGGGTGAGGACGACCCGGCGGCGATCGACCTGATGAACAAGCTGTCGGTCAAGAGCCGCCAGCGTTGGCCGCAGTGGGCCAACGAGGTCCCGGCGCAGATCTCCTAGCCCGCCGCTCCGCAGGTCGCGGCGATCGCCCGCAGCTCGTCGCCCACCTCCCCCGACCGGGACAGCTCGGCGGCGAGCGACACGAAGCGCTCACTCGACATGGTGGCCCGCGCGCCGTCGAGCACGCAGCGGCAGTCCGATGCCTCCGCCACCGCTGCGCAGTCGGCGAGGAAGGGCCGAGTGATGGCGTCGGACCACTCGGGCAGCGTCGTCGAGGTCGGCGCCGCGGGAGGCGGTGTCGGTGCGGCGGTCGCGGGAGCGGTCACCGCCGGCGCGGCGCCCGTCGTCGTCGACGCGTCGTCGGACCCGGCGCCGGACCCGCTGCAGGCGGCCAGCACCAACAGCCCGAGCACGGCGAACATGCGTCTCGTCACGGTCGCCGAGGATCGCGCACCGGAGCGCGGGGTGGACTTCACTTCATTTACCAGTAAAATCGATCACGTCGACCGAGGAGCCCCCCCATGACGTGCATCGAGGTCCACGCCGAGGACGACTGGAAGCTGGTCGCCAAGTGCCGAGGGAAGACGCACCTCTTCTACGACGGCAAGCGCGAGTCGGAGGGTCAGCGAACTCGGCGCGAAGAGCTGGCGAAGAAGTACTGCGCCGTGTGCCCCGTCGCCGAGATCTGCAAGATCATGGGCCGGGTGGGACGAGAGCACGGCATCTGGGGCGGTGAGACCGACGAAGAGCGGGCCGCCGCCGGCTACCTGCCGACACGCTCGACCAGTCGTCGGATCCGGGCTGCGTGGCGCCCGGATCAGGCTGGCTCCGAGGATGTGTCGCATGGCGCAGCCTGACGACGAGCTGACGCTCCACGAGGTCGCCGCTCGCCTCGGCGTGCACTACAACACGGTCTACCGCTATGTCCGCCGCGGCAAGCTCGAGGCCCGCCAGGTCGGTGGAGAGTGGCGGGTCGCCCCCGAAGCGCTGGACGCGCTGACCGACACCACGAAGCCGACCGGCAAGCGCGGCGAGCAGAACTTCGACCTCCTCCAGGAGCGGATGCTGCGCCGCCTCATCGCCGGCGACGTCGAGGGTTCCTGGGACATCGCCACCGACTGCCTCGACGCCGGCGCCGAACCGACCGAGGTCCACACCAAGGTGCTCGGCCCGGCGATGGCCGAGATCGGCGAGCGGTGGTCGCGGGGCGAGCTCGAGGTCCAGGACGAGCATCGGGCCACGGCGGTCACGAACCTCCTGCTCGGTCGCCTGTCGACGAGGTTCCGTCGCCGCGGCCGGCGACGCGGCCGCGTGGTGCTCGGCGCAGCACCGGGCGACCAGCACAGCCTCGCCGTCGCGATGATGGCGGACATCTTGCGGGCGAACGGCTTCGAAGCGATCGACCTCGGTGCCGACGTCCCGGCGGCGTCCTTCGCCAGCGTCGTCCAGGATGCCGACCAGCTCGTCGCCGTCGCGATCTACTCCGGCGCCCCCGACAACGCCACCGCCGTGGCCGACTCGGTCGACGCGATCCGCTCCGCCGTGCCCGGGTACGTGAGGATCATCCTCGGTGGCCCGGGCGTCGGCGGCGCGACCCGCGCCGAAGCCCTCGGCGCGCACGAGTGGGCCGGCTCGGCCGAGGACGTCCTCCGCGCCGTGGAGGCGGCGACCAACGAGCTCCCCCGCGCTCAGGCCTGCTGAGCTCGGGTCCCGGCGTGGCACCCAGTGCTCGGACCCGGCGGCACGGGACCTCGTGAGCTTCAGCCGGCGAGGCGCTTGGCCTCGTCGAAGACGTCGTCCAGCATGGCCGGCGTCAACCGGCCGGTGAAGGTGTTCTGTTGGCTCGGGTGGAACGAGCAGACGATGTTGCGGCCGTCGTCGAGCTCGACGCTCACGCCGTGGCCGAACTTCGGACGGGGGCGGAGACCGAGCTCGGACGCGATCACGCCGTAGCCGAACTGTCCGAGCGCCACGAACACCTGCCGACGCTCCAGGAGCTCGAGCTCCCGGAGCAGCCATGGACGACAGTTGTCTCGCTCCTCGGTCGTGGGCTTGTTGGCCGGCGGAGCGCACCGAACCGCCGCGGACACCCACGTGTCGGAGAGCTCGAGCCCGTCGTCCAACGAGACGGCCTCGGCCTGGTTGGCGAGGCCGGCCCGGTGCAGGGCGGCGAACAGGAAGTCGCCGGAGCGGTCACCGGTGAAGACCCGCCCGGTGCGGTTGGCTCCGTGCGCCGCCGGTGCGAGACCGACGATGACGATCCGGGCCCTCGGATCGCCGAACCCCGGGACCGGCCGCCCCCAGTACTCCTCGTCCCGGTACGCCGCGCGCTTCTCGACCGCCACCTGCTCGCGCCACGCCACCAGCCGGGGGCACCGGCGACACGAGGAGATCTCCTCCGCGAGCTGGGCGTGATCGGCCTCGAGGGTCACGAGCCGAGCCGATCACACCCGGCCGCCGGGCGCCAAGGCGAGTCGCGGTGTCGGATCGCGCCGGACGCCGAGGCGGGTCCGGGTGTCGGGTCGGGCCCGGTCGCTCGGTAGCGTCGTTTCGGTGGCGAAGCGCACCTCGACCAACCGCAGCACCGCTCCGACGTTGGTCCTCCTCGTCCGGCACGGCAAGACGCCCACCACCGGCGCGAAGCTGCCGGGCCGGGCACCGGGCCTCCACCTTGCCGACCTCGGGCGAGAGCAGGCTCAGGCGGCGGCCGATCGGATCGCCGAACTCGACAAGGTGGCCGCCGTGTACGCCTCCCCGCTCGAGCGCACCCGGGAGACGGCGGCACCGATCGCGAAGGCCCACAAGCTGCGGGCCCGCGTCGACCAGGGGCTGCTCGAGCTCGATGTCGGCGACTGGACCGAGAAGCGGCTGAGCGACCTGCGGCGTCGCAAGGAGTGGACGACGGTCCAGCGCTACCCCAGCGGCTTCACCTTCCCCGGGGGTGAGAGCTTCGGCGAGATGCAGCAACGCATCACCGGAACCCTGCGCCGCCTGGTCGGCCAGCACCCGGGCGAGACGATCGTCGCCGTCTCCCACGCCGACCCCATCCGGGCGGCCATCGCCGACGCGATGGGCACGCACCTCGACCTGTTCCAGCGGATCGTCGTCGGGCCGTGCTCGGTCAGCGCCATCCTCTTCACGAGCGGCGGTCCGCTCGTGCTCGCCGTCAACACCAACGGCGGCAGCCTGAAGGGTCTCGGCCCGGCATGAGCGAGTCCTACCGCTTCGATCTGGTCGACGACTTCACGACCGGCACGATCGGGCGGCCCGGGCAGCGGACCTTCTTCCTCCAGGTGGTCGCCGGGCTCGACCGCATCACGTTCAAGTGCGAGAAGGGGCACGTGTCCGCGCTCGCCACGTCGCTCAGGACCGTCCTCGCGGACCTCCCCGAGGTCACCACCGGGAGTCGGAGCGGCGAGCTGCTCGTCGGCGCCGAGGAGTGGAACGTCGGCGGCATCGGCCTCGCCTACGACGAGGACGGCGACCGGATCATCATCCAGCTCGAGGAGATGCTGTTCGAGGAGGAGGAGGACGAGGACGACTCGGCCACGGCAAGGTTCTCGATCACGCCGGCCATGGCAGCCGCCTTCTGCGAACGAGCCGAGGACCTGGTCGCCTCCGGCCGACCGCCCTGCCAGTGGTGCGGGCGGCCGCTCGATCCCGACGGCCACATCTGCCCGCGGATGAACTGACCGTGGGCGAGGCCACCGACGACCAGGAGCACGCGATCCTCCAACGGCTCCGCAGCGCGCCCTTCGAGATCGAGGGGCGGATGCCGTGGAGCTCGAACGGGACCTTCCTCGTGAGCTTCGACGAGGAGCACAAGGCGATCTACAAACCGACGGCGATGGAACGGCCCCTCTGGGACTTCCCGGCCGGCCTCCATCACCGAGAGGTCGGCGCCTACGAGCTGTCCCGGGCGCTCGGCTGGGGCGTCGTTCCCCCGACGGTGGTCCGTTGCGACGACGCCGAGCTCGGCGAGGGCAGCCTGCAGCACTTCGTCGACGCCGACTTCGAGCAGCACCACTTCACGCTCGTGAAGGACACGACCCACCACGACCTCCTCCGCCGGATCTGCCTCTTCGACGTGCTCGCGAACAACACCGACCGGAAGAGCGGGCACTGCCTGCTCGGTGAGGACGGCCGGATCTGGGCGATCGACAACGGCCTGTGCTTCTCTGCCGACTTCAAGCTCCGCACGGTGATCTGGGAGTTCGGTGGCGACGAGATCGCCCCGGAGTTGCTGGAGGACATCGAGCGGGCCCTCGACGGCCTCCCGGGAGCGTTGAGCGGGCTGCTCGACGACGAGGAGATCGATGCGATCCGCCAGCGGGGTCGGGCGTTGCTCACCAACCGCAGCTACCCGATCGACCCGACGGGGCACCGTTACCCCTGGCCGCTGGTGTGATCGTCGTTCGATGACCGAGTGGCGACAGCTGATCCTGCTCGGCGACATCGACGAGCTGCTCCGTGAGGTCGAGCGACTCGCCGAGCGACGCGACTGGGAGCTGCTGTTCGGGCTGCGGCGAGCCTGCCGCTCGGCCTACGAGACCGGCCACCAGCTGTGGCCCGTGTCCGACTGGGCTTCGTACCGACTGGTGCTCGAGGGGCCGGCCGACCTCGCCACCGAGGTGCTGCGCGACCCGCCTCCCGCCTTCCCTCTCGGACCGCTGACCGAGACCCTGGCCCAGGTGCGGGCGTGGGACGAGGTCGAGGTCGACCTCGTCGATCCGATCGTCCGGGCGTCGTTCGCGCAGGAGCGCGTCCTGCGGGGTGAGGCCCTCGACGACCTCGAGCTGAGCGCCGAGCTCGTCGAGGTGCCGCTGCGATTGGCGTCGTGGGAGCCCGAGTACGTCCTCGCGACCTACTCCCCCGATGGGGTCGACCCGGGCGAGCCGCCGTTCGGCGGTGCGCTGCCCGGTCCGAGACTGCCAGCCGGTCAGGTGGTGTCGGACCGGAGGACCACGGACGCCTTCGAGCAGCTCGTCGCGCATCGGGCCGCGGCCGGCGAGCTGACGGTCCGTTCGGTGGCCGTCGAGGGCTCGGCGGAGGAGGCCGTGGGATGCCTCGTCGAGGGACCGTCGCGCTGGTCCGAGCTCGACGCCGGCACGGCCCTGGCGACCTGGTGCTGGCTCGCCGCAGGCGGTCCGCGCCGGTCGGGAGCAGCTGCGGGCCGGGTGCGGACCTGGTGGGCCCTCGCCGCAGCGGCCGACCTGCTCGACGACTGGCCACTGGAGGCCGACGAGCTCGGCGACGTCCTCGACGAGCTGCGCTTCGCCGTCTTCGCCCCCGAGGCGGAACCGGCGACGATCGGCCTCGCGGTCGGTGACCCGACCCACGGCGTGGCGTGGGCCCTCCGACTCGACCCGGTGATCGAGACGACCTAGCCGAAGATCCCGGGGACGTCGTTCAGGCCGACCGCAGACGACCTAGCGCTCGACGGCGGACAGTCGGTTGAGCTGGGTCAGGTACGGATCGAGGCGGACCGGCGCGACGCGCTTTCGTCTCGGCGCGAGCACGAGCGGGAGACCCGCGACCGCTGCGACCGTGAGCACGAGCGGGAGACCCGCGACCGCTGCGACCGTGAGCACGACGACCAGCTCCATGACCCCGACCTTCCGACGACCCTGCTGTCCTCATCGGCATCGTCGGGCCGTGGCTGAGGTCGGTTCGGTTGCGCTTCGTTGACGATCGCCCGGCCGGGCCGTCAGACGGCGTTCAGGCGACGGCGAGTGGTCCCGGACGCGCCACCGGCGCAGCCCCGAGGGGGCTGCGCCGGTGATCGTGCTCGTTCGGTTCGTGCCCCGGACAGGGCACGAGCTCAGCCTCGGCTGGCGAGGGCCTCGGCGAGCTTGGGCATGACCTTGTGGAGGTCGCCCACGATGCCGAGGTCGGCGACACCGAAGATCGGCGCCTCCGGGTCCTTGTTGATCGCGATGATGTTCTTCGAGCCCTTCATGCCCACCAGGTGCTGGGTGGCGCCCGACACCCCGGCAGCGATGTAGATGCTCGGCTTGACGACCTTGCCGGTCTGTCCGACCTGCAGGGCGTAGGGCACCCAGCCGGCGTCGACGATGGCCCGGGTGGCGCCGGGGGCGCCACCGAGGGTGTCGGCGAGATCGGCGACGAGCGTGAAGTTGTCCGGCTCGCCCAGACCACGACCGCCGGACACGACGATGTCGGCCTCGTCGAGCTGCGGACCGGTCCGCTCCTCGACGTGGCGCTCGACGACACGGGCGGCGCCGGCCGCTCCGGTGACGGGCACGGCGAGAGCGACGACCTCGGCCGCGCCACCGCCGGCCGACTCCGCGGCGAACGACTTCGGGCGGATCACCGCCAGCCGGAGCGCGTCGGTCCGGAACGCCGTCAAGACGTTCACGGTGCCGCCGAAGATCGGCTCGGTGACGACCACGTCGTCGCCGTCGACCGCGACGTCGACGCCGTTGGTCACGACCGGGGCGTCGAGGGCGACCGAGAGGCGGGCGGCGATGTCGCGCCCGTCGTACGTCTGACCCAGGAGCACGAGGTCGGGCGACTCGGCGGCGGCGAGCTCGGCCAGGGCGGCGGCGACCGCCGGGCCCGGCAGGGCGCCGTCGAGGTCGCCGGTGGCGAGCACGCGGCTCGCGCCGTGCTCGCCGAGCTCGGCGGCGAGGGCATCGCCGGGACCGGCGACGATCGCGTCGACCGAGCCAGCGAGCTCACGGGCCTTCGCGAGGAGTTCGAGGGTGATGGTGGCCACGCCGCCGGAGGCGTTCGTCTCGGCCACGACCCAGATCTTGTCCAGTGCCATGTCCAGTTCCTCTCAGATCGCCTTGAGCTCTTCGAGGAAGGCGACGATGCGCAGGTGCGCCTCGCCGTCGTCCTCGACGATCTCGCCTGCTTCACGGGCCGGAGCTTCCTCGACCGACACCGTCGCCTGGCCCGCGGCCGTACCGCCGACGCCCTCCAGACCGAGGTCGCCGAGCGCGAGCTCGTCGACCGGCTTCTTCTTCGCCGCCATGATCCCCTTGAAGGAGGGGTAGCGGGGTTCGACGACGCCGGCGGTCACCGAGGCGACGCACGGGGTCGGGGCGGTCACGACGTCGTACCCGGCGTCGGTCTGCCGCTCGACGGTGACCTGGCCGTCGGCGATGTCGATCTTCTTGGCGAAGCCCAACGAGGGCCAACCCAGGAGGGCGGCGACCTGCTCGGGCACGGTGCCGGTGTAGCCGTCGGACGACTCGGTGCCGGCGACGACGAGGTCGGGCTCGTAGCGCTCGACCGCCTTGGCGATGACCTTGGCGGTGCTCAGCGCATCGCTGCCGGCGAGGGCCTCGTCGCTGACGAGGATCGCGTCCTCGGCACCCATGGCGAGGGCGGTGCGCAGGCCAGAGGTCTCGTTGCGGGGTGCCATCGAGACGAGGTGGACCGAGCCGCCGCCGGCGGCCTCCACCAGCTGCAGCGCCATCTCGACGCCGTAGGAGTCGGACTCGTCGAGGATGAGCTTGTCGTCCCTGACGAGGAGGTTGGTTGAGGGATCCAGCGCCCCGGGGTTCGCGGGATCGGGGATCTGCTTCACACAGACGACGACCTTCATGGCGACAGTGTGGCGGCAGGTCGTGAAGGTAACCAAACGCGTCGGACGAGAGTCACACCGAGTTCCGCCCCACCCGACCGGACACGGATGCGCCTGCTGCTCGTCGTCAACCGATCTGCCTCCTCGGTGAGCGCCCGGACCCGGGTGTTGGTGCGCCGTGCGCTGGCCGAGGAGCACGAGGTCGAGGAGGTCGCGACCGTCCGTCGGAACAACGCGACCGCCATCGCCACCGGGGCCGCCCACGACGGTGTCGACGTCGTCGTCGGGCTCGGCGGGGACGGCACGGTCAACGAGCTCGCCAACGGGCTGATCGACACCGACACCGCGCTGGGTGTGCTCCCCGGCGGCTCGACCAACGTGTTCGCCCGCTCGATCGGCACGCCCGACGACCCGCTCGCCGCGACCGAGCACCTCCTCGCCGGCCTCCGAGCAGGAGCCATCGAGCGCATCGGCCTCGGCACGGTCGGCAGTCGGGTCTTCACCTTCCACATCGGGCTCGGGTTCGACGCCGCGGTCGTGGAGCAGGTCGAGGCCCGCTCGAAGATGAAGCGCTACGCCGGGCACCCCTACTACCTCTGGTGCACGGCCTCGACGTGGCGGCGCTTCGACCGCACCGAGCCGCTGCTGCGGATCGAGCTCCCCGGCGGCGAGGTCATCGACGACGCCCGCTTCGCCGTGGTGCTCAACACCGACCCGTACACCTACCTGGGCTCGCGACCCGTTCGGCTCGCGCCCGAGGCGACCCTGCGACGGGGGCTCGTCCTCGTGGCCCTCCGCTCGCTGGACGCCCGCACCCTGCTCCCCGTGGTCGCCTCGGCGCTCGGCCGGGGCACTCGGCTCCGCAAGCACCGCCACGTCGTCGTCCGCACCGACCTCGAACGTCTCGTCGTCCGTGGGCACCGGCCCTTCCCCCACCAGGTCGACGGCGACCCCCTGGGGCCGACCCGCCATCTCGAGCTGGCCCACCGTCCCGACTCCTTGTCGATGATCCGGCCGCAGACACCCGCCTGAGTCGCCTTCAGCAGTGCCCTGCTGCTGCCGACAGACAGCACCATGACGTCCCCGGCGGAGGCGATCGTCCGCCCCACGTTGTCCAAGGGAGACCCGGTGACGATCGCGTCGTCACCGCACTCCAGCGACGGCTCGGACGCCTCCGTCGTGTCCGCCGAGGGGTTGGTGGTGTCGCTCAAGGGGCGCCGGATCACCGCGACGGTCGGCGAGACGGTCATCGTGAGCTTCAGCGACGCGGCGGCGCTGTACCACTCCGAGGCCGTCGTCGAGGAGGCCGCGGCCAATCGGCTGACGGTCCGGCTGTCCGAGGACGTCGCTCGCGTGCAGCGCCGCGACTTCGCCCGCATCTACGTCGAGCTCCCGATCGTGTACCTCGTCGCCCGCAGCACGGGCCGTGCGGCCGTCCAACGGGGCACGACGATCGACGTGAGCGCCGGAGGTGCCGCCATCCGCACCGCCGGCGACATCGCCGCCGGCACCCCGTTGCCCTTCGTCCTCCGTTGCGACGACGAGCTCGAGATCGTCGGGGTCGCGCGGGTGATCGACAGCACCGAGGACCGACGGGGCCGCTTCCGCCAACGGCTCCGCTTCGAGCAGCTCCGGATCGTCGACCGCGACGAGCTGGCCGGTTGGGTCTTCCGCAAGCAGGTCAAGCCGCGATGAGCGTCCGTGCCCTCGTCACCGGCCGACCGCTGTTGGGGGCGATCCGCTACCCGGACGACCCGGAATGGACCCCGGCCCGCTGCGAGGTCGCCGACGACGCTCGAGCGATCACCGTCGACGGCCCGACCGTGCGGTCGACCGGGGACGCGATGGCGGTGGCCCTGTTGCCGGGGCTCGAGGGCGTCCTCGCCGTGCCCTTCGTCGTGTCCGACGGCGCCGCCGTCGGGCAGGTCGTCCAGCAGAAGGTGCGGGTCGTGCCGCGGATCGAGATCGCTCGGTCGCCGGTGGTGACGATGGCGGCGGCGGGAGCGATGAACCAACCGCCTCGCCTGGACATCAACGAGGTGCGCCTGCTGGCCGTCGAGGGCTCCGATCTCCGGGTCGACGGTGGTCGACACCGGATCACCGCCGAGGTGGGCGTGCTCCAGATCGGAGCCGGGGACCGACCACTCCCCCTGCTGGTCGAGCTGCGCCAGGCCAACGACGGTGGCGGGACCGTCGCTCGTCTCGCCGAGCCGACACCGAAGACCGTGGTCGCGCTCTCGGAGCAGACGGTGCGGCTGGTGGTCCAGGGCGCCGCCCGCCCCGGCTCAACCCGCTAAGGCCGCCCTGGCGGCTGCCGGGTCGTCGCTGATCGCCGCGTCGACGCCCATCGCCCGCAGCTCGCGGAGCCGTTCGGGGTCGTTCACCGTCCAGACGTTGACCTGCAGTCCGGCTGCGTGGGCGCGCTCCACCAGGGCGGCATCGACCGAGCGGTCGCCGGGATGGATCGCACGGGCACCGAGCGCGACGGCGCGCTCGACCAACCCCTCGGCGCTGACGGCGAGCAGACCGAGGCCCAACTCGGGATCGAGGCCCCGCACGACCCCCAACGCGCCGGGGTCGAACGAGGAGACGAGCACCGGAACCGGCGGCCTCGACAGGGCGGCCGTCACGAGGCGTGCCGTCGTCCGCTCCGGGTCGAAGGCCACCTCGCCCGGGAGGTCCTTGATCTCGACGTTGACGACACACGGTGCACAGGCCGCGAGCGCCTCGTGCAGCGCCGGCACCTCGCTCGGGAGATCGTCGGCCTGACACCGAACGATCTCGGTGCCACCGGCGAGCACCGGGTCGTGGTGGACGACGAGGCGGTCGTCGGCCGTTCGACGGACGTCCAGTTCGACACCGTCTGCGCCCGCGCTGACCGCTGCAGTGAACGCAGGGAGCGAGTTTTCACGATGAGTGGCCGATGAGCCTCGGTGGGCGATGATGAGCATGATGGACGACGTCTCCGATCACCGGAATGAGAACCCCTTGTTACTGCGCTGTGTCGGCACTACGATCCGTGACCGCGCCGATGGCAGGTCGGTGCGAGCAGCCCCCCATGTCGCCCACACCGTTCCACCCGGTTGGCCACCTGGGGTGACATCTTGTGAAGACGTTCACGAACGTCGTCGGGAGGGAGAAGAGCGTGGGCTTGAGCGTGGTCGTGCTTCCGGGAACCGATGCTTGGAGGGACGTCGCCTCGTGTCGCGACACCTCACCGGACCTCTTCTTCCCGGTCGGAACCACCGGCCCGGCGCTCGATCAGATCGCCGCCGCCAAGCGGGTCTGCGGCGAGTGTCCCGTCGCCGAGGAGTGCCTCGAGTACGCCCTCCTCACCAACCAGGACACCGGCGTCTGGGGCGGCTTCTCCGAGGAGGAGCGCCGTCAGATGCGCAAGGCCCGCCGGGCCGCCGCCCGCACGGCCTAGCCCGCTCCACCGCCCGGGCCCCAGGCCGGGCGACCACCACCTCTACGTGAGGTCGGTGTGGGCGGTCTTGCGGATCGGCACCACCACCGCCGCCCGAGAGCCCTGACCGTCCTCGCGCGAGGTCATCTCGAGGCGGCCGCCGAGGTCGCTGCCGACGAGCGCCCGCACGATCGACAGCCCGAGGCCGGTGGCCTGCTCGGGATCGAAGTCGTCGGGGAGACCCGGGCCGTTGTCCATCACCTCGACCGAGAGCTCGACGCCCCGGCGTTGGAGCCGCACCTGCACCTCGACCGGCCGCTCGTCGGTGCCGTGGTCGACGGTGTTCTGGAGCAGCTCGTTCAGGACGACGGCGATCGGGGTGACGATCTCGGCCGGCACGATGCCGGGGTCGCCCACGACCTCGAAGCCGATGGGCCGCTCCGGCGCCCGGACGCTGTCGCCGAACATGCGGATCAGGTCGTTCACGACGCCGACGAGGGGGACGTCGGCCCCGGTCTCGTGGGCGAGCGTCTCGTGGACGAGGGCGATCGAGGCGATCCGGCGCACGCTCTCCTCGATCACCGTGCGGGCCGCCTCGGAGTCGAGCCGGCGCGCCTGCAGCCGCAGCAGCGCCGTGATCGTCTGGAGGTTGTTCTTCACCCGGTGGTGGATCTCCCGGATGGTCGCGTCCTTGGAGATCAGCAGCCGGTCCCGGCGGCGCAGCTCGGACACGTCGCGCAGGATGACCACGCATCCGACCACGACCCGACCGTCGAGCAACGGGACGGCGAGCACGTCGACGATGGAGTCGAGACCTCGCTCGACCTCCTCGTTGACGGCGGTCCGCTCGAGGTAGGCGCGGCGCACGACGGCCTGCTCGGCGCCGAGATCGCTGAGGGCGACGCCCTGGATGAGCCCGAACACGCCGAGGCGGTGCAACGTCGACGTGGCGTTGGGCGAGGCGTAGGCGATGCGGGCGCTCTGGTCGAAGACGATGACGCCGTCGCCCACGCGGGGCGCCTCCTCGGTGTCGGTGTCGTCCGCGTCGAACGGGAAGGCGCCCGCCGTGATCATGCGGGCCAGGCGCCGCCAGACGCCGAGGTAGACGGTCTCCAGCTCACTGCCCCGGCGGGGCCCGGGCGGCGCCTCCCTCGTGATGATGGCGATGGTGGCGCCCTGGTAGCGGACCGGGACGCACTCGACCCGCGCCCGGAGCCCGGTGTCGGGCAGCGTGACCTCGCCCTCGACGATGCGCCCCAGGCGGAACGCCCGCGAGACGAGCGGACGCTCGACCTCGCTGACCGCACGACCGACCACGTCGTGCTCGTAGAGGGTCGCGCTCGTCGTCGGGCGGACGTGGCCGATCAAGACCAGCTCGCCGGGTTCGGCCCGGGCCGGGGCGAACAGGAGCAGGTCGGCGAACGCGAAGTCGGCGAGCAGGCCCCACCACGAGACCAGGTGGCGGAGGTGCTGGTGCGCGCCCTGGTCGAGCGTGGTCTCGGCGGTCATCCGCGACGAGAAGGCCGTCACGAGCGTGAAGCGTAGGGCGAGGTGACGGCCGGGCCGACGCCGATCAGCCCGCGGAGGGATCGACCGGCCGGCGCAGCTGCTCACCCAGGCGCGACAGGCCGCCGAGGTCGGTGATGTCCTCGGCGAGCCACGGCACCTCGGCGAGCGTCGCTGCCCGACCGGCGAAGCGGCGGCGGTGCTCCGCCTCCCGGCGGGCGACGAGCTCGAGGTTGCGGAAGTTGGCGCCGATCTCCACGAGCACTCGGGCGGCGGTCGCGGCGTCGGGTCCGTCGAGCAGCGCAGCGGCCAGCTCGTCGGAGCGCTCCCGAACGATGTCGGCCGCACCGGCCGCCGAGGGGGCGAGCATCGCCTGCGGCAGCGTCCGATTCATGATCACGGCCCCGACGTGGTGGCGGCCGCGGACGAGCTCGTCGATGAAGAAGTCGGCCTCGGCGACCGGAGCGGCCTCGAGCGTGGTCACCACGGCGAACGTCGTACGCCGATCGGTGAGGACGCGCTGCACGGCGCGGGCTCGTTCGATGAAGCCGGCCTCCATCGTCTGGAACAGCGAGAAGAACTCGGAGATGTCGCCGAGGAACTGCGAGCCGAGGATGCGGTCGGCGACCTCGTAGAACGGCCGGGAGGCGAGCGTCAGCAGCCGGGACCGCGATGGCGCTGTCAGGAGGCGGAGCAGGCGGCTCGTGAAGAACTCCGCCATCCGCTCGGGTGCCTCGAGCAGGTCCAGGGCGTTCCGGGTTGGCGGCGTGTCGACCACGACCAGGTCGTACCGGCCGGAGGAGTGGATCTCGTGGAGCCGCTCCATGGCGATGTAGTCGTGGCTCTGCACGAAGCGGCCGGAGATGTTCTCGTAGAGCGGGTTGGCGAGGATCCGATCGCGGGTCCGCGGGTCGGGGGCGTGCCGGCGGACCAGGTCGTCCCAGGACGCCTTGGTGTCGAGCATCGCCGCCCAGAGCTGACCTCGGGGACGGATGCCCGCCGCCTCGAAGGCCTCGGCCGGCACCGGTGTCTCGATGTTGCCGAACGAGCGCAGTCCCATGGCGTTGGCGAGGCGGCGGGCGGGATCGACGGTCAGCACGAGCACCTTGCCGCCGAGGTGCGTGGACGCCATCAGCGCCGTGGCGGCTGCTGTGGTGGTCTTGCCGACACCGCCGGAGCCGGCGAACACGGCGATCTCCCGTGACGCGAGCAGCTGTTCGAGACCGGCCACGGCTACAGCAGCTCCGCCTCGAGGGCATCCGCGACCCGACGGGTGCTGCGCAGACCATGAGTGCGAGAGAAGAGCTCGGGCACGTAGAGCATCGGGACGCGGCCGGCGAGCTCGTCGCGGAGCCGACCGATGTGCTCGACGCGGCTGCGGCGCAGGCTGGTGGCGAACTCGGCAGCGTCGAGGAGGGGCCCGACGGGCGAACCGACGAGCTCGCCGAGGCGCATCGTGTTCCACGGCTCCCGGAGGCGATCGAAGACCTCCTCCTCGGTCCGGCCGAACAGCTCAGGGAGGACCCGGTTGACGACGACCTGCGCCAGATCGACCCCGGTCTCGTGATCGAGGCGCTCGATGAGCTCCAGTGACTCGGTGACCGGCATCTCCTCCGGGAGCGCGGTGACGACGACCCCGGTCACCGCGGGATCGTCGAGGAGGTCGAGCATCCACTGGGTCTGGTTGCGGATCAGGCCCACGCTGACCAGCTCGCGGATGCCGGCCGGCGCGGCCAGGTGGCCGACGACGTGGCCGGTCGCCGGGCCGTCGACGACGACGAGGTCGTAGTTCCGCTCACGGACCTCCCAGCAGAGCTTGCCGACCGTCAGCACCTCGCGGACGCCCGGGGCGGCAGCGGCGACGTAGTCGAAGATCGACGCCAGGGGCCCGATGCGGGTCAGCAGCGGCAGCTTGAGGTTGAGCGAGAGGTACTCGCGAAGGGATGCCTCGGTCTCCATCGCCATGGCGAAGAGGCCGGGTTGCACCTCGCGCTCGTCGAACGCGAGCGGGCCGCACTCGTAGCTGTCGGCGAGGTTGCCCTTCGCATCGACCTCGCAGACCAGCGTGCGCTTGCCCTCGCGGGCCGCGAGCAGCCCGAGCGCAGCAGCGATGGTGGTCTTGCCGACGCCGCCCTTGCCGGTGACGAAGAGCAGCCGTCGATCGAGCAGCGGGGGTGCGACCCCCACGGCGTCAGTTCCCGAAGCCGATGCGGGGTTCGGCCTGGGGTGAGCCGATCACCACGTAGCCGATCTTCTCGACCGGGATGGCGTAGGCCTGGTCCTTCTTGTCGGTGAGCCACAGGACGTTGTCGTCGTCGCCGAGCGCATCGTCGACCTGCCCGCGCAGCGCGTCGAGGTCGGTGTCGTCGGCGACCTCGACCGACAGCTCACGTGGGGCGTTGATGACTCCGATGCGGACGTGCACTCGTTCCTCCGTCGTCGTGGCTCGTGTCATGGTACGCATGCGTCCGCCCGACACCCACCCGCGCGCCGACCCGATCCCGGAGGACCCGATGGACGACCTCGCCTACCTCTCCACGATCGAGCTGGCTGAGCGGATCAGCGCCGGTGTCGTGTCGAGCCGCGAGGCGACCGAGGCGGCGCTCGATCGCATCGGACGGCTCGACGGCGACACGAACATCGTCGTCACCCTCGACGGGGACCGGGCAGTCGCCGCGGCCGATGCCGCCGACGCCGCGCGGGCCGCCGGCTTCGACCTCGGACCGCTCCACGGCGTGCCCGTCACGATCAAGGACTCGTTCCAGACCGCCGGGCTCCGCACCACCTCCGGCGCCCCGGAGCTGAGCGATCACGTCCCCGAGCGCGACGCCGACCCGGTCGCCCGGCTCCGCGACGCCGGCGTGGTCGTGCTCGGCAAGACGAACCTGCCCATCTACGCAGGCGACTGGCAGAGCTACAACGAGGTCTTCGGGACCTCGTCCAACCCGTGGGACACGACCCGCACCGTCGGGGGCTCATCTGGCGGTTCGGCCGCGGCCCTCGCCGCCGGGTTCACACCACTCGAGCTGGGCAGCGACATCGCCGGCTCGATCCGACAGCCCGCCCATGCCTGTGGCGTGGTCGGGCACAAGCCGTCGTATGGCATCGTGTCGGCCCGCGGCCAGATCCCCGGTCCACCGGGCACGCTGACCCAGGCCGATCTGGCGGTCGCCGGACCGCTCGCCCGCACGGTCGACGACTGCGAGCTGGCGCTCGAGCTCCTCGCGGGCGCCGACGCCTGGCACGACCTGGCGTGGTCGCTGGAGCTGCCGCCGCCTCGGGTCACCTCTGCCGACGGCCTGCGGGTCGCGGTCTGGATCGACGAGCCCTCCTGCCCGCTCTCGGCCGAGGTGCGGGACCTCCTGCTCGGGGTGGCATCGGCGCTGTCGGACGCCGGAGCGATCGTCGACGACACCGCCCGCCCGGCGATCGATTTCGCCAAGGCGGTGCGCACCTTCGAGCAGCTCCTCGGTTCCGCCCTGTCGGGCGCGTGGACGCCCGACGAGATCGAGCGCATGGCGGCCGAGCCCCGCACCGGCGGGCTCGGTGACACCCACGCTGCGCTCCGCCACCGCAGCTGGCTGTCGGCCAACGAGCGCCGCCTGCAGATGCGGGCGCGCTGGGCGGAGTTCTTCGAGACCTGGGACGTCGTGCTGCTCCCCGTGGCGCCGGTCCCGGCGATCCCTCACGACCACGGTCCGGTCGCCGAGCGCGCGATCGACGTCGACGGCACGTCTCGTCCCTACACCGACCAGGGCCCGTGGATGGGTCTGACCGGGCTGGCCTATCTCCCGGCGACGGTCGTGCCGGCCGGCCTGACCTCCTCCGGGCTCCCGGTCGGGGTGCAGCTCGCCGGGCCGTTCCTGGAGGACCGCACCACGCTGCAGGCGGCTCGCATCGTCGAGGAGCTGCTCGGCGGCTTCAGCCCGCCTCCGGGGTACGCATCATGAGGCGCACCGCGCGGCCCGGAGTCCGCCCGACGGCGAGGAGGCGCCGATGAGTGGATCCGACCAGGCGCACTGGGACGGACGGTGGGCCGAGGCGGAACCGCCCGGAGATCCCGACCCATGGCTGCCCGAGCTCGACGAGATGCTGCCACGCTCGGGCCGTGCCGTGGATCTCGCCGGCGGGCAGGGCCGCAACTCGCTCTGGCTCGCCGCCCGTGGCCTCGACGTGACGATCGTCGACGTGTCACCGGTCGGCCTCGTGCGGGCCTCCGCAGCCGCAGCCGAGCGGGGCCTGGAGCTGGCCACCGAGGCGCGCGACCTGCCCGCGGACGGTCCGCCGCCCGGCCCGTGGGACGTCGCGCTCATCGTGCGTTACCTCGATCGTGATCTCGTTCGGGCCGTGCCGTCGGTGCTCTCCCCCGGCGGTCTGCTGGCCTTCACCCAGCCGACCGTGACCAACCTCGAGCGGCACGATCACCCGCGTGCCGAGTTCCTCCTCGGCATGGGGGAGATGGCCGCCCTCGCGGACGAGCTCGACGATGTCGAGGTCGTGCAGCTCACCGAGGACTGGACGCCCCAGGGCACCCACGAAGCTCGGCTGGTGATCCGGAAGCGGTGAGGCTCACGTCTCGTCGAGGCGCCGCTGCAGGCCGTCGAGGATGAGCTCGAGTCCGTACTCGAACTCGTCGGCGAAGTCGTACCCGGGCTGCATGACGTGGTCGGTGGCCATCTCGATCAGGTGCGGGAACGCCGCCATGCCTTCCCGGTCGAGCATCTCGCCGGCGACCTCCTGGGTCTCGTCGGTGCCTTCGAAGGGCAGCGCCAGCTCCTGCAGGACGAAGCCGTACAGGTACGCATCGATCACGGCGTAGGCGTGGGCCGCGAGCGGCAGCGGGAAGCCGTTGCGCCGGAAGCAGCCGAGCACGGCGTCGTGGTGGAGCAGGTTCGCCGGGCCGGGGGTGGTCCGGCTGTCGAGCAGCCCGACCGCCCACCGGTGCTGGAGGAGGACGCTCCGCAGGTCGAGCATCCGCTTCCGGATCGCCGCCCTCCAGTCGTCGCCCTCGGGCACCGGCACCTGGGCGTAGATGTGGTCGACCATGCCGTCGAGCAGATCGTCCTTGTTCGCGACGTGGTGGTAGAGCGACATCGCCTCCACCCCCACCGCCTCGCCCAGCTTGCGCATGCTGAGCTTCGTCAGACCGGCGTCGTCGGCGAGCGCGACGGCAGCGCCGACGACGCGCGCTCGGGTGAGTGGCTCCCGGTCCGACATGGCCCTCCTCTGTACTACCGGTTGACGACCTTACGGCGTATGGCGTACAACTTACATCGTAAGGTAGACGCTCTCGACACATCGAGGAAGCACGATGATCGACACCACACCCGCCGCCGACGACACCGACCTCCGCACGATGCGGGCGGTCCTGCACCCCCGCTACGCCGACACGGCCACCGAGGCGCTCGATGTCGGTCGGGCACCGCTCCCGACCGTCTCGCCCGGCACCGTCCTCGTGCGGGTCGAGGCGGCCAGCATCGACCGCGGCACCTGGCACGTGATGACCGGTCTCCCCTACCCCGTGCGGCTCGCCGGATTCGGGTTCCGCCGTCCGAAGCACCTCAACCCGGGCGCGGCGTTCGCCGGCGTGGTCGAGTCGGTCGGGGCCGAGGTCGAGGGCTTCACCCCCGGCGATCGGGTCTACGGCACCGCCCCCGGCGCGTTCGCCGAGTACGCCCTCGCTCCGGCCGCCAAGCTCGCTCACGCCCCAGCCGGCCTGTCGGCGATCGAGGCGGCGACGCTGCCCATCTCGGCCTCCACCGCCCTCCAGGCCGTGGTCGACCAGGCGGGCCTCCAGCCCGGCGAGTCGGTGCTCGTCATGGGGGCCTCGGGAGGCGTCGGTAGCTTCGCCGTCCAGATCGCCTGGTCGATCGGCGCCGAGGTCACCGGCGTGGCCAGCGGCCCCAAGCTCGCTGCGGTCCGTTCGATGGGTGCAGCACACGTCGTCGACCACCGCACCGAGGACGCCCTCGCCGAGGCCGACCGCTACGACGTCATCATCGACATCGGTGGCAACCGACGGCTGCGCGACCTCCGTCGGGCGCTCACGCCCGCGGGTCGGCTCGTGATCACCGGCGGCGAGAACGGCGGCCGATGGCTGGGCGGCACCGACCGCCAGCTCCGGGCGATGGCCTGGTCCTTGTTCCTCCGCCAACGGCTCGGCACCTTCATCGCCTCCGAGGCGGCCGAGCACCTCGACCGGCTGACCGAACTCGTCGAGGCCAGCTCGCTCAGCCCCCACATCGACCGGGTCGTCGGACTCGACGATGTCCCGGCCGCGATCGACCACCTGCTCGACGGCACCGTCATCGGCAAGATCGCCGTGGACCTCACCGCCTGATCGGGCCGCCCACTGCCGGTCGCCGCTGACGAATCGCTGCCCCAGCCGCCCTGACCCACAGGCCCTCGCTGAGCGCATCGCCGAGCGGAAGCAGAAGACGGGATCGACGCTCACGGCCGCAGTGATCCTCGAGCACCGGGACGCAGCCCGTCGATGACGGTGGTCGTCGATGCATCGGTCGTCGTCGCCGCACTCGTCGACCCCGGACCCGACGGCACCTGGCCGAGAGACTGCTCACGTCGGACCTCGCTGCGCCGCATCTCCTGCCCGCCGAGGTGGCCAGCGTCCTCCGGCGTGCGGCGATCGCGGGCGACCTGTCCGACGACGTCGGCGCACTCGCTCATGCCGACCTCCTCGGCCTTCGCATCGAGCTCGTCGACGACGACACCGTCGGCACCAGGATCTGGGAGCTTCGCCACGACCTCACGTCGTACGACGCCTGGTACGTCGCCGTCGCCGAGCTCCTCGACGTCCCGCTGGCGACACTGGACCACCGACTCGTCGCCTCGCCGGGCCCGCGGTGTGCGTTCCGGAGCCCGGAGCGGAGCGGGGACAGCGGGGCCGACTAACGCGGGATGCGGCCCTGCTGCACGAGGAGATCACGCACCCGGTAGAGGGCCACGACGCTCATCGCGTCCTGGATCTCACCGGTCCGGACCATGTCGAACGCCTCCAGGAACGGGAGCACCCTGACCTCGAGGCGTTCGCTCTCGTCCGGCTCCGGATCGCCCTCGGTCAGACCCTCGGCGAGGAACAGGTGGGCGACCTCGTTGGTCACGCAGTTGGAGGTGGCCACCGTGCCGAGCGGGGTGAGCCGCTCTGCCCGAAGCCCGGTCTCCTCCCGGAGCTCGCGCAGCGCACCGGCCTGGAGGTCCTCGTCGTGGTCGTGGCCCCCCTCGGGGATCTCCCAGGAGTAGGCCTCGAGCGGGTAGCGGTACTGCCCGACGAGGTGGGTGCGGAGGTCGTCGGTGAGCGTCACCACGCCGAGCGCCGGATGGAACTCGACCACGCCGTAGATGCCCGGGGTGCCCCCGGGGGTCGTGACCTCGTCGTGACGGACCCGGATCCACGGGTTCTCGTACACGACGGTCTCGGAGTGGGTGACCCAGGGACGTTCCACCGTGATCTGAGCGTACCGATCCATGCGGTCCCCATCGGTGCGCGCGCTGCCCGCTTGGAGGAGTGGGCCGATCGCGGATGCGCCGACGGTCACCCTCCAGCTCAGCTCATTCAGACCGCTCGATCCGGACCCGGAGGCCGGCGATGAGGACATCGAGCTGAGCGTCGAACGCCACGGGCTGCGGCGGACCATCAGAGCGCACGTGCTCCAGGATCGGGGGTGAGGACAGCGGCGCGCTCACCGCCGCCCAGTCGACGAGCGCGGAGAGCAGCGTCAGCGCCAACGCGGCGTCCTCTTCGCCGAGTCCGGCCTCGCAGAGCGCGACGAAGGACTGGTCGATCTTGGCGACGATCGTCGGTGGGGGACCCAGACGGCGCGCCTCGGCGACGAGCGCCGGATGCTCGACGAACGACGTGACGAGTTGTTCACCGAGTCGGCGCAGATAGTGCGTCCAGTCATCGGTCGGCGCGGGCCACTCGACCTGCTCGGCGATCAGGTCCATGACCGCGAGCACGAGGTCGTCCCGATTCGTGAAGTGCCGATAGAGGGCGGCGTGGCTCACCTCCAGCCGTTCGGCGACGGTCGCGAGCGTGAGCTGCTCGAGCCCGCCCTCGAGCGCGGCCTCGGCGATCGAGCGGCGCGTCAGCCCCCGGTGCCATGGGCGATCCCCTCTGGACTCAGTGGCCACGGCTCGACGCTAGACCCGCCGGTGGCCGGCACTCACATGAGCGGTCATCGGCCGGCCTCTCCCCTTGAAGTAACAGAGCTTCACAATGTTACTGTCTGATACATGCCAGCATCCGCCCTCCCCCGCCGTCGTTTCACCCTCGCCGGCGCTCTCCTGATCGCCGGCCTGCTCAGCGTCGCCTGCGGCTCGGACGACTCGACCGAAGCCACGTCCATCGAGCCCGCCCTGACGCCGACCACCACAGCGACGACGCCGGCAGGCGACGACACCGAGCCGGCAGCAGCGGTCGATGCCGAGGCTTCCGACGACTCCTCCGAGCGAGCCGAGGTCACGATCCGGGTGGCCGGTGGCTCCGAGATGGCGGTCCCGGTCACGACCGAGGGGATCCTCGCCCTCGACGAGTTCGCAGCGCAGCTCCTGCTGATCCTCGGCGTCACACCGCAGGCGAGCGTGCAGATCTTCGGCGACGAGGCCAACAACATCGTCCTCGCCGACGCCGGCATCGCGACCCTGGAACCGCAGAACGTCGAGCTGGTGGCCACCGAGTCACCGGCGCTCATCATCGGGACGAACACGCCGTTCAACACCGACCAGGTGCCACTGCTCGAGGAGATCGCCCCGACCGTCATCCCCGAGGTCTCGTCGCGTGAGTGGCGGGACGTGCTGCGGGCCGTCGCGGCGGTGACCGGCACCTCGGGTCGAGCGGAGGAGATCATCGACCGCATCGACGGCCGTCTCGCCGACCTGGCCGACGCCGTCGGTGACTCGGCGAACGCCGGCGCGACGCTGTCGATCCTGACGGACCGGGGCGACGGCACGATCTTCGCGCTCACCGCACCTGCCGTCCCCGGAGTCATCGCCGAGGAGCTCGGCCTCGCGCGACCACCCGACCAACTCGACGCCGACCAGACCAGCGGCGGGTTCCTGATGCTCTCCCAGGAGCTCCTCCCCGACCAGCAGGCCGACATCACCGTCTCGCTCGAGGGCGAGCTGTTCACCGGTGGCGCGTCCCTCTTCGACAACCCGCTCTACCCCGGGTCACCCACCGAGGCGGCCGTCCTGGGGGCGCTGTGGTCGACCGAGACGCCATTGTCGGTCTGGTGGATGCTCGCCGACTACGAGGCGATCCTGCTCGGCGACGGCCAGGGCAACACCTTCGACGACACCCTCGACCTCTGGAACGAGCTGACGAGCTGACCGACCCGACGGCTCGGATTCGACGGGTGGCACTGGGTCCCGCTCATCGGCGACGTCGCGCTCGTGGTCACCGTCGTGCGAGAGCAGCTACAGACGTGGCGCGAGCTCCGGGCGGAGCGCTCCGAGGTCGGCTGAGCTTCCAGCACGGCCGGATCTCGCGCTCGATGGCTCACGAGCGGCCGAGGACCGCCTTCAGTCCGGCGATGAGCAGGTCGAGCTTGTCGTCGAGCGTCACCGACGTCGAGCGGAACGGCTCGGGGATGTTCGGATCCTGTGCTGCGTCGGTCACGCCCCGGTTGGTGCGGAAGGTGTCGAGGACGAGGTTGAACAGCACCTCGACCGCCAGTCGGGTCTGATCCGGCGTGAAGCCGTGGCCGACGAGCACGTTCGCCGTGGCGATGGTGTGCCGGTCGAAGCTCGGGACGCTCCCCAGCCGTACGACCTCCTCGTAGAGACCCGGATGATCCTGGAACGTGTCGTTGACGAGGTGCGCGACGTCGAGGAGGTGCCGCTCCCACCCGTCCTCGGCGTTCGGCCACGGCAGGTCGGCGGCGACGCGCTCGACGGCGACGAAACCGAGCGCCGCCCGATCCTTGACGTACCGGTAGAGCGCCACGTGCGTGACCCCGAGCGAGCGAGCGACGCCGGACAGCGAGAGATCCCGGAATCCTGTGCGGACCGCAGCCTCGGCGATCGCCTCGAGCGTGAGCCCGGCGTTCACGGCGGTCCGTCCGGTGCACCCACGAGCCCCACGAGGCTCGTTGTACTCGACGGCGGGCGAGGAGCGGACCATCCGTGACGCTGGAGACCCGAACACGGGCTCGACGGTGACCTTGACATGAACGCGCTCCCGGGAGCAGTCTGACGCAGGTGATTACACCATGTAACGGAACCGCTCGTCGTGCCCGCTGGGTCGGCCTCACCGGAGCCGCGCTGGCCACGCTCGTGGCACTGACCGCCTGCGGCGGTGACGACGCCGAAACGACCGAAGCGACCTCCATCCCGACCACCGCATCGGCAGCAGAGACGACGGCGGACACCGAGGCCCCACCGACGTCGACGACCGCATCGGACGACGAAGCGAGCGATGCGGACGCCGCTCCCGGCGAGGACACATCCGCCAGCTCGTACCCGGTGACCGTCGAGCACGACGCCGGCACGACCACGATCGACGCCGCCCCGGAGCGGATCCTCGCCGTCACCGACCAGGGCGAGCTGGCTGCGCTCCTGGCCCTCGGCATCCGACCGGTCGCGTACGGCCAGCGCTCGCCGATGGAGCTGGCCTACCTGGCCGAAGCCGGCGCCTACGACCCGGCGATCGAGGTCTTCCCGTCCACCGCCGACATCAACTTCGAGCAGCTCGCCAGCTTCCAGCCGGACCTCATCGTCGGCCAGACCGGCTTCGTCACCCCGGACAACCTTGCGCTCTTCGAGGGCATCGCACCGACCATCGCCATCGATTCGATCGGATGGAGAGAAGGACTGCTCGACGTCGGCGCCGCGACCGACAACGGCGAGGCCGCCGAACGCAAGGTCGCAGAGCTCGAGGCGCTACTCGACGGCTTCGCCGAGCGCGTCCCGTTCGCCGAGGGTCGAACCGTCGACATCATCGTCGGCGCCAGGAACACCATCTTCCAGTACACCGACTTCAACGTCTTGAACGACATCCTGGTCTCCGCTGGCGTCGAGCCCCTCCCGGCGCCGAACGACCCGAGCCTGCCCAACGGGAACGAGATCTCCGAGGAGAACCTCGGCCTGATCGACGCAGAGGCACTCGTGGTCCTGGACTTCACCGGCGCACTGCTCCCCGAGCTGGAGGCCAACCCGCTCTGGACGAGCCTGCCGGCCGTGGCCGACGACAACGTGACGGTGTGGGGCGGTGCCGAGGCCGCGGCGACGAACTTCACCAACGCGCTCACGATCCCAGTGATCCTCGACCTGCTGGAGGCGATGCTGACCGACGCCTTCGCCGGGTGACGAACGCCGAGCGGAGCGCCGCTAGATCAGCTTGAGCTCGGGGTGGTGGCGGCGGGTCGGGGCGAGCTCCACGTCGATGCGCTCGGCCATCGCGGCGAAGACCTGGGCGGCCTCGCTGTCGGGCTGCTCCGCGGCGATGGGTGAGCCGACGTCGCCGCCCTCGCGCAGGTCCGGCACGAGCGGGACCTGGCCGACGAGGGGCACGTCGAGCTTGTCAGCGAGGTGAGCGCCACCGCCGGCGCCGAAGATCGGGTACCGCTTGCCGTCGTCGCCGGTGAACCAGCTCATGTTCTCGATGACACCCCGGACCTCGAGGTGGACCTTCTGGGCCATGAAGGCCGCACGCTGCGCCACCGACTGCGCGGCGGCCTGCGGGGTGGTGACCACGTACACCTCGCCCTTGGGCAGGAACTGGGCGAGCGACAGCGAGATGTCGCCGGTGCCGGGCGGGAGGTCGACGACGAGGAAGTCGGGCTCGTTCCACCACACGTCGGTGAGGAACTGCTCAAGCGCCTTGTGGAGCATCGGACCCCGCCAGATGACCGGCTGGTCCTCCTCGGCGAAGAAGCCCATGGAGATGCAACGCACACCGTTGGCGAGGGGCGGCACGAGCATCTTGTCGATCACCATCGGCGGGTGGTCGACGCCGAGCATGCGCGGGATGGAGAAGCCCCACACGTCGGCATCGACGACCGCGACCGACTTGCCCCGCTGGGCCAGGGCGATGCCGAGGTTGACCGTGATCGACGACTTGCCGACGCCGCCCTTGCCGGATGCGACGAGCAGGACACGCGTGCGCGACGACGGATCGGCGAACGGGATCGCCCGGCCCTCGGCATGGCCGTGGGCCTGGCCGGAACCGGCGGTCGACTCGGGATCGCCGATGAGCGTGCGCCGCAGGTTCTCCTGCTGCTCGTCCGACATCAGGCCGAACTGCACGTCGACCGACTCGATGCCACCGACCGCCTGGATCGCGGCACCGATCGCCTCGGACAGCGGCGCGGCGGACGGGTAGGTCTCGGCCGGGAGCGCCACCATGGCCTGGACGGCGGATCCGGTGACGCTGAGGCCCTTGACCATGTCGAGCTCGCCCAACGGCCGACCGATCTCGGGATCGATCACGGCGCGGACGGCGTCGAGCACCTCGGCGTCGGTGGGCATGCGAACTCCTGGGATCGGGGGGGCAGGCGGCAGGGATTTCTCCTACGGCGGTAGGTAGAATATCGGCCATGGCCGCCGACACCCGAACGTCCAGCAGCCTCACCGCGGACGAATTCTCGGCCGCCGTGACGGCGATCACGTCGGCGTTCGGGGACCCGACGCGGCGCGACATCTACCTCTTCGCGCGCGAGTCCGAGGAGGGCGTCACCGCCGCACAGGTCGCCGCCCGCTTCGATCTCCACGCCAACGTCGCCCGCCACCACCTCGACAAGCTCGCCGCCGGTGGGTACGTCGAGGTCGCGCTCGGTCGCACCTCCACCGGCGCCGGCCGCCCGTCGAAGCGCTACGTCGTCGCCGACGCCGGCATGGCCCTGGAGTTCCCTGTGCGGCGCGACGATCTCCTCGGTGCGCTGCTCGGCAGGGCGCTCGCCCTGTTGCCCCACGACCAGGCCGAGGCCCTCGCCGAGGAGGTCGGCATCGAGTACGGCCAGGCGCTCGCCGAGGGCATGGAACCCAACGCCGCTCAGCGCTCGTTCCGCGCTGCGGCCGGTGCGGTCGCCGAGGCACTCACCTCGCACGGCTTCGCTGCCCGGACCGAGAAGTCCGGCGATGCCCTGCGCATCGTGTCGGAGCACTGCCCGTTCGGCGACGCCGCGCTCGAGCACCCGGTGATCTGCGCGATCGATCGTGGTCTCGTCAAGGGCATGCTCGCCGGCCTGCACGGCGGCGGCGAAGCCGAGGTGCTGCTCTCTCGCCCCGACGGCGCCAAGCACTGCATCACCAGCCTCGGCGGGATCTGACCCCGCCGGTGCGGCGACACCGACTCGATCGGCTCACCTCCTCCGCCCTCCGACCCGAGGCCGTCGAGGCCCAGCGCGACTGGCTGGAGCTCGAAGCCGCCGGCGATCTCGGTCCCGACGACGTCGACCGCGCGCTCGCCCGGGTCCGTGAGCAGCTCGCCCACCTGCTCGGCGTGCGGACCCACGAGCTCGTGCTCACCTCCGGCTCGGTCGAGGCGACCCACACCGCCGTCGCCGGCGTGATGCACCGACACGGCGGCGGCCACCTCATCTGCACGACGGCCGACGACCGCCGGGTCCTCGACGCCGCCCGCCGCTGGGCCGACGACGTCACGATCGTCGCCGTCGACGAGCACGGTCGCATCGACCCGGCCGTGGTGGCCGCCGAGGTCCGGGCCGACACCGTGCTGGTCTGCCTGCCCGTGGTGTCCGCCGACAGCGGGGCCGTCCAACCGGTCCGGGTGCTCACCCGGGCCTGCAGGGACCGGGGCATCGTCACCCTCCTCGATGCGGTCGCCGGCGTCGGCCGCATCGGCATCGACCTCGCGGACCTCGGTGCCGACCTCGGCATCGTCGATGCGGCGCCCTTCGGCGGGGGCCTCGGTGCCGGCGTGCTGCACGTTCGCCGTGGCGTACGGATCGATCCGCTGCTCCCCGGTGCCGAGCAGCGGTTGCGGCGCGGCGGTCCGATCGCGCCCGGACCCGCCATCGGGATGGGAGCCGCGGCCACGGCGATCACCGGGCGCAGCCTGCTCGACGAGGTCCAGCGGGCGGAGGAGCTCGCCATCCGACTGGCGCGACGCCTCGGCGGGTTGCCTGGCATCGAGGTGGCCGACCACGTCCCCGATCGCATCGCAGGACACCTCCGACTCCGGCTGGGCCATGGCGAGGCGGCCGCGGTCGTCGAGCGGCTCGCCGGGTCCGGCATCCATCTCGGGTGCACCGTCGACGGCGATCTGCGCTGCGCGCCGGACTGGTCGTGTGGCGACGACGCGATCGATGCGCTCGACCGCGCGATGACCGCTCTTGGCGCCGACCGGGTCGATCGGTAGCTTGGCGACCCGCATGACCGTCTACCTGGTGCGCCACGCCGACGCGATCGCCCGAGCCGGCTACGACCAGCCCGACGCCGAACGGCCGCTCAGCGAGCTCGGCGCGAAGCAGTCGGACGCCCTGGTCGAGACGTTCGGGGATCGACCGGTCGGCTCGGTGCTGACGAGTCCTGCCGTTCGGTGCTGGCGGACGGTCCATCCGCTGGCGACGGCCCGTGGCCTCGATGCGCTGCCCGATCCACGCCTCGGCGAGGGTTCGCGGATCGAGGACGTCATCGAGCTCGTGGTGAGCTCCCGCGACGGCGATGTCGTGCTGTGCAGCCACGGCGACGTCATCCCCGACGTGCTGCGCCTGCTCGCGCTCCGCGGGGTCGCGTTCGATCGACCCCCGTCGACCTGTGCCAAGGGTTCGACCTGGCTCCTCGAGCTCGACGACGAGGCGATGGGCTCGGCCTCGTACTGGCCCCCACCCGAGGTCTGAGCCCCGAGTCGGCGCCCCACACGGACCCGCTCGCCGATGCGCCATGATGCTCCCGTGCCGACGCGGGACGCCCTGCCGCCGATTCGGTTCGCCCGCTCCGGTGGCGACCGCATCGCCTATCAGCAGTACGGTGACGGCCCTCACCTGCTGGGAGTGCCTCCGGCGGCCCAGAACATCGAGATGGCCTGGGAGTGGCCCGACATCGCGGCCATGCTCCACCGCTTCGGGCAGTTCTCGACCTACACCCACTTCGACAAGCGGGGCACCGGCAGCTCGGATCGGATCAGCCGCGTGCCGGGGATCGATGAGCGGGTCCAGGACCTGGCGGCGGTGATGGACGATGCCGGGATCGACCGGGCCCACATCCTCGGCATCTCCGAGGGTGGGCCCATGGCGGTGCTCTTCGCCCATGCCTTCCCCGATCGGGTCCACAGCCTGATCCTGTACGGCACCGGGGCCTCCCTCGTGCCGCAGGACCTGCCGCCGGAGGCGCTGGCCGAGGTCCGCGCCGGCCTGGCCCACTTCTGCGACGTCTGGGGCACCACGGCGTCGGTCACCGTCGACATGTTCGCCCCGTCCCAGGCGAACAACACCGCCTTCCGCCGATGGTGGGAGGTCTACGAGCGTCGATCGGCATCGCCGGACACCCTGGCCGAGTTGCTACAGCTGTGGGAACTCGATGTCGTGACCGAGCTGCTGCCCCAGCTGGAGGTTCCGGTGCTCGTCCAGCACCGGGTCGGCGATCAGATCGTGCCGCTCGATCAGGGTCGGGCCCTGGCGGCCGGCATCCCGGGAGCCGAGCTGATCGAGTACGACGGCAGCGACCACTTCGGGTTCTTCGGCGACGTGGAGGGGTGGATGCGCGACCTGGAACGGTGGGTGACCGGCACCGTGGTCAATCGCCCGGCGATCAGGCCCGGCGCGCCTCGCATCGTGACGTTGGGCCGCTTCGCGGTGGAGCGGCCGGACCGCGACGGGCACTACGGCGAGGTGGCGCACGCCGATTGGGGGTCGCGTCTGGCCCGGCAGATCTGCAAGCGGTTGGCGGTGGCCGACGGCTGGCCGGTCACCCGGGCAGAGCTCATCGACCAGCTGTGGCCCGAGGAGTCCGACCAGGCTCGACTCAACGCCCGGCTGTCGGTGCATCTGTCGGGCGTCCGCAAGGTGTTGGAGGGGGCGATCGTCGCCGACCGGGACACGGTCCGACTGGACCTGAGCCGGGTCCGGTGCGATCTGCACGAGCTCAACCGTGCGTCGGACGACTGGGCGGTGGTCGACGGCTACGCGGGCGAGCTGCTCCCCGAGGACCGCCACGAGGACTGGTCGAGCCCGGCCCGGGCCGGGGCCCTGGCCCGATTCGGCGCCGCGGCCCGTCGCCTGGCCGACCACGCCACTGCAGCAGGAAACCACCAGCAGGCCGCCGACCTGGCCCGGCGGCTGGTGGCCGCCGAGCGTCTCGATGACGCCGCCCACCGCGTGCTGGTCGGTGCGCTCGCAGCTGCGGGGAACCACGTCGACGCCCGCCGGGCCCAAGAGGAGTGGGCTGCGGCCATGGCCGAGCTCGACACGTCCGTCCCACCGTTCGAGGACGTCGCCGGAGACCCTGGGCAGGGCCTGGGGCCTTAAGGGTTCCCGAAGAGCGGCGGTTCACGATGTGGCCATGGCGACTTCAACCGCACTGCCGACTCCGACCGAGCCCTACGTCCTCCACCGCGACGAAGGCACCCACGGGCACTTCCTGAACCATCTCGCCACCCTGAAGTCGACCACCTCGACCGACGGTGCGATGTCCATCGTCGAGTTCGTCGCGCCACGAGGCTTCGGGCCGCCCCTCCACCGCCACCTCGACGAGGACGAGGTGATCCTGGTGATGGAGGGCGAGGTGGTGTTCCGGTGGGGCGATGCGGAGATGACCGCCGCCGATGGCGGCATGGCCTACCTGCCCCGCGCCGTCCCCCACTCGTTCCAGGTCCTGTCCCACGAGGCCCGGCTGTTCACGGTGACCGCAGCGATCGACGGGCGACCCCGGTTCGACCGGTTCGTGGCCGCCCTCAGCGTCCCGACCGCCGACCCGACGATGCCCGAACCGAGCGAGGTCGACCCCGCCCGCATCGCCGTCGTCGGCGGGCAGCACGGCATCGAGATCCTCGGCCCACCCCCGGGGCCCGTCACCTGAACGGGGTGACCGCAGTAGCGTCACCTTCGGGTCGATCGAGGGGACGACGCGGTGCAGATGCCCGAACGCATGAGTGACGCCGTGAGTGCTGCGCTCGCGGCGATGGCCGACCCCGGCGACCGGTGGTCGGGAGCCGAACGCCTTGCCATCGCCGCCACCGCTCGAGCGGCGTTCGCCGACCGCCACCGCGCGCCGTGGATGCGGGAGGCGCCCCCCGAGGGCGTCGTGCTCACCCCGGAGGTCGCGGCGATCGTGCGGACGCTCGCCGCCGACCTGCACCTCGTCGATCGGGACTGGGCGAAGGAGGCGATCGCCGTCGTCGGCGAGGTTGCGTACGTCGAGCTGGTCGCGCTCGTCTCGTCGCTCGCGATCGTCGACGCCTTCGGCGAAGCGACCGGCGACGAGGCGCCGGGGCTCCCCGCCGCCCCGATGCCAGGTGACCCGGTAGACGACGAGCTGCCCTACGACGTCGGCGACATCGGCGCGTACGTCCCGATGCGGACACCGTGGCCCGACGCCAACGTCGGGCGAGCGCTGACGCTGGCGCCGAGCGGCAACGGGGTCTACCGGGCCCTCGCCATGGCGATGTACCACGACGGCGAGTTCTACGACCTGGCCTGGAACCGGACGCTCTCACGACCACAGACCGAGGTCCTGGCGACGGCGGTGTCAGCCGCCCACGAGTGCTTCTACTGAACGACCTGGCACGCCACGTTGCTCCGTGCGAGCAACGCCGAGACCGGCATCGACCGCCCCGAACACGCACACGAGCTGGAGGGGTTCGCGGCCGCCGTCGCTCGAGGGGCAGACGACCTCACCGAGCGGCGTGATGACCTGCGGGAGCGCCTCGGCGACGAACGCTTCGCCGAGGCCGCGGCGGTGACCGCCGCCTTCCACGGCTACGTCCGGGTCGCGGAGGGCACCGGCATCCCGGTCGACGAGCTGGTGGTGGCCACCTCGACCGAGCTGCGCTCCGAGCTCGGCATCGACGCCTACGCCGGCCGGGCCAACTCCGATCTGGGCATCTCCGCCCGACCCGCCGAGGACTTCACCCCCCGCCTCGACCGCTGAGGCGGGGGCTCGCTCAGCGCCGGTGCTCGGGGCTGTGGAAGTCGGACTGGCAGCCGGCCGCCCACACGTCGGGCTGGTTGCCGTGGGCCGGGATGCCGCCGGCGTCCTTCAACATCCGAGCGAGGTGGAGGCAGTTCCACACGAGGAACGTCGTGTTCCGGTTGGTGAAGTCGTTCTCGGGACCACCTGAGCCCTCGTCCATGTAGGACGGCCCGGGACCGGCCTCACCCATCCAGCCGGCGTCGGCCTGCGGCGGCACCGTGTACCCGATGTGGGAGAGCGAGAACAGCATGTTCATGGCGCAGTGCTTCACGCCGTCCTCGTTCCCGGTGATCAACGCGGCGCCGACCTTGCCGTAGTCCCGGTACTGACCCTTGTCGTTGAGGTCGTGGGTGTAGCCGTACATCCGCTCGAAGACCCGGTTGCACACCGAGCTCTTCTCACCGAGCCAGACCGAGGTCCCGATGATCAAGATGTCGCAGGCGTCGATCTTCGCCTGGATCTGGGGCCAGTCGTCGCGCTCGTAGCCGTCACGGCCCGCGTAGTCGTGCTTGAGCCCGGCGGGGATCTCGTAGTCCACCGGCCGGAGGTACTCGACCGAGACGCCGTTGGTCTCGAGGATGTCCTTGGCGATGCCCATCAGCCCCTCGGTGTGCGACAGGTTCGGCGACCGCGTCAGCGTGCAGTTGAGCAGCAGCGCGCTGAGATCGTCGTAGGTCGCCGGCGCGGTGTCGCACTGCTCCTGGGTGATGCGGTTCAGCTGGTCCGTCATGGCGTCATCCTGGCCCGGATCGGCGCGACTGTCATCCGATCGACGGCGATCGGATCGACACCCCAAGACGCGGGGTGGATGGCCGCCCGACCCGGAGCGAGAGCGCCTCGAACGCCAACGCGGCGATGATCGCCACCAGGGCCCAGGCGAACACCTCGGCGGTGTCGAGCGACGTCCGGGCTCGGGCGATCCGGGCACCGATGCCGTCAGGACTGACGAACAGCTCGGCCATGATCGTGATCCGGTAGGCCGTCGCGGTCGCGTAGGCGCCGGAGGAGCGCAACGCCGGCGCGATGGCCGGCAGCGTGACGTGACGCAGCGTCCACCGACGACCGACGTGGAGGCCGGCCGCCATCTCGAGCAGCTCGGGGTCGACGCTGCGCACCGCCTCGTGGGTGGCGATCCACACGAGCGGCACGACGGCGAGGCCGACGACCCACGGCGTCGGATCACCGTCCAAGCCGACCCAGATCGCCACGAGCACCACGGCGATGATCGGTGGTGAGCCGGCCAGCACCGCCCGGGTCGGACGGAGCAGCGCATCGGCGACCGCCGAACGGCCCGTGGTGACGCCGAGCGCGACGCCCACGACGAAGCCCACGGCCGTACCCCGCAACGCTCGCCAACCCGTCCGCCACAGCTCTTCGGCGACGGTCGCGGCACCCAGCTCACCGAGCCGATCGATGGTCTCGCCCGGCGAGGCGACGATGACGGTCGGCTGTCGGGAGGCGACGGCAGCCCAGATCGCCAGGACCGCCCCGCAGCCGACGACCGACCAGATGCCGAGGTGACGGGCGGACACCGGCCCCATGGCGACGTCCAGCGACCGCTCCGGCCTGTCCGAACCCTGGTTCACGGAGCGAAGAGGGTGTCGTCGGGCAGCGCGCCGCCCACGGCCTCCGGCGTGAGCTCGACGAGGCCGGCGAACAGCAGATCGAGATCGGCCCGAGCCTCGACCGACGACCGCGTGGCCAGGTCGAGCTGTGGGAGCAGCGCGCTGAGGAGCGGCATCGGGAGTCCCGTCGCGTCGGCGAGCGTCGTCGCGGCGGCCTCCGTGTCGGACGTGACCGTGGAGATCGAGGAGGCGACCGAGGACCGCAACGCCTCGATCACGGCCGGGTGCTCGTCGACGACGGCACCGGTGGCGATCAGCGCCACCTGGGGGAGCCGATCGCCCCCGGTCGCATCGCCCCACGCCACCTGGAGGTCGATGATGGGTGCCAGGTCGTGCCCGTTGGCCATCGCCTGACCGACAGCAGCGGTGGCGAAGTGCTCGGGCAGCACGGCGAAGGTCACGTTGCCGCTCGCCGCGGCACCGACCAGGTCCGGCAGGGCGGTGCCGTATCGCACGTCGACGCTCGCGAGATCGACGCCGTTCCGGCTCGCGAGATCGGAGAAGACCAGGTCGGCGATGTCACCCGGGAAGGGGATGTCGACCACCGCGCCGGCGAGGTCGGACCACGACGACCCCGCTGGTCCGAGCACCTGGAGGAGCTGGGCGTCGACGATCGAGAGGATCCGCACGTCGACGCCGCGGGTGAACAGCGTCGCAGCGATGTTGGTCGGCACGATCGCGACGTCGAGGTCGCCGGCGACGAATCCGGTGCGCAGCTGGTCGGGTGCGGTGATCGGCAGCTCCTCCACCGTCGCGACGGCGGCGAGCTCGGCGTCGGTGGACAACCCGCCGAGCGCGGCGAGCTGCACGACCCCGAACGGGACGCCGACGGTGAGCTCGATCGGTTCGTCGGTTGCCTCGGTGGTGGTGGTGGGCGGGGAGGTCGTCGGCGGCGCGGTCGTCGACGTCACCTCAGCCGCGGCGTCGCCGGCGCCGGCGCCCGTGGTCGAGGTCGAGGTCGCGGCGGCCACCGCAGCGTCGTCGGCCTCGTCGTCACCGCAGGCTGCGAGCACGAGGACGGCGGCGGTCAGGATCGCAGCAAGAGGTCGAGTGATGATTTGCATGCAATCTACCATAGGCATACCTTACGAAGGGAGGTCAACGAGTGATGACGACGGGAGACCGCGGCCGGTGGGTGGGCTACGAGCGGATGGCGCAGCACGTCTGGCCGGCGGCGCAGCGGCTCCTCGATCTGGTCGGCCCCCCCGTCGCCGGCGGTCCGCTCCTCGACGTGGGCACCGGCACGGGCACGGCGCTGACGCCGGCCGTCGAGCGCGGTTGGCACCCGATCGGCCTCGATCGATCCGCCGACCAGCTCGCCTCCATCGAGAACACCCGGGGACCGCTCCTCCTCGCCGACGGCGCCGCGATCCCGCTGGCGGACCGCTCGATCACGGCCGCGGTCTCGAACTTCGCGCTGATCTTCGCCCCCGACCCCGGAGCGGTCCTCGGCGAGATCGCACGCTGCCTGTCGATCGGTGGCGCGTGCGCCTGGTCGGCATGGAGCCCCGGGGGGTGGCCCGGCGCCTGGCGACTGATCCTCGCCGAGGCGACCGGTCGCGCCGCTCCGCCGTTCCCCGTCACGCTCGGGGAGGACGCCCTCGCTCGGGCAGCGATGGACGAGGCAGGGTTCGGGTCGGTGTCGGTCGAGCAACGTCGGCTGCGCTGGGACGTCACCGATGCTGGAGATGCCGTCGATCTCCTCACCACCGCTGCCGGTGGTCTCCGGGTGTTGCGCCGCGACGTCGAGGCGGCCGGGGTCTGGCCCGAGACCCGCGCCCGCCTGGTCGACGACGCGACGGCGCGCCTGGTCGAAGGGCCGACCGGCATGGCCATCGACGACGCCTACCTCGCCGTCGTCGGCGTCGTCGGGTGAGCGCCGGCGACACGGTGCTGCTCCGCGCCGACCGCGTCGTCGCCGGACGGGGGACCTTCCGGACCGCACCGGTGTCCTTCGAGCTCCGCGCCGGCGGGCTGCTCGCGCTCGTCGGACGGTCGGGATCGGGGAAGACCTCGGTGTTGCGGACCCTCGCCGGGGTCGCCGAGCCGTGGTCCGGCAGCATCGAGGCGATCAGGCCCCCCGGCGTCTGCTTCCAGGAGCCCCGCCTCCTGCCCTGGCGGACGGTCGCCGACAACGTGACCTTCGGCATCGGCCGACGACCCGACGCAGAACAACGCCGCATGGCTGCAGGACACCTCCGACGGCTGGGCATCGACGACCTCGCCGGCCGCTTCCCCGAGGACCTGTCCGGTGGTCAGCGGCGCCGCGTGGCGATCGCCAGGACGCTCGCCTCCGGGTCGCGCATCGTGCTCGTCGACGAGCCGTTCACCCAGCTCGACGATGACGCCGCCGCCCTCGTGGAGCGTGCCCTCGTCGACCACGTGGCGGCCGGCGGTGCCGTCGTGATCGCCGTCCACTCCCTCGACGGTGCGCGCTCGATGACGGACCACGCGGTCGATGTGGCAGCGCAGCCGTCCTGATCGTCACACCGCTCGCGCCGGGATGTCGCGATGATGGTCCGATGGCCGTGAGCGACGAACGCCACCTCGTCGACGAGATCGCGATGGCGATCGTGTCGACCGAGCTCCCGGCGGGCACCCATCTCACCGCAGCCGGACTCGCCGAGCGGCTCGACGTCTCGAGGACCCCGATCCGGGAGAGCCTCCGCGAGCTGGAGGCGCTCGGCCTCGTCGAGCTCCTGGGGCGGCGGGGCGCCTTCGTCGTCGATCCCGCCGACATCGACGCCACGGCGATGCGCGACCTCGTCGAGACGAGGCGACTCGTCGAGCCGCACGTGCTCGGCCAGGCGGCCGAGCGCTCGACCGGCGCAGACCATCGCCGCTCCGAGGCGGCCCTCGCCGACGGAGACCGAGCGATGGCCAGGGGCGACGGCGGTCGGCTGAACATCGCCCACCACCGGCTGTTGACCTCGATGGTGGCCGGGTCGCACAACGATGCCGCGATCCGGGCACTGCGACCGTTGCACTTCCGCACCTGCCTCGTCGTCGCACGGACGGCGGCGATCACGCTGCCGGAGGGCTGGAAGGTGCATCGACGCGTCGCCGAGGCGATCGAGCGCGGGGACGGTGCGACGGCGGCCGCCCTGCACAGCGACCACCTCGGCGAGGTCCTCGAGTCGCTGGTCTGAGTCGACGCCCCCGGGGGGTCAGCCCGTCCCGTCGGCCAGCACCGAGCTCCGCCCGGCCCGCCACTCGGCGGCGCGGGCCCGGTCGGCCCACAGCGCGGCGTACCGACCCGGCGCGTCGATCAACTCGTCGTGGGTACCGCGCTGGACGATGCGAGCCGAACCGGTCGCGCCATCGGGGCGATCGAGCACCAGGATCTGATCGGCCGACCGGATCGTCGACAGCCGGTGCGCGACGACGATCAAGGTGCGTCCGGCGACGAGCGACGCCAGCCCCTGGCGGACCGCCCTCTCGTTGAGCGGGTCCATCGACGCGGTCGCCTCGTCGAGGAGCACGACGGGTGCGTCCTTGACGATCGCCCGAGCGATCGAGATCCGCTGACGCTCGCCACCCGAGAGCGTCAGACCGCCCTCGCCGATCGGTGTGTCGTAGCCGAGCGGCAGCGCGCTGACGAAGTCGTGGACGCTCGCCGCCTCGGCGGCGGCGACGAGCCGGTCGTCGGCGTCGTCACGACCGCACAGGATGTTCTCGCGGATCGTGCCCTGGAACAGGTAGACGTCCTGGAACACCACGGTCACCGCTGAGAACAGCCGCTCGGCGGTGAGGTCCCGCACGTCGCGATCCCCGATCGACACCGTCCCGTCGTCGGGGTCCCAGAAGCGGGCGATGAGGTTGAGGATCGTGGACTTGCCGACCCCCGAGGGGCCGACGATCGCCGTCGTCGTCCCGGGACGGGCATCGACGTCGATGCGGTCGAGGACGGGCGTGTCCGCCGAGTAGCCGAACGACACGCCGGACAGCCGCACGGACCCGTCCGCCGGGGCCGGCCCCGGTTCGGACGGTTCGGACTGCGGGTCGAGGTCCATGATCCGCCCGATCCGCTCGAGGGCGGCGTCGGCGAGACGCAGGCCCTCGACCTGCGTGGCGACCTGGATCAGCGGCCCGTAGACCCGCAGCACCAGGATGAAGAACACGAGCGCCGTGCCGGCGTCCACGGTCCCGCCGAACCAGGAGTACGTCGTCGCGGCGATCACCAACGGCACGCCGAGCTGCACCACCCCCATCGAGATCAGCGCGAGCGGCGTGAGCCGAGCGGCGAGCAGGACGCTGACCCGGCGGACGTCCTCGATCGCGCCTCGGAAGAGCGCGTTGCGCTCACCCGTGACCCCGTAGGCACGGGCGACGCTGATGCCCTGGACGTACTCGATGATCCGGCTGTTCGCCTCGGCGAGCTGGTCGCTGCGCAACAGGGCGAGCACCTTGAAACGGCCGTTCGTCCACCGGAACAGCGGGACGGCGACGGCGACGCTGGCGGCGGTGGCGAGCGCCAGCGCGAGGTCGGTGAACAGCAGCGCGACGAACACGGCGAGCGGGAGGCCGATCGCACCGACGAGGACCGGCAACGAGTTGTGGGCGAACCCGCTCACCATCTCGAGGTCGCTGGTGACCACCGCGCTGACGTCTCCGGTCTTTCGTCCGTTGACGACGCCGAGCGGGAGACGTTGGAGGTGGGCGAGGATCCGGATGCGGATCTCGCCGATGACCTCGAAGGTGGACACCCAGGCGAAGCGGTTCGCTCCGAACTGCGCGAGGTACTGGCCGACGAAACCTCCGACGACCACCGCGATCGCCGTCCACGCCTCGCCGCTCGACAGCCCGTCGGTGCGCAGCTGATCGGCGACCCAGACGGCGGTGACGGTCTGCGCGGCTGCGAAGATCGCAGCGACGAAGCGCAGCGTGATCGCCAGCACGAAGACACGCCTCCGGTCGCCGAAGAGGCGCCAGGTCGTCCGCACCGGTCCGGCGTAGAAGCCCTCGCTCATCGCTCATCGCTCCTGACGGCGTCGCCCAGGGCGACGTCCTCGGCCTCTTCGAACGCGGCCCACATCTCCGCGTACCGACCGCCGGCGGCGACGAGATCGCCGTGGGCACCGCGCTCGACGATCCGACCGGGCTCGCCGGGCCGGGCGTCGAGGACGAGGATCTGGTCGGCGCCGACGATGGTCGACAACCGATGGGCGATCATGATCACGGTCCGCCCCTCGATCAGGTCGCTGATCGCGTCCTGGATCGCGGCCTCGTTCTCCGGGTCGCTGAAGGCGGTCGCCTCGTCGAGGATGACGACCGGTGCCCCCTTGAGGAACGCCCGGGCGAGAGCGATCCGCTGCTGCTCCCCGCCGGACAGACGGACCCGCTCACCGAGCGGGGTGTCGTAGCCATCGGGCAGCGCCGTGATGAAGTCGTGCGCCCGTGCGGCGCGAGCGGCCGCCTCGACGTCGGCCCGAGTGGCGTCCGACTGCCCGAGCGCGATGTTGGAGGCCACCGTGTCGTCGAACAGGAAGGTCTCCTGGAAGACGAACGAGACCTGGCGCATCAGCTGGTCGAACGGGATCCGGCGGAGATCGTGGCCGTCCAGGCGTATCGCTCCCTCGTCGGGATCCCAGAAGCGGCAGAGGAGCTTGGCCATGGTGGTCTTGCCGGAGCCGGACGCCCCGACCAGGGCTGTGACGGTGCCGGGCTCCGCCTCGAACGACACGTCGCCGAGCACCTGTCGGGGCCGATCGTCGGGGCCGACGTGGGAGAACCCGACGCCGTCGACCTCGATGCGGCTCGACGCGATGTCGACCGACCGCTCGGTGTCGGCCATCGCCTCCGCCTCGGCGAGCGACATGACCGCACCAGCTCCCAGGGTCAGGTGCGACACGTTGGAGAAGAACTCCATCAGCTTCACGATCGGCCCCGAGAAGCCGAGCCCGAACACGAAGAAGAACATCAGCGTCTCGGTGTCGATCGAGCCCGACCGCCAGAGCAGCACGCCGACCGGGATGATGCCGAGGGCGTTGGTGACCACGAGCACGTAGAAGAGGCTGAAGGTCGGCAGGAACTCCCGACCCCAGTCGGCCTGGAAGCGGGCCGCACCCTCCACAGCGGCACGGGTCTCGGCGAAGGTCGCTCCGGAGCGGTTGAACACGCGGATCACGGGCATGCCGCGGACGAACTCGACGACCGACCCGTTCATCCGTCCCATGGCGGCCGAGTACGACGCCATCCGCGTCGAGCTCTTCCGCATGCCCCTGGCCATGATCACGAAGGCGACCACGACCGTCGCGACCGTCGCGAGACCGAGGCGCCAGTCGACGACGAAGATCCAGACGGTCGTGATCGACAGCACCGAACCGGCCGCCACCGTGTCCGGCAGCGCGTGAGCGAGGAAGAGCTCGAGCCGCTCGACCTCGTCGGCCATCGTGCGTTGGATCTCGCCGGATCGCCGCCTCGTGAGGAACCCGAGCGGCACCCGGCTGAGCCGATCGCCGACCCGCATCCTGAGGCTCGCGAGCGTCGAGTACGCCGAGACGTGCGAGACGTACAGCGAGATCGCGAGCAGCAGGTGGTCGACGACGACCAGCACCAGGGCGATGGCGGCCAGGCCGTACAGGTCGCCGGAGTCCGCCTCGCGAACGCCGACCGCGACCAGCGCCGCTCGGTACACCACGTAGAAGATCGCGAGGCGAGCGACGGTGCTCCCGATGGCGAGCAGGCCGGCGAGCGCGAATCCCCGGCGTTGCTCGCGAGCGAAGGGCAACAGCAGCTTGAACCCCTCCCCGACGCTCCGCCTGGTCGGCGCGCCGTCCTCGGTCGCCCCCTCGGCCTCGACCGCGGTCATCCGACCAACGCCAGGTAGTCGCTCCAGCGCTGCTGGGTGTCCTCGAGGGTGCCGACGCCGTCGGCGCCCTCGCCCAGGGCCAGCGCCTGGAGATCCTCGAGGATCCAGTAGATCGCGAACGGGTGGGTGCCGAACCACATGTCGCCGTCGACGATCACGTCGTTGCCGGACTGCACACCGGGCAGCGCCTGGTAGGTCGGCGCGTCGGTGATGGTCTGGGCGTTGTAGAAGACCCCGGACATCACGGCGACGACGTCGGCGTCGTGATCGCCGAGCACCTCGGTCGACAGGGCGATCACGCTCTCGATGCCCTCGACCGGCTCCCCCTCGGCCTGCGCGGTCGGGCGGCCGATCCCGACCTCGTCGATCACCGAGGACAGCACCGCGATCGGTGAGACGGCGAAGACGATGCCGAACGTGTCGCCGAGCACCGACAGCGTGAGGGGATTCTCCTCGACGACCGCCGCGACCTCGGCGATCTTGGTCTCGATGGCCGCGACCACGCGGTCGGACTCGGCCTGCCGATCGAAGAGCCGGCCGGTCTCGGAGATGACGTCGCGCCACGGCTCGATGTACGGGACGATCACCGTCGGCGCGATCGCATCGAGCGGCTCCATGTTCGCGAGGAACGCCCCCTCGGCGTTGCCGACCAGGACGTCGGGCGACGATGCGGCGATGGCCTCGAAGTTGATCGTGAAGGCGTCAGCCTGCTCGGAGATCGTGACGCCTCGATCGACGAGGATCTCCTGGCTGACGAGCGACGAGTAGGAGGCGATCGTCTCGAGCGGCTCGATCCCGAGCGCGAGCAGGCTCATGGCGGCGTACTCGTCGAGGGCGATGATCCGCTGGGGGTCGACGGGGATCTCGATCTCGCCGAGGAACGAGTCGACCACCCGGGTCTCCGCCTCGGCGGCCGCCGTCGTCGCCGGCGCCTCCGTCGACGACGGGGCCTCGGTCGTCGGCGGGGTCGTCTCGGCAGCCGAGGTCGACGGAGCCGTCTCGCTCGACGACGCGTCGGCATCGGCGCCCTCGTCGTCGGCGTCACCGCAGGCGGCGGCGACCATGGCCAGAGCGAGCAGCACGGCCGCCAGCGAGCGGCGAAGGGCGGCCATGCGGCGTTCTTGGGACATCGTGTCCTCCGTGGGGGTCTGTCCAGGTTTACAATAACGGTGTACGCAAAAACGTTAGGCATGCTGATCAACCACTCGCAAGGACCTTGGTCATGACGGTCCCCGACCCCGTGTTCCCCCGACGCGGCCGACCTCCGCGGTTCAGCCGCGATCGCATCGTCGAGACCGCGCTCGAGCTCCTCCCCGAGCTCGGGCTGGACGGGCTGAGCATGCGACGCCTCGCCGAGGCGCTCGGCACGACGCCGGCCACCCTCTACCGGCACGTCGACGGGCAGGACGACCTCGTCGCCGCGGTCGCCGACGCCGTGATCTCCACGATCGAGGTGCTGCCACCACCGGCGGACGACGAGATCGCCGAGTGGCTCACCGCGGCGGTTCGCTCGTACCGAACGATCTTGCTGCAGCACCCGGGCGTCGCCGAGCACCTGCTGCTCCACGGCCCGACCGGTCCCCACGGACTCGAGGGCATGGCCCGCATCTGCGAGGTGCTCGCCCGGACGGGCCGGTCGCCCGAGGAGGTCGCGTGGGCGTATGACTGGCTGATGACGACGGCGACGACCTACACGATGAAGGAGGCCCGCCTGGACCTCACCGGCGGTGCCGAGCTGGTCGCCAAGTCCCTCAACGATCGCGCCGGCCGACACGACGACACCCACCTGCTCAGCGTGCTCGCGGCGTTCACCGGCGACATGGAGGCGGCCTTCGAGCGCAACACCCAGGAGGTGATCCGGGCGATCGTCGACGGGCAGCGTGGGAGCTGAGCTGCGACCTCAGGTCGGCTCGACGACGCCACCCACGCAGAGCTCGACGAGGTCGGCGGCGAAGTCCTTGCGGTCGTCGATCGTCAACGAACCGGCACCGACCAGGCGCCAGAACCCGACGTAGGCTGCGTCGACGACCCGGGCCCGTCGCCCCGCCTCGGCGGCGGAGAGGCCCTGCTGCTCGAGCAGCTGCGTCAGCCGTCCGAGGCGGGCAGCGCTCACTTCGAACATCGCGGGCCGCACCGCGACGTCGTCGACCGCGGCGCACAGCGAACCGAAGACCCGGCCGAGACGAGCATCGTCGAACCAGACGTCGAGGAGCTCGACGCTGGTCTCCGCGGTCTCGAGCCGTGCGAGCTGAGCCGCCCGCCACTCGTCGATCGCGGCGCTGATCAGCGCCGGGCGATCGGCGAAGTGACTGTAGAAGCTGCCCTTGGTGACTCCCAGGTCGGCGGCGAGCGGCTCGACGGCGACCCCGGGCAACCCGGCGTCAGCGAGCGCGTCGAGCGCGACGGAGATCCAGTCGTTCCGCGTCAGCCGCTTCGCCATGCTCGCTCCCCACGAGATCGTCCCCTCGGAGATGGTACGCCACCGTATGCATACGCTACCGTATGCATACGGTGGCGTATGGAGCTGCCGCGACGATCGGAGAGGTCATGACCACCACGCCCACGGTGACCGCCGACGACGGCTTCGTCCGCCTCGACGGATCGGACGAGCTCGAGCGCTTCGAGATCGCCCACGGCAACCGCGCGCTGGTCGCCGGCCCCGGCCGAGCGGACTCGCTCGAGAGCGCGCTCGCGCGCACCATCGGCCGATCGGTCGCGTACGGCGCGGTCGGCGGGGTGATGGTGGCCGTCGTCCTCGGTGCGCTGTTCGCGTTCGTGCTCTCCGACGCTGCCGGCTCGGCTGCGGTGCCGACCGGGATGGCGATCGCCGCGAAGGCTGCGTTCTTCGGCGGGATCCCCGGTGGTGCGCTCATGGGAGCGATCACGGCGGTCGCCCGATGGGAGCACCTGTTCTTCGCCACCACGCCGAGCCGACCCGAGCACGGTTGGATCGCCGCCGTCCGCTGAGCAGCAGGTCAGCCGGCGGCGGCGAGCTCGGCCTCGATGTCGCTCACCAGGTCCTCGACGACCTGCCTCGGCATGGGCATCTGCTCCAGGGTGAGCAGGCGCTCGTAGCGGGCCAGCGCGTCCTCGAGCTCGCCGTTGGCCCGGTGGACGAAGCCGCGGAACAGCAGCGCCTCCGGGTGATCGGGATCGAGCGCGAGTGCCCGATCGAGAGCGGCCACGCCGTTCTCGATGAGCTCCGGTTCCGGGAGGCCGACCAGGATCTGGCCCCGCAGGGCGAGCGCATCGACATCGTCGGGGTCGCGCTCGAGGACCTCGTCGATCAGCTCCAGCGCGGCGAGGACCTCGCCCGCCGACAGCTCGGCCTGCGCCTGCGACAACAGCGCGGTCGAGCTGCGCTCGATCTGCTCGCCGGTGATCGTCTGGCCGTCGACCCGCTCGCCAGCGGTGCGGGCGACGAACACGCCGGCGAGGATCCCGACGACGACCACCCCGGCGGCGCTGACCCAGCGGAGCCGGCGGACGCGGCCGACCTTGCGCCCGTCGCGCACCTTCTGACCGTCGAGTCGGCGAAGAACGCCCGCCGCCTGCATCGTGGCGGCGTCGTGGAGGGCGTGGAAGTCCTCGTCAGCGAGCTCACCGGCATCGTGCTCGACCTCGAGCTCGTCGAGGCGGCGGAGCAGGGCGTCACGTTGGTCCTCGAGCACCTCGCGGCGCGTCCTGGGCACCTCAGCTCACCCGCGCGAGCGCCCGGGCCTCGGCGACGAGACGGCGATCCTCCTCGGACGGCCCCTCGACGGTGGCCGTCTCCCGCCACCGGGCGAAGACGATGCCGAGGCCGGCGGTACCGAGCGCCAGCCCGGCGATCGGGAGGATCCAGACGAGGCTGGTCACACCGCTCGCCGACGGCGTCAGGAGCACGAACTCACCATAGGTCTCCGACAGCAGCCCACGGATCTGGGCATCGGTCCAGCCGTCGGCGATGCGGCGATCGATCTCCTCACGGATGATCGTCGCGACCGGTGCGTTGGACTCGAGCACGTTCTGCCCGTTGCAGACCGGGCACTGCACGGTCTCCTTGATCTCGCGGGAACGATCGGCGTCGGACTGCAGTCCGTCGCGGAGCGCGCCGACGACCAGCGTGCCCACGACGACGACGACGAGCGCCGCCCACGAGACCCACTGGCGGGAGGCGGTGGTCACCCACCGCTCCCCTGGACGGACTCGGCCTGGTCGATCAGCGAGTCGAGCCCGTCGGCGGTCACGCCACCGGTACCGGCCCACACGACGAAGCCATTGGGCGACACCAGGAACGACTCGGGCACGGAGAGCACGCCGTAGTCCACCGCGATCCGGCCGTCGGTGTCGGTCACGACCGGCCAGTCCCCGCCTTCCTCGGCGAAGAACTCGGCGATCACGTCGGTCGGCTCGTCGAACGCGACGCTGACGACCGTCGCGTCGCCGACCTCGCGATGACGTTCGGCGAACTCGATCAGTTCCGGGTGCTCCTCGACGCACGGCGGGCACCACGTCGCGAAGAAGTTCACGACGACCCACTGCCCGAGCTGGTCGTCGAGGTCGAACGGCTCACCGTCGAGCGTGAACGACCGGATGAGCGGGGCGGCCTCGCCGGTCCGCGGGTTCGCGACCTCACCGCGATCGGCGACGATCAGCACCACGAACAACGCGATGAGCACGGCGGTCACGCCGAGGGTGATCCACAGGACCGTGCGGCGGGGTGCCTCGTCGAGCTCGTCGAGGTCGTCGACGACGTCAGCCGCCGACACCGACCGCCTCCCGCTCGGGCTCCGGCGCCTCGTCGGGCACCTCGACCGGCACCCGTCGGCGACGGGCCGTCGGCACGAGGGCGAGCAGCGTGCCCAGGCCCATCACGGCGCCACCGATCCAGATCCACGTGACGAGTGGCTCGATGATGACGCGGAGCGCGATCGCCTCCTCGGCGTCCTGGGGGGTGCGGACGAGCACGAGGTAGACGTCCTCGGTGAGCCCGACCCGCACGGACGGCACGCCGATGCTCTGGCCCGTGGACCTGAACTGCTCGACGCCGGGCTCGAAGACGCGCCCGTCGACGAGCACCTCGGCCTGGATCACGCGCTTGGCCGGCTCCTCGACCGTCTCGAACCCGATGTAGGTGACCTCGTGCCCGGCGACCTCCCCGGACTCGCCGGGCAGCAGCCGCAGCTCGCCCTCGCGGGTGTAGGAGCTGGAGGCGATGAAGCCCACCGCGACCAGCACGACGCCGAGGTGCACGATCATCCCGCCGTTGGCCCGACCGACGAACCCCCGCCATCCCGAGCGGCGGACCGCCGCGACGATGTGCGACAACGCCGAGCCACCGGCGAAACCAGCGAGCGTGAAGCCGAGCAGCGGGAAGAAGCCCCGCCCGCCGACGGCCACGGCGAACACGAGCGACGCCGCCCCGACCCAGGCCGGGACGAGGAGGCGGTCGCGGAGCAGCTCACCGCTGGTCCGCCGCCAGGTGAGCAGCGGAGCGGCGGCCATGAGGAACAGCAGCGCGAGCCCGACCGGCATGCTCATCCGATCGAAGTAGGGCCGGCCCACGGCGATGCGATCGTCGCGCAGCGCCTCGATGATCAGCGGGAAGACGGTGCCCAACAGCACGACCAGCGTCAGCGCGGCGAAGAGCAGGTTGTTGACCAGGAACGACCCCTCGCGCGACACCGGGGAGTCGATCGCCCCGGGCGAGCGCAGCTGGTCGCCACGCCAGGCGAGCAGACCGAGCGACACGGCGGTGATCACGCCGAAGAAGACCAGGAGCGCGGGCCCGACCCCGCCCTCGGCGAAGGCGTGCACCGAGTCGATCACGCCCGAGCGCGTCAAGAAGGTGCCGAAGATCGTGAGGGCGAAGGTCGCGAGCAGCAGCGAGAGGTTCCAGACCCGCAGCATCCCCGTGCGCTCCTGCACGACCACCGAGTGGAGGAAGGCCGTGCCCGTGAGCCACGGCAGGAACGACGCGTTCTCGACCGGATCCCAGGCCCAGTAGCCACCCCAGCCGAGCACCTCGTAGCTCCACCAGGCTCCGGAGATGATGCCGAGTGTCAGCCCGCCCCAGGCGAACAGCGTCCAGCGTCGGGTCGCGACGAGCCAACCCTCACCGAGGCGGCCGGTCACGAGCGCGGCGACGGCGAAGGAGAACGGCACCGTGAAGCCGACGTACCCCAGGTAGAGCAGCGGCGGATGGACCGCTTGCAGCGGGTGGTTCTGCAGCAGCGGGTTCGGACCGGGGCCGTCGGCGGGGGTCGGCCCGTCGACGAGGACGAACGGGTCGGCGGGACCGACCATCAGCCCGAAGAAGAAGGCGACCACGACGAGCTGCACGATCACGGCGACGCCGACGAGCGGATCGTCGAGGCGCTTGCCGAACGCGACGAGCGTGGCGACGAGGAAGCCCGTGAGCACGAGCACCCACAGGATGATCGAACCCTCGAGCGCCGCCCACAGGGTGGCGATCTTGTAGAGCAACGGCGTCGCCCGCGCCGAGGTCTCGGCCACGTAGACCACCGAGAAGTCGTCGGTGAGGAGGGCGACCTCCATGATCACGAAGGCCGCAGCCGCGCCGACGAACGTCAACAGCGCGTAGACGCGCCCGGCCTTGACGTACTTCGCGTTGCCCTGGATCAGACCGAGCGTGAGCGAGCCCACGCCGACGACCGCAGCGACGAAGCCGAGCGTGATGGCAGCGGTTCCGAGGGCGGCGAGCACCTCAGCCCCCACCGCCCTGGTCGGCCTCGTCGAGCCGTTCGCCGTAGTCCGCCTCGTACTCGTTGGTGTGGCGGACGATCATGACGGTCGAGTCGAAGTGCGCCTCGGTCTGGCTCCACGCCCCCTCGAGCACGACGGGGATGCCGGGCTGGAACAGGTCGGGTGGGTCACCGACGTGCTGGATCTCGGCCCGGACGTCGTTGTACTCGATGGTGAAGCTGACGGCGCCGTCGGTGCGGACGATCGTCTCGCCGATGACGGTGCCCTGGATCCGGAACCGTCGATCGCCGAGGTCCTCGCGCTCGGCGACGGCCTCGTCGACGTTGCGGAAGAACAGCGTGGCGTTGCCGAGACCCTGGACGAGCACGACCCCGACCGCGATCACGACCAGCGCGAGCACCGCCCACGCCCACCGTCGGCTCCCCCGGCGTCGTTCGCGCCGAACGGACGTCGCCAGGTCGATCTCACGCGGCGTCAGATCGACGGACTCGTCGCCGGTCAGGTCCACGACTCGCGGCCTCCCCCACCGATCTCGGCGCTGGTGCGCCGGATGCGACGGATCAGCGACCAGGCGTACCCGAGCACGGCGCCACCGGCCACGGCGTAGGCGCCGAAGATGAACCCTGCGTCCTCCATCACACCGCCTCCCGCGAACGTGTGGTCATCACACGACCTCCCGCAAGCGTGCGGTCATCACACGGCCTCCAGCTCGGAGCGGCGACGCTCGATGGCGGCGGCGACCGCTCGCTCCTCGGCCTCGTCCTCGAGCACGGCGAGCCGGTAGCGATGGACCACGGCCCAGCCGTAGGTCAGCAGGAAGGCCAACACCCCGAAGAGGAGGGCCTGCAGCATCTCGCCCTCGAGCTCGAAGTCGAGGTCGGGCCGGATCACGCTGGCCTCCTGGTGCAGCGTCCGCCACCAGACGACCGAGAAGTGCACGATCGGGATGTCGATGGCGGCGATCAACGCCATGATCGCCGAGCGCTTGGCCCGCTGGGTCGGATCGATCGTCGTGCGGCGGATGGCCAGGTAGCCCAGGTAGAGCACGAAGAGCAGCAGGGTCGACGTCATGCGGGCGTCCCACTGCCAGTAGACGCCCCAGGTGATGCGGCCCCACAGCATTCCGGTGATCAGGTTGACGGCGGTGAACACGACGCCGATCTCTCCGGAGGCCCCGGCGATGCGATCCCACTTCGCGTCCCGCGTGCGCGGCACCAGCCACAGCACCGAGCAGACCACGGTCACGAAGAAGGCGATGTAGGCGACCCAGATCGCCGGTACGTGCACGTAGAACGGCCTGACGGAGTCGCCCTGGACCACGTCGGGGGGCGAGATCCACAGACCCAGCACCGCCGTGGTGACCATCGCCAGCAGCGCGGCGGCGCCGAGGGTCTTGGTCAGCGGGCTCGAGGTCGTCAAACGGTCGGTCACGTTTCCTCCAGGAGCGGACCGTAGGAGGCCAGCCCCGCCACCACATAGACCACCGCGATCAGGGCCAGGAGTCCAACCCAGGACCAACCCGACCCCGTCGCCTGACCCAGGGCTCGTTCGTTCGCTCGCGCACCGGCCAACAGCACCGGTGCCACCGCCGGGATCACCAGGAGCGGGAGGAGCGTCTCCCGAACCCGAGAACCCAACGACAGCGCGCCGTAGATCGTTCCTACAGCCGCCAACGTCACCGTACCGGTGAGGACGGTGATCACGTACAAGGGAACGTCCTCGACCCCGACGTCGTAGAACACGACGATGCCGACGGTCAGGATCGCTGCGACGACGAGCAGCTGCAGCACCAACGCAGTCGCCTTGCCGAGGAAGACGCCGGACGGCTCGAGCCCCGAGAGCCGCAGGCCCTGGGGGAGGCCATCGGCCGCCTCCAGTGCGGCGCTGCGTCCGGCGGCGAGCAGCGTCGACAGCAGCAGCGCCACCCAGAACAGCCCCGGCGCGATCCGCCGGAGCACGGCGGCGTCGGCGTCGACCGCGAAGGCGAACACGACGAGCACGAGCACGGCGAACGGCAGGATCTGGTTGGTGGCGATGCGGCTCCGCCACTCCAGCTGGAGATCCTTCCGGGCGACGATGCGAGCGTCACGCAACATCGAGCCGCCCTCCCACCGTCGACGGGCTGATCGTGCCGCCGTTGACCAGCACCGCCCGGTCGGCGAGCGCCACGGCGCGATCGAGCTCGTGCGACGACAGCACGACGGTCGCTCCGGCGCCCGCCGCCTCGCGGACGAGCACGTCGAGCAGGTCGCGGCCGGACTCGTCGAGCCCGGCGTGCGGCTCGTCGAGCAACCACAGTCGCGGCCGCCGCACGACGAGCATCGCGAGCGCGACCCGTCGTCGCTGCCCGGCGGAGAGGCGCTCGACCGCCACGTCGGCCAGGCGCGGCTCGACCTCGACCCGCTCGAGCGCCCGGCGGGCGTCGAGCTCCTCCGCCCCGACGGCGGCAGCCCAGAACCGAGCGTTGTCCAGCACGGTGAGATCGTCGTAGAGATGGGTGCGATGACCGAGCAGCCCGACCACGGTGCGCAGCGCCCGCCGCTCCGTGGCGAGATCGACACCGAGCACGGTGCCGGCACCACCGGCGAGCGGATGCAGACCGGCCAACAGCGTGAGCAACGTGGTCTTGCCGGCCCCGTTCGGCCCGTGGGTCAGCACGACCTCGCCCTCGTCGACGCGGAGGTCAGCGCCCGACAGGGCCGGAAACCGCCCGAGGAGCACGACGGCGCCACGGAGCTCGACGACGCTGGACACGATGCGGCCAGGCTAACCCCGACCACCGGGGGTGCTCGGGTCCCGCGGCCGCCGGCGGTGGCCGGGTCAGTAGCCTCCGGGCTGTGACGGCGCGACGGGTCATCGGCGGCATCGGCCGGACGCTCGTGGGGTCCGGCGTGCTGGTGCTGCTCTTCGTCGCCTACCAGCTGTGGGGCACCGCGCTGCAGGAGCGCCGAGCGCAGAACCGGCTCGAGGACGAGTTCGCGCTCGCGCTCGCCGCCGTCGAATCCGAGGCGCCTCCCGCCGACGTGGTCGTCGAGGCCGATCCGGACGACGGGGCCGACACCGAGGCGGCCGACACCGAGGCGGCCCCCGTCGAGGGCGAGGCGATCGAGGCGCGGTTCGGGCCGCCTCCCGCACCGGCCGAGGCCGGCGACCCGGTCGCCCGCATCCGCATCCCGGCGATCGGCGTCGACAAGGTCGTCGTGTCCGGGGTCAGCACCGAGGATCTGAAGGCCGGCCCCGGCCACTTCCCCGGCACACCCCTCCCCGGTCAGGCCGGCAACGCCGCGATCGCCGGGCACCGGACCACCTACGGGGCACCGTTCTTCGACTTCGACGAGCTCGAGGAGGGCGACGAGATCTTCGTCACCACCCTGCAGGGCGAGTTCACCTACGAGGTCACGTCGTCCGAGATCGTCGAGCCGAGCGACATCCACGTGCTCGCACCGACCGACGACAACCGCCTGACGTTCTCCACCTGCAACCCGAAGTACTCGGCGGCCGAGCGCCTCATCGTCGTCGCCCACCTCGTCGGCGACCCCGCCGCCGGTGGTCCGGCCGATCTGGGAACGGCGCCTGTCACCGAGCTGCCCACCGAGGACCTCGACGATCCGGACGGCATCACCACGCCGTCGACGGTGCTGGCCGAGGGCGAGAACGGCGTGGAGCCGGTCGTCGCCACCGCCGGCCTCGCCTCGATCGACCTCGGCGGCGACCTCGACGGCGCCACCAGCTCCCGGGTTCCCGTCGCCATCTGGGGGCTCATCACAGCGCTGATCGCCGTCGGAGGGTGGCTCCTCAGCACGGCGTGGCGGAAGTGGCCGGCGTACGCCGTCGTCGCCCCGTTCTTCCTCGCCTCGCTGTTCGTCTTCTACGAGAACATCAGCCGCCTGCTCCCGGCGAACGTGTGAGACCTGCTGACCTCGGGGTCGACCACTCGGTCGGGCCCGAGCGTTAGCGTCGACCCATGCTCCTGGCCCTCGTCGCCGTCCTCGTTGGCTTGGCGATCGGTCTGCTCACCCGGGGATCGCTCGCCGCCGCGCGACAGCTCCGACCGGTGCTCTGGTGGGCGCCGCTGCTCGCCGCCGGGCTGTACGTGCTGCCGATCATCGCCGACGACCTCGGCGGCGAGGCCGTGCTGGCCGCGCTGTCGCTGACGACCCTGCTCGTGGCAGCGCTCGCGAACCGCGAGATCGCCGGGCTCGGCGTGGTCGCGCTGGGCATCGGCCTGAACCTGGTGCCGCTCGCGATCGACGGCGCCACCACGGTCGGGCCCGACGCGGCCGCCACCGTCGAGCTCGACACGACCGACGACCTCGGTGTCGCCCGACGCCTCGAGATCACCGAGGACCGCGTCGGGCTCCTGGGCGACCGCATCCCGCTGCCCGGTCTCGGCGCGCTGGTGTCGTTCGGTGACCTGATCATCGTGGTGGCGCTGTTCGACGTCGGCCTCCGCCTCACCCGACGCCAGGTCCGCGAGCCGCTCGAGATGGCGGCGGCCTCTGCCGAAGCGGCCGCCGTCGCCGCCGACGGTGATCCGTGGTTCGCCCTCGTGCGCGGCGACATCAGCCAGGACACCTACGCCGAGGTCACCACCGACGAGGACGGCGATCCGTCCGCGCCACCGCCCGATCGGGCTCCCGCAGCCCGACCGGCTCCCGTGCGGATCGTCGCCGAGGACCCGGACGAGGACCCGGTCGACGTGCCCTTCGTCGAGACCGGTCAGATTCGCCACGACGAGCTCGACCTCTCGCTGGTGCGCTGGGCAGACGAACCCGAGCACACCGGGGCCGACACCGACGAGCTCGACCTGCGCGACCTCCAGAACCTGCTCGATGAACCGGAAGCTCCCGGGGCGACGCCGAGTCGGACCGCGGTGGCGGCCTCGGCGTTCGACGCCACCCTCGCCCGATTCGACAACGATCACGGCATCGAGGACCCCGGTGGCGGCACGGTCACCGACGAGGTCGAGTCGGCCGTCGGCACCGTGACCGATGAGGTCGAGACGAACGTCGTCACGGTCACCGACGAGGTCGAGTCGGCAGTCGTCACCGTGACCGACGAAGTCGAGTCGGCAGTCGTCACCGTGGCCGACGAGGTCGAGGCGAACGTCGTCACCGTGACCGACGAGGTCGAGTCGGCAGACGCGGTCGACGACGACCGGCCCGCCTGACCGGCTGACGAGGCGACGACGTGGACGATCCCGTCAGGGAACAGCGGGCACGGATCGACCGGTGGGCCTCCCTCGGACGGCGGGTCGGCCTGCTGCTCTACGCCGTCGCCACCGTGATCGTGCTCGTCGGGGTGCTGACGTCGTTCGGCTCGGCGCTGGCCACGATCGTCACGGCGCTGCTGATCATCGGCTCGGTCGTGCTCGCGCCGTCGATCCTGCTCGGCTACGCCGTCCGGGCCGCCGAGCGCGACGACCGCGAGCACGGGCGCTGACGGTCGGCCCGGTGCCGACCGCTAGCCTGACGCCACCGTGACCGCCATCCGTCTCCCCGCCGCGCAACGACGCCGCCAGCTCCTCGAGGTGGCGCTGTCGGTGTTCTCACGGCGCGGCTTCCACGAGACCTCGATGAACGACCTCGCGACCGAGGCCGGTGTCACCAAGCCGGTCGTGTACCAGCACTTCCCGTCGAAGGGCGCGCTGTATCTCGAGCTCGTCGACGACGTCGGCCGACGCCTCATCGACGCCATCGAGGAGGCCGCCTCGACCGCCGATGAGCCCCGCGAGCAGGTCGTCGCCGGCCTCCGGGCCTACTTCCGCTTCGTGTCGGAGGAGCGGCGTGCCTTCGCGCTGCTCTTCGGGGGCAGCGCACCGCGGGAGGACGAGCTGGTCCACGCGGTCCGGGCGGCCGAGTCCTCGGTCACCAACGCCATCGCCGGCCTGCTCACCGATCGCCTGCCGGACGAGGAGCGGGAGCGAGTGGCCGCCGCCATCGCCGGGATGGCCGAGGGCGTGGCCCGGTACTGGGCCTCCTCGGGTCGCACCGTCGAGCCCGATGACCTCGCCGAGCAGACCGCCTCCCTGCTGTGGGGCGGCCTCGGTCAGTTCTCCGACTGAGTCGTCAGCGTCCGGTCGGGCACGGTGACCTCACCGTCGAGCTCGGCGATCTCGCTCGATGCGGCGACGATCGCGCCGTCGACCTTCGCCTCCGGGCCGGCGATGACGAGGAACTCCCGCAACCGCGTGTGCGACACGCGGCCGACCCGCTCGCCCGCCGGGTTGTGGATCCCGATGCGGGCGCCGACGTAGCGCGCTTGGCCGACGCTCACGACCCGGACCGCGCCGTGCGGCGAGCACCACTCGACGACATCGTCGACCGGTACCCACGCCTCGTCGCTCACCGACACGATCACGACCCCCGCCTTGACGCGCTCGATGACCGAGGCGAGCGCGAGCGGCATCGCCCGTCGTTGGTTGAACGCGCTGCGGCCGGCCGGGTCGCGGAGGTCGATCCGCTTTCGGGCCACCCCGTACGCCTCGGGCTCGTCGGCCGCGACGATGGTCTCCCACACGTGGTAGTTCGATTCGTACCGGTGCTGGTTGTACGGCGGATCGAGGTAGGCGACGTCGACCGGGTGCAGCTCGTCCACGAGGTCCTCAGCTCGCCCCTGCAGCGCCCGGCCCGGACCCGAGAGCAGGTCGGGCGCCCGCAGGGTGAGGCGGCGGCTCGACCTCGGCGCCCACGTCTTGAGGTACGCCATCTGCACGCCGGTGGTGGAGTCGACCCGGTCGGCCGCCTGGAGCAACGCGGTCAACAGGACCGGTCGCAACACCTCGTCGTCGATGACGTCGATGGCGCCGCGGATGGCGTCGATCCGCTGCCCGTTCTCGGGCTGGAAGAAGCGCGCCTGGCGGCAGAACGTCTCGGTCACGTAGCCGTCGACGCCGGGGAGCGCGTCGAGCTCGGCGAGCACGGCGGCGAGCCGCTCGTGGTCGATGCGGTCGGCATCGGTCGCAACGGCGCACGATGCGAGCACGTGCGCGGCCCGGGTCCGATCGACCGCGGTGACGTCCAGGCCCGTCGCCTTGAGCGCGGCGGCCACCCGGGCCGAGCCGCTGAACAGATCGAGCGCCGTGGACGCTCCGGTGCCGCCGGCGAGCGCGGCGATCACCGGGACGAGCCGACGCTTCGATCCCAGGTACTTGATCACCGACCGGTCCTGACGCCAGCATCGGACTCCAGGCGACGTGGCACAGCGAGGTGGACGACGTGACCGAACGAGGCCGGCTGGAAGTGATGACTCCCGACGAGTGCCTCCAGCTCGTCGCCGCCGACGAGATCGGCCGGCTCGCCCTCGGCACCGGGGGCACGCCCGAGATCTTCCCGGTCAACTACGCCCTGGCCGACGGCGAGATCATCTTCCGCACCGACGAGGGCCTCAAGCTCACCCTCGCCGAGCAGCACCAGGTCGCCTTCGAGGTCGACGGACTCGACCGCAGGGCTCGCGAGGGGTGGAGCGTCGTGATCAAGGGCCGGGCCCAGGAGGTCACGGTGCACGACCGCCCCGAGCTCCGCGAGCGGGTCTCGTCGCTGGCGCTGTACCCCTGGGCCGAGGGCGACCGAGGTCACTGGGTGCGGATCGTGCCGTCGCAGGTCAGCGGACGCCGGGTGATCCACCGCTGACGCTGTCGGTCAGGGGCGGATCAGCAGCTCGTGGCGGCTGATCTCCTCGAACACCGCGTTGGCGACGCGGATGTCGTCGTCGAACCCGGTCGGATCGTCGACGTCGTCGATCGAGTCGGACTGATCGACGAAGTACTCGATCGCTCCTCGCAGCAGGGCCCGTCGATCACCGTCGAGCGTCGGCGCGTCGTCCAGCGCAGAGAGCAACGCAGCGGCGAGCGCCCTCGCGGCGTCGCCGTCGACGAGGTTGGGACCATCGACGAGCGACTCGACGTGACCGAGGTGACCGACGATCCGGGCTCGCAGACCGGGCACCTCGTCGAGCCCGGTCGGCACGCACATCGCCACGAACCGATCTCGTTCGCCGGGATGGAGGATGCCGTCGACGAGCACGTCGGGCTGGGGGAGGTGGCTCACGCCGCCGAGTCTGCCCGCTGGGGGTGGTGGCGTCGAACGAGCGATCGCCGCCGGATCACAGCTCGGCGATGAGCGCGCCGGCGTCGTGGTCGTCGGCGGCGAGGAAGGGGCGGGTCAGGAGCTCGGCCATCAGGTCGTCGCCCCGCTCGTTGCCCCCCTCGAGGTCGCTGACGACCACCGAGCTGAAGATCTGCTGGAGCCACGACATGCGGATGTCGCGCCACAGCTGGTCGAGCGAGTAGTCGGTGACCCCGAGCTCGACGAGCGTCGAGTGGTAGCCGGTGACGAGGTCGTCCTCGACGGAGCGGCGCACCTCGGCGGTCATCGACCCACCGAGCAGGTTGGCGACGTCCCAGGCCCCGACGTGACGGGTGGAGAGCTGGAAGTCGACCATCGTCACGGTGTCGTCGCCGGCGGAGCCGCCGAAGAGGTAGTTCTCGGCCCGGCAATCGGTGTGAGCGAAGGTCTGGTTGCCCTGCTCGTCCCACCACTCGAGCAGACGGGAGTAGCGGGGGATGACCTCACCCGCAGCGGCGAGGGCCTTCGGTGGCACCCGGGGTCCCCACACCTCCACGAAGCCGTCCCACCGCATCTCGGCGAGCGCCTGCGACGCGGCGTACATCGGGTTGTTCATCGGCGGGAGCCAGTCGAGGGCGTGCAACGCGGGCGACTCCCAGAAGGTCGCGTGCAGGCCGGCGGCGGTCTCCAGGATCCGCCGGGCGTCCTCGGCGTCGATCCCGGCGATCTGGTCGGGACAACGGGCGCCCGAGATGTCCTCGAGCAGGAGCACGAACGGCACCGTGCCCTCGGCCGCGCCGACGTGGTAGGGCTTCGGCACCCGGACGCGATCGAGGTCGGACGCGAGCTGGCGGTAGAAGCTGATCTCCCGGTCGTAGAAGCCCATGGCGAGGCACAGCCCCACGCTCTCCTCGGACGGCGAGGCGCCCTTCGCGATGAGCGTGGCGGGCCCGGTCTCACCCGGCTCGTAGGTGAGGGTCAGACGGACGATCTCGCCGAGGATGCCGACCCCGGTACCGAGGTCGTCGACCCGGACCTCGGCGACCCGACCGACGCCCTCGGCGTCGACCTCGTTCAACCAGGCGGCGTCGATCTCCGACGCACGAGCGGGCACCGCGACCATGGACTCCCCTTCCCCTCGGAACGGCGACGGTAGCCAACCCGGGTCCCCGCCGAGAAGACAGCGGAGACCCGGATCGTGTGGCTACGCCGTGGCCCAGATCAGGACCTCGGCACCGTCGGTGCCGGCGGTGAGCCGGGGCTCGCCTGCTGCGGTGAGTCGGACGGCGTCGCCGGCGTCGAGCTCGTCGGCGCCCTCGAGCAGCGTCGAGCCACGGGCCACGAAGAGGTGCACGTGGCGGTCGTCGGGGACGGCGACCTCCTCGCCCGCGCCGAGGCGGCCACCCCAGAGCACGGCGTCACGCTGCCGGAGCCCGATCGCGGCGTCGTGGCCCTTGCCCGAGGCGATCGGCACGAGGCCGCCCCGTTCGAGCTCGCCGTTGATGTCGAGCTGCTCGTAGGACGGATCGACCGACTCGGTGTCGGGCAGCACCCACATCTGCACGAAGTGGACGTCGGTGTCGGGGCTGGCGTTCATCTCGGAGTGCCAGATCCCGGTACCCGCGCTCATCCGTTGGGCGAGGCCCGGATAGATGATCCCCCGGTTCCTGAGCGTGTCCTTGTGCTCGAGCTCGCCGTCGAGCACCCAGGTGATGATCTCCATGTCGCGGTGGGGGTGGGTGTCGAAGCCCGTGCCGCCGCTCACGACGTCGTCGTTGCTGACGAGCAGGAGGCCGTGGTTGGTGTTCTGATGGTCGTAGTGGTGGCCGAAGCTGAACGAGTGCTTCGAGTCCAGCCAGCCGGCTCGGGTGTGGAAGCGGTCCTTCGCCCGCCGGACGTCGATGGTGGGGGTGGTGGTCATGTCTCTTCCAACCTGGTGGGCCCTCAATATATTTCCGTTCGCAACTATTTCGATCGCACGGATCTCTCTAGGCTGATCAACGTGCCCCGCCGACCCACCGACGCCGAGCTCGCGACCTGGGAAGCCTTCCAGCGCTACCAGCGCAGCGTCGTCGAGCGCCTCGACGCCGAGCTCCGGGCCGAGACCGACCTCACCCTCGACGAGTACGACGTGCTCCACCAGCTCCGCGTCGCCCCCGACCGACGACTCCGGATGGGTGAGCTCGCCGAACTCGTCGTCATCACCCGTTCCTCGTGCTCTCGACTGGTCGACCGACTCGCGAAGCGAGGCCTCGTGGCGCGCGAGCGCGACGAGGCCGACCGTCGGGTCGTGTGGGCGCACCTCACCGACGAGGGGAGGAAGCGGCACCGACGAGCGGCGCCCGTGCACCTGCGCGGCATCGCCCGGTGGTTCGCCGAGCCACTCGACGCACCCGCCCTCGACGGGATCGACCGGGCGTTGAGGTGCTGGTCGGAGGAGGCGGCGCCGATACGGTGAGCGGCGTGAACAAGCACCGCATCGAGCTCACCTACTGCGTTCCCTGAGACTATTCGTCCCGCGCCGTGAGCGCGGTCTCCGATCTGCTCGCCAACTACCAGCACGTCATCGAGGATCTCCGGATCGTCACCGGCGGCTCCGGGGTCTTCGACGTCACCGTGGACGGCGAGCTCATCTACTCCAAGAAGCGTGAGGGCCGGCACGCCCATCCCGGTGAGGTCCTCGAGCGCTTCACGGCGCTCGTCGGCCCTGACGTGCCTCGCTACGGCTCGTGAACGGGTTCGGGAACGGCACCACCACCGATGAGGTGTTGTCCGGCCTCGACCTGACCGGCCGTCGGTACCTCGTCACCGGCGCGAACTCGGGTCTCGGCACCGAGACCGTCCGGGCGTTGACCGCCCATGGCGCGCATGTCACCGCAGCGGTCCGCGACCCCGACGCGGCGCGCGACGTGCTCGATCCCCTGCTGGGCGACCGTCCGGAAGCGCTCGACACGGTTCGCATCGACCTCGGCGACCTCACGAGCGTGCGAGCCGCGGCGGCGGAGCTGCTCGATCGGGGCGGCCGCTTCGACGGGGTGTGCAACAACGCCGGTCTGGCCAGCACCCCACCGGGCACGACCGTCGACGGGTTCGAGACCCAGTTCGGCACCAACCACGTGGGTCACTTCGTCTTCGTCGCCCGCCTGCTCCCGCTGCTGCTCGACGGGCCGCCCGTCCGCGTGGTCAACGTGAGCTCGGCTGCGCACCGTCTCGCCGCCGTCGACCTCGACGACCCCAACTGGGAGCGGACGCCGTACGAGAAGTGGGCGGCCTACGGCGCCTCGAAGTCGGCCAACATCCTCCACGCCGTCGAGCTGACCCGCCGCTACGCCGACCGGGGCCTCGTCGCCAATGCTGTGCACCCCGGCGGCATCAGCACCCGGCTCGGCCGCCACCTCGTGCCCGGCGACCGGGAGGCGATCCCCGACATCATGCGGCGCACGGGCGAAGCCGCCTACAAGTCGCTCGAGGCCGGCACGGCCACGCAGGTCTGGGCGCTCACCCATCCCTCGCTCGAGGGCGTGGGCGGCCGCTACCTCCTCGACTGCTCGATCGGCGAGGAGTACGAGCACCCCGAGGCCATCGGTGGGCACGCCCCCTGGGCACTCGACGCCGACGCCGCCCGCCGACTGTGGACGATCTCCGAGGAGCTCACCGGCGAGTCGGTCTCCTGACACCCGGCTGGGGCCCCCGGAGCTCGGTGCTCCGTCCCCCTCCCGAGGTCGTCGCCCTGCCGGGCTGCGGGCGGGCCGTGATCACGGATCAGGCGGTGGGGCGACGAAGTCGATGAGCTCCTCGACCGCGCCGACCAGCCCCGGCTCCAGATCGGCGTAGCTGGTCACACGACCGAGCACCTGACGCCAGAACGCCGCCGGGGTGTCGCGGACTCCGAGGGCGGCGAGCACGCCTTCCTTCCACGGCTGCCCGGGTGGGATCACGGGCCAGGCCCGGATGCCGAGCACCGAGGGGCGCACCGCCTGCCACACGTCGACGTACGGATGGCCGGTCACCAGCACGTGCGGACCCGTCACCGCTGCGGCGATCCGTGACTCCTTCGAGCCGTCGACGAGGTGGTCCAGCAGGATGCCCAGGCGCCGGTCGGGACCGGGGTCGATCTCGTCGACCACGGCGCGGAGGTCGTCGGCGCCGTCGAGGATGCCGACGACCACGCCGAGCTCGCGGAGGTCGTCACCCCACACCCGCTCGACCAGCTCGGCGTCGTGCACGCCCTCGACGAGCATCCGACTCCCGCGGGCGATGCGCGCGACGGTCGGTCGGACGTCGGCGATCGAGCCCGAGGCCGTCGTCCTCGTGGAAGGCGCCTCGGCCGGCCGGGGCGGCCCGAGCGACACGACCCGGCCGTCGACCACGAAGCCGCCGGTGACGACGTGGTAGGTCCGGTTGCGCCCACTGTCGTCCCGGAGGGCGACGAGCCCGCCGCCGAAGCGGACCACCCGGCCCTGCTCCCCCGTCCCCCGGTGCGTCACGACGAGCCCCGGCTCGGCGGGCACGGTGGGATGCTCCGGGCGGCGCGGGCGACGCCGTTGCAGATCGATCGGCTCGGCGGCGCGCCAGCGGGGCATGCCGCAACGCTACGAAGGCCGCCGACCACAGCCGCGGACCCGGGCGAGGGCTACGGTTCCGCCATGGCCGCCGATCGGGATCCCGCCTTCACGACCTTCGTCCGGTACATGGACCGGTCCCGGGACTTCTACGCCGCCCAGGGCTACGACCGGCCGTATCGGTGGGCGCACCACGAGGACGTCCCGTTCGAACGGCCGACGGTGGAGCGGTCGGCCGCCCGTGTCGGGATCGTCACGACCACGGCGATGCACCGCGACGATGTCGACACCGACGACCCGAGCGCTTCGGGGGGCGCGTTCGCCGCGGGGACGACGCCGGCACCGGCGCGGATGCACACCTCACATCTGGAGTGGGACCAGGAGACGACCCACACCGACGACGTCGACACCTTCTTGCCGCTGCACCGCCTGGCCGAGCTCGCCGAGGCCGGACGGATCGGCTCGGTCGCCCCTCGCTACTACGGCGTCCCGACGCTCTACAGCCATCGACAGACCCAGCGGAACGCCGAGAAGGTCGAGGCCTGGGCCCGGGAGGACGAGGTCGACGTCGTCCTCCTCGTCCCGCTCTGACCGGTCTGTCACCAGGCCGTGAGCCTGGTCGCACGACACCTCGAGTCGGTCGGCATCCCGACGGTGATCGCTGGGAGCGCTCGCGACATCGTCGAGCACTGCGGCGTCCCGCGGTTCTGCTTCACCGACTTCCCGCTCGGCAACCCGTGCGGCAAGCCGGGGGACGCGGCGATGCAGACCGCGATCGTCGAGCAGGCCCTCGACCTGCTGTGGTCGGCCACCGCCCCCCGCACCACCGTCCAGACCCCGTTCGTCTGGGATGAGACCGGTTCGTGGCGGACCCGGTTCATGCGGGTCGACGAGGAGACGCTGCCCGGCCTCCGGCGCGCCGGCGAGGAGCGGCGGGCCAAGCAGGAGGCCAAGCGGGCGGCCCGCTCCCCGGGCTAGCCGGTCGCCCCGTTGCGGGCCTTCGCGATCAGGCCCTGCTTGAGGTCCCACAGCGCCGGCGACAGCGACACGTGGTACTCGTGCGGGTTCACGAGACGACGCACACCGGGGTCGAGTCGCTCGACGTCGCTGAAGTGCCGCGACCGGAGCTCCTCGATCGGCACGGGGTCGTGGAGTCGTCGGCCCCGTTCGACGACCGGGTCGACGAGGCGCTCCACCCCGCTCAGCTCGGGCGGACGGAGCTGGCGGCTGGTCCCCACCAGGATCGGGTGCTGGAGGACGAGCGGATCGACATCGACCACCTGCTCACCGGCGACGGTCAGCAGGTCGGCCGTCGCCCGACCCCGCTGGTCGTAGAGGCGGTACACGTCCTTGTCCCCGGGATTCTGCGTCTTCGACGGTGACTCGGAGATCTTCATCGCCGGCACCCAGGCATCGCCCTCGCGCAGCGCCATCAGCTTGTAGACGCCATCGAGGTACGGCTGCCCGTCCGAGGTCGCCATCTTCGAGCCGACGCCGAAGGCGAGCCGGTCGACGAGGTCCTTGGGGTCGACGCCGTAGCGCGGGGCCTCAGCGTCGATCTGGGCGAGGATCTGCAGCAGCGCGATCTCGTCGAGGCCACTCGACAGCACGATCGCGACGTCGGGGAAGCCGGCCTCGTCGAGCAGACGGGCGGCCTGGATCGAGAGGTAGGCGAGGTCACCCGAGTCCAGGCGAATGCCGACCGGCTCGTGGCCGGCTCGCTTCAGCTCGTCGAACACGGTGATGGCGTTCGGGACGCCGCTCTTCAGCGTGTCGATCGTGTCGACGAGGAGGAGGCACTCGTCGGGGTACACGTCGGCGTAGGCCCGGAACGCGCCGAGCTCGCCCTCGCCGAGCGCCATGAAGGCCTGGACCATGCTGTGCGCGTGCGTGCCCATCGGATCGACGCCGGAGAGGTGCGAGGCGCCGACGTTCGACGAGCCGACCGCACCGCCGATCAGGGCGGCCCGGGCTGCGGCGTTGGCGCCCCAGCCCGGCGCCCGCCGGAGCCCGAACTCGAGCACCGGCCGACCGCGTGCCGCATCCACCACCCGACTCGCCTTGGTGGCGACGAGGGTCGCGTAGTTGAGCTGGTTGAGGAGCGCCGTCTCCACGATCTGCGCCATGGCCAGCGGTCCGGTGACCACCGTCATCGGGACGTTCGGGTGGACGACTCGCCCTTCGGCCACGGCGTCGATCGAGAGCGATCCGAAGCCGTCCTGCTCGGCGAGCCAGTCCAGGAACGGGTCGTCGAAGCGGCGGCGGCCGGATCCGTCGACCTGGGCGCGGAGCGCGGCCAGCTCCTCGTCGCCGAGCCGGGTGTCGACCAGCCAGTCCAGGAAGGGGTCGAGCCCGGCGCTCACGCAGTAGCCGGCCTGGTGGCTCCCGTAGTGCGGCGTCCGCCTCGTGAAGTGCTCGAAGCGCGCTTCGCGCTCGTGGAGCCCGAGCCGGTGGTACAGCTGCGCCATCGTCAGCTGGTACTGGTCGGTGAAGAGCAGGCCGCGGGCGACGGCGCGGTGCTGTCGGCGGAGCTCGGTATCGGCGTGGGTCACGGCGCAGAGCTTCGCCCATCGCCGCGCCGACGGCGAGTGACCTCGCCCCGTCCACGGGTTCCCCCGTGTCACACTTCCCCGGCCCGCTCGCCCACGACCCTGACCGCTCGGAGCAGTCACGTCCATGTCGCCGCTCGCATCCGCCGGACTGATCGTCGCTGCGATCGTCGGCCTGCTCGTCGTGGCAGCACGCATCGGGCGCCGACACGTCTGCACGAGCGAGACCCGCATCTCCGTCTCCCGATCGCTCTTCCCCTCGAGAGAGGAGCGTCACCTCGGCCGGACGATGGCCTTCATGGTGCTCTCGATCACGATCGCCGTGATGGGCATCAGCGCCGACTCGGCGGCGGTCGTGATCGGCGCCATGCTCCTCGCCCCCTTCGCCCAGCCGCTGATGGGGTTGGCGCTCGCCACCACCATGGGCTGGCTCGAGCGGCTGACCTACGCCTTCGGCGTGACCCTGATGCTCACCGTGCTCGGTCTCGGCAGCGCGGTGGTGCTCGCGGCGATCATCCCCGACATCGGGCTGACCGACGAGCTGCTCGCCCGCACCTCTCCCGACCTGCGCGACCTCGCCGTCGCCCTCGCCGCCGGCGGTGCCGGTGCGTACGCGACCATCCGCAACGACGTGTCGGCGACGCTGCCCGGTGTCGCGATCGCCGTGGCCCTCGTGCCACCGCTGGCCAGCGCCGGCATCGCGCTGCACCTCGGCCGCCAGTCCCTCGCCGCCGGCGCCATGCTCCTCTACGCCGCGAACCTCGTGGCGATCGTGCTCGCCTCGATCGTCGTGATCCTCGGCATCGGCTTCGTCCCTCAGCGCCGCCTGCGCGACGCCTCGCCACGGGTCGTGCTCGCCTCGGTGTCGTTGATCGTCGGCTGCGCGCTGATCTCGGTGCCGCTGGTGTCGCGCACCGTCCAGCTGTCGTCCGATGCGGCCATCCGTCGAGACATCAACGCCGAGGTCGAGCGGTGGCTCGATGCCGGCGAGGGCCTCGATCTCGTCGACCTCACCCTCGACCTGCCGACCGTCGAGCTCGAGCTCGCCGGGGCGACCGAACCACCGCCGCCGTCACTGCTCGCGAGCAACCTGGCGCCGATCATCGGCGGGGACGCCCGGGTCGACATCATCTTCTCGTCGCGCTCGAGCGGTGCCGCCGCAGACGAGACCGAGGACGAAGGCGGCTTCGACGAGGACGACGTCCGATTGGTGATCGAGCAGTGGGCGAACGAGCTCGCGTCCGAAGCCGACCTGCTCAGCCTGGACGTCCTCGGCTGGACGGTCGCCGTCCAGCTGGCCGGTGTGGGCGATCCGCCATCGGCGATCGCGTTGGCCGACCGGCTCGACACCGAGCTGGGCCACCCGGCCGAGGTCGCGCTGTCGTGGACCCAACGGCAGGCCCAGCAGGCGGCGACCGGCGACCTCCCACCGGAACCGGAGCCGGGCGAGCTCGCCCGGGTGGCCGCCGACGAGTGGGCGATGGTCGAGGGCCTGACGATCGTCGAGCTCTCGTACTCGACGATCCAGGCGCCCGACCGCATGACCGTGCTCCTTCGGGGGGCCACGGCACCCGACGCGGAGCAGCTCGACCGGCTCGAGGCCGCCGTCGAGCGGGCCGTTGGCGCCGACGTCGAGGTGATCGCCCGGTTCAGCAGCGTGCTGGCGCTCCCCGTCCCTCCACCAGAACCCGACCTCGAAGCCCAGGTCATCGACAGCATGTACGCCACCGTCGAGGCGCTCGGCGTGACGGTCGTGTCGGTGCGGGCCGACGAGGAGCGACGCACGGTCACCCTCGTCACCACCGACGAGCGACCCGAGATCCTGGTCCGCAACGCTGCCGAGGGCGCCTCCGACGGCTGGTCGGTGACGTTGACCCTGGTCGCCCGGTCGATCGAGACGACGACCACCACGACGACCGAGCCGTAGCGCTCGCCGACACCGACGAGGTGGGGCCGAGATCGACCCACCGGGCGGAGGTTCGGTGTGATCCCGGCCCCACCTCGGTGCTGTGGGGCAGCACGGTCGTGCTTGCCTCGAACCGAGCCGGCGTTTCACGTCGATCGCGGGCTGGGCGCGTAACGCCGGCGCCTCCTGCGGAAAGCCCCTTCCGACAACGACCCGAAAGGAGACGCAGCGGTGGGGCAGTACAGGAGGATCTCGGCGACGCTCGTCATCGCCGCGCTCGCGGCGATGGCCATGGCCGTCCCGGCGGGCGCGCAGCGGAGCGCGCCGATCGACGCGGCAGAGGAGCATTGCGTGGTGTGGGCGTCGGGGGTCGACGAGAACGGAGAGCTCGTCCTCGGCGACTGGACGTGCGGCTCCGGACTCTCGGCAGCGATCGCGGGCGGCTCGGGGATCATGGCGTTCTCGACGTCGTTCACGATCGGACGGCACTTCTCGTCGACCGGGTACAGCGGCTCATCGGTGACCATCCAGGGCAGCTCGGCATGCGGTGGTGGCGTCTGGAAGCCGTCGGGCTCGTGGAACAACACGATCGAGTCGTCGTACCACTACTGCGGCAGCTCGCCGACGCGGTTCTACGACTCGTCGAGCTGCGGCGGGACCAGCAAGGCCATCTACTCGGCGACGTCGAGCCTGACCTGGATGAACAACCGGGCGAGCTGCGTCCGCTACGGCTGAGCTCGTGTCCGAGGTCCTCCCGCTCCGCGTGGTGGAACGGCGCATGCCGTGTAACGCTGTGCGCACCGTGAGCCAAGCGTGGGAGGACCTCGGCGGTGCACCGCGACGCCGGACCGAGGCGACGGGGCGTTCCCGTCCTCGTCGCAGCGGCGATCCGCGCCCCGACGAGGTCCTGATCGCGAGTGTGGACCACGACCCGGAGGCGTTCGGTGAGCTGTATCGACGACACGTCGCCGGCGTCGCCGGCTTCATCGCGGCTCGCGTCCGTGAGCCCGAGGCGACCGCCGAGCTCGCCGCCGAGACCTTCGCGATCGCGCTCGAGCAGTCGGATCGGTTCGACCCCGAGCGTGGGGTCGTCAGGGCCTGGCTCTTCGGGATCGCCGCCAACCTCGTCCGCCGCCACTGGCGGCAGCAGAGGAACGGGCGAGCAGCGAGAGACCGCCTCGGCGTCATCGCCCGCGCTGACGAGCACGACCTCGACGCGTTGGGTCAGGTCATCGATCGCCTCGACGCCGAGGGACTCCTCGACCTGCTCGACGAGCTGCCCGAGCGCCAGCAGCAGGCCGTCCGCCTCCGCATGGTCGACGGCGCCGACCACGACGAGATCGCTGCGGCCATGGACGTCACGCGGGGGAACGCCCGCGTGCTCGTCCATCGGGGCATCAGACGCCTCGCCGAGCTCCGCGACGCCGAGGGACCGGGTGACCTGCGCCGATGACTGACGACCCGTATCCCGATCCCGACGGCGAGCCCGAGCTCGACCTCGGTGGCATCCAGTTCTTCGACCGACTCGAGGACGATCTCGTCGCGGCCGCACGCCGACGGGCGGAAGGTCGCGTCGGCGAGGAGGAGCCGCCCGAACCAGCGGCTCCCCGTGAGCTGCGCGGCGAACCGACGGTGGCGCGACCGCGGCGACGCCGTGGGGGGCAGCTCGTCGTGGGTGCCGCCGCGACGGCGATCGCGGTCGCAGCCGGCGCGTCACTGCTCGTCGGTGGGGGGACCGCCGATGCGGTCTCCGTCCAGCGCACCGACACCGAGATCCTCATCTCGTTCGACGAGGCCGCCGACGACGCTCGGACCCTCGAGGAGGAGCTCCGCGCCGAGGGCATCGCCGCCAGCGTCGCTGACGGCCTCGCGCCAGGCGAGCTCGACGGCAGGGTCCTCGTGGTCGCCACCACCGGCGACGAGAGCGACCTCGTCATCGTCGACCGAGACGATGATGGCGTCATCGACGCCGTCCGTCTGCCGGTGGGTTGGTCGGGCACGATCGAATTGGTCGTCGGGCGAAGCTCCGGGGACGGCGAGGCCACGTTCGCCGCCCGACCAGCCGAGTGCAGCGCTCTGGTCGACCGACCGCTCGCCGACGTGCTCCCGGATCTCCGAGCGTTGAGCCCGGCGATCGTCTGGGAGCGCGACACGACGCAGAGCGGCGGCACGTTCGAGCGGCTCGAGGATGACCGGATCGATCTGGACGACACCGTCGTCGACCTGCTCGTCGAACCGGACGGCACCCTCCGAGTGCTCCTCAGCCCGACGCCGGACGAGTTCTCGCTCGCCGTCCCGCCCTGCGCCCCCTGATCTGTCACCCGGAGCGCTCCGCCGGACCCACGGAGCGGCGGATCACCACCGTCTCACCCGACGCGGGGCGCTAGCTTCGCCCCGGTGGCGGCGATCGCGGTCGAGTTCCTCGATGAGTCCTACCCGGTCGACGCCGATGCGGCCTTCACGTTCGGGCGCCACGGCGACCTGATCATCGACGACGCCAACCCCTACATGCACCGCACCGTCGGAGCGATCGCTCGCAGCGAGGGTCTCTGGACGCTTCGCAACCTGGGCCGCACGAGCGAGCTGCACCTCCTCGGCTCGTCGGGCAAGCGGAGCCAGATCCCACCCGACGGCGTCGAAGCCCTGCTCGACGACACCATCGACGTCAGGTTCACGGCCGGCCCGTCGACCTACGAATTCCGCATCCGACTGGTCGAGCCACCCGAGCTCGAGCTCCCCGGACTCCCCGACGCCGGCGCGACGGCGACGAGCGAGTTCGGTGTCGTCGCGCTCAACGACGAGCAACGCCGGATGCTGGCCGCGTTCGCCGCGCCCCGCCTGCTCGACCCGGCGAGCGAGGAGGTACCGGCCAACGCTGCCGTCGCCGGGCGCCTGGGTTGGTCGGGCAAGAAGCTCGACCGCAAGCTCGACTACCTGTGCCGTCGCCTCACCGAGCACGGGGTCCGAGGGCTCCGTGGGCAGATCGGCGAGGAGGCCGTCGATCGGCGGCGCCGCCTCGTCGATCACGCCATCCTCGCCCGGCTCGTGACCACCGACGATCTGGGCGCGCTCGACCGGTGACGGGGCCGCTGTGGGGGGTACCCCCGATGTCGCAGGACGGCCCGACGCGGTATCAAGTCAGGGCATGACGAACGACGAGCTGCGAACACGGCCCGAGCCGCAGCCCGTCAGGGCGAGGACATCGGGAGGAGGGTGGGGCACCGGGGCCCCGCCCGGGCCAACAACACGGCCCGAGCCGCAGCCCGTCAGGGCGAGGACATCGGGAGGAGGGTGGGGCACCGGGGCCCCGCCCGGGGAAGAACAGGGACCGGGGAGATGATCTCAGCCGAGGAGTGGAAGGCGATCGGGCTCGTCGACGTCGAGCAGATCGGCCGCGGCGGGTTCGGGATCGTCTATCGCGCCGTGGAGGACGATCTCGGGCGGACCGTCGCGGTGAAGGTGCTCCCGGGCGAGCTCGACGACCGGGCCCGGGATCGCTTCGACCGAGAGCGTCGGGCGATGGCGGTCCTCTCGGATCATCCCCACATCGTGCCGATCTTCCGCTCCGGGTTCCTGGGCGACGGCAGCCCCTTCCTCGTCATGGAGCACGTGTCGGGCGGGTCGATGGCCGAGCGCATCTCGGCGGGACCGCTGCCCTGGCAGCAGGTCGTGCGCTTGGGCGTGGAGCTGTCGGGAGCGCTCGAGACCGCCCACCGCTCCGGGGTGCTCCACCGCGACGTCAAGCCCGGCAACATCCTGTTGTCCGCGCTCGGTGCCGCCAAGCTCGCCGACTTCGGCATCGCCCGGCTGCACGGCGCTCCCGAGACCCGCAGCGCCTCGGTCACCGCCTCGGTCGCGCACGCACCGCCCGAGGTCGTCGCCGGCCGACGCCCCGACCATCGGGCCGACGTGTACTCGCTGGCGTCGACGCTCTTCGAGCTCCTGACCGGTGGCCCACCGTTCGTCCGCCCGACCGACGAGTCGCTGGTGCCCGTGATCGCCCGCATCGCCCAGGACCCGGTGCCCGACCTCCGCGACCGGGGTGTTCCGTCCGTCGTGTGCGCCGCCCTCGAACAGGGCATGGCGAAGGACCCCAGCACACGGACCCAGACCGCCGTGGAGCTGGGGCGTTCCCTGCAGATGGCCGAGCGGGATCTCGGCCTCGCGGTGAGCGACCTGCTGGTCGTGGGCGAGGCCGCGGCGCTGCCGGAGCGACCCGACGCCACGACCGACCTCGGCTCCGTCGCGGCCGTCCCGGACCTCCCGCCCTCAGAGCCCCTGCCGGTCGTCGACGACCGCCTGCCGACGCCGGGCGACCCGGCCCCGACGGGCAGCACCCCCGTGCTGCCCCCGCCATCGACCTCGACCCCCGACGCCTCCCCTCCGCCGACGCTCCCACAGGACCCGCCCGCGACCGAGGACGGCGCGACGACGGGCGAACCTCCGCCGTGGAACGCGCTCACCTCACCCGAGGTCCGAGACGAGGCGACGATCGCCCCGCCCCCCGTGGCGGTGCCGTGGTGGAAGCGGCCCGCCGTGCTCGCCGGCGCAGCAGCGGCCGTCATCGTCGCCGTCATCGGCGTCGTGGTCCTCGGCGGCGACGATCCCGAGGAGGCCGGGCCGGCGTTGACCACCGCCGTCTCGACCGACACCAGCGCCGCGCCGGCGACCACCTCGGCTCCCCCGACCACCACGGCGGCCCCACCCCCGACGACGGCAGCGCCGACCACCGCGGCCCCACCCCCGACGACGGCAGCGCCGACCACCGCGGCGCCGCCACCGAGCCAGCCGGGCCGGACCCCGCCGGATCTCGGCGGCGTCTTCTCGGGCGACACCTCCCAGACCGTGCCGCCCGCCGCCGGCGACACGATCCAGGTGAGCGACGACACCGGAGCGATCTCGATGTCGGTGCCCGCCGAGTGGAACGACCTCAACGGCGTGCCGGCCGAGGGGGCCTCGACTCTGATCGCCTCGCCCGACATCAGCGGGGCGATCGGCGGCTTCACCACCCCGGGCGTCCTCATCCAGATCGATCAGCTGCTCCCGGGCACCACGGTGAGCGGCCTGCTCGACTTCCTCACCGAGACCGAGTGCGTCAGCGGTGGCCGCGCGCCGTTCGCCTTCGAGGACTTCGTCGGCGAGTACGAGGTCTTCGGTGGGTGTGCCGGCACGATCACCGCCATCTCGCACACCGTGATGATCAGTGGGGACGGACAGTTCCTCCTCATCATCAGCTCCCAGGCCGTCGCTCCGGAGGACATCGCCGACATCGGCGTCGTCCTCGGGAGCCTGAACATCGATCGGACCCTCGTCCCGTGAACGACGCCGACGCCACCCGCATCATCCGACCCGGCCAACAGTCCGGGAGTCCTCCCGCCGACGAGGAGAGGGGCCAGCTGACCGACGAGCTCATCGCGACCTCGATCTGGGACGATGACATGCTCGCCAGGGCCGGCATCCCGATCGACCAGGCCCCGATCGTGTCCATCGGCGGCGGGCTGGGCTCGTTCGCCCTCGTCGACACGCTGCGGATCGCCGGCGTCGACACGTCGAGCATCCGAGTCATCACCAACCTCGATCGTCCGTCCGACACGTACCGCTGGCTGGCCGGCAACTCGCAGATCCCCGAGGGCGAGCGGCTCCGCTCCGACGCCGGCTCGGTCATGGACAACGTCTGGGGGTTCCCGAGCTACGCGTGGCGAGAGTCGAGGACGGCGTCGTCGCTGTCGAAGCGCCTCGCCCCGCTCTGGAACGTCCTCGCCGAGCCGTTCGGCATCGACTACTGGACACCCCGTGCGGGCGACGTCTACGACGGCGTCGATCGCGAGGCCGTGCGGATCAGCTGGGCCGACATGGTGACCAAGGGGCTCGTGCGGATGGTGCGTCGCCACCGCGGTGGCGGCTTCGTCACGCTGTACACCCCGGACGGAGCGACCCCGGGCCAGCGTCGGGCGATCCGCTCCCAGCACGTGCACGTCGCGGTCGGCTACCCCGGGCTGAAGTTCCTGCCCGACCTCCAGGCCTACCGCGAGGCCCACAGCGACTTCTCCCGGGTCGTCAACGCCTACGAGCCGCACGATCACGTCTACGAGGAGCTCCGACGCTCACCGGGCACCGTGCTGGTGCGCGGCAGCGGCATCGTCGGCTCCCGCGTCCTGCAACGGCTGCTCGACGACCGTGACGCCGGCCTCGCCGACACCACCGTCATCCACCTGTTCCGCAACTACGTCGACAGTCCCCAGGGCGAGAAGATCACCTACCGCCGACCCGGCGGTGACGGCTTCGCCTACCAGGGCTTCAACTTCCCGAAGTCGGCATGGGGTGGCCAGCTCAAGGTCAAGCTCGAGGAGCTCGAAGGACCGGAGCGGGCCGATCTGATCCGCACGATGGGCGGGACCAACACCCCGAAGCGAAAGTCGTGGCAGGTCCAGATCAAGCGGGCCAGGAGCCACGACGCCTACCGGCAGATCGTCGGCCAGGTCTCCGAGGTCCGGCAGGGACCGAACCAGACGGTGGTCACCGAGGTCGACACCCAGAACGGACGACTCGAGCTGCCCGCCAACTTCATCATCGACGCCACCGGCCTGGAGGCCGACATCGGCGAGCACCGCGTGCTCGCCGATCTGCTCGAGCACAGCGGCGCCAACCGCAACGCCTACGGGCGCCTCGACGTGGCTCCGTCCTTCGAGGTCAGAGGCACCCGGAGCGACCGTGGCCGCTGCTACGCCACCGGGAGCATCACCCTCGGCGGCTACTACGCAGGCGTCGACTCCTTCCTCGGGCTGCAGTACGCGGCCCTCCAGATCGCCGATGATCTCGCCGCCGCCGGCTCGGTCCCTCGCATCGGTCCACGGCGGTCGGTCGGCGAATGGTGGCGCCGGATGCGGGATCGACCACCCGCCCCCGGCACGAGCACCGGAGCAGCCTCATGACGCCGACCCTCCTCGGACGCATCCAGAGCAGGCTCGTGCTCCTCGCGACGGTGGGCGTCGTCTGGACGCTGATCATCGGGCCCTTCCTGCCTGCCGACGGGGCGCTCAGCGACGTCTACTCCATGGCGTTCCGGGCGCTCGCCGCGACGGCGATCCTCGGCGTCGTGCTCTGGGAGCCGCTCTACCACGGGCTCCAGCAGATCCGCTGGGAGAAGGACTGGCCGACCTCGCTCGGGCTCGTCACCGGCATCCCGGAGGGCCTGCTCGTCTGGCTGCTCGTCTTCGGCGACGGGATGTCGGGCGTCACCTCGACGACGTTCTGGCTCCACTTCGGCACCACGTGGGTGCTCGTCTGGGCGGCTGCGAACGGTCCGCTCCAGATCGTCCTGATCCGCTGGCGGTACCGCGGTGGTCGCGTCTGGTGAGCTCGCCCCCGTCGTGACCGCACCCGACCGACCCGATCTCGACCTCGTCGAGCAGGCGGCCCGAGCCCGCTCGGCCGTGCAACGCCAGCGCGCGCTGCGGGCGCTGGCGATCTCTGCGGCGATCACGGTGGTGTGGGCGGTGGCCGTGACGGTCCTCGGTCACTGGTCCCGCATCGGCGAGCACTGGGAAGCGGCCATCACGATGGTCTTCGGCAGCTTCGTCGCCGGCTCGACGCCCCAGGGCGGAGGCGCGGTGGCGTTCCCCGTCTTCACCAAGCTCCTCGACGTGCCCGCCGAGGTCGCCCGCACGTTCTCGCTGTCGATCCAGACGGTCGGGATGGGAACCGCGACCGCGGCGATCCTGATCCGTCGGCGGGTCGTGCAGTGGCGTCTTGCCGCCATCGCGACGCCGGCGGCGGTGCTCGCGTTCGTCGTCGTCGCCTGGTTCGCCGGCGACGCGGACGAGCCGTTCCGACCATCGCTGCTGCCCGGCCCGTACGTGAAGGTCACGTTCACGCTCGTGCTCGCCGCGATGGCCATCGTGGTCGTGCTCGGACGTCGCATCCCGGTCCGGGTGGTCGAGCGAGACCTGCCCGGGGCCGGTCCCCGGGTCGTCACCGCGGCGCTGGTGGCGGGCGCGATCGGCGGTGTCGCCTCGGCGCTCGTCGGCTCGGGCGCCGATGTGTTCACCTACCTCCTCGTCGCCGTGCTCATCGGGCTCGACCCCCGCATCGGCGTCCCGACCTCCGTCGTCGTGATGACCGCCGTCTCGGTCGTCGGGTTCGTCCTGCTCGGCCTGATCGACGGGCACCTCGACGTCACGGTCGTCGATGGTCTCGTCACGCAGGTCGGCGACGTGGTCGTCTCCGAGCCGCTCGACGCCGACCGCGCCGACCTGTTCGGTCTCTGGCTGGCCGCCGTCCCGATCGTCGCCTGGGGCGCCCCCGCCGGCTCGGCCGTCGCGGCCCGGCTCTCCATCCGCCACCTCGTCTGGCTGGTGGTCGGCCTCGCAGCCGCCGAGACCATCTCCACGATCGTGTTCCTCGACGAGCTGCGCAGCGATGCCGGCCTCGTCGCCTACGCCGTCGTCGGCGCGGTGGTGACCACCGGCGGGCTCTTCCTGGCCGTCCGCCACCGGCACGCGTTGCTCGGCCTCGACGGGTTCCACGGCGACCGAACGTTCCGACGCACCGACGTCGAGATCGACGACGACTACCTCGACCACCTGGAGGACGAGTGATGACCACGGCGCAACGAACATGAAGGGCATCGCCGACTACCGCTTCGTCGAGCTGCTCGGCGAGGGCAACCACGGCACCTTCTGGAAGGCGGACGCGCCCGACCGACTCGGGGTCGACGCCGAGCACGTCGCCGTCAAGGTGCTCGCCCACCGAGCGAGCGATGACGACGTCGCGCGGTTCGGTCGTGAGCTGCGCCACTACTCCCGGGTCGTCGCCGAGGAGCTGGTGCCGCTGCTCGATGCAGGCCATCAGGAAGGACGGCTCTTCTACGCGACGCCGTGGTACCGCAGGGGCTCGCTCGACGCCTCCGTCGGCGCGCTCGGCCGCTCCGAGGTGCTCACGGCGGTCGCCGACGCCGCACGGGCTGCCCACGCCCTGCACGAGTCCGGCATCGCCCACCGCGACATCAAGCCGGCCAACATCACGCTGACCGAGGACGGTCGCGGTCGTCTCGGCGACCTCGGTCTCGCCCAGGCGTTGTCGCCGGGCAAGACCATCACCGGCATCGGTCCGGTCGGCGCGATCGAGTACCTGGCGCCCGAGCTCGTCCGCGGTGACCGGGCCTCGAGGGCCTCGGACGTGTGGGCGCTCGGCGCGACCTTGCACCGAGCGCTCACCGGCCGCTCCCTCTACCCCGGCCTCCCCGGCGACCTGCTCGCCGCGCTGCGCCACGTCGTCACCGGCCGTCCCGTGATCGACTCGCTCGCGTCGGACGCCGAGACCGAGGCCATCGCCTGGGCGCTCGAGGCCGAGGCGACCGGCCGACCACCCACCGCCCTCCAGTTCGCGGAGCGGCTCGACTCCCTGACGGAGGTCGCACGATGACCCTGGACAACCGTGCAGCAGCCGTCCACCTCGGCGACGGCTTCGTCGCCCGGTGGCCCGGAGCCATCGTCTGCGTGCCACCGTCCGATCGGGCGCGCGGGGTCATCGAGCACCTCGACCGGGCGCTCGCCGTCGGCGGCACCGATCCGGGACCCGGACGCGTGCTCGAGGCCGTCGGTGAGCTGATCGGTGACGCCTCCGGGACCTTCGCGGCCATCGTGTCGGTCGACGTCGGCCTCCGTGGCGTCGTCAGCGGCCACGCCGAGATCGTGCTGGCCGACCGGTCGATCGTCGGGACGCCGGGCGACGTGACGATCGAGGACCTGCCCGAGTCATCGGGACCGGTGGTGTTGCGAGGCCTCGGCGACGGGTCGTCGCCGACGGTCGACCTGTTCGATCTCCGCTCCGGGATCGTGCCCGGGCGTGCGGTGACGCTGCGCCGACGTGACGACGCCGAGCAGCCATCGGCTGCAGCGCCCGTCGTCGAGGTGGCCCCTCCGCCGGCGCCCGTCGCACCGATGCCCGAACCGGAGCCGGAGCTCGCGGTGAGCGCCGACTTCGAGGTGCTCGACCTCGGCGCCGACGTCGACACCGACGAGATGCCGCTCCCCGTGCTCGCCGAAGGCCCGGCCGCCCCACCCATCGAAGACGATCCGATCACGATGACCGACGGCGCCGAGCTCGTGCCCGGGATCCTGTGCTCGCGTGGGCACTTCAACAACCCGCAGGCCCGGTACTGCATGGTGTGCGGCATCTCGATGGTGCACTTGACCCACCGCATCGTCGAGCAGCCGCGCCCCACGCTCGGCTTCGCGGTGTTCGACGATGGCGCCACGTACGCGTTCGATCGGAGCTACGTGGTCGGGCGCGACCCCGACGACGAGGCCGCCCACCGCGGCGCCGAGGCCCTGCTCCTCGACGACACCGAGCGGACCGTGTCCCGGGCCCACGCCGAGATCCGGCTCGTCGAGTGGGACGTCGTGCTCACCGATCTGGGATCGACCAACGGCACCTTCGTGTGGAACCCGCCCGCCGGGCGATGGGACCGGCTCGAGCCCGGCACGCAGAGGCGCCTCGAGTCGGGGGCGGCGGTGTCGATCGGTCGCCGGACCTTCGTCTTCGAGTCGGTGCACCGGCTGGCCCCGGTGAGCGGGCCGAGCGAGGTGCCGGGACCGCCGCCCGAGCTGCAGTAGTCGGGGCCGCCCCCTGGGGGGCGGTCCCCATTACCGGGACGGCGTCGAGGTCTCAGAGTGAGACCCATGGCGACCACCACCACGAACCACACCACCAAGCGACATCTGATCCTGCTCCTCGTCACCGTCGCGATCCTGGCGGCAGCCTGTGGCTCGGCTGCGGGCGAGACCGTCGACACCGGCGGCGAGGGTGGCCGGATCGACTCGACGGCTCCACCGGACACGTCGGGTTCCGGCGGCACCCTCTCGGAGGCTGACAGCGCCCCCGGCTCGACCACGACCGTCGCCGACGTCACCGACGTCGACGAGGCCGTCGTCCAGATCGTCGCCCAGGGGACCTTCGTCGACCCGGAGGACGGGCTCGTCCTGAACGCCGCCGGCGCCGGCTCCGGCTTCTTCATCGACTCCTCTGGGCTCGTGGTCACGAACAACCACGTGGTCACCGGGGCGGCGACCCTCGAGGTGTTCGTCGGCGGCGAGTCGCACAACGCTCGGCTCGTCGCCAGCTCGGAGTGCTCCGACCTGGCAGTGATCGACGTCGACGGCGAGGGCTTCCCCTCGCTCGGCTGGCACCAGGGCGCGACCGACGTCGGTCTCGACGTCTACGCCGCCGGCTTCCCGCTCGGCGACCCCGAGTTCACGCTCACCCGGGGCATCGTCTCGAAGGCCCAGAGCGCAGGCGACACCAGCTGGGCATCGATCGACGCCGCCCTGGAGCACGACGCCAACATCAACCCCGGCAACTCCGGCGGGCCGCTGGTCACCGAGGGCGGCCGGGTCGTCGGCGTCAACTACGCCGGCCGCCGCGACACCGCCCAGTTCTTCGCCATCTCGGCCGAGGAGGCCATCCCCGTCATCGATCAGCTGATCGCCGGCGAGCCGGTGGACTGGATCGGCATCAACGGCCAGGCGATCGTGACCGACGACCTGTCCGGGGTCTGGGTCGCCGCCGTCGAGTCCGGCTCCCCGGCCAGCCGGGCCGGCATCCAGGCCGGTGACCTCATCACCCGGATGGAGGGTCTGGTGCTGGCGACCGACGGCACCATGGCCGACTACTGCGACATCCTCCGCACGCGTGGCGACAGCGCGATCGCGGTCGAGGTGCTCCGCCTGTCCACCGACGAGATCCTCGAGGGCGAGATCAACGGCCGGCCACTGGAGCAGACGTTCTCGTTCGCCGAGGAGCTGGGCGGCGGCGAGATGGTCGCGGACTCGGCCTCGGCGACCAGCTACGAATACACCTTCGTCACCGACGACACCGGGCTGCTGTCGCTGGAGATCCCGACCGCCTGGAGCGACATCGACGGCCGACCGGCGGACGACCTCACGCTCGACGTCCGGGCGGCGCCGAGCCTGGCCGACTACGCCGACTTCTACGACGTGCCCGGCGTGCAGTTCACGGTCTCGATCGACGAGACGCTGCTCGGCGTGCCGACCGACCAGCTCCTGCGGGAGATCACGACCTGGAGCGGTGGCTGCCAGCCCCAGGGCGTCGCCGCCTTCGACGACGGGCTGTTCGTGGGGAGTTGGGAGGCCTACTCGGCCTGTGGCGGGTCGGACGCCGGAGCGATCGTCGTGGTCGTCCGGCCCGAGAACCAGGCCTACACGATCATCCTCGCCGTCCAGGTCGTGAGCGACGCCGACCTCGAGGCAGCCGACCGGATCCTGTCGTCCTTCTTCGTCGACGTGTGAGCCGACGCCGGCGTCGACACGTGAGATCGGGAGGCCCCGGGGACTCGTCCCCCCGGGGGCCTCCTCGCGTCGACTGCCCCGCCCGGGTCAGGAGCCACGGCCGCGCCGCAGCCGCTCCACCGGCGAGGACCTGCGGAGGAGGGTGGGGCTCCGGGGCCCCGCCCGGGTCAGGAGCCACGGCCGCGCCGCAGCCGCTCCACCGGCGAAGACCTGCGGAGGAGGGTGGGGCTCCGGGGCCCCGCCCGGGTCAGGAGCTCGGGTAGGCGTCGTGGCGGTGGAGCCAGGCCATGCTCCACGGGAGGGCGTTCTCGTCTCGCCCGAGGGGCGTGAGATCGAGGAAGTGGTACGTGCTGTTCAGCATGTCGAGGCCGCGGCTGAAGGTCTGGTAGGTGAGGAAGACCCGGCCGTCGGGAGACCGCACGAAGACGCTCGCCCCCGGAGCTTCGTCGCCGCCGAAGTCCTGGGTGCCGAAGTTGTAGGGCCGGCCACCCTCGTCGCCGTCGAAGCTGACGCCCATGTCGACGTTGAACGACGACCCGGCCGAGGACCACCACGGGATCTCCCACCCCATCCGATCGCGGTAGGCGGCGAGCTCCGCGATCGGTGCCCGGGAGACCACGGCGAAGCTGGTGTTGCGGTGCTCGAGGTGCACGAGGGTGCCGTCGTAGCCGTCGGCCCAGAACGAGCAGGACGGGCACCCCTCGGGCCATCCCGGTCCGAACATGAAGTGCATCACGATCAGCTGCGACCGGCCCTCGAAGAGCTCGGCGAGCGTTCGGGTCGAGCCGTCGAGGCCGGTGAAGGCGTACTCGTCGGTGATCTCGAACCACGGCAGCTCGCGCCGTCGACGGCTCAACTCGTCACGCTGACGAGTGAGCTCCTTCTCGGCGTCGAGGTGCTCCAGCCGGGCAGCCGTCCAGGCTGCTCGATCGACGAGCACTCGTCCGTCGAGGGTCACTTCGGTCACGGTGGGCCTCCCGGTCCTTGCGTAAGTGATAACTTACGCATAGCGGCGGGCGTCGTCCACCGACGCCCCACCCGGGCACGCGCACTCGAGATCTGGCTGCGCGGCGTGGAGGCGCCGCCGACCGACTAGGGCAGGTCGAGCTCGATCACCGGATCGGTGATCACGAAGTCGAGCACGTCGCCGGCCCCGCCGAACATGGCGAAGATCACGAGCGCGCCACCGGCCATCGACAGGTTCTTCATGAACTGCGTCATCTCGAGCTGCTGGGCCTCGGGCTCGGTCTCCTTCCAGAAGGGATGGATGAGGACGCCGAGGACCACGAGCTGACCGGCGATCAACAGCGCCCCGAGATCACCGAAGAGGCCGAGGATGATCGACACGCCGCCGACGATCCAGATGGCACCGGCCACCTGGGTCAACGTCCGGGCGTTGCCGATCCCTCGACCCTCGGCGACCGCAGCGGCACCGGCCGGCTGCGCGACGTGGTTGATGCCGGAGGCGACGAAGATCAGCGAGAAGATGATCCGGCCGATCAGGAACACGAGTGACATGGGACTCCCCCTCCCCAGTGGGGGGCCAACCCTAGGGCGCGAGGCCGTTCCCGTTCTCGGAAGTCAGTCGTCGGGCACGTCGGCGCCGAAGAAACCACCCAGCGAGGCGATGCGCCCGTCCTCGGCAAGGACGGCGACGTCGATGCCGTCGAGCGTGACGTTGCCGTCGGCGTCGACCATCTCCCAGCTCCAACGGAGCAACCCGTGATGAGCGTCGAGTCCGCCTCGCTGACGGAAGGAGTGGCCCGGGTACGACGCCTGGAACCCGGCGAACATGGCGACGAGCTCATCGTGGCCCGTCGCGTCGGTCAGCGGATCGACGTTGCGGGCGTCCTCCGACCAGGTCGCTCGCGTGGCCGTGATGCGGTCCGGTTCGGAGGTGGCGTTCCAGCAACGGAAGTACCCGTCGACGAGGGCCTGGGGTTCCATGGTGGTCGTGATGTCTGCCATGACCTGATGGTGCGACGGCGCTGGACCCGAGGCGATGACGTGCCGGGTCAAGCCGCCCAGGGCCGTTCGTCCAGGACCGTACGGGTCCGCGCATCGGCCGGATAGAGCGTCTCGATCGAGAGCTCCGACAGCGTCACGTCGCGGCTGGTACCGAAGGCGGTGACCGTCGACATGAACGCGAGCTCGTACCCGTCGACCTCCACCTCCAGGGGGAGGACGACGTCGGCGATCTTCGCCGACTCGGATCGGCCGTGCGGCACGTAGGACTCGCACTCGTCGATCAGCGCGGCGAGCTGCGGGTCGTGGGTGGCGAAGAGGACCTGACGCATGTGCCGCAGCAGGTGGGAGGCGAAGGCCGGCAGGTTGCGGATGCGGGGTGCGAGTCCCTCGGGATGCAGGCAGACCCGCGCCACGTTCGGGACCGGAGCGAGGACCTCGGCAGCGACGCCCCGGGTCATCCAGAGCGCGGCGGCGTTCGCGTCGATGAGATCCCACCTGATGTCGATCACCGTCGTCGGGTGCGGGTCGTTGCCGGCGAGGACGAGATCGATCACGTCCCGGACCGGCGCCAGCGCCTCGTCGCTCAGATCGAGCTCGCTGAACACGGGAGCGAAGCCGGCGGCGAGGAGCATGTCGTTGATCGCCCGCTGCGGCATCTCGAGCTCCTCGGCGAGGTGGAGCAGCAGCTCCCGGCTCGGCTTGGACTTGCCCGTCTCGACGTAGGAGAGGTGCCGGGTCGAGACCCCGGTCCGGGTCGACACGTCGAGCTGCGAGAGTCGGCGACGATGGCGCCACTCGCGCAGCACCGGACCGGCGTGAGGGGCCACTGCGGTGCTCATGGTTCGCACGCTACGGCGGCTGCGCGCCGCACGACCATGACCGGAGAGGTCATGGATCCGCACCCACGAGAGTCGCATCGTCGAGCCATGACCACGCACCACCGACTCCGACAGATCCTCCTGACGAACGCGACGACGTCCGGCCTCGGGGGCCTCGCCGCCCTGGTCGCCGCCGGACCGGTCGACGACCTCCTCGGCACCGACGCTCCGGGCTGGGTCCGACTCGTCGGCGCCGGACTGGTCGCCTTCGCGGCCTCCGTCGTGCTCGTCGCCCGATCCGACGCACCAGCGCTGACCAGGGACGCCCGTCTCGTCAGCCTGGGCGATGCCTCCTGGGTGCTCGGCACCGTGGCCACGATCACCCTCGGCTGGTACTCCACCTCGGGCGTGATCGTGATGGCGGCGGTCGGCGCCATGGTCGCGACGTTCGGTGCGCTCCAGTGGCACTGGTCGGCGACACCGACGCCGGTCCGCGCTTGACGGATCCCGTTCCATCGACCATCGTCGATGATCGATGGAAGAACTCGACCGTGAGCAGGCCGCCGAGTGGTCTACGTGGTTCCGGGCGCTCAGCGACCCGACCAGGGTCCTGATCCTCCACCTGCTCGCCTCCGCCGATCGCCCGATGACGGTCGGAGAGATCACCGAGGCCCTCGACGTCGGCCAATCGACGATCTCCCACCACCTCGCCAGGCTCGCCGAGGTCCGCTTCGTGCTCGTCGAGCGCGCCGGCACCTCCAGCCGCTGGCAGGTCAACCGGGCCTGCCTCGCCGCGTTCCCGTCCGCCGCCGAGGCGGTGATGGGCCGCGTCCCCGCCCCCGCCTTCCCCGACCCGGAGCGATCGACATGAGCGACGACCAGATCCACGACGAGGTGCGCGCCTACTACCGAACGGCCGCCACCGCGCGCGACGGCTGCGGCGGCGACGACGAGGACGAACGCTGGGGATCGAACCGTTACGACGCGGCGACCCTCGACGACGGCTCCGATGCGGCGGCGTCGCTCTCGATGGGGTGTGGCAACCCCACCGCAGTCGCCCGACTCCACCCCGGCGAGACCGTGCTCGACCTCGGATCGGGCGGTGGCCTGGACGTGATCGTCTCGGCCCGCCGGGTCGGCCCGACGGGCCGCGCCTACGGCATCGACTTCCTCCCCGAGATGCTGGACCTGGCTCGGCGCAACGCCGCCGAGGTCGGCGTCGAGAACGTCGAGTTCCTCGAGGGCATGATCGAGGACCTCCCCCTCCCCGACGGGTCGGTGGACGTCGTCATCTCCAACTGCGTGATCAACCTCGCACCCGACAAGCGGCCCGTCTTCGCCGAGATCGCCCGCGTGCTCCGCCCCGGTGGCCGGGTGGCGGTGTCCGATGTCGTCGCCGACAACGGCACCACGCCGGACCTCGACGGCGATGCCTGGGCCGAGTGTGGCGCCGGTGCCCTGCAGTTCGACGACTACCTGGCGCTGCTCGGTGCAGCCGGACTGTCCGATGCGTCGATCGAGCTGACCCACGAGACCGGCACCGGGCTCCACGGAGCGATCGTGCGGGCGACCAAGCCGACCGGGTGACCGAGTCCCCCGACGTCTCGGCGTGGTCGTCGGTGCGGGTCGACGCACCGCTCGGCGGCGGCCATCGGTCTCAGGTGTGGTCGGGCAGGACCCCTGACGGCCCCATCGTCGTCCGTCGATCGCGACGCTCGCCGGAGTCGCTCGCCTGGGAGCTGGCGCTCATGGACCGGCTCGCCGACCTCGACTTCGTCGTACCCACCCCCGTGAGGACCGCCGACGGCCGGAGGTCGGACGGCCCCGTCGTCGTCCAACGTTGGGTCCCGGGTGCACCACCGTCGACTGAGGCCGACTGGCGACTCGTCGGGACCGAGCTCCAGCGGCTCCACGACGCCACCGGAGGATCCGCGCAGCGGCCCGGCTGTCAGCGCGTGTTCGAGCTCGGCTCCGATGGGCGCAGCGTCGACGCCGACCTGTCCGCGCTGTCCGTCGAGAACCGGGCCATGGTGCTCGGCGTGTTCGGAGCGCTCGCCGACGTCCGGACCGCGGTCATCCACGGAGACCCCTGCGGTGACAACATCCGGATCGCCTCGGACCGGACCGTCGGGTTGATCGACTGGGACGAGAGCCGGGTCGACGTCGTCTGGCACGACCTGTCGAACCTCGGCGTGCGAATCCTCGACCCGGCCGACCACGACCGGGCGCTCCTCCTCTCCGATGCGTGGGAGGCGGCGAACGCCTGGATCGTCGAGCCCGAGTACGCGCGCAGCCGCCTCGCAGCGCTGCGGGCTCGACTCGATGCGGTCGACTGACGGTCCCGAGCGGCGGTCACGACGTACTCACCGGCGACGGGGCCGACGTCCCGACGCTCGTGCGGAGCAGCCACCAGACCGAGACGATCGTCGGGATGAAGAAGAGCACCGCGCTCTGCGCGAGTCCCAGCGGGATGCTGTCGAACTGATCGGTCCGGATCCCGGCGATCACGTCGCCGACGTCCATGGTGAACCGAGCGGCGAGCGCGACGAACGCTGCGGCCACGCTGTCCAGGACGAACACACCGACGGCGAGCGCGACGGCGATCCCGAGGTAGCGGGCACCCGAGTTGGCGAGGACGAACTCGTCGCCGTCGGTGACCACGGTGATGTCGATGCCGAAGGCGTCGAAGAGACCGGCGCCGTCCACGAAGGTCCAGGTGCCGTTCACCAGCGACCACACGGTCAGGTACCCGGGCAGGACGTACCACCACCGCGATGCCTGGACGGGTCCGTCGAGATCGATCAGCCGGAACATGCCGAGCCCTCCTGTTGATGAGACGCTTCGTCCCATCAACATAAACAGGTCGGATCGTCCCGTCAACGTGCTCACGCCGCCGCGACCGAGAGATCGGGGCGGGCGAGGCCCTCGAGCTCGGCGGCGACCGGACGACGGAAGGCCTCACCTCGGATCCACTCCCGGTACCGCTCCTCCCCCATCGCCGCAGCGACGAAGTCGGTCTGGCTGCCGTGGGCGGCGAGGACCGCTCGCTTCCGATCGAGGTCGACGCCCTCGAGCTCGAGGTCGACGACCAGCTCGTCGGCCCCGACGCCTGCCGGCTCCCCGGCACCCATCCACATGCCGACCGCGTCGTGGAACGTGCGGAACTCGTCGAGCCAGGCCTGGGTCTTGCCGGCGTAGAGCAACTCGCCGATGCCGAGCTCTGCCCAGGCCGCGGTCGTCGCCCGCGAGCAGGCGACATGGTCGTCGTGGCCGGTGATGCCGTCGGACCCGAAGGTCACCACCACGTCGGGACGGACCGATCGGATGGCCCGTGCGATCGAGCCGGCGACGCGGCGCTGGTCGGCGTCGGCCAGCCCGCCGTCGGGCCAGTGACGGAAGCGGACGTCGGTCACGCCGACGACCTCCATGGCGGCCCGCATCTCCCGGCGGCGTTGGTCGGCGCGCTCGGCGCGTGTGCGGGGATCCTCGGCGGAGAAGCCCTCCTCACCATTGGTCAGGGTCACGACGGTGACCTCGCCGCCGGCGGCGACGACACGGCGCATGAGGCCGGCGGAGAGGTAGGCCTCGTCGTCGGGGTGGGCCCAGACGCCGAGGAGGCGGATCGGTCGGTCGAAGAAGGCGTCGTTGTGCATGTGTCGAACGTACGAATCTCGCGGATGGGGATCTTGGAGGCGACGTGGAGGGTCGGTGGAGGTGTCGTGAGGAGGGCCGAAACCGGACGCCCACGACACCGGATCGCTACGGTCGGCGCGTGAGGGCGACCGAGCAGACGGGCGGCGCGCTGCGTCGACTGGCGCTGTACGCCGGGGGGCTCATGGGACCGTTCGGGACCGTCCTCGTGATCCCGATGTTCCCCGAGCTGCGGGAGGAGTTCGACACGTCGTCCTCCGCGGCGGGGCTCACGTTCAGCCTGTACCTGCTCCCGTTCGCGCTCACGTTGCTGGTGTCGGGCACCCTCGGCGAACGGTGGGGGCGGCGACGCACGGTGCGGGGCACCTACCTGCTGTACGCCGCAGCGAGCCTTGCGTGTGCGGTGGCCCCCGGCCTCGGCTGGTTGATCGCCGGCCGCGCGTTGCAGGGCGTCGCGAACGCGTTCATCACGCCGCTCCTCCTCGCCGGGCTGGCCGAGATGGTCGCCCCCGAGCGGTTCGGACGCGAAGCGGGCCGGTACTCGAGCTTCCAGGCGCTCGGCGGCGGCCTCGGCCCGGTGCTCGGAGGCGTCGCCGCGGACACGAACTGGCGACTGGCGTTCGTCGGCGCGGCCGCCGTGGCACTGCTGCTCGCCTCGTCCCCGCCGGACGGCGAGCCACGACCGCAGTCGAGCGCCCCGCGGTTGCGCCCGCTGCTCCACCGCCGGCTGGTGCTCCTCGGCATCGGCTTCTTCCTCGCCGCCGCCGGACCGCTCGGCGTCGCCGTACTGGTCGGCGTCGCCGCTCGGGACGAGCTGGAGCTCTCCGGGTCGGCGGCTGGCCTGATCCTCTTGGCCGGTGCCATGAGCGCCCTCGCACTCGGACCGGCCTGGGGTCGACTGATCGACACCTTCGGCATCCGGCGGGCGACCTTGGGGATGACGACCGCGGCCACCCTCGCGGCCGCCGCGCTGGCGCTGACCACCAGCGGCGCAACGTTGGCGATCGGTTGGGCGATCGGCGGCGGCCTCATCGCCTCGATCGCCGTCGCCTACCAGGCCACCGGCGCCACCATCGAGCCGGAGAACCGCGGTGGGGCCCTCTCGTTCCTGCTGGCCTTCCGCTTCACCGGTCATGCGGCCGGACCGATCGCCTTCGTGCCCCTGTTCGACTGGTCCTACGCCGGCACGTTCCTCGTCGCCGCGGCACCGGGCCTGATCACGCTGGCCATCCTGGCTGCGGTCGGGCCTCGCTGAGCCTCAGGAGGCGGCCGCGAGATCCCAGGCGGCCACGCGCTCGGTGTCCTCGTAGTCCTCCCAGCGGACGACCTTCCCCCATCGCACCTCGATGAAGAGCACGGCCCGGTTGTTGTAGGCATCGGAGCCGTCGGCGGCGACCTGGAAGTCGTGGGCGCGGACGACGATGCGGGTGTTCCACGGCGGACCGCCGACGACGATGTCCTCGACGACGAGCTGCAACCCCTCGGCGACGAACCGGTCGGCGAAGGCGCTCGCCTCGTCGAGACCCCGGTGCGTGACGTGGCGGCGACGTCCGGGTGCCGCGGGCCGGAACATCTCCGACCACGAGTTGCGCCCGGGGAAGCTGAACTCGAGGTCGGGGTGGCCCATTCGCATGATCATCGAGGCGTCGCCCCGGTTGAGCTCGTCGATGCCCCGCCGGAGCAGGGCCCTCACCGCGGTGTGATACATCACCCTCACCTCCTAGAACGAACATTCTAGGAGGTGGATCGAACGCCGTCTAGAGCGACCGTTCTAGGCTGGGCGGCGTGGCGAGCACTCGGGACCGGATCATCACCGCCACCAACGAGCTGTTCCGGCGGCAGGGGTACCACGCCACCTCGTTGAAGGAGATCTCGGTGGCCTCGGGCGCCACGATCGGCTCGATCTACCACTTCTTCCCCGGCGGGAAGGAGGCCCTCGGCGTCGCGGTCGTCGAGACCACCGGTGCGATCTACCGGGAGCTCTTCGAGACGCTCGTCGCCGAGTTCGACGATCCTGCGACGTCGTACCGCCAGTTCTGCCTGGGCGCCGCGGCCGTGCTCGTCGAGAGCGAGTGGCTCGACCCCTGCCCGATCGGCGGTGTCGCCCGCGAGACGGCCAACACCAGCGAACCGCTCCGGGCCGCGTCGGCCGCGGCGTTCGACTCCTGGGTCGAGGCGGCGAACGCCCACCTGCAGGGCGTCGGCGTCGCACCGGACCGGGCCCGATCGTTGGCGACGATGTTCGTGGCGACGATCGAGGGCACCTTCGTGCTGAGTCGCACGCGACGGTCGACCGAACCCCTCGAAGCGGCCGGCGAGCACCTCGCCGCGCTCGTCACCGCCGCCCTCGACGAACCGGCCCCCGTCGACCGCTGAGCCGGAGGATCCGACGATCCCCCCGCACTAGCGTGACGGGACGTGGCCCACCCGCAGCAGTTCGACGATGACGATCAGGTCCTCGCCCGACTCCGCGAGATCTGCCTGGCGCTGCCCGGTGCCGACGTGAAGGTCTCACACGGCCGACCGGCGTTCTTCACCAAGAAGGTCTTCGCCATGTTCGGCGCCGTCACGAAGGGCGACCATCACTCCGGGCGCTTCGACCAGGCGCTGGTCTTCCTGCCCGACCCGGACGACCGCGTCGCCATCGACCAGGACGAGCGGTTCTTCACGCCGGCGTACTGGGGGCCGTCCGGTTGGCGGGGCCTCGACCTGGCCGGCGACGACACCGACTGGGACGAGGTCGCCGAGCTCGTCGAGGACTCCTTCCGACTCACCGCCACGAAGAAGCTGATCGCCGAGCTCGACGCCGGCTGATCGCCGGTCGTCACACGGTCATGGGCGGGCCGATGAACTCCGCCTCGTAGGGCTGGATCGCGGCGACGAGCTTCGGCACGTCGACCTCACTCGCTGGCGGGATCACCGCCTCGGTGGCCACATCACCAGCGTCGACGTGGAACTGCTCGAAGCCGCCTGGCGTGTTGATCTCGAGGAGCTTGGCGCCCTCGGGGCCGGTGAGGAACGTGTGGGGCACACCCCGGGGGAGGAACGCCGACTCCCCGGCGACGACGACCTGCTCCTCGACCCCCGACTCGTGGTGCAGCTGCGCTCGCATCTCGCCCTCGAGGAGGTACAGGACCTGGTCCTCGAGACGGTGGACGTGCAGCGGCGGCGACCAGTGGGCCGGAAGCCACTGCTCCATCATCGAGATCGCCCCGGCCGTGTCGTCGGTCGACACCTGCACGCGCATGAAGACGCCCTCGAACCAGATGTCCCGGGTCCCTCGCTCCGCCATGTTCCTACCTCCTCGTGCGATGGGCGCTCCGCCCTTCGTGAGACAGAAGTATCACGAAGATGAGCGCCCTTGCAAGACACTTGTCTCATGAAGCGACTAGAGTCGCACGAACGCGACCGAGTGAGGAGGCGACGCGATGGCGACCCGGGTGAAGCAGAAGGAACGAACCCGCACCGCCATCGTCGATGCGTGCGAGCGGCTCCTCGACCGGGGCGTCGACCCGACGATCGACGACGTCGCCGAGGAGGCAGGGATGTCGCGAGCGACGGTGTACCGCTACTTCGACAGTCCGGCCATGATCGTGTGGCACGCCATGTCCGACAAGGCGACGCCGTCGGTCGAGGAGACCTTCGAGCCGGCCGGACCCGAGCTCCGAGATCGCGTGATCGCCGCGGAGCGGGCGATCAACGACTACATCTTCGGCAACGCCCACGGTGTGCGCCGGTTCCAGCTCGGCACCATCCAGCGAGAGCTCGACGGCACGGCGACCCCGGAGGATCGGCCGGTTCGGCGACTCGCCTTCATCGACGAGGCGCTGTCGACCACCCTCGGCGACCTCCCATCCGCGACGGCCCACCGACTCCGCTACGGCCTCGCGATCGCCATCGGCGCCGAAGCACTGCTCGCCACCATCGACACCTGTCGGCTCGACGAGGACGATGCCAGGGACATCACCAGGTGGGTCTGCGACGCGCTCGTCGATCGCGCGCTCGCGGACGCCCAGGAGACCTGAGCTCAGCCCGACGGGTGCGGCGCGTACTTCGGAAGGCGCATGGTCACGCTGGTCCCGGCGTCGGCGGCCGTCTCGATCACGAGTCCGTACTCGGGACCGAACGACTTGCGGAGGCGGGTGTCGGTCGCGAGGATCCCGACGTGCGCCGTGGTGTCGTGGCCGCTGAGCGCCCGCTCGAGCTGATCGGGATCGATGCCCACACCGTCGTCCTCGACGACGATCGACACCTCCGGCCCCTCGTCGCGACCGGTGATCCGCAGCTCGCCGTGACCCGGTCGCTGTTCGAGGCCGTGACGGATGGCGTTCTCGACCAGTGACTGCATGGTGAGGGCCGGGAGTCGGACCGGCAGCACCTCGGGCGCGATGTCGAGCTTCGTGACGAAGCGATCACCGAACCGAACCGCCTCGAGCTCGAGGTAGGCCTCGACGAGACGCAGCTCATCGGCGACCGTCGTCAGGTCCGTCTGGGTCCGGAACGCGGCGCGCAGGAAGCCGGCGAACGTCGCGATCAACGAGCGGGCGCGCGCCGGATCGGTGTGCACGAGCCCGGCGATCGCGGTGAGCGAGTTGTGGAGGAAGTGCGGCGAGATCTGCGCTCGCAGGGCCCGGAGCTCGGCCTCGGCCGCGTAGGTCCGACTGGTCTCGAGCTCGGCGAGCTCCAACTGCGTCGACACCAGCTCGGTGAACTCCCGGAGCTCACGCACCGGCACGGAGCGTCCCCCCGCCGCGGCGACGTGGATCGTCCCGACGGCCAGCTCATCGCCCTCGAGGACGCTGACGGCGACCTCGGCCTGGTCGCGACCGATCGTGACCTCGTAGACCGTCGGCTTACCGGTGCGGCGCCGGTCGAGGACCGACCGCGTGTGCGTCGCCACCTCGGCCTCCCACGGGAGACGTTCACCGGCGAAGGCCTCGATGCGGTCGTCGACGGTCACGGCGACGGCCTGGGCCTCGAACATCGTCAGGGCGGTCTCGGCGATCCGCCGTGCCGCAGCGGTGGTGAGCCCCTGGCGGAGGTGACGCGAGAGCTCGTTCAGCGAGGCGAGCACCGCCAACGAGTCCGAGCCCGGGAGGACACGACGCTGGCGTCTCACACCAGCTCCTTCGGTGCGTCGCTGCGCTCGGGCACGTGCAACAGGGCCATCTTGTGGGCGACCTGCTCGACCTTCTCCCGATCGAGCAGCGAGACGACGATCCCGATCGCGAACGCGAGCGGCACGCTCCACGCCGCCGGGGTCGACAGGATCGCCCGCGGCCAGCCCGAGTCGACGAGACCGAACATCGTGATGAGCACCGCGCCGGTGGTCACGGTGCCGCCGATCACGACGGTGGCGAGCGCGCCGCGCCTGGTCAGCCCCGACCACCAGATCCCCAACACCAGCAACGGCCCGATCGACGAGGCGGCGATCGAGGTCGACCAGCCGATCAGCACGTTGATGTCGATGGTCTCGACGAACAGGCCCGCAGCGATCGACACGGCGGCGGCCAGCCAGACCGAACGCCGGAACTGGGGGATGCCCGCGGACAAGATGTCGTGGCTGAGCGCTCCCGCCATCGCGATCAACAGACCAGACGACGTCGACAGGAACGCCGCCGTCGCGCCCGCCGACACCACGGCGCTCAGCAGCTCGGCGGCGAGCCCGTCGACCGCTCGCTCGGGCACCACGACGGTGGCGGCATCGGTCGCACCGGTCGAGAGCAGATCGGGCGCAAGGTTCCGGCCCAGCGCCGAGAAGAGCGGCAGCATGACGTAGTACGGGGCGATCATCGCCAGGACCCACAGGCTCGTTCGCCTGGCCTGTCGTCCGGTGGGGTTGGTGTAGAAGCGCACGACGATGTGGGGAAGGGCGATGATCCCGAACATGCTCGCCAACACGGTCGCGTACGTGAAGTACAGCGGGTGGCCGCTCCCGAGGCCCTTCGGACCGAGCGGTGCGGCCCACTCCTCCCCCGTCAGCGGCTCGATCCCCTCCCGATGCGGGACGGCCGCGCCCTCGGGCCAGTCGATCGTCGTCGCCGCGCCGATCCGGTGGCGACCGGCCTCGAAGGCGAACGGGCCGTCCACCGCGACTCCGTCGACGACGCCGTCCACCACGGCCGCCGTCGGCCCGATGACGTCGATCTCGACCGTGCGCGGGTAGGTGGCGGTGGTGGCCTCGAGGAAGACGGGCGTCGAGTCGGTGATGATCGGGTCGCGGTCGTCGTCGCTCCACCACAGGGCCGACAGCACCGAGAACGGCACCAGGATCCCGAGGAAGATGAAGAAGAACTGGAAGCCCTGGACGAAGGTGATCCCGCGCATCCCCCCGGCGCTGAGGTTGGCGGCGACGAGCACGCCGACCGCGACGACCCCCACCCAGTACGGGGTGCCGAGGAGTGAGCGGGTGACGACGCCGGCGCCCTTCAGCTGCGCCAGCAGGAAGAACCACGAGGACACGATCACCGTGATCGCGACGAGAGGCCGGAGACGGGGTGCGTCGAGCCGACCCTCGACGAACTCGGGGATCGTGTATGAGCCGAACCGGCGGACCGGAGCGGCGATGAACAGCGACAGCAACAGGAAGCCGAGCGTCCACCCGACGATCGTCCAGAGCATGTCGACGCCGAACACCAGCACGAGGGCCGGCACCCCGAGGTAGCTGGCGGCCGACATCGCTTCGCCGCACACCGCGAACGCGTTCCACGCCGGATGCACAGCGCGGGACGCGACGAAGAAGTTGGACGTCGTCCGGGCGTACCGGAGACCGGCCGTGCCGAGGACGAGGGTCGCCAGGGTCACTCCCAGCACCGCGAGCGTGGGGATCATCCGGGTCCGTCCCGGTGACCACTGATCCAGTCGTCCTCCCGCATCGACGCGCGACGGGCGTGCACGAACGCGAGGCCCACGATCGAGAAGAGGGCCACGGGGCCGAGGGCCAGCCATGCCAGCGGGGGGAGGTCGCCGACACGGAAGGTCGCGGCGTCGGGCGCGAATGCGAACACCAGCGGCAACAGCATCAGGGGCACGAACGCCACGGCGAACACCCGGAGCGCCCCGAGCCGCTGACGACGCATCAGCCGATCGATGTCGTCGCCGTCGACGGTGAACCCGCGTACATGACCACCGAAGGAGCGGGCGCGGTCCTGTTGGCGGGCGACGGCGGTCGCCGGATGCAGCACGATCCGCCGCCGACCGACTGGGTCCCCCTCGGTCTCCATCGGTGCGGAGTCTTCCGGCCGCGCACACGCCGGTCCAGCGGGGCGAGCGGCCGTGTGGCACCGTGTCGGCCGTGAGGGAACTGAGAGTGCTGGTCGTCGACGACGAGCAGCACGCCAGGGACGACCTCGCCTGGCTGTTGCGCCAGGCCGAGGGGGTGTGCGAGGTCCTCGACGTCGACTCGGGTGCGGCGGCGTTGCGCCTCCTCAACGAGCGCGAGGACATCGACGGCGTCTTCCTCGACGTCCAGATGCCCGGCCTCGACGGCGTGGAGCTGGCCAAGGTGCTCCGCAACTACCGTCGGAGCCCGGCGATCGCGTTCGTCACCGCCTACGACGAGTACGCCGTCGACGCCTTCGACCTGAACGTGTGCGACTACCTGGTGAAGCCCGTCGCCGACGAGCGACTGGCGGACACGCTGCAGCGCATGCGCGAGCGGGTGGCCGGCGCCGAGCCGACGGCCGCCAACCCGACGGCGCTCGATCGACTGGTCGCCCGCGTCGGCGATCGTCAGGTCACGATCGAGCGTGGCGACGTGACCGTGATCGAGGCGGCGGGCGACTACGTCCGGGTGACGACCGACGAAGGCTCGTACCTCGTGCGCGACTCGATCTCGTCGCTGACGAGCGCCTGGTCGGGTGCCGGCTTCGTCCGCATCCACCGCAGCCACCTGGTCCAGCTCGACGCCGTCGACGAGGTGCGTTCCTCCGACGGCGTCCGCACGGTCATGGTGGGGGGTCGGGAGCTCCCGGTCAGCCGGCGGTACACCCGTCTGCTGCTGGATCGTCTGGGCGAGCGCCGGTGATCGACCGCTCAGCGGTCATCGCCGACCGCTGAGCGGTCGGTCCGAGCGACGTCCACCGACGAATGACCGAAGGTCCTTGCATGTGACCGATGTCATGGCTTGACTGCGGGTCGACGAAGTGAGGGGGAAGACGCTCCGTGAGCATCACGTCGCGCGATCTCGTCGAGTCCAACGGAGGTGAGGCAGGCGCGGTGCTCACCCGCCTGCACCCGCTCGGCTGGCTCGCCGCCGGGGTGCTGGTCCTCGCCGTCCTGTTCTCCACCGTGCTCGACACGAAGTACCTGATCGGCAACCTCGAGGCATGGCAGTGGGCCGCCCTGGTGGCGATCGTCGTGCTCTCCGCCTTCCACATGGCGATGCACCGCCTCCGCCTGGGGCTCGAGAAGATCGGGACGTTCTCGAAGACGGCGGCCTGGATCCTCGCCTGGGTCGTTTTCTTCGTGCAGCTCTTCAACGTGGTCACCCGGTACAGCAACCCGCTGGTGGACCAGGACATCCTCATCGGCCAGATGACGAGCCTCGCCTGGCAGTCCTTCGCCATGCTCTTCCTCCTCGGCGTCAACTTCGGTGTCCGGGACGGCGTGAACCCCCGCATCGACTTCTGGTGGGCGAACTTCTCGAACAAGGCCAAGGCGTGGCTCGACTTCGTGCTCCACGCCGCCTTGCTCCTCCCCTTCATCTGGCTGGCCATCCGGATCCTGCAGCCCTACGCCGCGACGTCGCTCGGGCGTCGGCGCGACGGCGAGTGGCCGGAGGGCTTCCGGGTCTGGGAGACGTGGGAGCAGTCCCCCGACGCCGACCAGCTCCCGATCGGCTTCATCAAGGCGATGATCCTCGTCGCCTTCGTGCTGTTCGGGCTGCAGATCATCGCCGAGCTCATCAAGACCGGCTTCGTGATGATCAACCGTGAGGACCTCGGCGATGTCGCCGACGCCGACGCACCACTGAGGGTCGAGTGATGGAGACGATGGGCGACAAGACGGTCGACGAGCTCGTCGTACCGGAGCCCGATCCGCCGGCGGAGCCGGGCCCGGTCCTCACCGAGCGGGGCAAGAGGTGGCTCATCGCCACCGGCGTCTTCCTGCTGGTGCTGGGCATCATCGGCTTCGCCACGCTCGAGCTCGGCGTCTTCCTGGCGATGTCGATGTTCGTCATCTTCATGCTGATGATCCTCACCGGCTACAACGTCGCCTTCTCCTTCGCCGGCACCGCGCTCGCCTTCGCCTTCATCGGCGATCTCACCGACACGTTCGAACCGAACACCCTCAACACGCTGCCGGCCCGCTGGTTCGTGGCCATCAGTGACCAGACCCTGCTCGCCGTCCCGCTGTTCGTGCTGATGGGCGCGATCCTCGAGCGATCCGGCGTGGCCGAGCGTCTGTTGACCGCGATCGGACGCCTGATGGGGTCGATCCGCGGCGGCGTCGCCGCCTCGGTCGTGATCGTCGGCACGCTGCTCGCCGCCGCGACCGGAGTGGTCGCCGCCACCGTGATCGTCATGGCGCTGCTGTCCCTGCCGGCGATGCTCCGCCTCGGCTACGACCACAAGCTCGCCACGGGAGCCATCACCGCGTCGGGCACGCTCGCTCAGCTCCTCCCGCCGAGCATCGTGCTCATCCTGCTCGCGCAGCAGCTGAGCGTCGGCATCCTCGGGCTCTTCGCCGGCGCGCTGCTCCCGGGCCTGCTGCTCTCGGGGCTCTACGTCGCCTATGTCCTCGGCATCTCCTACCTCCGTCCGGAGGTGGGTCCGGCGATGCCGCCGGAGGAGCGCGAGCTCGCCGGCAACCCGTCGATCCGCACCAAGGTGATGATCGCCGCGGTGCTCGCCTCGATGATCGCGCTGGTGATGCTGCTGGCCGACTGGCAGACGGCGCTGGTCGCCGGCGCCGTGTCCTTCGCCGTCTGCCTCGGCATCCTCCTTCGCACCCGGATGCTCGGCGCCGAGGTGCTGGTGTCGATCGTGCCGACGTTCACGCTCATCATCGGCGTGCTCTTCTCGATCTTCACCGGCCTCGCCACGCCGTCGGAGTCCGGTGCCGTCGGCGTGTTCGGCGCGCTGCTGCTCACCGCCTTCAACTGGCTGATCGACCGGGTGCTCACCAACGACGGGGCCGAGCACATCGAGTCCCGGTGGCGGCTGGGCTGGTCCGAGCTCAAGTCGGCAGGCATCTCGACGGCCAACGTCACCGTGCTGGTCATGACACTGCTGTTCTGCTCGACCTTCTTCAGCATCATGTTCTTCCAGCTCGGCGGGTCCGATCAGGTCTCCGACTGGCTGACGTCGATCGGCGGCGGGAAGTTCGGCTTCGTGGTCGTGGCGATGATCGCCGTGTTCCTGTTGGGCATCAACCTCGAGTTCCTCGAGATCACCTTCATCGTCGTGCCGATCTTCGTGCCGGCGATGGAGCTGCTCGAGTTCTCGCAGTTCGACAAGGTCTGGTTCGCCGTGTTGATGGCGGTCAACCTCAACATGGCCTTCATCTCACCACCGGTCGGGTTCTCGCTCTTCTACCTGCAGAGCGTCGCCCCGCCAGAGGTGAAGACCGCCGACATCCACAAGGGCGCCATCCCCTTCATGGTGCTGCAGGGTGTCGCGCTCGTGATCCTGGCGTTCGTACCGGCGATCACGGAGTTCTCCTACAACACGTTGCGGTTCTGACCCGCGACGAATCCACCGAACATCGAGGGAGGGACTCGAATGGAAGACCTGGAGACCGAGGAGCTCAACGGCGTAGATCGTCGTGGGTTCCTGAAGAAGGCGGGTGTCGGCGTGGCCGGCTTCGCCGCATCGACGGCGATCCTCGCTGCCTGCAGCGGGGACAGCGACGACACCTCCGACGATGGTGGTGATGGCGGTGACGGCGACGGCTCCGGCGACGAGGCCTCCGAGTCGATCGAGCTCAGCCAGGACCTGCCCGAGATCGAGTGGGAGATGGCCACCAGCTGGCCGACCGGTCTCGTCACGCTGTTCGGCAGCGCCAACCTGTTCGCCGAGCAGGTCAGCCGGCTCACCGGCGGACGGTTCCGGATCAACCCCCGCCCCGCAGGCGAGATCGTCGGCGGCCTGGAGGTGCTCCCGACGGTGCGCGACCAGGGCGTCCAGTCGGGCCACACGGCGTCGTACTACTACACCGGTCTGAGCCCGGTTCAGCAGTTCGGCACCGCCGTGCCCTTCGGGCTCAACCAGCGTCAGCAGAACGCCTGGCTCTACCAGGGCGGCGGCACCGAGCTTCTCAACGAGTTCTACGCCGAGGAGCACGGCATCATCGCGTTCCCGGCCGGTGGCACGGGCTGCCAGATGGGTGGCTGGTTCTCCAAGGAGATCAACACGGTCGCCGACCTCCAGGGCCTCACGATGCGCATCCCCGGGATCGCGGGCCAGGTGCTCACGAACCTCGGTGGCGAGCAGGTCTCGATCGCCGGCGGTGAGATCCTGCAGTCGATCCAGACCGGCGCCATCGACGCCGCCGAGTTCGTCGGCCCGACCGACGACCTGATCCTCGGCCTCAACGAGTTCGAGGGCCAGCTCTTCTACTACCACCCGGGTTGGTGGGAGCCGGGCACGGCGCTCGAGGTGCAGTTCCCGCTCGAGCTGTGGAACGACCTGCCCGAGGAGTACAAGGCGGCCATCGAGAACGCCGCCGCCCACGCCAACATGCAGACGATGGCGACCTACGACGTGCTGAACCCGCGCGACCTCCAGGAGATCAAGGGCTTCGCGGAGATCCGGGAGTTCTCGCCGGAGATCATGTCGGCGTTCAAGGAGGAGACCGAGAACGTCCTCGACGGCATCGCCTCCAGCGACAGCCGCTTCGCCGAGATCCTCGGTCCGTGGCGCGAGTTCCGTGACGGCATCGCCGAGTGGCACGGTCTCGCCGAGAAGTCGTACCTGAACCAGCAGACCGAGATCTGATCGACGTCCTCGCTCCCTGGGACGGTCACGAACCGCCCGTCCTGCTCCGTCCCCGGGAGCGGTGATCTCGCGTGCGCAACCAGATCCTCGCGGCCTCGGTCGCTCGCCTGCTTCCCCGGGGCAGCGAGCTGACCGAGGTCGCCGTCATGTGGCAGCGACACCGCTACATGTTCCCGTTCGGCGCCTTCGCCGCGCTGATCGTCGGCAGCGGCGCCGGACTCGTGGGCTTCTCGCTGTCGAGCTCGGTCGGCCTCGCAGCAGCGGCCGCAGCCGTCGCCGCCACCGCCACCACCGAGTACCGGGTGCTCGCATGGACCACCGACCGACTCCACCTCCTCCGCGGGAGCCGGTTCCGGCGGGCCGCGGTCGAGTACCTCGAGGCCCTGCCCGACCGCACCCCCGTCGAGCTGGTGGGCAACCAGTTCGTCATCACCGAGTGGCGGGTGGGAGATCACCGCTTCACCGTCCCGAAGAGCTCGGAGTCGGCGATGACCAGGATCGCCACCGGCCGAGCCGCGGAGTGAGGCTGCGCCTGCTCGCCGCGGCCTGCGGGCTCGTCGTCGTCGGCGGCGGCGGGTGCGGCGGCGAGGAGACCACCGATCCGAGCGATCGGGCGGTCGCGATCGTCACGACGGCCTGTGGGGACGCCTCGCGCACCATGGGCTCGGGCGTGCTCGTCGGGGACGGGCGGATCGTGACCGCAGCGCACCTCGTGATCGGCGCCGAGTCGATCACCACCGACCTCCCGGACGGGCGGGAGACGGCGGCGATCCCGGCCGTCGTGGACACGACCAGGGACCTCGCCGTCCTGCGCATCGGCACCGAGGTCGACGTCGCCGACGTCGTCCTCGAACGTGTGGGCGCCGACGCCGCCGTGAGGCTCGTGGGCGGCCTCGAGTCGGGCGACGTCGAGGCGACGGTTCGCCGGGCCGCGACGCTGGTGGTCGACGAGGTGCGGGGTACCGAACGGCACGAACGCGGCGGCTACGAGCTCGACCTCGCGATCGAGCTGGGCGACAGCGGTTCCGGGATCTACGACGACGATCGGCTGGTCGGCATCGTCTTCGCCCGCTCGTCGGAGCGCGACTCGATCGCGTTCGCCATCGACGCCGACGAGGTCGAGGCCGTCCTGGACGTCGAGCCCACGACGTGGGTGTGCGATCCGGACGACTCCCGACTCGTCGAGCGGTCGGCACGAGCGCGGCCCACCCGCAACGCCGGCCGAGGCTCGGCCGGATCAGCCCATCGGTGAGACGGTCTCGATGTTGAGCTGCCCGGCGAGCCCGGCGGTGCGGTGGACCGAGGCGGCCTGCCACTCCTCCGAGCTCGACATGGCCACGAGCGCCGCCCGGTTCGGGTACTTCGCGATCGCGACCTCGTCCCAGAGCTCCTCGACCTGACCGAGCGTCAGGAAGGTCACGTCGCCGATGAAGGCGACCTCACCGCCGTAGTCGGGAAGGATCCCGGCCACGGCCCGCCCGTAGAGCTGGTACGCCTCGCGTCCGGTGAGCTCGGTCTCCCGGCCGTCGGCGTACTCCGCCCGCTCGCGGAACTTCAGCAGGTTCACCATGTAGATGGGACCATCGGGCCCCGGCTCCAGCATCTGAGGCAGCCGCTCGGGACTGACCTCCACCTCGTTGACGACCTCCATGAGGCCACCTCCCTTTCTCAGTCCAACAACCGTGCTCCGGCGCCGAGCAGCTCCTCGGCCTCGGCAACCATGTCGGCCACGACGGCGGGCGCCGGGACGACCTCGTCGATCAGGCCGGCGATGTTCCCCGCGCCGTTCATGCCGACGCCCTCGCGGCCACCGCGGTCGGTGCCCATGCTGCCGAGCGTCATCGTGGCGAGGACCGGCTGGAGCGGCATCGGCAACGGATCGACCTCCGCAGCCTCCCACGCCTCGGTCCACCGGTTGGGCAGCATGCGGAAGCGCTTGCCGGTGTAGGCCCGGCTGATGATCGGCGACTGGTCGGCGGCGGCGACGATGCCTGCCTTCTGCCAGCCTGCGATGCCGGCCTCGTGCGTGGCGAGGAAGCGGGTGCCGACCCACACGGCCTGGCACCCCATGACGAGCGCGGCGGCGAGGCCGCGTCCGTCGCCGATGCCGCCGGCGGCCACGACCGGGACGTCCACGGCATCGAGCACCTGGGGCAGCAGTGCCATGGTCCCGACGTGGCCCGTGTGGCCACCGCCCTCGGTGCCCTGCGCGATCACGACGTCCGCCCCGTCTCGCACGACCGCCTCGGCCTGCTTGGTGCTGCCGACGATCGAGATGACCGTCGCACCGGCCTCGTGGAAGCGGTCGGCGACGAAGCCGGGTGAGCCGAGCGCGCCGACGAAGACCGGGACGCCCTCTTCGAGGATCACCTGCACCTGGGCCTCGGCATCGGTACCGAGCGCGTTGCGGTCCCCACCGCCGTTCGGCTGCGGGGGATCGACATCGAGCTCGGCGGCGATTCGCTCCGCGACCGCCCGGTGCTCGGCCGGGATGGCGGCCGCGACGTCGCTGGCCTTGACCCCGCCCTGATCGAGACGGGGCGGGAGGATCAGGTCGACGCCGAAGGGTCGATCGGTCAGCGCTCGGGTCCGCCGGATGACCGTCCGCACCTCGTCGGTCGACATGCTCGTGCAGCCGAGGACCCCGAGTCCCCCGGCGTTGGACACGGCGGCGACGAGATCGGGGCCGGCGATCGGCCCCATCCCGGCGGAGAGGATCGGCACGTCGATACCGAGCCGGTCGCAGAGCGGCGTGCGGAGGCTCATGCCGTGACCTCCGTGCGCTCCGCTGCCAGTCGGAGCATCTCCCTCGCCACCATCGGCGCCGCGTTCTGGTTCTGGCCGGTGACGAGGTTCCCGTCGACCACCCAGTGGTTGGCCAGCGGATCGCGGAACCGAGTGCTGCTCTCGAAGACGGCGCCCGCCTTCCGGAGCTCGGTCTCGGGGTGCATCGGTGTCGACTCGATGCCGAGCTCGGACACCTGCTTGTCGGTGACCGCGCTGAGACGACGGCCCGCGACGAGCGGCGAGCCGTCATCGGTCGTCGCCTTGAGCAGCCCGAGCGGACCGTGGCAGACGCCGCCGATCACGAGGCCCCTCCCGTTGGCCTCGGTCACCTTGGCGCCGAGGTCGTCGGAGGTCCCGAGATCGAAGGCGGCGCCCCAGCCGCCGGCGAGGTAGAAGATGTCGACACCCTCCAGGTCGACCCACGCCACCGGGACGGACTGCTGGACCTTCAGGCGGAGGTCGTCATCGGCGAGGAAGCGGTCATCGGCGTCGGTCCGCAGCGGTGGCCGCAGCGATCGCGGGTCGACCGGGATCACGCCACCCCTCGGGCTGGCGACGGTGACGTCCATCCCGGCATCGAGGAAGGCGTAGTAGGGCACGGTCAGCTCGCTGGCGAAGACGCCCGTCGGCTTGCCGATGTCGAGCACGGCGTGGTTGGTCCCCACGACCACGGCACGACGACCGGCGAGGTCGCCGTCGAACCCGATCTCGTCGTCGGGGTGGAGGCCGGCACGCTGCAGGAGCTTGCGCAGTGCCCGGGCCGGGGGCGGTGGCGCCTTGCGTGGCGGGCCGGCCGTCGGCCGGATCGTGGCGTACGGCCACGCATCGGTGCGCGTGGGCACCAGGGCTGCCCGCTCGGTGGCGAGCATCGCTCGGAGGTGGTCGAAGACCGACGCCGCGGCCGGATCCCGCCAGCGGTTCTCTGCCTCGACCGGGTCGGCGTCGAGGTCGTAGAGCTCGAACTGATCGGGCAGCGGCTCGGTGCGGTACCGAGGCCCGCCGGGGCCGGTGTCGGCGAGCTGGCGCACACCGGGCTCGGTCCACGTGTCGGGATCGTCGAAGCTGCGGGTGATCTTCCAGAGGTGGCCCCCGCCGCCGGTCACTTGGTCGTCGGCGACGCGGACGATCAGCCCCTCGTGGTTGGCGGCGACGTGCGAGGGCACCCGGATCCGCATCGGCATCGGGGGCGGCGAGGTGCGCCCGAGGCGGCGGGCCATCCCGCTCGCGCCGCTGTCGCCCTCGGGCATGTTGTCCCGTGAGATGAGGTACACGGCCCGGTCGGTGTCGGCGTCCGCACCGTCGACGACGGACATCAGGTCGCGCCCGGGCAACGGATGCAGCTCCGTGAACGACGAACGCAGCGACGCCGTTGCCTCGCCGACGTCGATGCCCGCTGCACCGAGCAGCGTCGGCACCAGGTCGACGTGGGAGGTCGGTGCACCGTCGACCCGCCGGGACGTGGTCGACCCCTCCCCCGTGCGGGCGATCAGGAAGGGCACCCGGGCCGCTTCGTCGTAGAGGTTGAACCACTTCTGGTGCAGACCACCGTGGGCGCCGAGCAGCTCGCCGTGGTCGGCGGTGCGAACGAGCACCGCGGCGTCGGAACCAGCGACGACGGCTCGACGGACCCGGTCCAGCGGACCGTCGACGTCGACGTGGAGGCGGTGGTAGAGGTCCCGGTACGCCTGGGCGTTGTCGGCGTAGGTCCGGGCCACGAGCGGCGCCGGGCCGTAGGTCGACGGGTACGACGCCCGATAGGCGATCTGCGCCGCCGGCTTGGTCGAGAGGTCCTCGTCGTCGGTTGGCGATGGCGGCACGGGCGGCGGGGGTGTCGCGACGTCGCCGAGCGGATGACCCCGGCGCAGCCACAACGGGGCGAACACGATGTCGTGCGGGTTGACGAAGCTGGCGACGAGCAGGAACGGCCGCTGCGCCTCGGGGTCGCCGGCTCGACGTCGGGCGTACCGGTCCTCGAGCCAGGCCACGATGCGATCGGCGTAGATCGGGTCGCGGACCCAGCCGGCGTTGGCGGTCGGCGCGCCGTGTGGTTCGGGGCCGACCCAGCCCGAGAAGCCGAAGGCGTCGAGTGGATCAGCGTCGAGATAGGCCTGGACGGCGTCGTCGAAGACGTTGCCCTCGGCATCGTTGGTGGCCAGGATCCCGCCGTTCTCGGGGTCGGTGAGGTCGGCGTGAGAGATGTGCCACTTGCCGTCGTAGTGCGTGTCGTAGCCGCCGGCGCGGAACCAGTGTCCGAGCGTCGGCACCTCGCCCGGTCGCATCCAGCGCATCCGGGAGTCGTCCCACATCTTGCCCAGGCCGTCGGTCTGGGTGACGCCGTGCACGTCGGGGTACTGACCGGTGAACAGCGTCGGCCGACTCGGAACGCAGGCGAGGGAGCCGGTGTAGTGGCGTCCGAAGCTGACCCCATGGTCGACGAACCACTGCGAGCCGGGCAGCGCCGACCGGCGCCACTCGGCGACGGCCGGGTCCTCGTAGGGTGGTGCGGCGCGCTCCTGATCGGTCATGAGGACGACGACGTCCGGGCGGGTCATGCGATGACCTTCCTTCGGCTCACCTCGGCGGCGAGCCCGTCGAGCAACTGCTCCGCGACGGCAGCGAGTCGCCTGCTGACCACGCGGGCCACGACTCGTTGCGGCGGGCGAGGGCCGGCCTCGACCACGGTGTCGAGGACGACCACGCTGCCCGAGGCGTCACCGTCCACCGTCCACCGGTTGACGACCGAGCGCAGCACCGGCGGCAGGCCCTCGATCCGATAGGCGAGCGTCGACGGCTCCTCCCAGTCGACGACCCGCTCCAACACGACGTTGCGGCCGGTCTGGATCCGACGTACGGCATCGACCCCCGCGGTCTCGGAGGACACGACGCAGGAGTGATCGACCGGACCCGCCCATCCGGCGATGCCGCCGAAGTCGGCGAGCACGGCCCAGACCTCCTCGGGCGACGCGTCCACCCGGACCGAGCTCACGAGGCGATGAAGTCGATGAGGACCTGCGCGAGCTCCTCGCCCCGGTCCTCCTGGAGGAAGTGGCCGCCACCCTCGATCGTGGTGTGCGGTTGACCTTCGGCGCCCGGAACCCGGCCGAGGAAGGCCCGCTCGCCGCCCGCGGTGACCGCGTCCTGGTCGGAGAAGCAGCACAGGAACGGCTTGTCGTACCGCAGGAGCACCTCCCATGCCGCCCGATTCGCCGGAGCCTCGGCGTCGTCCGGGGAGGTCGGCACGTACGACGGCCAGATGCGGGCGCCGGCCTTGTAGGAGTCGTCGGGGAACGGGGCGTCGTAGGCGGCGACGACATCGTCGGCGAGGTCGGTCGCCGACCCGCCGTTGACGATCATGCCGATCGGGAACACCTCGGAGGTCTGGCTGAACTTCTGCCAGTCCAGGAAGGCCTGGCTCGGTGCCTGCTCCCCGGTCGGCAGTCCGGTGTTCGCGACCGCCACGCGAGCGAACCGGTCGGGCTGGGCGGTGACGAGTCGGAGACCGATCAACCCGCCCCAGTCCTGCCCGAAGAAGGTCGTATCACGCAGGTCGAGCACGTCGAAGACCAGCGACGACATCCAGGCCACGTGCCGGGCGTAGCTGTAGTCGGACTGCTCGGTCGGCTTGTCGCTGCGTCCGAACCCGACCTGGTCCGGGACGACGACCCGGTGCCCGGCCGCGACCAGCGGGGGGATCATCTTCCGGTAGAGGTAGCCCCACGACGGCTCACCGTGGAGGAGCAACACCGGATCGGCGTCGGCCGGTCCCTCGTCGACGTAGTGCACGCGGAGCGTGCCACCGTCGCCGTCGGGGACCTCGGCGTATCGCGGCTCGAAGGGCCAACCCGGCAGGTCGGTGAACCGGTCGTCTGGCGTGCGCAAGGTCTTCACGGGTGGTTCTCCTCAGGCGGTGAGCACGGTGCTCGGATCGGTGTCGGGCGGGGCGAGCAGTTCGAGGCGGGCGGTGAACCCCAGGTACTGCCAGACGAGCTGGTCCCCCTCACGCCAGCGTCGCACCTCGATGGTCCCGAGCGCAGGGTCGAGCCCCTGCGGCCGCAGGACGTGGACGCCGTCCTCGTAGGTGGCGACGACGCGAATGGGGGTCGTCTTGTCGAACTCGGCGACGTCGTGCACGCCGCCCTCGAGCGTGCCGTCGCAGCGCATGTCGTGGATGATCCCGGCGGCGGTCACCACGACGCGGTCACCGGCCTGCTCGATCCGCTGGACGTGACCTCGTGCCGGATGGTCGTCGACGACGGCCCCATCGACGATGATCTCGGCGTTGCGCCACCAGCCGGCGAGATCCGGAGCACCCTCGGGTCGCGGGTCGTGGCAGCCGGCGAGGACCGGCCCGGGCCACTCGGACCAGCCGCCGGGTGGTGTCGTGGCGACCGGGATCTCGTCGACGGAGGTCACTGGCGGGCCATCTCCGTGCGGGCCGTCGCCTCGATGTCCTCGGCACTGATCGCGCCGAGCTGGATCTCGACGTCGTGCAGCGTCCCACTGAACGGGAACGGCGCCCGGTAGCGACCGGACACGGCCGAGCCGTGGTCCTCGCCGACGCTGGCGCCGATGGAGCTCATCATGCGCATCAGGAAGGGCAGGTCGGCTGCGCCGCAGATCGCCCCGTCGACCACGAGCTCGACGTTGCCCTCGGTGCGGCTCGTGCGACGGAGGCGCACCTCGACGACCGAGTCGCCGGTCGGGACCTCGATCTCGGACACCACGACGGTGTGGTCGTCGAAGGCGTTGTAGTCGAACACGAGCCGGTCGTCCTGGACGAACACCGAGAGGCCGGAGTTCTCGGTGCCGGTCGCGTAGAGCACGCCCTCGTCGCCCGCCGCTCGGGTGAGCCAGGCCGTGAGGTGGAAGCCCCGACCGCCGGGCGATGCCGATGCCTGTGCCGGGATCGGTGACATCGGTGGTCGGTACCGGTAGTTGCGGCGGGTGTTGTGGGGCGAGTGATCGTCGAGCCGGGCACCGAAGAGCTCGATCGTGCGGTCGTCGAGGGGCAGCACACCGTGCCGGTCGGCCTCGCCCCACCACAGATCGACGAGCTCGGCCAGCCGCTTCGGCTGCGCCTCGGCGAGGTCGTCGCACTCGGACGGGTCGGCGTCGAGGTCGTACAGCTCCCACCGGTCGTCGTCGAACGACTCGCCCTTCTCGTGGCGGGTGACGGCCTTCCACCAGCGTCCGTCCCGCTCGGCGATCAGCGCCCGGGAGCCGAACATCTCGAAGTACTGCAGGCGGTTCGTGGCCGGTGCGTCGGCGTCGGCGAGCACGGTGGCGAACGAGTGGCCGGTCACGGGGAGCTGTTCTCTCCCCCGGTACACGTCGGGCGGCGTCACCCCGAGCAGCTCGTAGATGGTCGGGACGATGTCAGCGACGTTGACGAACTGGTGCCGCAAGCTTCCCCGCTGATCGCCGTCGATGCCGTCGGGCCAGTGGACGATCATCGGGACGTGGACCCCGCCCTCGTGGGTGTTCTGCTTGTACCAGCGGAAGGGGGTGTTCCCGCACTGCGCCCAGCCCCACGGGTAGTTGGTGTGGCTGTGAGGACCACCGATGTCGTCGATGCGACCGATCGCCTCGTCCGGCGTCTCGAGGATGCCGTTGAAGAACTTCATCTCGTGCATGACGCCGAACGGCCCACCCTCCTGGGAGGCGCCGTTGTCGGCCAGCACGACGAGGATCGTGTTGTCGAGCTGCCCCATCGAGCGCAGCCCCTCGACCAGACGACCGATCTGGTCGTCGGTGTGGTCGAGGAACGCAGCGAACGCCTCCTGCAGCCGGCAGGCGAGGCGGCGGTGGTTCTCGGGCAGCTCGTCCCACGCCTCGACACCCGGGTTCCTCGGGGCCAGCGACGTGTGATCGGGGATCACCCCCAGCTCGCGCTGGCGGGCGAACCAGCGCTCACGAACGACGTCCCAGCCCTCGTCGTAGCGACCCCGGTACCGGTCGAGGTACGCGGGCGGCGCCTGGTGCGGAGCGTGGGTGGCGCCGAACGGCAGATAGGCGAAGAAGGGGCGATCCGGACGGACCCCGACGCTGTCGTTGATCATGCGGAGGAGCTGATCGACCAGGTCCTCGCTCACGTGGTAGCCGTCGTCGACGCCGCCGGGCGGATCGATGTGGTGGTTGTCGACCACGAGCTCCGGGTGGAACTGGTCGGTCTCGCCCTCGAGGAAGCCGTAGAAGCGATCGAAGCCCCGACCGAGCGGCCACTGGTCGAACGGGCCCGCGGCGGAGATGTCGTCGGTCGGTGCGAGGTGCCACTTGCCGGCGCAGAACGTCGCGTATCCCTCGTCGCGCAGAACCTCGGCGACCGTGGCGGCGTGGTTCGAGATGTGGCCCAGCTGGTGCGGGAAGCCGGTGCGGTGGTTCGAGACCGAGCGCATGCCGATGGCGTGCTGGGCCCGACCGGTGAGCAGCGACGCCCGCGTCGGCGAGCAGACCGGCGTCACGTGGAAGTTCGTGAACTGCAGGCCGCCGGCGGCGAGCGCGTCGACGTGGGGCGTGTCGATGTCGGAGCCGTAGCAGCCGAACTGGGCGAAGCCGGTGTCGTCCAGCAGGACGACCACGACGTTCGGGGCGCCATCGGCCGGGTGCGGCTTCTGCGCGAACGCCGGCTCGGAGTCGCCCAACGTCGTGCCGATGCGGCCCTCGAAGTCGGGAACGGGCTCGGTCATCACTCGCCTCCGATCGTGACCGTCGTCAGGTCGTCGCCGATGACGACCTCACCGTCGAAGTGCTCGGCCGCGATGCCGATCCACTCCGGGTACTGCTCGGCCGTCGGGGCCGGGACCATGTGGGTCAGGACCAGTCGCTTCGCCCCGACCCGGGCAGCGGTCTCCGCGGCCTCCACGACACCGGAGTGGTAGTCGAGGATGTCCTGGAACATCCGCACCGGGCTGAGCTCGACGAGGTCTTGACGGATCACGGTCTGGACGTAGGCGTCGGCGGCGGCGGCGAGCTCGTCGACGCCGGGACACGGGACGGTGTCGCCGACGAGTGCGGCCACGGCACCGTCGCCCGCGATGCGGAAGCCGAGCGTCGGCTTCACCGGGGCATGCTCGGTCGCGGCCGTCGTGATCTCGAGCGCACCGATGGTGAACGTCGCGCCCGGCTCGAGCTCGGTCACCTCGACACGGGGACCGTCGGTGAGCTCCTCGTGATGGGCGATGCGGTAGCCGATGTCGTCCTCGAGCGCTCCGAGCTGCCGCTCGACGAAGCGCTTCGTGCCGGGCGGGCCGTAGATCGGCAGCACACCGTTTCCCTGGGTCATGACCCAATGGGTCGTGATCACGTCGTTGAGGTCGCAGACGTGATCACTGTGGAGGTGCGTCAGAAGGACGGCGGCCAGGAAGGGCGGCATCGAGCCGGCCCCGGCCATCCGCATGACCACGCCGCGGCCGGCATCGACCAGGACGTGGGTGTCGCCCGACTTCACCAGGGTCGACGGTCCCGCTCGGTTGGCGTCGGGCAGCGGCGACCCCGTGCCGGTCAGAACGATGTCCACGGTGTCCCCCTCCGTCGGGGAGGACGCTACGAAACTTCTGTCAGGCCGACAAGCAGAAGTTCGCGACGGCTCAGGCGAGCAGCGCTGCGAGGCCCCGGCGCAGCACCGCGGACACCGCCGCTTCGGAAAGGCCTCGGTGCCGGGCCAGCAGATCGAGCGCGTCCAGCTGGGTGAGAGCATCGGCCGCAGCGGCCACCTCGGCGCGCTCATCGACCCCCATGGCATCGAGCTCGGGGGCGAACTGCAGCTCGAGCTGCTCGCGCATCTCGTCGCGACGCCGAACCAGACCCTCGGCGAAGCGAGGATGGCGCATCGAGTGGTGCACCGCGGCCCGATAGATCGCTCGGTTCGCTTCGTAGACGCGCCACCGGCTCGCCACGAAGGCATCGAGGCGTCGATCGAGCGACCCCTCCCCGATGCCGTCGATGTCGGCCAGTGCCAGGCTGCGGCGGCGCTGGGCGGCGAACGCCGCCTCGATCAGCGCGTCCGGATCGGCGAAGTAGCGGTAGAGCGACCGGGCGGAGAGGCCGGCCCGTTCGGCGACTCGCTCGATCGTCGGCATCACCGCGTCCTCACCGAACATCTCGATCACGGTGTCGAGGACGAGGGCGATGTTGCGCTCCCGCCGCGCGACACGACCGTCGATCGACACGACGGGCTCGGTCACCTCACTCATCGGCGCGCACGGTAGCAACCGGTCGGCGGATCAGGCGGGCTCGATGACGTGTCGATGCCGGTGCTCGAACAACAGCGTCGTGCGTTCGTCGACCACCGACGGGTGATCGGCGATCTGGCGGAGCACCACGTCGCGGAGCCGATCGGTGTCGGGGACGGCGACGCGGACCATGGCGTCGTCGGCACCGCTGATCAGACCTGCGGAGATCACGTCGGGGATCTCCCAGACGTGATCGAGGAAGGCGGCGACCGTGGCGTCGGTCTTGGGCCGGAGGCGGACGAACACGACCGCCTCGACCCGACGGCCGAGCGCCCGAAGGTCGACCTCGGCGTGGTAGCCGGTGATCACGCCGGACTGCTCGAGGTCGCGGACCCGCTGCAACGTCGTGGAGGGCGCCAGCCCGACCTCCTCGGCGAGCGATCGGTTGGTGCGGCGCCCGTCGGCCTGGAGGCCGGCGATGAGCGCGCGGTCGACATCGTTCGTTCGCTCCACGTGCGCACCTTACCGCCCTCTTCGAACGATCAGGAGATCAGAGCGCCACTGAGCGAATCTTCTTCGGTTTGATGGGTCTCTCGACGCATACATGGGAAGATGGAGGCGGGATCCAGGCCTGGGGAGGTTCGATGACCGCGACGGAGTCGTATCAGCTCACCGACCGCTTCACGGGGGACGACGGGACGGTCTTCGTCACCGGCATCCAGGCGCTCGCCCGCCTGCCCCTCGAGCAACTGCGGGCCGACCGTCGAGACGGCCTCGACACGGCGGCCTTCGTCTCCGGCTACCCCGGATCGCCTCTCGGCGGATACGGCGACGCGGTCGCCGGCGCCATCCGGCTCACCCCCGACCTCCCGGTCATCAACCGACCCGGCCTCAACGAGGAGCTCGCTGCCGGCGCGGTCATGGGGTCCCAGCTCGCCGTGCTCCAGCCCGACTGCCGGTACGACGGCATCGTGGGCGTCTGGTACGGCAAGGCACCCGGTGTCGAGCGCGCCGCCGATGCGCTTCGCCACGCGGTGTTCGCCGGCACCTCCGCCCACGGCGGCGCCGTCGCGCTGGTCGGCGACGATCCGGCGGCGAAGAGCTCGACCGTGCCGTCGTCGTCGGCCGGGCTGCTGTACGACATGCACATGCCGCTCCTCTACCCGGGCGACCCGGGCGAGGCGCTCGACCTCGGCCGCCACGCGATCGCGCTGTCCCGGGCGACCGGCCTCTGGACCGCCATCAAGATCGTCGCCGACGTCGCCGACGCGACGGCCACGGTCGACCTGGACATCGACCGGGTCCGACCGGTGCTCCCGACCGTCGACGGCGAGCCCTACCTGCACCAGCCCGACGGCCGGCTGCTCACCCCGCACACGATCGAGCTCGAGCAGGAGATCGTCGAGGTCCGCTACGAGCTCGCCCGCGAGTACGCGGCCGCCAACCAGCTGAACCACGTCGCCGTCGATCCGTCCGACGCCTGGATCGGGCTCGTCGCCTCCGGCATCACCTACCGCGAGGTCCGTGAGGCGCTCGCCCGCCTCGGTCTCCGCTCCGATGCCGACATCGCCGCCGTCGGCATCCGGCTGCTGAAGATGGCCATGCCCCTCCCCTTCAACCCCGGCACGATCCGCAGCTTCGCCTCGGGTCTGAGCGAGGTCTTCGTCATCGAGGAGAAGCACGCCAACATCGAGTCGCTGATCAAGGACGCGCTGTACTCGCTGTCCGACCGGCCGCTCGTGGTCGGCAAGTTCGATCACGTCGGCGGCCCGCTGCTGCCGGGCTGGGGCTCGCTCGACGCCGACAAGATCCTCCCCCACCTCCGCCGGCGCCTCGAGCGCCGCATCGATCCGGCCCGCCTCGCCCCGCTCCCGACCTCGGCGGCCAGAGAGCGGAAGCTCCTCCCGCTGACCGTGCAACGATCCCCGTTCTACTGCTCGGGCTGCCCGCACAACCGCAGCACCCAGGCGCCCGAGGGCGCCCTGATCGGCGCGGGAATCGGCTGCCACACGATGGCGCTGTTGATGGACGAGGAGCGCGTCGGGGACATCGCCTCGATCACTGCGATGGGCGGCGAAGGCATGCCGTGGGTGGGCATGGCCCAGTTCGTCGAGCGCGAGCACTTCATCCAGAACCTGGGCGATGGCACCTACTTCCACTCCGGGCAGCTCGCCGTGCAGGCCGCCATCGCCGCCGGCGTCAACATCACCTACAAGCTGCTCTACAACGGGGCGGTCGCGATGACCGGCGGGCAGGATCCGCAGGGCCAGCTCGACGTCACCGACGTGTGCCGGACCCTGTTGACCCAGGGCGTCGCCCGGGTGCTCGTCACCACCGACGACGTCGACGCCTACGAGGACGTCGACCTCCCCAAGGGAATCGACGTCTGGGACCGCTCCCGCATCATCGAGGCGCAGGAGCTGCTCGCCGAGGTTCAGGGCGTCACCGTGCTGATCCACGACCAGCAGTGCGCGGCCGAGGCCCGTCGGGCACGCAAGCGTGGCCTCGTGCCGACCCCCACCCAGCGTGTCGTCATCAACCACCGGATCTGCGAGGGCTGCGGCGACTGCGGCCAGGTCTCGAACTGCCTGTCGGTGCAACCGCTCGACACGGCGTTCGGCCGCAAGACCACGATCGACCAGACGACCTGCAACCTCGACTACTCCTGCCTCGAGGGCGACTGCCCGTCGTTCATGACGATCGACACCGCCGAGCCCGGCCGCCTCGGTCGGCTCGTCGGGCGCTGGCGCCGCGATCGCACCGAGGCCGCGCCGGAGCAGCAGCGCCCCACCCCGCAGCCGCCGAGCGACCTGCCCGACCCGGTGCTCGTCGTGCCCGGCGACGACATGGCGCTGCGCATCACCGGCATCGGGGGCACGGGCGTCGTCACCGTCGCCCAGGTGCTCGGCACCGCGGCGATGCTCGACGGTTTCCACGTCCGCGGCCTCGATCAGATCGGGCTGTCGCAGAAGGCAGGACCCGTCGTGAGCGACGTCCGGATGTCGCGCTCCGAGCCGACCGCCACCAACCGACTCGGCCAGGCCCAGGCGGACCTGCTGCTCGCCTTCGACCAGCTCGTCGCCGCCTCCGACCAGGGACTGCTCACCGTGCACCCTGAGCGCACCGTCGTCGTCGGCTCGTCGTCGGTGACACCGACCGGCTCGATGATCACGCACCCGGAGCTGGCGATGCCCTCCGACGACGACCTCGGCGCCCGGATCGCCTCGGTCTCACGGGCCGACGAGCAGCACTGGGCCGATGCGATGGCGGTCACCGACGGGCTGTTCGGCTCGACGACGACGGCCAACCTGTTCGTGGTCGGCATGGCGGTGCAGGCCGGTGCCCTGCCGATCGACCCGGCGAGCGTCGAGGCAGCGATCGGTCTCAACGGCGTCGCCATCGAGGCCAACACGGCCGCGTTCCGCTGGGGCCGGACGCAGGTCGCCCGACCCCAGCTGGTGACTGCAGCCGTCAGCTCCGACCAGGCGTCGGTCGCCCAAGCCGCCACCTCGCTCTCGCCGGCGCAGGCCTCGGCGATCGAGGCGCTCGACGTGTCGGCCGAGCTCACCGCCCGCCTCCGGATGCTCGCCGCCGAGCTCGTCGCCTGGGGCGATGAGACGACCGCCGCCGAGTTCCTCGACGCCCTCGCCGAGGTACGGCAAGCCGAGCGGGCGGGCGTGCCCGGGTCCGAGTCGCTCACCGCCGCCGTCGCCGACGGCCTGTTCAAGCTCACCGCCTACAAGGACGAGTACGAGGTCGCTCGCCTCATGCTCGACGCCGACGGGACCGCTGCGGCTCGCGACCTCGCGGCCGGCGGCGGCACGGTGGCCTGGCGCCTCCATCCGCCGATGCTGCGGGCGCTGGGCATGGAGGGCAAGATCACGCTCGGCTCCTGGGCTACCCCGGCGATCCGGGCCCTCGCCCGCTCGAAGCGGCTGCGGGGCACCGCCGCCGACCCGTTCCGCTTCGCCGAGGTTCGCAAGGTCGAGCGGGAGCTCCCCGGCGAGTACCGGTCGGCCGTCGAGTCGACGCTCGCCGGCCTCTCGCCCGAGACGATCGCCCAGGCGATCGAGATCTCCGAGCTGCCGGACCTCGTCCGCGGCTACGAGGACATCAAGCTCGCCAACGTCGCCCGCTACCGAGAGCGCCTGGCCGAGCTGCTCGCCTAGAGGCGCACCTCGCCCTCGACGATGCGCTGGTGGAGCGTGGCGTCGAGTGGCACGTACTCGTCGCTGGCCGGGTCGAGGAACCAGAGCGGGTCGTCGATGACCGCCGGGTCGAAGCCGTCCCTGACCAGCTCGACCTTGCGGTGCTTGAAGGTCCCTGTCACGACGAGGCTGTCGACCAGCCGGACGAAGCGAGGCCGGGCGTAAGCGGGCAGCTCGGCCGCGACGTGGCGCCCGAGGTCGGCCGGGTCGAGCTCACCCTCGGCCACGATCGCCGCCATGCCGCAACGCCCGTCGCCGCCGGGCGCCTCGACGCCGTAGGCGTTGGCCTCGCCGACGGCGGGATGCATGCCGAGCACCTCGGACACCTCGGCGGTCGAGACGTTCTCGCCCTTCCAGCGGAAGGTGTCGCCGATGCGGTCGACGAACTCGTAGTAGCCGTCGTCGGCGAGCCGGAGGAGGTCGCCGGTGCGGAAGAAGGCGTCGCCGTCGGCGAAGACGTCGCGCAGGACCTTCTTCTCGGTCGCCGCCTCGTCGGAGTAGCCGTCGAAGCGCGCCGTCCGGCTGATCTTGGCGACGAGCTCCCCCGCCTCGCCGGGCTCCGCCTCGATGCACCGACCCTGGGGGTCCCGCACGACCTCTTCGCTCTCGACGTCGAAGCGAACGAGGTGCACGCCGAGCGCCGACCGCATCGCGCCCGGCAGGCGGCCGACGGCACCGACACGTCCGTCGAGGTTCACGAGCGCGACGTTGCCCTCGGTGGCGCCGTAGAACTCGACGATCTGCTCGATGCCGAACCGCTCCTGGAACGCCGGCCACACGTCCGGCCGCAGGCCGTTGCCGACCGCGACCCGGACCCGGTGGCGGCGCTCGTCGGGATGCTCGGGGGCGTTCAGCAGGTACCGGCAGAGCTCGCCGATGTACTGGAAGGCGGTCACGCCGTGCTCCACGCAGTCGGACCAGAACCGGCTGGTCGAGAAGCGCTCGGCGATCACGGCGGTCGAGCCCCCCTGCACCGCACCTCCCAGGGCCGCGACCCCACCGGCGGTGTGGAACAACGGCAGCGGCACGTAGACCCGGTCGTCGGCACCCCAGTTGCCCATCGCCTGGCCACCGGCGGACGC
>JBCDAU010000004.1:0-207757 GCA_039185015.1 Actinomycetota bacterium
CTCGGCGATCACGGCGGTCGAGCCCCCCTGCACCGCACCTCCCAGGGCCGCGACCCCACCGGCGGTGTGGAACAACGGCAGCGGCACGTAGACCCGGTCGTCGGCACCCCAGTTGCCCATCGCCTGGCCACCGGCGGACGCGGCCAGGAAGCGGGCGTGCGGGAAGTTCGCCGCCTTCGGCAGACCGGTCGTGCCGCTGGTGTAGATGAAGAACAGGAGATCGGTGGGGCCGAGCCCGGGTCGGGCACTGGACCCGAGCGAGGACGTCGACCGGTCGGCGAGATCGGCGTCGAGGTCCGCCCCGCCCGGCACCTGCCCGCCTCGGGACCAGATGGCAGGCGGGGTGCCCTCGAAGTGGTCGGAGGCGGCGGCCCACTGGTCGGCGAACCCGACGTCGAGGACCACCCGCTCCGCTCCGGAGATCTCCACCGCACGGGCGAGCGCGTGACCCTGGAGCGAGGTGTTGATGAGCGCGCTGATCGCACCGACCTTCGCGAGGCCGAGCCACGTCGCCACGTACGCCGGACGGTTGCCCATGAGCAGCGCGACCGCATCGCCCTGGCCGATCCCCTGCGAGCGGGCCCAGTGGGCGACGCGGTTGGAGGCCGCGTCGAGCTGCCCGTACGTCATCGTCTCGTCCGTGCCGATCAGCGCGAGCCGATCGGGATGCTTCGCCGCCCTCTCCTCGAAGAGGTCGGCGACCGTGTAGCCGGAACCCGGTCGGGCCTTGAGGAAGGCGGGCAGCGCCTTGCCGTAGAGACGAGTCAGGCGGAGGTCGCTGCGGACCTCGTCGAGGTTGCGTGGGAGCAGGCGCACCCCCGAGACCCTATTCGGGCACGCCCGAGACCCACGCGGAGGTCGCAGCGACGAGCCGGTCGCAGTCGGCGTCGCTCACCTCCATCGACAGCGCCATGAAGCCGCGGCGGGCCGGGAAGAGGCCCTGCTCGACCATGGCGTGGAACCACAGATCGAGCAGTCGATCGTCGTCGGTGTGGACGCACAACATCGAGCCCAACCCGGTCACCCACATGAGGAGCGGTGACGCCGACAGCACCTCGTCGAGGCGGACCCGGAGGCGGTCACCCCGCTCGTTCACGGCGCGCACCCGGTCGTCGCTCAGCTCGTGGCGCAGCGTCGCGATCGCGGCCGCCATCGAGGCGACGTTGTTGTTGAAGGTGCCCGCCTGCGACAGCGCACCACCAACCGAGGGATCGAACGCCTCGAGCACCTCGCGGCGGCCGCCGAAGGCCCCGAAGGTCATGCCACCGCCGAGGTACTTGCCCAGCGTCGTCAGGTCGGGGAGCACACCGAAGCGCTCCTGCGCGCCACCGGGGGCGAGGCGCGAGGTCATCACCTCGTCGAGGATCAGCAGCGTGCCGGTGGCATCGCACCGCTCGCGCAGGCCGTGGAGGAATTCGACCGAGGCGGGACGGCAGCCGCCGGAACCCTGCACGGCTTCGACGAGGACACAGGCCAGCTCACCGGTCTCGAGGTGCGCCGTGGCGTCGTCGAGGTCGTCGAAGCGCCCGACCCGGAAGTCGTGCGGCACGTTGAGCGGGTGGTGCGGACCGTCGGTCCTCGGCCCGAACGAGAGCACGCCACCGTGGTAGCCCCGGTCGAACACGAGCACGCCCGACCGACCGGTGACGTGGACCGCCGTGCCCACCGCCATCAGGTTCGCCTCGGTCCCGGAGTTCGTGAACCTCACCTGCTCGATCGACGGGAAGCGGTCGACGATGAGCTCGGCCAGCTCGACCTCTCGGGGGTGGGTGGCGCCGATCGCCCACCCCTGCTCGAGCGCCTCCGCCACGGCCTCCCGGACGCGAGCCGGCGAGTGGCCGAGGAGGCCGGCCGTGTAGTTGCCGCAGAGGTCGACGTAGCGGTGGCCGTCGAGGTCGACCAGCTCGGCACCCTGCGCCCGTTCGACCCGGAACGGGAAGGGAGCGAAGTCGAGGACCGAGCGGGTGTTGCCCCCGGGCATGACGCCACGGGCTCGCTGGTCGATCTCGGCGCTGCGCGGTCGAGTGGCGCGGTACCGCGAGTGCGCCTCGGCGACGAGGTGATCGAGGTCGGCGTCGGTGACGGTCATGGCGACCACGCAACCGGCATCGTCCGGTAGCCCCACAAGAAGAAGGGCGGGATGCGCTCCGGGGTGCCCGTGAGCCGGAGACCGGGGAGGCGCTCGACCAGCGCCCGCAGCCCGATGCGGCCCTCGGTCCTGGCCAACGCGGCGCCCAGGCAGAAGTGCGCGCCGGCCCCGAAGGCCAGGTGGCCGCGGACCTGCTCGAGCGGTCGATCGAGCCGGAACTCGTCGGGGTCCTCCCAGACCTCCGGGTCCCGGTTGGCGGCGCTGAACAGCACCTGCGTCTTGTGATCGGCGGGGATGGAGACGCCGCGCACCTCCTGGTCGTCGTTCGGTGTGCGCCACAGCCCCAGCACCGGGGAGTCGAAGCGGAGGCTCTCCTCGACCGCCACCTCGCACAGCGACGGATCGGCCCGCAGCTGCTCCAGCAGCTCGGGCCGCTCGCACAGACGGAGGACGAGGTTGACGAGCAGCGAGGTGGTGGTCTCGTTGCCGGCGGTGAGGAGCTGCCCGATCATCGACAGCGTCTCAGCCGGGGTCAGTCGGGCGCCGCCGTCCTCGGCGAGGACGAGGCGGGTGACGAGGTCGTCGGGTGGGGTCAGCCCTGCGGCGAGCTGCGCCTGCCGGTCGCTGATCTGCGCCGTGAAGAACTCGTGGAACTCGCGGGCCGACTCCGGGTAGGTCGTCGGGTCACCGGAGGCGAGTCGGAGCACCGAGTCGTCGGACCACTGCTTGAAGTCCGCCCGACGGTCGGCGGGCACGCCGAGCATCTCGGCGATGACGATGATGGGCAGCGGGGTGGCGAAGCGTTCGTGCAGGTCGCACTCGCCGTCGGCGACGAAGCCGTCGACCAGCTCGTTCGCGATCTCCTCGATGCGCGGCTCCATCGCCGTGACGCTGCGGGGCGTGAACGCCCGACTGACGAGCCGGCGCTGCTGCCCGTGCCGGGGGTCATCGCAGTAGGCCAGCGTCGAGTTGCTCGAGATCCCGGGACCGTGGCCCTTCGCCGAGCTCCAGGTCCCGGGATCTCGGAGGATGCGGTCCACGTCGGCATGGCGGCTGACGACGTAGTGCGGCGGCTCGAACCCCCCGACCAGGTGCACCGGACAGCGCTGTTGCAGCTCCCGGTACGCATCGGTCGGCGAGGCCATGACCTCGGGAGCGAGCGGGTCGTAGTCCACCTCGGCCATGGGTCGACGCTAGCTGCCCTCCCCGATCGGGTCAGCCGGCGTCGACGGCGCGCGCGTCGAACCACGATCGCCACGCCGATTCGTCCCTGGCCACGGCTGCTGCGCCCTCGTCGCCGTACAGGTAGCACCACGTCGACACCTGGGCGACCTCGGCGTCCTCCGACCCCTCGGCAGCCACGAACGCCGTGCCGGGGGCCGGGCTGTCGACCAGCAGCGACATGCGGGTCGGGGTGACCTCCACGACCTCGCCGGCGAGCTCCGGCACGCCGGCGCCGGTGACGGCGACCCGGTCGCCGACCGCCGGCGCGCTCGGCAGGCCGAGATCGCCCGTGAGTCGCGCCCAGGCGTCGGCCGGCGGTCCGGCCCACGCCGCCATGGGCAGCATGGCCGTCGCGCTCTGGCCACCGAAGTGGGCGAGGTGCAGCTGGAGGTTGAGCAGGAACATCCGCCAGCCCTCGGTCATGGAGTCGAAGTGGTCGTCCCACTCACCTCCCTGACCGAACCCGCTGTTCACCAGCCGGACGACACAGGTCCCACCCGACTTGGCCTCGATCGTCCACTCGAACGCGAGGCCAGGGCTCTCTCCCTCGACGCCGGCGAGGACGAAGCGGTTCGGCCGGTCGAACTCGACGACCCGTCCCGGGACGTCCATCCCCGGACCGAACGAGGCGCTGGCGTCCCCGCCGGTCCGCTCCTCGATGGTGTGGGGCACGTACCAGGAGGTGATCCCGGGACCGGTGGCGATGGCTCGCCACACCTCCTCGGGCGTTCCTTCGACCTCGACCTCGAGCTCGATGGACCTGGGCTGATCGGTCATGGCGTGTCTTCCTCCGGTGTCGGGGGTCGGGAGTGGGCGGCGACGATCAGGCGGTGCCAGCGACCGTCGGGGGCGTCCTCGTCGTGGTGGCGGGCGACGAGCTCGGTGACGGCGGCGGCGAGCTCATGGGTGAACGCCGCTCGGGAATCGGCGTCGGCGAAGCGGACCTCGGTGTCGATGGTGAGCGTCGGGAGGGGCTTGCCGGCCTCGTCGGCCGCCCGTGCGAGTCGACCGACCTCCGAGATCAGGCGGCCGGCGACGGCGAGCAGGTAGCGGCTCGACAGGCGGTCGGTGCGCTCCGGGTCGACAGCGAGGGGACCGAGCGCATCGGGGCCCACGACGTAGGCCTCGGCCGACGCCTCCATCATCCGTTCGGTCAGCCCTCGTCGGGGCCGTTCGTCGACGAGCCGGACGAGACCGTGCCGTTCGAGCGTCCGAAGGTGGTAGTTGACCTTCTGCCTCGTCTCGCCGAGGTCGCGGGCCACGGTCGTGGCCGAACCGGGCCGACTCAGCGCGCGGAGGATGCGGCTGCGGAGCGGATCGAGCACCGCGGCCGCCGAGGCCGGGTCGCCCAGGACCTCCACGTCGTGTCGAACGGCGCTGCTCATGGACCTCATCCTCGCAATTGACAAATCGAGTTGTCAATAGGGATCGGCGCGAGACTGTGGCCATGACGACCGAGCGCCCCGAGTTCCTGATCGAAGCCGCCGAGCTGGCGGCCCGGCTGGGTGAACCGGGCCTCCGCGTCCTCGACGTCACCGCCAAGCTCGACCGCACCCTGGTCAACCAGGCCGACGAGCTGATCGCCGACGCCCACGTCCCCGGCTCCGTCGCTTTCGACGTGCCCTCGGGCATGGGCGTCCTCTCCGACCCGGACGCCGCGCTCCCCTGGACGTGGCCGGGCCCGGATCGCATCACCGCCTCGCTGCGTGCCGCGGGCATCGACGACGGCGACGAGGTCGTGCTCGTGGCCCGCACCCCTCGAGACGGCATCGACGCAGGAACGATGTGGTGCACGAGAGCGTGGTGGACGCTGCACCACTCCGGCGTGCACGTGCGGATCCTCCGCGGTGGGATCGAGCGGTGGCAGGCCGAGGGGCACCCGTTGACCGGCGAACCGACCGTCATCACGCCGGGGTCGGCCACGGCCGTCGACGGTCGCGACGGGCCGTGCGCGTCGAAGGACGACGTGCTCGCTGCGCTCGCCGACGGTGCGACGTGCGTCGTCGACGCCCTCCCGGCGTCGAGCTACGACGGCACCGACGGGGGCTACGGCCCACGGCGGGGGCACATCACCGGCGCCGTCAACCTGCCGTTCCGGGGGCTGGTCGACGCCGAGACGGCCGGCTTCCCCGACCTCGACGAGCTGCGGTCGCGACTCGACGCCGGCGGCCTCCTCGACCAGGAGCGGGTGCTGTCGTACTGCGGCGGAGCGATCGCGGCGACCGTCCCCGCGTTCGCGCTCGCCCTCCTCGGACGCGACGACGTCTCGGTCTACGACGGCAGCCTGATGGAGTGGGCCGCCGACGAGTCACTTCCCATGACGACCTGACCAGCCACCTACGCTGCCGCCATGGAGCTGCAGGGGACCACGGCGTACGTGACGGGGGGAGCCTCCGGGCTCGGTGCGGCGACGGTGGAGCGGCTGGCGGGGGCCGGCGCGAACGTCGCCGTGCTCGATCTCGACGAGGACCGGGGCGAGGCGATCGCCGGCCGGATCGGCGGAGCGTTCGTCGGGTGCGACGTGTCGTCGGAGGAGTCGGTCGACGGCGCCTTCGCCGCGCTGCTCGACCAGGTCGGTCCGCCCCGGGTCATGGTCTGCTGCGCCGGCATCGGCACCGGCGCCAAGATGATCGGTCGCAAGGGCCCGCATCCGGTCGCCACCTTCGAGAAGGCGATGGCCGTCAACCTGCTCGGCACGTTCCTCGTCGTGCGGGCGGCCACGTGGGCGATGCGCGAGCTGGAACCGGTCGGCCCCGATGACGAGCGCGGCGTGGTGGTGATGACCGCCTCGATCGCAGCCACCGACGGCATCGACGGCGGGGTCGCGTACTCCGCATCGAAGGGCGGCGTGCGGGCGATGGCCCTGCCGCTCGCTCGCGACCTCGCCTCGTGGGGCATTCGGGCGGTCTCGATCTCCCCTGGGTCGTTCGACACGCCGCTCGTCGCCGGGATGCCGCCCGAGTACGCCGAGCAGATGGGCAACGAGACGCCGTTCCCTCCCCGCTTCGGCAACCCGCCGGAGTTCGGGATGCTCTGCGAGCACGTCATCACCAACACGATGATCAACGGCGTGGATCTGCGGCTCGACGGTGGCATCCGCATGACGCCGTCGAAGCTGCGATGAGCGACATCGATCTCCTCGCGCCGGAGGCGATCGACGATCCGCATCGCTACTTCGGTGCGCTGCGCGACGTCGACCCGGTGCAGTGGAGCGATCGCCACCGGGCCTGGATCGTGATGGGTCACGGCGAGCTCAACGCCGCCTTCCACGACAAGCGCCTCTCGACCGAGCGCATGAGCGGCTTCCGCGAACGGCTGAGCGGCCGTCGGTGGGAAGCGCTCGGCAAGGCGATCGACCTGCTCGACGGCTGGATGCTGTTCCACGAGCCGCCCGAGCACACCCGCCTTCGCAGCCCGCTGGCCCGCTCCTTCACACCGAAGGCCGTCGGTGGGTTGGGCGACCGGGTCCAGGCGATCGTCGAGGGGCTGCTCGAGGACATGGCGACAACCGACGGTGGCGACCTCGTCGAACGGTTCGCCCATCCCCTCCCGGCTGCCGTGATCGCCGAGCTGTTCGGCGTTCCCGTCGACGATCGGGAGTGGCTCGCTCACTGGTCGGAGAAGTTCGGCGTGGTCGTGTTCGGTGCGGTCAACCGGCCGGACTACGAGGACCTCGCCCGCGAGTCGGGCGCCGAGCTCGAGGACCGCCTCCAGCCGCTGCTGGACCGCTACCGGACCGAACCCGAGGACAACCTGTTGTCGCTCCTGCTGTCCCGGGAGGGGGAGGACGACGGCCTCACCACCTCCGAGATCCTCGGCGCGTGCTCGATCCTGCTCTTCGCCGGGCACGACACCACGGCCTCCCTCCTGGGGAGCGGTGTCCTCGCGCTGCTCGACGACCCGGACGCTCGAGCGGAGCTCGCCGAGTTGGAGGACGCCGAGCTCGATCGGGCCGTCGAGGAGCTGCTCCGCTTCGAGGCGCCGGCCAAGGCGATGATGCGAACGGTCGCCGAGTCGCACGATCGTGACGGTCGCGCCTTCGAGGCGGGGCAGACCGTCTTCATGACGATCCTCGCCGCCAACCGCGACCGTCGGGTCTTCGACGACGCCGATCGGCTGGTGCTGGACCGCGATCCGAATCCGCACCTCACCTTCGGCCACGGCCACCACTTCTGCCTCGGCGCCGCTCTCGCCCGGCTCGAGGTCCGCGTCGCCGTCCCCGAGCTGCTGCGTCGCTTCCCCGATCTCGCGCTCGCCGACGACCCCACCTGGAAGCCGAACATCAGCGACCGATCGGCGGCCCGGATCCCGATGCGCTGGCGATCCTCCGGAGGCCTCAGCCTGCGGTCGTGATCTCGACGTGCAGGAGCTGCACGGCAAGCGCGTAGAGCAGGTCGAAACCAACGGGGTTCACTCGTACCCCGACCTCGACTCCCTCGGTGGTGAGGAACAGGCGGCGTTCGTACTCGTTGCGCCCGACCTTGACCCGGCGGACCTGCGCAGCGGTGACGGAATCCCAACGGATCGGAGGCGTGGCCCCGACGCTGCGCTTGATCCGGAGCTCGTGCTCGGTCAGTTCGACCCCTGGTGCCCCCGACGCCGAGATCATCGCCATGACGGCCGAACCGGCGCCGAGCAGGACCATGACGACACCCACGAACACCGCGGACGTGAGGATCAGTTGCATCACGCCGACCCCGAGGAAGGCGAGGCCGATCAGGACCGACCCAACGCCCGCTGCGGACCCGATCGTGACCACGCCCCCACCGTGGATGCGCTCGAGGGCTCGGGCGATGTCATCGTGCTCCTCCGGCCGCTCGGCCTTCGCCTCGGCGACCGCGTCCTGCGCCTCGGCCTGCCGTTCCCGTCGCTGGATCGAGAACCGGCCGAACAGCATCGCCGCGACCCCGATCGGGATCGTGACGACGAAGGGCACGCGGTCGCCCTCCTCGCCGGCCGCCGTGAGCACGGTCGCGCCGATCCCGACGACCACTCCGAACGCCGCCCACAGGAGGTACGAGCGAGTCTGCGGGGTGACCGACATCGCCGCAGTCCACCACGCTGCGACGGTCCGCTCCCCGCCCGAACGGCCGCCCCGAGTGGGAGGAACAACCCTGTACGTGCCCCAGTCGTGGGCTCAGTCGAAGGTCATGGCGACGACGTCCGCGACGAGCTCGAAGCCGAGCCGCTCAGCCACGGCGCTCGAGCCCAGGTTCTCCACGGCACAGCTGTAGAACATCCGCCGCCCGGCGGGCTGCCGGACGCGGCAGTACTCGCCCACGACGACGGCCCCGAGCCGCTTGCCACGGTGATCGGGATGCGTGATCACGGCGATGTCGTCGAACGCAGCCGCCAGATCGAAGGGGCGTCCGCTGGCATAGGACGTGATCGTGCCGTCGCCGTCGAGGGACACGACGATGTGCTCGTCGAGCTCGTCCATGTCGAGCTCGGCCTCGTCGAGGTCGTCCTCCGAGCTGGCATCGACGAAGGCCTGGAGCAGGGCGAGGTCGCTGGCATCGGAGGTGGCGAGCCACCGCATCGTCGGCAGCGCAGCATCGACCCGAGCGGGCGGGCCGTCGAGCACGCGGTGGTAGCCGGAGCCGTGATGCCTGCCCCCGAGCTCGGCCGCCGCGGCGACGAACGCGTCGTGATCGAGCGCCGCTTCGTCGCCGAGCGGGGCAACGCGGTCTCGGAGCACCGGGTCGCACCAGGCGATCGTCAGGTCGCCGAAGCAGTATGCGACCGCCGCAGCGGAGCCGGCCCGATTGGGCGGTGCGACGATCAGCGTCCCGGCGTCGAGCTCGCTGCGGGTCGCGTCGGCGGCCGCGGCGAGGATGGCGGACCGGAACTCGCGTGCGACCGGGCGCAGATCGGACATGGCCTCACGGTGACAACTGACCGCGGTCGGACACAACCGGGTTTCGGGACGTCAGTCCTCGCCCCAGATGTTGTCGGTGGTGCTGTGCAGGAGCTCCACGAGCCCGGCGACGACCACCAGCGGGGCGAGGACCATCACCCCGACCCCCTGCGCAGCGTCCGACCTGCCGATCACGAGCAGCACCAGGCACGCCACGATGACGAGCGCTGTCACGATGCGCAGCATCCACCGGCCGAAGCCCAGCCCCTCGGTCGCTCGATCCCGATCGTCCTGATCGAAGCGGAGCCGCATCTTCGGATGCGCGAACTCCAGCGGCTCGTTGCGTTCCCGTCGCTTCCCACCAGCGCTCCCCATGGTCAGATCCTACCGACGGGTCGGTGGACGCCCGGGGTTCACAGCAGGTAGCGGTCGCCCGAAGCCCGCACGGTGATGTCGCTGATCGCCACGCCCCAGGGCTGGTCGATGACGTGGATGATCTGCTCGACGAGCAACTCGGGAGCGAGCGAGGCGTAGGCGATCGTCTCGGCGTCGGTCAGAGCGGGATCGGCCGTCCCCTCCGCCATCGCCGCCGACTGCGCCATGACCTCGGGCAGGGCGGTGCCCAGGATCCCGGCCACGGCCTCCAGGTTGATCACGCCGGTCCCGAGGTTGGTGGCGGGGACACCCGTCGGGCGGATGGTCGTGACCTTGATCTTGCCCTGCGACTCCTGCCGCAGCGCTTCGGACAGCCAGGCGACGGCGGCCTTGGTCGCGCCGTAGACGGCGGCGCCGACGACCGGTGCGTTGGCGTAGATCGACGCCAGGTTGACGATGTGCCCGCGGCCCTGGGCCAGCATGTGGTCGTGCGCGGCGACGATGCCGTGGAGCACGCCTTTGAGGTTCACGTCGATGCAGCGGTCCCACGCCTCCGCCGCCCTGGCGTGGTCGCGGAAGAAGGCCAGCGGCATGATCCCGGCGTTGTTGACGAGCACGTCGATCCGACCGTGCCGTTCGACCGCGAGATCGACGAGAGCCTGCACCTGCGCGGCGTCGATGACGTCGCAGGCGGCCGAGTCGACCGTGCCGGGACCGCCCGCAGCGCTGTCGACGGTCTCGGCCAACCCGTCCGCGTCGACGTCGCCGGCGATCACGTGGCTGCCCCGTACCGCGAGTCCCTCGGTCAGCAACCGGCCGAAGCCGCTCCCGGCTCCGGTGACGACGACGACCTTGTCGGTCAGATGATCGGCCACTTCGCTCCCCCCTCTGGTCGAGCGGACCGTAGCGAATCCGTCCGCCACGACGACGAGAAACTCGGTGGCCTCGCTCCGTTCGTTGTGGTCGCATCGTCGACATGCCGATGTCGATGATCACGGTGCGCCGCCGTGGCCCGTTCACCACGGGCCTGGGGCTGGCACGAGCTCGATCCGAACTGGGCGCGGCGGCTGGTCGCTGACGCCGACCTCCGGCCCGGCGCTCTCGTCCTCGACGTCGGTGCTGGCCGCGGCTCGATCACCGACGCGCTCCTCGACGCCGGCGCACGAGTCGTCGCGGTCGAGCTGCACGCGGCACGCGCCCGCCGGCTCGAGGAGCGGTTCGGCTCGACGGTGCGCGTCGTGCGGGCCGACGCCACCGATCTCCGGCTGCCGCGACGACCCTTCCACGTCGTCGCGAACCCGCCCTTCAGCATCACGGCCGCGCTGTTGCGACGGCTCCTCGCGCCCGGGAGCCGACTCGTCTCCGCTCGCATCGTCCTCCAGCACCAGGCGGCCCGTCGGTGGTCATCTCCGTCGGCGCCCGGGCTCGGACGATGGGGCAGGACCTTCCGCGCCGAGTACGGGCCGCGGGTCGCTCGCCAGGCCTTCCGACCACCGCCGCGGGTCGACGGGCGCGTGCTCCGGATCGACCGACGATGACCGCCGGCCGCCGTAGGTTGGTCCGGTGAGCGCCGCCGACACCTCCGACGTGCTGCGGCGCCCGTCGGTGCGGCGGCTCCTCGTCTCCAACGGGCTCTCCTTCACCGGCATCTCGCTCCTGCTCGCCGTGCTGTTCAAGCAGGCGTTCGACCTCACCGGCGATGCGCTGACGATCGGGATCATCGGGCTCGTGCAGTTCCTCCCCGCCGTCGCGCTCGTGATCGTGAGCGGTGACCTGGCCGACCGGTTCGATCGACGGCGCGTGACGGCCGTCATGACGATCGGTCGAGCGGCGTGCGCCGTGGCCTTCTTCGCCTACAGCCGGGAGATCGGTGACGTCTCCGACGGATCGGACGCCGCCGTCTGGCCCCTCTACCTCATCACCCTGGCCTTCGGCTCGGTCGATGCGATCGCCATCCCGGCCCGGCGTGCCATCGCTCCGCTCGTCGTCGAGCGCCCGCTGCTCCCCCGGCTGATGGCCGCCGGCTCGGTGACCATGGTGCTGTCGACGATCGTCGGTCCGATCGCCGCCGGATTCCTCTACGTCGTCGGCGCCGACGTCGCCTACCTGGTCGCCGCAGGCCTGTTCCTCGCATCGATCCCGCCGTTGCTCCGCACGACCTACACCGCGACCCCGACGCGGCTGACCGGACGACCGTCGCTGCGCCTGGCGCTCGAGGGCCTGGGCTTCATCCGTCGCTCGCCGATCGTGCTGTCGGCGATCGCGCTCGATCTCTTCGCCGTGCTCTTCGGCGGCGCGGTCGCGCTGGTCCCGGTGATCGCCGAGGAACGGCTCGGGGTCGGTGACGTCGCGTACGGCTGGCTGCGAGCCGCCCCGGGGATCGGCGCTGCGCTGATGGGGCTGTGGCTGACGGCACGACCCGTGGAGCGACGGGTCGGTCCGACCCTGCTCCTCGTCGTCGCCGCGTTCGGGCTCTTCCACGTCACGCTGGGCATCACGACGAACTACGCCGTCGCCTTCGTGTCGCTGATGCTCGCCGCCGGGGCCGACATGGTCTCGATGACCATCCGGGGGACGCTCGTCCCGATGGCGACGCCCGACGACCAACTCGGCCGGGTCACGGCGGTGGAGGGCGTCTTCATCGGTGCGTCGAACGAGCTGGGCGCGTTCCAGAGCGGCGTCGCCGCTCGGTGGCTCGGAGTGCCGCTGGCGGTGGCCGGTGGCGGTGTGGCGACGATGGCGATCGCCGCCGCCTTCACCGCCTTCGTACCCGCCCTCCGCACGATCGACACCTACGACGACGTCGAGGCGAGGACCGCCGCACCGTCGACCGGCAGCTGACGCCGCCTCACTCGGCAACGACCCACAGGATGGCGAGCGCGACCCAACTGCCCACGAGCGCCCAGAAGAGCACTGGGTGCTCGCTCCGGACGATGCGCTGTACGAACGCGCTCTCGCCGGCTCGGACATCCGCGACCGCCCACACGAGGAACACGAGCGCGAACGCCCAGAGCTGGTTCGCCACGGCGGCCGCCCAGATCACGACCAGCGCGATCCAGGTCGGCCACACCACCGATCGGTCGAGGATCGCCGTCTCCCCTCTCATGCTCGCACCGCCCGATCTCGACGGGCGATGCCGACCTCGGCCGAGGTCCGCACCGGCGGGACCGGGGCGCCGTGCAGCTGGCGCGCCAGGTAGTGGTGGAAGTCGGAGATCACCTGCTCCATGGGGACGAGCACGCCGGGAGCGAAGTCGCCCGACGCGGCGCGCTGACCCCGTCGACAGATCTCCTCGTCCTCCGGGAGGAAGTCGGGCAGCATCGCCCCGGCCGCGGCGGTGGCCAACCCGCGCAGCTTCGACAGACCGCTGCTGCGGTCGGGTGGAGGGCTGGGATACGCGGCTCCCGTGACGACGCGGGTGCGGTCCCAGGCCAGGGGCTGGACGGCCTGCCACAGCAAGGCGCCGCCGGTGATCGTGCCGACGAAGTTCGGGGGCAGGCTCAGCAGCGTGTAGACGTCGTCGCCGTCCGGCGAGGTACCGGCGGTGGCGGTGCCGTCGGCGCTGCCGACGAGGTAGTGGGCGCCGGCGGTCGGCGTGTACGGCTCGAGCGTCTCCTCGTGCACCTTGAAGAGGTGGTAGCTCTCCATCGCGTTCGAGATCACGAGCTTCCAGTTCGCCTCCCACACCGCCTCGGACCGCTGCGACGTCCAGTGGTGCAGGCGGTCGATGCCGGCGTCGGCGGCGACCTCGTCGAGGTGGGCGAAGCGCTCGGACAACGGCTGCACGTCGTCGGTCGAGCTCGCGAAGACCAGCCCGCGCCACTCCTCTGCCCGATACCGCGGGAGGCAGTGAGCGCTCCGGTCAACGTCGTCTCGCGTCGCGTACGGCACGGCGAGCAACCGGCCGTCGTCGGCATAGGTCCACCCGTGGTACGGACACGAGAAGCGCTTGGCGTTGCCGTATCCCTCCACGAGCAGCGTTCCGCGATGGGCGCACAGGTTCGAGATCGCCCCGAGGCGACCGTCCTGATCGCGCTGGACGATCACCGGCTGTCCGCCGAGCTCGGTGGTCACGTAGTCGCCAGGCTCCGACACCTCGTCGGCGGTTCCGACGAAGACCCAGTCGCGCCGGAACACGTGGTCGACGTCGGCGGCGAAGGAGTCGGCTCGATAGGCCTCGGCAGGCAGCGCTCGCCCAGGGTCGACGGGATAGATCGTCGTCATAACGTTCATGATAGCAACGGTCGTTCGATCAACAAACGGTTTCCTGCTACGCTTGACCCGTGACCGCCGCTCCGGCCGCGCCGATCAGCACGTCGGCCCGCACCTTCATCTACGGCCTGGCCGACGATGAGGGCCGACTCGACACCGAGTTCCTCTACGCCGCCGCAGCCGCCGCCGGGTTCACCACCACGAAGCTGCGGCTGGCGATCCGCCGCATGGCCGAGGCCCGCCTCCTGCGCTCGACCGGGCGCGGCCGGAGCGCGACCACACGTCTCACGCCCGCGGGGATCGCCGACCGGTCCCCGGAGCTCGCCTGGGTCGGCGCCGCCTACCGCGCCGATGCCGGCCTCGACGAATGGGACGGTCGCTGGCACCTGGCGGCGTTCGAGATCCCCGAGGAGCAGCGCCTCGCACGCGACGCCGTCCGCACCCACCTCCTCGACCTCTTCGGCGCACCGATCAGCGGCGGCCTCTACGTCTCGCCACTCGCCTGGGAGCCGTGGATCCTGCGCCTCGCGTCATCCCGAGGCGTCCCCGATCGCATCACCCTGATCGAGACCGACTCGCTCACCCACGCCGGGTACACCCAACCCGCCGATGTCGCTGCCGTCCTCTGGCCGGTCCGAGAGATCCACACCGGCTATCGCTCCTTCTTCGACGAGTGGGGCGCACGAGTCGACGCCGTGCCCGACGATCCACTCGAAGCGCTCCGGTTCGCGTTCGACGCTGCCCACGAGTTCGAGCTCGTGTTCCGACGGGATCCGCTGCTCCCACGCCCGCTGGTGCCCGACGACTTCGCCGGACCACCGGCTCGTCGGCTGTTCCTCGATCTGCTCGATGCGCTCAGCGATCACCCGGAGCTCGCCGACGCCAGCCTGTTCCACTCATACCGCAACGCGGTCGATCGAGCGTTGGCGCAGGACGAGGGTGAGTTCTGGCGTCTCGCGTTCGAGGAGACCAGCGCTCGGTGAGCGGGCCGGGCGACCCCGCTGGTCGCCCGGGAGCTCAGTCCAGGTCGTCGAGGAGCGTCCCGATCGCCCAGCGCCAGGATCGACGGATCTGCGCCTCGCTCCGGCCGTGGACCTCGATCATGACGCGACCGGCGATGACCGAGTTCGAGGCGTCGATCGTGGCCACGACGTCCGCCCGCTTCGCCGGCGGGAGGTGCTCCAGCTCAGGACCGAAGAAGGTCGATACCTGGGCCGCGGTTCGCAGGCGCAGCTCGTCCAGGACGGTGCCCAGCTCCGGGTGATCGAGGACCGCCGCTTCGGCCCGCTTCACCCACATCGACAGCGCGGTGACGGCACGTAATCGCAGGTCGACGAACTGAGCGATGCGCTCGCTCCGATCGGCGCCGGGTGCAGGCGACGCCTCGAACAGCTCCACGTGCTCGACGTAGAAGCGGGCCGCCGCCTGACGGAACAGGTCGTCGAGCCCGTCGAAGTAACGGAACAGCGACGACGTGGAGATGCCGGCTTCCCTGGCGAGCACGTCGGTCGTGGCCGGTCGACCCGAGGCGAGGATCCGGAAGGCCGCGTCGATGACGGCGTTCTTGCCCCGCTCCCGCCGAGCCGTTCGTCCGTCGATGCGCTGCTCTCCGACCTCGGTCATGAGCTCCACGCTAACGCCCGCAGAGAAGATTTGGAATAAGCACTCCCACTTTCTCCCGGATTGTGGTAGTTCTAGTCCCAGAACATTCCGAGCCACTGGAGTTCCGATGTCTGCTCGCCTCGCCAACCTGATCGCTCGTCGGCCCCGAACGGCCCTCGTCGTCCTGGCCGCCGCCCTCGGCGTGCTGGCCGTCGGGATCGGGCTCCTCGACGACCAGGCGGACGACTCGGCCTTCCTCCCACCGGACAGCGACGTGGCCCTCGCCGACGACGCGCTCGCCGAGTCGTTCCCCGACTCGGCCGGGCTCGTGAACGTGACGATCCTCCACCGGGGCGACGCGCTCACCCCCGAAGGTCTGGCCCACATCGACGAGGTGATGGACACGGTCATCGCCGAGCCGGACGTCGCCGATCGACTCGCCACCGTCGACCCGGCGATCTCCCTCGCCGACGTCTTCTCGCAGGCGCTCGGCGTGGACGACCTGTCCACGGTCAGCCAGGAGCAGATCGACGCCGCCGCCGCGAACCCACAGGTCGCGGCAGCCGTCGAGGCGCTGAACGGCGAGGCCGACGGCGAGGAGCTGACGGTGTCGGGCCTCCGCCTCCGCGAGCTCGGCGACGAGGACGGCCTCGTCGAGACCGAGCTCCGCGTCTCCGAGGTGGTGGAGGACGTCGACGGCCCGTTGGAGGTCCGGAGCCTGTCCCCCGCCACCCGCGACGCCGAGTCCGAGGATGCCATCAACTCGTCGATGCAGACCTTGATCGCGATCTCGATCGTCGTGATCGCCCTGCTGCTGGCCCTGTTCTTCAAGACCGGGTCGGACGTCGCCCTCTCGCTGCTGGGTCTCGGCATCACCGTCGCCGGCACGCTCGGCTTCCAGGGACTCATGGGCCCGAACGGGCTCGACATCATCGGTCCACCCAACCGGATCACGACGATGGTGCCGATCATGCTCATCGGCCTGGTCGTCGACTACGCCATCCAGTCCGTCGGCCGCTACCGGGAGCTGCGAGCCGACGGCGAGGGCGTGACGCCTGCGGTCGTCGGTGGCCTGCGCGGCGTCATGTTGCCGCTGTGCCTCGCCGGCGGCACGACGATGATCAGCTTCCTGACGAACCTCACCTCACCGCTGCCCGCCAACCAGGACTTCGGCGTGGTGGCCGCCTTCGGCGTCGGCTTCGGTCTCTTCACGATGCTCACCCTGATGCCGGCCGCCCGCCTCCTCCTCGACGAGCGCCGTGCGGCCACGGGCAAGCTCGGGCCGGTCAAGACGATGACCGACGCCGTCCCCGGCGGCGGCGCCTTCGCCAGCCGCGTCGGGAGCTACACGGCCCGATCGCCGATGACGGTCCTGTTCGTCGCCGGCGCCCTCACCATCGGCCTCGGTATCGCTGCGACCGGCATCAGCACCGAGTTCGACCCCGACGACTTCCTCCCCTCCGACGCCGACGGCGTGGTCGACCGCGACGCCCTCGGCGCGGTCGGCGGCCAGACGCAGGTGGCGACGATCCTCGTGGAGGCGGAGCTCACCGACGACCGCACCCTTCGCAACCTGCTCACCTTCGACGAGGCGTTCGCCGACGAGCTCAGCCGCCCCACCGGCGCCGCCGGTCCGATCACGCTGTCGCTCGGCATGCTCTTCGAGGACTGGATCGACGACAGCGGCGAGCCCGGCGATCGCTACGACGCGGAGCTCGCCTCGATGACCGAGGGGCTGGTCACCGACACCTTCGCCGAGCGGACCCTCGTCGACCCCGCGGATCTCCAGGCGATCATCGACCGACTCGAGTCGGTCGATCCGGACGGCTTCGCCCAGGTCGCCGTGAGCGATCCCGAGGGCGTCGACCGGACGATCATGCAGTTCAACGCGTTCAGCGCCGACCTCGACACGACCGCCGACATGCTCGATGGCATCGAGGGCCTCTGGTACGGCGACGACGAGGAGGTCTCCACGACCTCGGGTGACATCACCGGCCTCGAGGTGACCAACGCGATGACCGACAGCCAGACGACGGCGATCGCCACCACCATCGTGGCCGCCCTGATCGTGCTGATGTTCTTCTTCTGGTTCACCGAGTTCAAGCCGATGCTCGCCGTGATCGCCGTGCTCCCGGTGATGCTCGTCCTGATCTGGGTGCTCGGCACGATGGCGCTGCTCGGCATCCCCTACAACGTGGTCACCGCATTGATCACCGCCCTCTCGATCGGGATCGGCGTCGACTACACCATCCACGTCATCCACCGCTTCACCGAGGAGGTCCACGAGGGGAAGTCGATCGTCGAGGCGACCAGGACGACGCTGGCGACGACCGGCTCAGCGCTGATCGGCTCGGCGCTGACCACGGCACTCGCGTTCGCCGTCCTGATGCTCAGCCCACTGGTTCCCTTCCAGCAGTTCGGACTGGTGACGGGCGTGACGATCCTCTACGCCCTGGTCGTCTCGGTCCTCGTGGTGCCCCCGATGCTCGTGCTCTGGGCGGCGTACCACCAGTGGCGTCAGTCGGCCGATGCGGTCATCGACCGGCAGCCCGAGGACGACGTGACCGAGGAGCTCGTCGGTTCGTCCACCTGAACGGTCAGGTCGACGGCGGGGCGACGTCGAGGTAGCGGCAGACGGCCCGGGTCGTCTCGGCGACGAAGTCGTCGTCGGCGGCCGGGCCGTGTCGGCCCTCCGACGGGTCGTGGGTCAGACGGGCCTGGAGCACGGCAGCGAGCAGGTGGAGCACGTACGTGACCGCCAGCTCCGGATCCGGATGACCGATCTCGGATCGACGGGCGACCAGCAGATCGCGCAGCCCCTGGTCGAGGGTCGCGCTGACCTTCGCGAAGCGGGCCCCGAGCTCGGACTCGGTCTGCGCGACGGCGAGGCCGGCGCGCTTGACCGCCGGCTGCTCGCGGTCCTGGACGACCTTGAGCTCGACGTAGGAGCGGAGGATGTCGGCGATCGACGCGCCCTCCCAACGGTCCGGGGCGATCGCATCGAGCGTGGTCTGCTCGGCCTCGGCGACGAACCGGTCGAATAGGGCGTACTGCACCGCTCTCTTGTCACGGAAGTGGTGGTAGAAGCTCCCGACCGACGAACCCGCCCGCTCGGCGATGTCGGCGACCGTGGTCGCCTCGATGCCCTGCTGGGCGAAGAGCGACTCAGCTGCGTCGAGCAAGGCCGCCTGTGTCCGCTGACTGCGGGTCTGTTGCCCGGGCCGGACGTGGCCGAGGTCGGCGGTCCATCGGGATCGTCTGACGTTCACTCCCGCCGCTCCTGCTGCTGGGATCCGAAGCTCGATTCTAGGAGGTGGTTGTCCTCCGAGCTGCGGTTACCTACGATTGCAAAATCAAAGTTCGTATTCGGTTTATCGAGGAGGACCGCTCGTGCCCCAGACCGTCCTGATCACCGGCTGCTCGTCCGGCTTCGGCAAGCTCATCGCGCAGACCTTCGCCGCCCAGGGCTGGAACGTGGCGGCGACCATGCGACGCCCCGAGGCCGAGACCGACCTCGTCAACGGCGAGTCGATGCTGGTCACCCGACTCGACGTCACCGAACCCGGCTCGATCGACACCGCGCTCCGCATCACGCTCGACCGCTTCGGCGGCCTGTCGGCCGTCGTGAACAACGCCGGCTACGGCGGGCACTTCGTGTTCGAGCAAGCCCCTGACGAGGTGGTGCGGGCGATGTTCGAGACCAACGTCTTCGGCACGATGAACGTCTGCCGCGCAGCCCTGCCCCTGCTCCGGGCCGGCGGCGCGGGCTCGATCGTGAACGTCACCTCGATGGCGGGGATGATGGCGCTCCCCCTCGGCGCTGCGTACTCCGCCACGAAGTACGCGCTGGAGGGATTCACCGAGGGACTGGCCATCGACTACCGCCCCTTCGGGATCACCGTCCGCTCGGTCCTCCCCGGGGCATACCCCACCGCCTTCACCGCCAACACCGACAACCACCTCGAGCTCGGTGACGCCGAACTGGTCGAGTTCGCCACGAAGGTCCGGGCGACCATGGACGCCCGCTTCGGCGGTCGCACCGAACCACAGGATCCGCAGGAGGTCGCCGACCTCGTCTACGCCTGCGCGACCGAGGACGAGCGACCGACCCACAACCCCTCGGGCGCGGATGCCCACATGCTCGTCGGGCTCATGGCCTCGACGGAGCGGGACGAGTTCATCGACCGCATCCGCGAGATGTTCGAGATCGGCTGAGGCGGCAACGTGCTCATCAACTACCTCTCCGACTCGATCGTCAAGGGCGGGAAGGCTCCAGTCTTCGACAGCCCGGCCGAGGTCGGGCTCGACTTCGACTCGGTCTCGTTCACAGCCCAGGACGGCGTTCACCTGCGGGGCTGGCTGATCCATGGCGCCACCGACCGGATCGTCGTCCAGTCCCACTTCGGCGTGCAGTGCAGCCGTTCCGGATACACCCCGGAGGGGAAGGGCCGTCCGCTGATGTGGAAGGAGCGCATCCACTTCGTCCGGCACCTGAAGTGGCTCGTCGACGCCGGCTACTCGGTGCTGGCCTACGACTTCCGCAACCATGGCGAGAGCGATCCCGGCACCTGCGAATGGGTGACCTGGGGCCCGGAGGAGCACAAGGATGTCCTCGCGGTAGTGGACTTCGTGTCCGGCCACGAGCGCTACGCCGGCGCCGACATCGGTCTGCTCAGCATCTGCATGGGGGCGGCATCATCGACGTACGCCTTCGGCGTACCGGATGGGCTGGCCGGCAGAGAGCGCATCAAGGCCATGGTCGCCATCCAGCCGCTCCGCTACCCCGACTTCATGGCGGCGCTGCGCCTCGACAACTTCATCGGGCGGCGCGTCACCCGCCGCAACAACGAGCGCACAGGGATGGATCTGGACGCCGTGTCGTTCATGGAGGACGTCGCAGCGATCGACGTGCCGACGTTGCTCGTGCAGAACGCCAACGACGAGTACCTCAACCGCCGCTCGATCGAGGAGTTCTACGAGGCGCTACAGGTCGAGAAGGAGATGCTGTGGCTCGACCTCGGCACGAAGCGGGCGGCCGGCTACGCCCACCTCACCGAGCACCCCGGCGAGATCCTCTCCTTCTTCGATCGTCACATGTGAGCTGCGGGCACGGTGGCGACGTCGCGCCGACGGATGACCCTGAGCTACTGCGAGATCGGTTCGACCCGCTGGTCGAGACCCTCCAGCTCGTCGGCGGCTGAGACAGGAAGCACAGCAGCAGTGCCATCGTGGTCACGGTGGGCGACGGCACGGTGTACGAGTTCACCGACGTGACGACCTGCGACACCTCGGCGACCGCCCCGGACTCGCTTCCCATCCCCAACGGCTACGACATCCTCGCCAGCACCGCTGATGGCGACTTCCAGTTCTACGCCGCACGTGGCGGGCTCAATGAGAACGCCATCCTCTTCTCTGCGAGCATCTCCGGCGACTTCGACGACCAAGGCCGCAACGGTCAGATCCGCTACGACATCGAGGGCGACGGAACCGACCTCGTCGTCGACGGCGCCCAGGTGAGCGGTACGGCCACCATGCGCGCCAGCGACGCTCCCGGCCGTCCCCACGGCGAGGAGACCACGATCACCGTCGAGGCACGCTGCTGACCGATCGCTGGGCCGAGCCCGACCGCTCACCGTGGGCGTCGGATGATCCCGCACTCCAGGCGGCGCCGTACGGTCGCCACCATGCTCACACCGCGGCCTCGTCCGTCCCGCGTCCGCCAGCCGACCATCGCGGCGCTCGCCCTGGTGTTCCTGTTGTTCGCCGCCGCCTGCGGTTCCGACAGCGACGACGATGCTGACGAGACCGGGACGACGACGACCGCCGAGGACGGATCGGGGGAGCCCACCGACCCGCCGGACACCACTGCGCCCGACGCCACCGAGGCGCCGGCCGAACCCGCGGCGAGCGACGAGGGCGGCGGCATCATCGTCGTCACGGTCGCGGACGGGACCGTCTACGAGTTCACCGACATCTCGGCGTGCGACACCTCGGCGACGGCCCCGGAGTCACTACCGCTCACCAACGGCTACGACCTGACCGGCCGCACCGCCGACGGTGCGTTCGCCTTCTTCGCCGGGCGCGCCGGCTTCGACGACGACGGTGCCGTCTTCTCCGGATCGATCGAGGGCGACTTCGACGATGAGGGCCGCAACGCACTCATGCTGTACGTGATCGAGGGCGACGGCACCGACCTCGTCGTCGACGGCGCCAACGTCAGCGGCACCGTCGCCGTGCGGGCCGTGGGTCCGCCCAACCGACCCCACGGCGACGAGACCACGATCACCGTCGAAGCGAGCTGCTGACCGATCGGCCCATCGAACGGCCGGTCAGGCGAGGTCGTCGACCGCGTCGATGAGGATGTGGTGGCTGACCGAGCCTGCCGTGCGGGCCGCGAGGTGCGGGGCGTACTCGGGGTCGGCGACGAACGCCTTCGCCGCCGCACGGTCGGGCCACTCGAGGATGACCCGGAGGGCGACCTCCGGCCCCTCACCCTCGACCCGTTCGTGGCTGGCGGTGCGGGCGAGGTAGCGACCGCCGTGCTTGGCGATGATGGTGGCGACCGGTTCGAGGTAGCCCGGGATCCAGGCATCGTCGGTCGGCGTCACCTCGAGCACCGAGTAGCAGGTCATGGTCTTCTCCTTCGTCTCGACGTCACGAGTCGATCCGGGCCAAGGGTGCGCCCTGCCGGATGGCGACTCCCTCGGCGACGTACTGGTACATGGTCCCGGCGACCGGGGCCTCGACGTCGGCCGACACCTTGTCGACCTGGACCTCGGCGATCACCTGACCGGCGGCCACGGCCTCGCCGTGATTGACGAACCACGTGCCGACGACACCTTCGGCATCCGGCTCCTCCTCGGACAGGACGGGGAACGGCACGTCGGTGATCACGCCATCAGGCCCTTCACGGCAGCGGCGATCTTCTCCCGGGTCGGGAGGATCCCGTACTCGAGCGTGCGGGCGTACGGGATCGGCACGTCCGGGACGGCGAGCCGCGACACCGGCTTGGACAGCATCGTCGGATCGGTCTCGGCGACGATCGCGGCGATCTCGCCGGACAGACCGAAGGACCGGTAGTCCTCGTCGACGACGAGCAGCCTGCCGGTCTTGGCCACCGAGTCGAGGACGGTCTGCCGGTCGAGCGGCACGAGGCTGCGCAGGTCGACGACCTCGACGCTGATGCCCTCGCCCTCGAGCTCCTCGGCGACGTCGAGGCTGTGCTGCACCGACAGCGACAGCGTCACGATCGAGACGTCGCTGCCCTCCCGGGCGACGGCCGCCTCGCCGATCGGCACCGTGTAGCGGTCCTCGGGCACCTCCGCGATGGAACGCGGGTTCTTCTCCATCCAGACGAGCCCCTGGCCGCCCTTGTGGAACAGGTAGATGACCGGGTTGTCGTCCTGGATCGCCGAGGCCATCAGCCCCTTGGCGTCGTAGGGGTTCGACGGCACGACGACCTTCATGCCCGGCAGGTGGGCGAAGGTGCCCCACAGGCACTGCGAGTGCTGTGCGGCGTCGGAGTAACCGGCACCCGTGGCGCTCATCAGCACCATCGGGACCTTCACGCCGCCGCCGGACTCGTAGTGGATCTTGGCCATGTGGTTGCTGATCTGATCCATGCAGACGCCGTAGAAGTCGACGAACATCAACTCGACGACGGGTCGCATGCCTTCGACGGCGGCGCCGATGCCGGCGCCGATGAAGCCGGTCTCGGAGATCGGCGTGTCCATCACCCGGTCGGCGCCGAACTCGGCGAACAGGTCGGTGGTCGAGCCGAAGATGCCGCCGTAGGCGCCGACGTCCTCGCCCATCACGAAGACGTCGGGATCGGCGCGCATCTCGAGCGCGATCGCCTCGGCCATCGCCTTGGCCGTGGTGATGCGGCGTGTAGGTGCAGCGGTTGCGGTCATGGTGCGTGCTCCTCGTTCGTTCGTCGGTCTGGCTCAGGCGAAGACGTGGTCGAGCGCGTCGTCGGGCTCGGGGGTCGGACTGGCGATGGCGTGCTGGATCGCGGCGTCGACCTCGGCATCGGCCGTGGCGCGGATGTCGTCGATCTGCGCCTCGGTGAGGTCGCCGTTCTCGACGAGGACGGCGGCATAGCGCGGGATCGGGTCCCGCTCGTCGACGGTGTCGAGGTCGGTCCGGTACGCCTGGGCGTCGCCCTCGAAGTGTCCCCACAGGCGCAGCGTGTGGATCTCGATGAGGCTCGGCCCCTCGCCGGCGCGTGCCCGATCGACGGCAGCGCCGGCCGCCTCGAACACGGCCTCGACGTCGTTGTCCTCGACCCTCACGCCGGGCATGCCGTAGCCGGCGGCTCGATCGGCGTTCGAGGTGTTGGCCGTCGAGTCGGCCCTCGGCACCGAGATCGCCCAATCGTTGTCCTCGATGATGAAGATGACCGGCAGCTCCCAGAGCGCGGCGAGGTTCAGCGCCTCGTGGAAGGCGCCCTGGTTCGCGGCGCCCTCACCGGCCACGGCGACGGCGACCCGATCGGTGCCCCGCTTCTTCATGGCCAACGCTTGGCCGCAGGCGACCGGGTAGCCCTGAGCGATGATCCCGGAGCAGGAGAAGTGGTGCTCGGGGTCGAAGAGGTGCATGTGGCCACCCTTGCCCTTGCAGAGCCCGGTGGTGCGGCCGTAGATCTCGGCGGTCATCGCGTTCATGTCCACGCCGTGGGCGAGCGCGAAGTGGTGCGGACGGTGGGGTGCGGTGATCGCGTCGCCGAGGCCGAGGTGCGCGCAGACTCCGACGGCGGCGGGCTCCTGCCCGGCGGACAGGTGCATCTCGCCCGGGATCAGGCCGGCGCCGATGTCCCAGGCCGGCGACTTGTCAGCGTGGTACTCCTGCAGGATCCGGGACTCGTACTGCCGGATGCGGACCATCTCGGTGTACAGAGCGAGCCGATCGAGCGTCGTCATGGTGGTTCCCCTCTGGTGGTGGATCGGTCGGATCGTGCGAAGCGGGTGCGGTGGCCGTGGTCGCCCGAGCGGCCGGCGTGGCGAGCAGTCCGGTCGTCGACGCGTGGGTGAGGACCGACGCGGCCGAGACGACCACCGGACCGTCGGGTCGGAGCGTGATCGTCGGCCGGTCGTCTGACCCGAACCGGAAGAGCCGCTCGCCGTCGATGGCCACGACGCCGCTCGCGGCTCGCACCTCGACGGGCGTATCCGGCACGAGCACATCGATCGATCGCACCCCGATCGGCTGGACGAGGCCGGGGCCGATCGGCGGATGGATCGTCGCCACGACGGGCTCGCCCATCGCCACCGCCAGACCGCCCGGCTCGCGTCGGCCGATCGGGTGCAGGTGACCGCCGATGGCGGACAGCCCGATGGCATCGGGCTCGGCGAAGCAGAGGTAGAGCTCCCGGATCGTCCCGCCGTCCCACACCGCGCCCGAGCCGACGCGGTCGCCGTCGCTGATCGCCACGTCGACCAGCGCCCGCTCGACCCTGCTGCCGTGGCGGACGACGAGCTGCTTGGCTCGGTGGGTTCCAGCCCGACGACAGCCGTCGTCCCGGGCGACGAGCCCAGCAGCGAGGCCGGCGACCGTCGACTCCACCGGGAGCGGGAACGCGTTGTTCGTGCCGGTCGAGATCGAGACCAGCGGCACGTCGCCCGAGGCCCCGGCCACGATCCGGTTGGTGCCGTCGCCGCCGAGCACGACGATGGCACCGACGCCGGCGGCGACCATGGCCTCGGTGGCGCGTCGGGTGTCGGCCGCCGTGCCGCCGACGGGTTGCTCGATGAACTCGAGCTCCGGCCACGACGCCGCGGACGGTCGGGCGGCGAGGCGCCGGAGGCCGACCGTGATGCCGGATCGATCGGGCATGGCCAGGACGCGTTCGACACCGCCGCCCGCGAGGCCGACCAGCAGGCGCTGCAACCGGTTCAGCTTGTCGTGCGTGGTCATGGTGCCGCCGAGGGCGACGAGCCGGCGGACGTCGCGCGCCGAGGCCGGATTGGCCACGACGCCGACCGTCGTCCTCCCCATCGCACCTCCCCCACATTGCTCCCCGAGGAGCGTCTCCCGGTGCTGCCATGCCGAGGTGTCTCAACCTGAGACACCCATGAGACGCACGGCGACGATCGTCCTAGGCTTCGCTCACGGTCCGAGGAGCACGAGGGGAGCTTCGAGGCCATGGCTGACGAGGCCCGCACGACGCCGACGATCACCGCTGACGTCGACGCGGCGCGACGCCGTTCGGAGCTCTACGGCATCGACCCGACGACGACCGACGTCCCCCACCGGGGTGACCCCGGTCCGTCGGCCGAGGCGCTGGCGCAGCTGAGCTCACCGGTGCTCGACCAGCTCCTGGGCCACATCGTCGACAGCTCGCTCGCCGTCGTGATGGCGGATCGAGATGGGCGCCTCACCCGGCGCGACGCTCCGGAACGGCGCATCCTCACCACGATGGACAGCCGCAGCCTCGACATCGGCTACTCGCTGGCCGAGTCCGACGTCGGCACGAACGGCGTCGGGACGTCGATCGAGACCAAGCGGCCGGCGATGATCGTCGGCGACGGCCACTTCCTCGAGGGCTTCCACGGCTTCACCTGCGCCAACGCACCGATCGTCCAGCCGGTCACCGGCCGGCTCGAAGGCACCGTCGGCGTGGTGTGCCCGGTGGCCGACACCGGTCCGCTGCTGCTCTCGACCGCGGTCCGCCTGGCCGACCAGATCGGCGGCCTCCTCCTGGAGCAGGCCACGCAGGAGGAGCGATTCCTCCTGGAGCAGTTCCTGCTGCATCGCGCCAGCCCGAAGAACGCCGTGGCGACCATCGGCCGCCAGGTCCTGATCGCGACGCCGCCCGCCCAACGTCATCTCGCCGACATCGATCACGACGAGCTGTGGTCGCGGGTCGAGTTGGCCCTCCAAGGAGGCAACGTCGCCGACCTCGAGCTCGACCGGCCCGATGCCGCGCCGCTCGTGCTGCGCTGCCTGCCGCTGCACCGCGGCGGTGAGCTGGAGGGTGCGGCCGTGCACGTCGTGGCCCGGCGCAACTCGACCGACCGGGGTCGACGGCACCGCCCGAGCGATCGACTGGGAGCGCTCGTCGGTGTCAGCCAGCAGTGGCAGGCCGTCGTTCGCGACGCCCTCGGTGCTGCGCAGTTCGACGAACCGGTGCTCGTCATCGGCGAGCGGGGCGCCGGGCGGCGCGCCGTCGCCGAAGCGGTGGCCGCCCGCTCCGTCCGTCCGACGCTCCAGGTCGCCGACGGCGCGGATGTCCTGGTCGACGGCCCGACGAGGTGGTTGGGCGACGTCGCCGATGCGGCCGAGAGCGACTCGACCCTGGTGCTCCGCCGCGTCGATGAGCTCCCGGATGACGTGGCCGCATCGCTCGCGAAGCTGGTCGAGGCGCCATGTCGCGCCCGCTTCATCGCGACGAGCCGGCTCACCACCAGCGACCGACCCGGGCTGGACCGACTGCTGCGCCACCTGGACGTGCTCCGAGTCGAGATCCCGCCGTTGCGGGAACGCCGCGACGACATCCCGGTGCTCGCCCGCCACTTCGCCGCGTCGTTCGGTCGCTCCTCGCTGGAGCGGCCCGTGCTCGCGGCGTTGGGGCGGCAACGCTGGCCAGGCAACGCTGCGGAGCTCGCGCAGGCGATCCGATCGGCGCACGTCGCGGCCCGGGGCGGCCCGCTCACGGTCGACCACCTCCCCCGCCATCTTCGGCACGACCATGCGCGGACGCCCCTCCACGGACTCCGCCAGCAGGAGGCCGAAGCGATCATGGCCGCCATCGACTCCACGGCGACCCGAGCCGAGGCCGCCCGTCTGCTGGGCATCTCGCGGGCCACCCTCTACCGCCGCATCGAGGCATACGGTCTCGACGTCTGAGAGCTGCTACCGGCGCAGCAGCACCTGCCACTCGACGACACCGAAGTCGTCGACGGAGATGACCGGGCCGCCCTGAGGGACCTCGACGCCGTAGTCGGAGAAGACGATCTCGGTCGTGCCGACGGCGACGACGAGGTCGTCGACGAGCTGGGCGTCGACGGCGAAGTCGACCGGGTTGGTGACGCCGTGGATCGTCATCTCGCCCGCGGCGACGACCGACACCGGCTCGCCGTCCGCCGCGGCGTCGCCGAGCTCGACGGGCTCGGTCATCGTGAACACGGCGGTCGGGAACTCGTCCGTCTCCAGCGCGTCCTGGACGTTGTCGTCCCGGTTGCTGGTCTCGGTCGTGATGGTCGTGAGGTCGATCTCGAAGCTCGCCGCCGTCATCACGGTGCCGTCGATGGTGATCGACCCGGTGATCTCACCGGTCCGGCCGACCGCCGTGGTCGATCCGATGCTGCGCAGCTCCTCCTCGATCCGGAAGCCGGCGAACGAACCGGTCGCGCTCTCGTAGTCGAAGTCGCCGGCGTCGGTGTCGACCAGCCACTCCCCTGTGATCGACCCGTCCGTGGCCGCCACCGCTTCGGCCTCAACGGTCGTCGCCGTGCCGGCTGCGGTGTCGACGGTCTCCTCGCCGGCCTCGAGGTTCTCGATCGCGGAGGTCAGCGACACCTCGTCGGGGGCGTCGTCGCGGAAGAACAGCCACAGCCCGACGCCGACGGCCAGCGTGACCACGAGCACCAGGCCGAGGGCGAACCATCGCCACCGCGGACGCCGGGATCGTGCCGGCGCCTCCGGCGATGCCGTGGCCAGCTCATCGGTTTCGATCACTCGGTTGCTCATCCTGGGTCTCCTTCGGTCTCGGATCAGCCCGGCGGGGCGGGGAGGACGGCCTCGAGGTCGGCGACGTCGAGGCCGAGCGTCTCAGCGGCAGCGTCGAGGTCGGGCGGCGACCCGAGGGCGGCGACCAGTTCGTCCTCGGTGATCCCGAGCGTTGCGGCGGCCTCACCGAAGTCCGGCGCGTCGGGCGGCGCGCCGCCCTCAGCACCACCGCCCCCTCCGGCCGGGGGCGCTCCGCCTCCACCCGCTCCACCGCCGCCACCGCCGGCATCGGCCGCCGGATCCCCCATCACGCATCGACCGACGAAGGGGTAGGTGTCGGTGACGAGGTAGACGTACGTGCCGTCGATCTCCACACCGTTGCACTCGTCGAGATCGCCGTTGGCGGCGTCGAAGGCGTAGTCGCTGGTGTAGGTCCCGTCGATCGCCGTGCCGTCGAGGTCGAAGGAGGTGTCGTCCGGACCGCTGGCCGTGCAGTCGCTCCCCGTCCTCGTCCCCTCGACGAGCGCGTAGCCAGAGGCGTAGGCGCCCGACTTGGAGTAGTAGATGAGGTTGCCGTCCGCGGCGAACCCGACGTGCACCAGGTCGCCGTTCTGGCTGTAGGCGTCGACCAGGAGCTCCGAGACGCCGTGGTAGTGGTACTCGCCCGTGGGCTGGACGTGGGCGTTGTTGAAGTCGAGCCCGAGGTCGTAGACCTCCTGGAGCGCCTCGATGCGATAGTTCTCGCCGCCGGCGCACGTGACCGACTCGGCCGTCGCCGGCTCGAACTTGATGCCGTTGACGGCGACGCCGGTCGTGCGGACCGGCGTCGCCGTACCGACCATCGTGCCGGTCGCCGGGAACTCCCAGTCGAGATCCTGCTCGGTGATCGCGTTCGGGTTGCCGGCGTTCGGGAACTCGCCGGTCTCGTGATCGGGCAGCGCGTTGGTGACGATCGTCCGCGTGCCGTCGTCCACGGTGACGGTGACCATGGTGCCGAAGTCGACGTTGGCCAGCTCGTAGGAGCCGAGCCAGTCCGAGGCGAGGTCGTCCGGGATCTCGGTGGCCACCTCGCCGCCGCCAGACGCGTCGTCCGTCGCCTCGGTGTCGGACGGTGACTCGGTCGACTCGACCTCCGTCGTCGCGGAGGTGTCGGACGGTGACTCGGTCGTCGCGACGCCGTCGACGTCGTCATCGGCATCGCCGCACGCAGCGACGATGAGCGCCACCGAGGCGAGGACGGCGAGGAGGATCCGGGTACGGGTTCGGCTGGGGTGGTGCATGTCCCGGACACTGCCGGTCGGAGCTGGGAGCACCCTGTGGGATCGCGCACAGGGAACGCACAGGTTGGGCTGCGTTCAGCCCGGGGCTGACGGCAGCGTCAGGATCACGGTCGTTCCGACGCCGAGGGCGGACTGGACCTCCACCTCGCCGTGGTGCTGCCGAGCGATCCGATCGGTGATGGCGAGGCCGAGGCCGGAGCCATCATGGGACGCCCGACTGCGGGCCGCGTCGCCCCGAACGAACGGAGCGAGCACGGTCGCCGCGACCTCGGGCTCCATGCCCGGCCCCCGGTCGACGACGGCCAGGCGCACCCGGTCGCCATCCTCAGCGACCCGCAAGAGGACCGGTGTGCCAGCGGGTGTGTGCTGGCACGCGTTCGCGCCCAGGTTCAGCACGGCCTGGTGGAGGCGGGCGGCGTCGGCCTCGACCACGCAGCCCTCGGTGAGGTCCAACGTGATCGGGTGGTCGGGGTGCGCGGCGCGCAGGTCCTGCGCGACCGCCGACGCCACCGCGGCGACGTCGACCGGCCCGAGGTGGCGGACGTCAGTCGGAGCGAGCAGCTCCAGCAGCTCACGGACCAGCTGCACGAGCCGGGCGCTCTCGCCCCCGATGCGGCTCATCGCCGTATCGACGCCGTCCGCGTCGAGCATCCCGCCGGCGTGCAGGTCGGCGTACCCCTTGATCGCGGTCAGCGGTGTGCGCAGCTCGTGCGAGACGTCGGCCATGAACCGCTCCGTCGTCGCCCGCGCCTCCAGCGCCTCGGCTGCAGCGCGCTCCCGCTCGTCGATGGTCGCGGTGAGCCGGCTCACCATCCGGTCGAGGTCGCCGCCCAGGTCCGCGATCTCGCGGGACCCGGTGCGCGTGTCGATCGGGGTATCGAGATCGCCCTCCGCGATGCGGTGGGCGGCGTCCCGCAGCCGGGTCAGGGGCCGATTGACCCAGCGCACGAGCGCCGCCGCGATCAGCGCCTGGACGAGCACGAGCGCCCCGATGCCGACGATCAGGTTCCGGCGCAGCGACGCCAAGGAGTCGTCGACCGAGGCGAGCGAGAGCGCGACGACCTCGATCCGGCCGTCGTCCTGCCGGATCGCCAGCGCACGGAGCCTCGGGTCGCCGTCGATCGTGGCGAGGTCCGTGGTCAGCAGCGCGCTGAGGTCTCGCCCGGCCAGCTCCTCGCTGCCGGCCGAGACGCGGAGGACCGTGCCGGACTGGCCGATCGTCACCTGCTGCGGGCCATCCGTGGCGGGGTCGTCTTCGGCGTCGGGAGCTCCATCGGCGCCCGGCGCGCCAGGGGGCGGCTCACCGTCGCCATCGCCATCGGGCTCCGGGCGTCGCTGCAGGAGCTGCGACACGGCGAGCGGACGCAGCGCCCGGTCGATCTCGGTGTCGACCGAGGCGATCTGGTCGGCCTCGACCCGCTCGTGGATGACCACACCCACGACGGCGGCGCCGACCACCAGAGCGAGCACGAGTGGCACGAGCACGATCGTCCGCAGGCGAAGCCGACTCACGGCGCCGCCTCCGTCACGCGGCCGGGCGCAGCACGTATCCGGCGCCGCGCTTGGTGTGGATCAGGGGCGGGCGACCGTCGTCGATCTTGCGGCGCAGGTACCCGATGTAGAGCTCGACGACGTTCTCGGTGCCGTCGTAGTCGTCGCTCCAGACGAAGGCCAGGATCTGCGCCTTCGACACCACGATGCCGGCGTTCTCGACGAGGTAGAGCAGCAATCGGTACTCGGTCGGTGACAGCTCGATCAGGTGCCCGCCGCGCCGGACCTCCTGCCCCGCCGGATCGACGACCAGATCGCCGACCGCCAACACGTCGGCCGGGGTCGTGCCGGCCCGACGCAGGATCGCCCCGACCCGCAGCACGAGCTCGGCGACCGAGAACGGCTTCGTGACGTAGTCGTCGCCGCCGGTGTGAAAGCCCTGGATCCGGTCCCCGGCCTCGGTCCTGGCCGTCAGGAAGATGACGGGCGCCATCTGCCCGCGCTCGCGCATGCGTCGACACACCTCGAACCCGTCGAGCCCGGGCAGCATCACGTCGAGCACGACGAGGTCGTAGGCCGAGCGCGTCGCCTCGGACAGGCCCTCGGACCCGTCGTAGACCTGCATCACCGAGTGGCCCTCGTACCGCAGCGCGGTCGCGACGACGTCGTTGATGCCCGGCTCGTCCTCGACGATCAGCACCCGGGACACGCTGGTCCCCGCCCGCGCACTGCCATGCCGACAGTGTGGAGGACGAGCCTGTGAACCGCCTGTGCGCGGCCCGCCCGCACCCCCTGCGTTCGCGGCGACCGCTGCGGTGTCGGACGTCCGCTCGCCGCCACCGAGCCGCGACCTACGGTGGGGCATGCTCGACCGAAGAGGCTCATGCGTCTGCCTGATGCTGGTCCTGGCGGCCGCGTGCGGCGGGAGCTCATCGAGCGCCGGCCTCTGCAGCCAACTGCCGGGCTCGGGGTTCGTCGCCGAGAACCAGGCGACCCCGACCAACGGACCGGACGACGGCCCGGCATCGAGCGACGAGCTCGACTTCTCCGACGACGAGGTCGACTGGTGGAGCGGCGACACCGTCGAGACGGGGACGTGGTCCTGCGCTGACGACGAGGTCGCGTGGTTGGCGTTCTTCCGCGGCGAGCTGGCCGAGGAGGACGGCGTCCTCGTCATCAACCAGCCCGACGGCACTCGGTGGCGCGGCCCGACCGTCGCGGGCGACTGACGCGCCCCCGACTCGGCAGCGACCGATCAGCTCAGTTCGGCGGCGATGTCGCAGGCGAGCCCCTCCAGTGGAGGGCCGTCGGCCGCTCCACCATTGACCCGCAACCAGACCTGCTCGCTCCCTCGATCGATCCAGAGGTTGCCGGGCGCGTTCGACCAGGCATCGGGCACGCACGCAACGAGGGTCATGTAGTCCTCGGGCGGTGTGTCGGGGCCGCAGCAGGAGAAGATCCGCTCGGGCAACCGGTCGGACACCGCCCGGGCGAAGGCGTCGAGCCCACGCTCCCCGTCCGCCCCAGCAGGTGTGCGCACCACCTGCACCCGGTACCCCGTGTCATAGTCGGCCTCCAGGTAGAGGCAGTACGTCGCGTACGTGAGGATCCGCTGCTCGACCTGATCGAGTGCGACACCCAGCGAATCGTCGACGGCGGCACCGTCGACGCAGGGACCGTCGTCGGTGGGAGCGAACGCGAGCGGTTCGCCGGCCGGCGGATCGTACGGGCAGGTCCGTGCCGAGTCGGCCTCAGCAGCGCTCTCGGGGGATGCCGGGATCTCGGGGACGCCGTCGGAGAGCTCGACCCCGCTGAGCTCCTCGAGCAGGTCCCTGCCGTACGGCGCCACCGCCTCGACCAACTCCCGTTCGCCGAGCGCATCGGCGGCCACCACCACCGACAGCTCGAGCTCGAAGCGGTCCGCCATCGCGCTGATGCGGACCGTCCGGATCTGGATCTCGTCGCCGGCAGCCGTCACACCGGTTCCCGAGAACCGGCCGGCGTCGTTGTAGGGGCCGAGATCGGGGCTCCGCAGGCAGGACAGGTGCTCCGGCGTCCCGGGATCGAACAGCGCGAACCGGTTGACGGCCGTGGCCGCGTCCTCGTGCACGGTGACCTCGAGCCGGAGCGCCGGTGTGTCGTCGTCGACGATGAGGTCGCACCTCGCCTCCGCGTACACCTCGGGCCGGGTGCCGAACCGCTGGATCGCCTCGTTGACGGTGAAGGGCCACACGTCGGCCCGGTCCATCCCGAGCGTGCTCAGGAGCGAATCGGGTAGGTCGTCGCACAGGCCGACGATGCCGTTGACGAGAAGGTCGTCGCTGGTGACGCCGGAGGCCTCCGAGGCTTCCGGTGGCTCGGTCCCGCCCCCCGTCGAGCCGGCCGGAGGCGGGCCTGCTGAGCCGAGGAACGCCGCAGCGAGGGCAACGACCTGGGATCGGTCGACGTCGGACGTGCCCGACACGGTGATCACCAGCTGGTCGTCGCGGGCGATCGCCTGCGAGAAGCGCTCACCAGCGACCCACACGGCCTCGACCCCCACCTCCTCCAGCGGCTCGGGCTCGGTGGACTCGGGCAGGACACCGGCAGCCGCGCCGACGATGAACTCGTATCCGTCTTCCACACCTCTGCCGAGGAGGTCCTCGTCTGGGCGCATCGCGGCCAGGGTGACGAACCCGTTGTCGGCGAGCGCGTAGATGCAGCTCGGCGGCGTCGGGTCGCCCGGTTCGTTGCCGGGCGCCGCGGAGGTCACCTCGACCCCGGCGGCGGACGCACCGGCCGCGTCCAGCCGATCGCACACCTCGGCCGATGTCAGCGCCACGGGCGCACTCGCCGACCCGCCGCCGTCATCGCCACCGCCGTCATCCGCATCGCCGGCTCCGACCTCCGCACCGCCGCCGTCGACGACATCACCAGGACCGCCGTCGTCATTCCCGCTGCTGCCACCGCAGGACGCGGCGACCAGCAGGAGCACCACGACGACACCGACCGACCGGACCACCCGCATGCGCCCGGAACGTAGTGGACGCTCGACGACACCACGGCGGCGCTCCGCCACTCGTCGACGACCGCCGGCCGCTCCGAGCGACCGGTGGCGCACTGGGCAGACTCGCGTTAGCCGCCTTGCAGCAGCGCCCGGCGCTTGAAGAGGTAGACCGTGTTGTCGACGTCGGAGCTGACGTAGACCCGACGATGGTCGACGGCGATGCCGTTGAAGTTGCCGTGCGGGACGGCCGTCGGGACGACGCGCTCACCGAGGGCGATGTCCTCGACGACGACGGACCGGTCCCCCGTCCCGAGGTCGACCACGACGACCCGGTCGAGCGCCTCCTCCACCACGAACAGCAGATCACCGCGCAACGCCAGGCCCTCGGGGGTGACGAACCCGTCGGCGACCACCGTGGCCGGACCGTCGGCCGGCTTGGCCCAGATCTGGCCCGTCGCCCAGTCACCGACGTAGAGCGTCGAGCCGTCGGACACGAGACCGAGCGGGTAGGCGAGCCCGTCGACGATGACGTCGCCCGTCCGGGCGTCGACGACGGTCGAACCGACCTGCGCCGCCACCAGCTGGCCTCCGTGGTCGATGGCGTTGACCGGGGTGGCGAGGGTGCGGATGTCCTCGAGGATGGCCCCGGTGTCCTGGTCGACGACCTGGACGGCGTTGGAGAACCAGCCGGTCGTGATGATCGTGTCGCCGCTCACGTCGATGGTGTTGGCCGTCGCTTGCCCGGCGCCGGGCGGGTCGAAGCGGTCGTAGAACGACGTGATCGGACGGCGTCGGAAGCCGTACTCGCGGACCGAGAAGAAGTCGGCGACCCAGACGTCCCCGTCGTCGTCGAGGGCGACGCCACCGGGAGCGATCAGGCCCGCACGGTTGAGCTGCCTCAGCGTCCCGTTGTTGCGCAGCCGGAGCAGCTGCCCGTCGCCGAACGCGGTCGTGTAGAGCGCGCCGCCAGGGCTGAAGGCGAGGTTGTCGAGGTTCCCCTCGATGTCGGCGAGGACCTCGGTGGCGCCCGTGTCGACGTCGACCCGGATGACCTGGCCCTCGGCGAAGTCGACGGCGTGGAGCACGCCGTCGGGACTGAAGGCGACCGCAGCCGGGATCGGGAAACCGGTCGCCACCACCTCGGGCTCGGGGACCTCGGCATCGACGTCGATCCGGACGATCGCCCCGCCGAAGAACAGCGGGCCGTAGAGGTAGCCGTCGGGGCCGAAGTCCATGCCGTTGAGGCCGACGATGTCGGGGATGAGGATGCGCTCGACGTCGAGCGTCTCCGGATCGAGCTCGTACAGACCGTCACCGAGGAAGTCCCGGGCCACGAACAGGCGACCGTCGTCGGACAGCGTGATCGGGTTGACCCCGGGGGCGACGAACTTCACGAGGAACTCGCCGTCGGGCTTCAGCATGCCGACGTTCCCGGCCAGGATCTCGGTCCAGTAGATCGTCCCGTCAGGGGCGATCACGAGATCGTCGGGACCGTTCACCCCGCGCTCGGGGCCGATGCGATCGAGGATCTTGCCGGTGCGGGGATCGTGGACCGTGATCTCGTCGCCGAGCACGCTGGCCACGTAGACGTTGCCGTCGACCGGGTTGACGTAGACCCCGTTCGGCCCGTTGAGCACCGAGGGTCGTGCGATCGAGCGTGCGGGCCGCGACGCGCTGTCGCCGTCGCTGGCGGTGGCCGGCGCTGCCGTCGCTGCCAGCAGGAACGCCACGACCAGCGCGAGCTTCTTCATCCGATCCCCCTCAGATGGCGGTGGGCCGTGCGCCGGCGCACCTCTGCGGGACCGGACGCTAGTCCAGGCGCTCGAGCTCCACGTCGGGTCCGTCGAAGCACCAGAAGCCGGCGACCCGGGTCGCCTCCTCGAGCGGCTGCTCGTAGCTCCATGCGACGTCCGCGGTGCCCGTCGTCGTGTCGTTCCAGTAGGTGGAGGTCCCCTTGTGCGGGCAGTGCGTCGTGGTCGCCGATCGGGTGAACTGCTCGGTCATGACATCGGCGGCCGGGAGGTAGATGCGGTTCGCCGCCCCGGTCTCGGACACGACGAACGCACCGGTCGTGTCGGCGACGATGCGATCACCGAGACGGACCCGGTATCGCCGACTCGTCGGGCGGGCGTCCACCCGGTGGTACGGGTCGCGGATGTGGCCGAAGATCTCGTCGTCCTCGTCGAACCACCGGTCGGCCCGCTTCCACTCGATCGACACGTAGCCAGCCAGCCAGGAGGCCTCATCGAGCGGGGTCTCGTATCCCCACACGGCGTTCTCGGCGACCTGCTCCCCGACGGTGATCGTCCAGTAGGAGGCATCGCCCTTGAACGGGCAGTGCGTCGACCGGTCGGTCTTGGTCAGCAGCTGCATCGCGACGTCCTCGACCGGCAGGTAGACGACCGGGAAGATGTTGCTCTCGTGCAGCAGCATCGCCCGCTCGGAGTCGGCGATCGTCAGCCCACCGAACGCGGCGCGCAGGCGGCGAGGAAACGGCGTGAACAGCAGCTTGTGCTGCGGACCGTCGAGCACGTAGTTGGTGGTGTCCGGGGCGCCCGCCGCCAGCGGACCGTTGCCGAGGGTGAGGGTCATACCGTCGATCCTGCCAGGCCGAGGCCGAGTTCGGCGCCGCGACGTCAGTCGATGACGAACGCCGGAACGACGAACGCCTCGGTGTACCGGCGGATCTCCGCAGCCGCCGGAAAGATCTCCCGGCGTTCGAGGAACAGGAACTGCAATCCGAGCAGCCAGGTCATGATCTCGTCGTCGGTGACATCGGAGCGGAGCCGGCCGGCGGCTCTGGCCGCACCGAGGACGGGCGCCCAGAACGCCGTGTTCGAGGCGAGCAGCTCGGGGTCCCGTGTCGCGGCGTAGGCGGTGTAGGGCACGTTGCCGGGTTCGACGAGCGACGTCCAGAACGGGTCGCCGTCGACGAGCTCGACCGCCAACTCCAGCGATCGGACGATCTGCTCACCGATGTCCTCGACGCCCGCGAGGGCGGCCGAGCGCTGAGCGTTGATCGCCTGCGTCTCCGCCGCAGCGACGGCGGCGACGAGATCGGCCTTGTCGGCGAAGTACCGGTAGAGGTGGGGCCGTCGGACGTTCGCCGCGTCGGCGATCGCCCCGAGCGACGTCCCGGACAGTCCTGTCCGGCGGAACTCCCGGCGAGCAACTTCGACGATCAGCGCCCGCCGCCGCGCTCCTGCGCTCTCCTGCTCCCCCGAAGGCATGGTCGCCATTCTTCGTCGTTGACATCTGGTCCGTTGTGGAACACTTTAGAGCAAATGTTCCAGGGGGGAAAGATGACGACGACCGACACACCCATCGAGCCGCTCAACCCGCTCGATCCCGCCATGGCGATCGACCCGTACCCCACCTACGAGCGGCTCCGACGGGAGGACCCCGTCCACCTCAGCGCGCTCGGTGCGTTGGTCCTCACCCGTCACGCCGACGTCCACCAGGTCCTCGGCGACAACGAGACCTTCCAGCACCAATACGTCGCCCAGCAGCAGATGCGCGTCGGCCCGCAGGTCGAGGACGAGCCGTACTTCGATTCGTTCCGCCGCATGATCTTCGTGCTCGACAACCCGGACCACTGGCGCATCCGGAAGCTGGTCGCCAAGGCGTTCACACCGGCGAGCGTGCGGGCGATCCGCGATCGGGCCTCGGCGATCGCCGGTGAGCTCGTCGACGCCCACGCCGCCGAGCGGCGCATGGACGTCGTGGCCGACTTCGCCATCCCCTTCCCCATGCGGGTGATCGGAGCGATCCTCGGTCTGCCCGACGCCGACCACGACGTCATCGGTCGGTACGCCACCGCCCTCAACCCGGTGCTCGAGTTCCTCCCGATGAGCCCGGAGGTCCTGGCCACCGCGAACGATGCCGTCGGCGAGCTGACCGAGTACTTCACCACGCTCGCCGCCAAGCGGCGTGCGGCGCCGACGGACGACCTGTTCTCGGCGCTGGTCCACGCGACCGAGGACGGCGATCGCCTCGACGACCAGGAGCTCATCGCCAACGCCATCCTCCTCTACGTCGCCGGCCACGAGACCACCGCCGGCGGGACCGGCCTCGCCGTGGCGAACCTGGGGGCCAACCCGGCGCAATGGGAGTTGCTCCGACGCCGTCCCGAGCTCATCCCGAACGCCGCCGAGGAGCTGCTCCGCCACGACACCCCCGGCCAGGGCACCGCCCGCGTCGTCATGGCCGACACTGCGATCGGGGACACGCCCGTCGCCGCCGGGAGCTTCGTGCTCGCCTACCTCGGCGCCGCCAACCGGGACCCGGACGCGTATCCCGACCCCGACGTGCTCGACCTCACTCGTGACCTCGGCAGCCTCCCCCGCCCCGCGACCTGGGGCGGAGGCGCCCACTTCTGCCTCGGCCGCCACCTCGCGCTGCACGAGTTCGAGATCGCGCTCGAGACGTTGCTCAGCCGCTGCCCCGGCTACGAGATCGAGGCACTGGAGCACCGTCCGACCCCGCTGATGCGCGGCCTGGAACGGCTCGAGATCCGCTGGTAGCCGTCAGCCGCCGGGAGGGCCACCTGGCGGTCGGCGGGTGCGGTGGAGCGCAGGATCCACCAGGCGAGGAGCGGAACAGCGACGAGCTCGAGAGCGAGCGCCGTGAGGACGTCGACGAAATCGGAGCGACCTTCCCACCCGAGGGTCTCGAAGCCGCCCAACGACATGTTGAGGCTGAAGAAGACGATGAACACCCCCACGAACCCGAGCGCGCCCCTCAGCGCCCAGCGAGGTGGACGTTCGTTGCCGCCGGCCGTCGCAGCGGAGTCGGTCGTCGTGGACATGGTGAGACCTCGGGATCGGGGGCGGCTCAAGCCGGACCGTGCGTGCAGAGGAAGGAGCGAACGGCGGCCGCCACGACCCGTGACCTCGTCGGTGCGTCGGGGGCCGGGATCATGCCGATGACGGCCGGAAAGAACAGCGCGCCTTCGAGCTGCGCCCAGAACAGCTCGGCTGCCTCGGCTGGTGCGTCGATCCGGAGGAGGCCGGCATCGCTCGCCGTCTGGAGCCAGGCCTCGAACTCGCTCGCCCCGAGCGAGCCCATCAGGGCGGCTGCCCAGTCGGGGCGGCGAATCCCCTCGGCCGAGGCGGCACGGAAGAGCCCGAGCGCCGTCTCGTCGAGCATGACGTCCATCCGCTGCAGGGCGTAGTCAGCGATCGCTGTCTCGATGGCGGCATCGGTGGAGGCCGCCGCGACCGGCAGCTGGTCGAGGCCGTCCAGACGGTCGCGGAGGAGCTCGGTGAAGAGCTGGTCCTTCGACCCGAAGTGGGCGTACACGGTCGGCTTGGTCACTCCTGCGGCCGCCGCGATCGCGTCCATCGACGCACCGCCGTAGCCGGCACCGGCGAAGCACGTCGCTGCGCCGTCGAGGATCGCCGCACGAGTCCCGGCGGAGCGGCCCGGCCGCGTGTCGGGCGATGCGGTCGAGGACACGCCTTTACTTTACCGTCAAGTAAAGATCGGTCAACCCTCCATCGTCAGTTCGGCCCGGACCGCGGACGACCCCCACTGCTACCGTCGCCGCCGTGGAGGCATCCACTGGCACCCGATCCAGCCCGAGGAACGAACGTCGGGGACGACGGTGACGCGTGCCGGGCACGACGGGACCTCACCGATGCCTCCCGTCGATCTCGGCCACGCGTTGGCCGGCCTGGCGTTCCTCGTCGGTCCGGAGACCGTGCCACCCCTCGACGGCTCGCACGACTCGTTCGTGCAGCTCGGTCAGCTCGGCGATCGCGGCCTCTTCGTGTCGACCTTCTCCGGCAAGACGCCGTGGGAGCGCCATCACGCGGACGAGCTGCTCCTCGTCCTGGACGGCGAGGCGAACCTCGTCGTGCTGTCGGACGGCAACGAGCAGCCGGCTCGATTGTCGAAGGGGCGATTCCTCGTCGTCCCCGAGCACACCTGGCACCGGTTCGAGACGCCCGGCATCCAGATCCTGGGACTCACCCCGCAACCGACCGAGACCTGCCCGAACGACCGGCTGCCCACCGAGTAGGCCGGGGGATCATCATCCCCACGAGCTGCGAGCGCCGCGGTGCGGTCAGCAGCTGGGTGCCCGACCGCACCAGAGCCTCGGTGATCGGCCGGAGACTGCCCTGGCTGGGAGCCTCAGGAGAGCTGTCCGATTCGGCGTCCTTGTTTCTCGAACGATCGCGTGACGTCGGTCCAGGCCGGGTCGGCGGGGTCGAGTTGCGATCGGATGAAGGCGGTGCTGAGTCGGTTGATGGTCGCAACTCGGTCTGGGTTCTCGTCGGTGGTTTCGGCCAGGTCGTAGCCGGCAACTCCGCCGAGGCCGTGTTCGGCGCCGTGCAGTGTGAGCAGGGTGGTCGGGCCGGGTGAGAGGTGGTGGGCGTCGGCGAACCAGCTCGGGCCGGCCGTGGTGAGATGTTCGGACGCGTCATTGTCGCCAGCGACAACGAGCGCAGGCATGTTCATCGTCGAGAAGTCAGTCGTGGAGAAGACCGGCCACTGCTGCGCTGCTACCGGGTTGATGGCAGCGCCGCCTCGCCCGGGGGCGGCCAGCAGGACACCCGCTCGAATGCGGTCGTCGCGAACGTCGACACGGTTGCCGTCCGTCGGGTCGATGGTTGTTGCGCCGAGGACGAGGCTGGCGGTGTGTCCGCCCATCGAGTGGCCGACGACGGCGATGCTGGTCCGGTCGAGACCGTCGAGCCAGGGAAGCGCGGCTTCGACCACGTCGAGTTGGTCGATGATCCGCCTGAGGTCGGCGGCGCGCGATCGCCAGAACAGTGGGGCCTCGGGGTGGTCGAGGTCTCGGAACCCGAGGGTGGCTGAGTCGAGGTGGGTTGGCTGCACGACCACGAATCCGTGTGCGGCGTAGTAGTCAGCGAGCGGTGAGTAGCCATGGAGCGACGACACGTAGTTGGACGGACCATGTCCATGCGAGAGCAGAATCGTTGGCAGCGAGCTGCCGTGTCCTGGCCCTGACACGCGGACCTGGAGGTCGGTGAGGCGATCGGCGGTGCGGAGCGTCAGTGGGCTGACTGCGTGGATCGGTCGAGCCGCATCGTCGGCGAACGGGGTGACTGCAGGTTGAGCCAAGGGTGGCCTCCATACGGGGTACTCTGAACCGGAACACTGTTCCGGTAACATACGGAACAGTGTTCCGGTTCGCAACCACTCACTCCGAAACGTGGACGCCTTGGCCACCCCGAGCCCCGACGACCAGGATTCCGACCACCCCAAGCGCGCCGACGCTCGGCGAAACGAAGCGACGTTGCTCGCTGCAGCGGCGCGGGTGTTCGTCGCGAACGGCGTCGGTGCGCCGATCCGGCAGATCGCCGAGGAGGCGGGCGTCGGGGTTGGCACCGTCTACCGCCACTTCCCGAGCCGGGCCGATCTCGTCATCGCCGTCTACCGCCACCAGGTCGAGGCCTGCGCCGAGTCCGGACCCGAGCTGCTCGACAACGCTGACTCGCCGGCGCTCGCGCTGCGGCAGTGGATCGACCAGTTCGTTGACTTCCTGGCCACCAAGCACGGACTGGCCGAGGTCGCCAACGCCGGCGACCAGAGCTTCGCACGACTGCACGACTACTTCCTCGATCGCCTGGTGCCCGTCTGCGCGCAGCTCCTCACGGCGGCAACCGAGGCCGGCGAGATCACCGTCGACATCACCCCATACGAACTGATGCGAGGTATCGGCAACCTCTGCATCGGCGGTCACCACGACGATCGATACGAGCCACGGCGACTGATCGACGCACTCCTCGACGGGCTTCAGTCTCCCGCCGGATGAGGGTCGATGAGACTGGTGGACAAGTCCACCAGTTGCTGGCCCATTGCAGAGCTGGACGCTCTACCAGGCCCAAGTGAGCTGAACGCGTCGCGCAACGAGGGCCACGGCGAGATCAGAGGCGATGGACTGCAAGGATCCGTCGGCTCCCCGACGGCGGGCGACTACTCGATGCGCATGCCGGAGATCGCCCGGCTGATCACCAGCTGCTGGATCTGCTCGGTGCCTTCGAAGATGTCGTGGATCTTCGCGTCACGGTGCCAGCGCTCGACCGGGTACTCCCGGGTGTAGCCGTAGCCGCCGAGGATCTGGATCGCCCGCTCCGTGACCCAGGTGGCGACCCGGCCGGCCTTGAGCTTGGCCATCGAGCCCTCGGCGTTCTTGAACTGCTTCTGCTTGCCGAGCCAAGCGGCCCGCCAGATCAGCATCCGGGTGGCGTCGATCTCGGTCGCCATGTCGGCGAGCATGAAGGCGATCGACTGGTTCTGGATGATCGGCCGACCGAACGCCTCGCGCTCCTTGGCGTACTCCAGCGAGTACTCGTAGGCGGCACGGGCGATGCCGAGCGCCTGGGCGCCGACGGCCGGACGGGTGGCCTCGAAGGTCTGCATGGCCGCCTGTGCGTTGCCCGGCTTGCCCTCTCGCACCCGGGCGAGGCGCTCGTCCAGCTTCTCCTTGCCACCGAGCAGACAGCTGCCGGGGACCCGGACGTCCTCCAGGACGACCTCGGCGGTGTGAGAGGCCTTGATGCCGTGCTTGAGGTACTTCTGCCCCTGCGACAGACCCGGGGTGCCCGGCGGGACGATGAACGAGGCGTGACCCTTGGAGCCGAGCTCGGGGTCGACGACCATCACGACGACGTGGACGTCGGCGATGCCGCCGTTGGTGATCCACGCCTTCGTGCCGTTGAGGACCCACTCGTCGGTGGCCTCGTCGTAGACGGCTCGGGAGCGGTAGCCGCCGACGTCGGAGCCGGCGTCGGGCTCGGAGGCGGCGAAGGCGCCGAGCGCGATCTTCTCGGGGCTGCCGTAGCACTGCGGCACCCACTCCATCACCTGCTCGGGCGTGCCCGAGGCGGCGATGCCGGCGGCGGCGAGGCCGGAGCCCATGATCGCCATGCCGATGCCGGCGTCACCCCAGAAGAGCTCCTCGATGGCGACGGGCATCGTGAGGCCGGTGGAGTCGTTCATCATGGCCTCGGCCATGAACTCCCAGCCGTAGAGGCCGATCTCGGCCGCTCGCTCGACGATCGGGTACGGGAACTCCTCCCGCTCGTCCCACTCGTGGGCGATGGGACGGATCTCGTTCTCCGCGAAGTCGTGGATCCACTTCTGGAGCTGGAGCTGATCTTCGTTGAGCTGCAGCGAGAACTCGGCCATGGCGAACCTCCCGGTGATGGGTCCTGACCGCAAGTTACCACCGGGTAACCGAACAAGCTACCGACCGGTAACTTGCGGTGCGCACGCTCCGTGAGGGCCCTCGGCCGGGGTCACCCGTCGGTCGAGCCGAGGGTGACGTCGATCTCGATCACGCCGACACCCTCACGGTCCACCGTCAGGACGACGTCGTCGCCCGGTCGGCGGGTGATGATCGCCGACCGGAGGTCGGACGAGCCCCGCACGGCGTCGCCGTCGACGGCGATCACGAGATCCCCCTGCTCGAGACCGGCGAGCTCGGCAGCGGTGCCGGGCACGACCTGGTCGAGCAGCGCACCGGACTCGCCGGTCGGGGACGGGCCCGAGGAGACCCCGAGGCGGGCGAGGCGCACGTCCTCGCCCGCCACGAGCTGGTCGGCCACGATCTTGGCGAGGTCGATGGAGATGGCGAAGCCCACGCCCTCGTTGCCGCCGGAGTTCGTGAAGATCTGGTCGTTGATGCCGATCACCCGACCGGCGGCGTCGACGAGCGGGCCACCCGAGTTGCCGGGATTGATGGCCGCGTCGGTCTGCACCATCGTGATGCCCTGCACGTCCCGGTCGATGGCCGAGACGATGCCGGAGGTGACGGTCTGCTCGAAGCCGAACGGGCTGCCGACGGCGACGGCCAGCTGGCCGACCCGCAGCTCGGCGCCCGTGGCGAGCTCGGCGATGGGGATGTCATCGATCGGAGCCACCTGCACGACGGCGACGTCGGTCGGGTCGTGCGTGCCGATGACCGTGCCGTCGACCTGGCGGCCGTCGGCGAGCACGACCGAGACATCGGTCGACTGCCCGACGACGTGGGCGGCGGTAAGGATCAGGCCCCGCTCGTCGTAGTAGAAGCCCGATCCGAGGCCGTTGGCGACGTTGATCTGGACGACCGAGGGGCTGACGATCTCGGCGGCATCGGCCGCCGCGTCGGCCCCACCCTCGATCACGATCGGGGCGGGGGGTTCGATCGGATCGGGGGTGGGGACCGTCGCGTTGCTGGCGGCGACCGCCGGCGCGGCGACGACCTGGGTGGTGCTGTCGCCGTCGGAGGCGAGCGAGCCGGCGAGGAAGCCACCACCGATCGAGGCGATGATCACCGCGGCTCCACCGGCGACGTACGGCCAACGCCGCGGACCCTTCTCGTCGAGATCCGGGTCATCCGCCGGCGGCTGATCGTCCGGGGGGAGACGATCACCCAGTCCGGGGAGGCTCGGCGCGGCCGGTGTCGCCGACGGCGGCTCCCACGAGCCATAGGGCGGTGCTGGGGGGAGGTCACGCCAGGTCGTCATGGGTCTCATGGTGCCGGTATCGGCATAAGGGGGGTGTAAGCCCAGCGATGACTGCCTGACGGTGCTGTCAGCTCGTGTGCCTACCCTCTGCCGATGCCCGCCCATCGGCACTCACCGGATCGCCTGACCCGCCGTCCGGGTGCCGGCCGACCTCGCAAGATCCCCCGCACGAGCGACCGGCCGGTGGTGGAGGAGATCGTCGGCGAGGCCAGCCGCCTGTTCGCCCGCCAGGGCGTGACCGCGACGACCATGGCTCAGATCGCCGAGGCCTCCGGGCTGCAGGTCTCGTCGATCTACTACTACTTCGCCTCGAAGGAGGACATCCTCGAGCGGATCCTCGACGAGGTGAACCGGGTGCCGCTCGATGCACTGGCCGAGGCCACCGCGGCGTCGGACGACCCGGCCGAGCAGCTCCACCGCTTCGTGCGTCGCGATGCGGCGGCGCTGTGCCGCTTCCCGTTCGACATCAACGAGATCCATCGACTTGCGAGCACGCCCGACGGCCGGTTCGGCCGGTACTGGTCGGAGCGCCAAGAGCTCGTGCAGGGCGTCGAGGCCATCGTCGCCGCCGGGATCGAGAGCGGCCAGTTCGTCGACGTCGACGCACACCTCCTCGCTCTCACGGTGCTCGCCAACGACGAGGCGTCGCAGAACTGGTATCGCCAGCGGGGCGAGGACGCGGACGCAGCGACGGACCCCGACGAGATCGGCGCCCAGCTCGCCGACTTCGCCCTCCGCGGACTCTGGTCAGGCCTCGGCGAGCCGCCTCCGGGCGCCCGCAGCACTTGACCCGGAGGACCTCAGGAACAACAGAGACGGTGCAGGAGGCGGCAACGGGCGCTTATTTCGAATGACACTCGAATGTGACATTGCGGCCATACGGTCCGGCGATCCCCTGACTGTGAGGACCCCGCATGCCCCGATCCCTGCTGCGCCTGCTGGCCGCGCTGCTGGCGCTGTCCCTCGTCGCCGCCGCCTGCGGTGACAGCGACGACGACGCCGACACCACGGCCGCCGAGACCACCCAGGCGGCGGCCGACGACGGCGCCACCGAGGACACCGAGGACACCGGCGCCACCGAGGACACCGAGGCCACCGAGGACACCGAGGCCACCGAGGCGGCAGATGGCCCCGCCGAGATCGACAGCATCACGCTCGGCTACTCGGCCTGGCCAGGCTGGTTCCCGCTGGCCGTCACCGAGCAGGCCGGGATCTTCGAGGAGGTCGGCCTCGACGTCGACCTCGTCTTCTTCGCCGACTACCTCGCCTCGATCGACGCCATGGCCGTCGGCGAGCTCGACGGCGTGACCCAGACGCTCAACGACACGATGGCCTCGGTCGCCTTCGGTGACGAGCAGGTGATCGTCGTGGTCAACGACAACTCCACGGGCAACGACAAGATCATCTGCGACGAGTCGGTCGAGTCCATCGAGGACCTCGCCGGCCGCACCATCGCCGCCGAGGCCGGCGTGGTCGATCACTTCCTGCTCGTGCAGGGCCTGGAGTCGGTCGGCCTGACCGAAGCCGACATCGACTTCCGCGGTGTGCTCACCGACGTCGCCGCTGCGAGCTTCGCCGCCGGCGAGTTCGACTGCGTGGGCGTCTTCGCCCCGTTCTGGCTGACCGCCCTCGAGCGTCCCGGCTCCTTCGAGCTCTTCAGCTCGGCCGACTTCCCGGGCCTCATCCCGGACCACATCGTCGTCAGTCGCGAGCTCATCGACGAGAACCCCCGGGCCGTCCAGAAGCTCGTCGACGCCTGGTACCTGACCCTCGACTACCTCGAGGCCAACCCCGACGAGTCGATCGCCATCATGGCCGAGGTCGCCGAGACCTCGATCGAGGAGTACGAGTCGTTCGCCGACGGGACGACCCTCTTCACGGCCGAGGAGGCACTCGCCGCCTTCGGCGAGGGCGAGGACACGACGTCGCTCATCTTCACCGCCGAGCTGATCAACCCCTTCCTCGTGGAATCCGGCTTCACCGAGAGCGAGGCGCCGCTCGACGGCTTGTTCGACTCCAGCTTCACGGCCGACTGGATCGAGCGGCAGGGCTGATGATCGCCACGGGTTCCGGCGGGGGCCGGGGGCGTCGCCAGTCGACGCTCCTCGGCCTCCGCCAGGAGCTGCCCTCGAGCTATCGCTGGGCGGCGACGGTCGCCGGTGTGCTGGCGATCGTGGCGCTGTGGGGCCTCGCCTCGACGGTGTGGGACACCGGGACGTCCTTCTCCGTCCCGACCTTCGCCGCCACGTGGGACGCCCTCGTCGAGATGGAGAACGACGGCACGCTGTGGACCGACCTCGGTGCGAGCGTGCAGCGGGTCGTGATCGGCTACGGGTTGGCGCTCGTGTTCGGCGTGGCCATCGGCGTCCTCATGGGCAGCTTCGTCTCGGCGACCGCGTTCCTGGAGCCGCAAGTCGGCTTCCTCCGGTACATCCCGGCGAGCGCGCTCACCCCGCTGTTCCTCATCTGGATGGGCATCGATGAGACGCCCAAGGTGGCGCTGATCATCGCCGGAACGATCTTCTACGTGATCCTCATGACGGCCGACGTCGTGCGGGCCGTGCCCATGGCGCTCATCAACGCGGCCTACACCCTCGGCGCCGGCCGTCTCACGATCATCCGCAAGGTGATCATGCCCCACTCCTGGCCGGGCATCATCGACGTCGCCCGCATCAACCTCGCCGCCGCCTGGCTGATGCTCGTCGTCGCCGAGCTGCTCGCCGCGCAGGATGGGCTGGCGTTCCGCATCATCCGCGCGCAGCGGTTCCGCGCCATCGATCGGATGTTCGCGCTGCTGTTGATCTTCGGCCTCCTCGGCCTGGCCAGCGACCTCTTCCTCCGCTGGCTCCGCCGACGGAGCGCCCCGTGGGCGGACGCGTGATGGCCGACGTCCCGAAGGTGCGCGTCGCCGCGTTGGTGAAGGAGTTCGGCCGGGGCGCCGACACCGTGCGCGCCATCGATGGCATCGACCTCCACGTCGACGCCGGCGAGCTCGTCTGCATCGTCGGTGCGTCCGGCTGCGGGAAGTCGACCCTGCTCAACATCGTCGGCGGCCTCGAGACGCTGACGACCGGCACCGTCGAGCTCGACGGCGAGCCGGTCGTCGGCCCCGGGCCCGACCGCGGCATGGTGTTCCAGAGCTACTCGCTCTATCCGTGGAAGACCCTCGCCCAGAACGTCGCGTTCGGCCTCGAGTGCGCCAGAGTGCCCAAGCGCCTCCGCGCCGCCAGGGTCGAGGAGCTGCTCGACATCATGGCGCTCACCGAGTTCGCCGACCGACGTCCCTCCGAGCTCTCGGGTGGCATGCGGCAACGGGTCGCGATCGCCCGAGCGCTTGCCCCGGAGCCCGACGTGCTGCTCCTCGACGAGCCCTTCGGCGCGCTCGACGCCCAGACGAAGAAGGCCATGCAGGACTTCCTGCTCGCCATCTGGCAGCGGACCGACACGACGATCCTGATGGTCACCCACGACGTCGAGGAATCGATCTACCTGAGCCAGCGCATCTACGTGCTGACCTCGCGGCCCGGGCGGGTCGGGTCCGTGATCGACGTGCCCTTCGGCCGCAACCGCGGCCCCACCGTGAAGCGCGACCCGCGCTTCCTCGACCTGCGCGACGAGATCGAGGACCTGCTCCTGACCCCGTCCGCCACGAGCTGAGCGATCGGGAGGGGACCACCTTGAGCTCGACCACACCGACCGACACCGCCACGACCCACGCCGCACGCGACCACGCCAGGGCGATGTCGGGCACGACCGTCGACACGATGCCGACGATGCCACCGAGCGCCGTTCCCGACCCGCCCGTCGGCGTCGATCCGGCCGACGTGCTCTGGGAGGAGACGGTGGCGGGCGGTGGATACACCCAGCTCGCCGTGGCAAGAGGCAGCCGCATCCGACTCGTCGACCTCGCCGGAGACGCCTGTGCCGGCGTGCTGGTGCACCGCTTCGGCCGCACCGCCGAACGCCTCAACGTCGCCGACACCGTCAAGGTGCAGTGGCAGGCCTATCCGGGCGAGGGAAGCCTGCTCCTGTCCGACATGGGGCGGGTGCTGATGTCGGTTCGCTCCGCTCCCGTCGGCGTCATCGACGCCATCTGCGGGACGTCCAACCTGCGCCGCAACGAAGAGCGCCACGGCGACGGCGCCGCCGATGGCCCCAGCCCCAATGGGCGGGACCTCTTCGCCGTCGCTCTCGGCAAGCGAGGCATGGGTCGCCGTGACGTCGCCCCCAACGTGAACCTCTTCAAACGGGTGCGGGTCGCACCCGACGGCTCGCTCCAGCTGACCCACCTCGACGCCGCCGGTGCCGAGGTGCTGCTGGTGGCCGAGATGGATGTCGTCATCACGATCGTCGACGTCCCCCATCCCCTCGACCAACGGGTTCCGTACTCGGCAGGGCCGCTGCGGGTCACCGCCTGGCGGGGCGAGCCGACACCGGGCAACGACCCGATCCGCACCGCGACCCCGGAGGCCGAGCGAGCGTTCCTCAACACCGACGCCGAGGTGGCCATGAACGATCTGCTCGGAGGCGTGCGATGACCGTCGACACCGACCTCGGCACCGAGGGCATGACCGGAGAGATCGTCCGGGACGACATCATCCGAGCACGGGCACCGTGGTCCGCGGTGGTCGCCGCCGGCGAGGTGCTCCGCCTCATCGACCTGCGCGGCAACCAGGCCATCGACTGCCTCCTCTACTCGGCCGCCGACCCGGTGGAGCGCTACTCGGCGCCGGACACCTTCGTCGGGCAGGGCAACGTCTACCTCGTGGCCGGCACGGTCCTGCGCACCACCGAGGGCCGCCCGCTGATGACGATCCTCGACTCGACCTGCGCCCGACACGACACCCTCGGCGGCGCCTGCTCCAAGGAATCGAACACGCTCCGCTACGGGCACCACACCCACCACCAGCACGCCTGTGTCGAGAACTTCGTGCAGGAGCACCTCCGTCACGATCTCGGCAAGCGCGACATCACCTCGAACATCAATTGGTTCATGAACGTGCCGGTCGAGCAGGACGGCACGCTCGGCATCGTCGACGGCATCTCCGCGCCCGGGCTCTGGGTCGACGTCCGAGCCGAGATGGACACCTTGGTGATCATCAGCAACTGCCCGCAGGTCAACAACCCCTGCAACGGCTTCGACCCAACCCCAGTACGGGCCGTCATCCGGCGGCCGTCATGACGATCTGGATCCACCGTCCCGACGAGCCGCTCCTCGGCTCGGGCGACGGCCCCCTCGTCGGCGTGCGGGTCGCGGCCAAGGACAACGTCGACGTGGCCGGCATGCCCACCACCGCCGCCTGCCCCTCGTACTCCCACGATCCGACCGAGCACGCCCCGGTGATCGCTCGCCTCCTGGAGGCCGGTGCGGCAGTGGTCGGCAAGACCAACCTCGACCAGTTCGCGACGGGCCTCGTCGGCACCCGTTCGCCCTATGGCGCGGTCAGCTGCCCCGATGCCCCCGAGCTGATCTCGGGCGGATCCTCGTCGGGTTCCGCCGCCGCCGTCGCTGCCGGTGAGGCCGACATCGGCATCGGCACCGACACCGCGGGATCCGGACGGGTGCCGGCGGCCTGCTGCGGCGTCGTCGGGCTCAAGGGAACGGTCGGGTGGGTGCCCAACCGCGGCGTCGTCCCCGCCTGCCCGTCCTTCGACTGCACGACCGTCTTCGCGCGCAGCATCGCCGACGGCGCAGCGGCCATGTCGGCGATGGCCGGATTCGACGCGGCGGACCCCAGCTCGCGGCGCCGGCCGGACGACCTCACGTTCGGCGACGTCGTCCGGGTCGGTGCGCTCGACGAGAGCGCTCTCGACGGATGCACGGCAGAGGTGCGCGGCGGCTACCGAGCCGCGCTCGCCGCAGCAGCAGCCGCCGGCTTCGAGCTCGTCACCGTCGACCTGTCCACCTACTTCGAGGCCGGAGCGCTGCTCTACGGCGGCGCGTTCGTAGCCGAGCGCGCCGCGTCGTTCGGCGCGCACCTGGCCACCGAGCCGCCGGACGCCGACGCCACCGTCACCGCGATCATCGGTGGGGCGGCCGGGCTCAGCGCCACCGACCTCGCTCGCGACACCGCCACGCTCGCCGACCTCCGCGCCCGCGCCGCTGCCGTGTGGGCCGACGTCGACGCGGTCCTCACCCCGACGATTCCGGAGCAGCCGACGATCGCCGAGGTCGACGACGACCCGATCGGGGTCAACAGCCGACTCGGCCGGTTCGTCACCGGCTGCAACCTCGTCGACTGGTGCGCCATCGCCGTGCCGTTCCCCATCGGCGACGGTCGGCCGGTCGGTGTGCAGCTGCTCGGTCCGGCCTGGAGCGACGACGTGATCTGGCGGGCGGCCGCCCGCCTCCTCGGAGAGGACGCACCACCCCGTTCGGCACCGCGCATCGAGCTGGCGGTGCTCGGCGCGCACCTGCTCGGCCAGCCGCTGCACCACCAGCTCTCGGACCGGGGCGCCTCCTACGTCACCACGACGACGACCGCCCCGGCGTACCGGATGTACGCGCTCGACGGCACCATCGCGAAGCCCGGCCTCGTGCGGGTGAGCGAGGGCGGGGGCGCCGTGGAGGTCGAGGTGTGGAGCCTCTGCCCCGCAGCGTTCGGGTCGTTCGTGTCCGAGATCCCCGGGCCGCTCGGCGTCGGCACGCTCGAGCTCGCCGACGGCACGACCGTCATCGGCTTCCTCTGCGAGTCCGTCGCGGTCGACGGGGCGCTCGAGATCACCGAGCACGGCGGCTGGCGAGGCTGGTTGGCGAGCAGGTGACACCCACCCGCCTCGTCGTCGAGACACCCGGGCTCAGCACGACGGTGCAGGACACCCCTGGTCGCATCGGTTACTGGATGGTCGGGGTCCCGCCCAGCGGGGCGATGGACGACCGATCGCTGCGGGTCGCCAACCGCGTCGTCGGCAATCGAGCCGACGCCGCCGGACTGGAGTGCAGCGTCCTCGGCCCGACGGTCCGCTTCACCGGGGACGCCGTCGTCGCCGTCGGCGGTGCGCCGTTCGACGTGACCCTCGACGAACGTCCGGTGCCGCTGTGGTCGCCGATGAACGTGCAGGCTGGCTCGGTGCTCAGGATCGGCTCGTCGGCCGGTGTCGGCCTGCGCGCCTACCTCGCCGTGCGGGGCGGGCTCGACGTTCCCGTCGTGCTCGGTAGCCGGGCCACGTTCGACCTCGGCGGCTTCGGTGGCCACCGGGGCCGGGCGCTCGAGGCTGGCGACGAGATCGCCGTCGGCGATCTCGTCGGCGAGCGGGTCCCCTCACCGCTTCCGCCCGCTGCGTGGCCGCAGATCACCGGCTCATGGGAGATCGCGGTGACCGAGGGGCCCCACGCCGCTCCTGACTACTTCACGGCCGACGGCTACGAGCGGCTCCTCGCTTGCGAGTGGACGGTGCAGCGCCACGCCGCCCGATCCGGCGTCCGCCTCGATGGGCCGACACCCGGCTGGGCCCGACCCGATGGTGGCGAGGCCGGGCTCCACCCGTCGAACATCCACGACAACGGCTACGCCTTCGGTGCGGTCGACTTCACCGGCGACACGCCCGTGATCCTCGGGCCCGACGGGCCGAGCCTCGGCGGCTTCACCTGTCCGGCGGTCGTCGTGGCCGCCGACCGCTGGAAGCTGGGCCAGCTCGCACCCGGCGACCCTGTTCGACTGGTGCCCACCTCGCTGTCGACGGCGCGAGCGCTCGCCCGCCACGACGACGACGTCGTCTCGCGACTGAGGACGCCGACCGTCACCCCTCGCCGCACCCCGACGACCGCTCGGGACGGCGGTGTCCTCGCCTCCGAGCTGGGCTCCGGCCACGGCCCGTCGATCACGGTACGACGGGCGGGCGACGAGTTCGTGCTCGTCGAGTACGGACCGATGACGTTGGACCTCGCACTCCGCGCACGTGTCCACGCCCTCGAGTCGGCGATCGTCGCGGCCGGTACCGACGAGCTCGTCGACCTGACCGCCGGGATCCGCTCGCTCCTGGTGCACTTCGACCCCGACCGCATCACCACCGACGAGCTCGTCGAGTTGGTGCTCCGCACCGACGAGGCGCTCCCGGCGACCGACGAGCTCGAGATCGGCTCTCGGATCGTGCACCTCCCCCTCTCCTGGGAGGACCCGGCGACGCTCGAGGCGATCCACCGCTACATGGAGGTCGTCCGCGACGACGCACCCTGGTGCCCCTCGAACCTCGAGTTCATCCGCCGCATCAACGGACTCGACTCCGTCGACGACGTCCGCCGCATCGTCTTCGACGCCTCGTTCCTGGTGCTCGGCCTCGGCGACGTGTACCTCGGCGCCCCGGTGGCGACCCCGCTCGATCCGCGGCACCGACTCGTGACCACCAAGTACAACCCGGCGCGGACCTGGACCCCGGAGAACGCGGTCGGCATCGGTGGCGCTTACCTCTGCATCTACGGGATGGAGGGACCGGGCGGCTACCAGTTCGTCGGACGCACGATCCCGGTCTGGTACCTCGACGGTCCGACGCCCGGCGAGGACCCCGAGACGCCGTGGCTGCTGCGGACCTTCGATCAGATCCGCTTCCATCCGGTCGGTGCGGACGAGTTGCTCGACCAGCGGAAGCGAGCTCGCGCCGGTGAGCTCGCTGTCGAGATCGAGCCGACGCGCTTCTCCCTCGACGGACACCGTCGCTGGTTGGAGGACGAGGCCGACGAGATCGAGGCGTTCCGATCGGTCCAACGCGAGGCGTTCGCCGCCGAGCGCGACCGATGGATCGCCTCGGGCGAGTTGAGCTGACGCGGTCAGTTGCGCGGCGCGGTGACCCGGGGCGGGCGCCCACGGACCACGATCCGCCCGAACCCGCCTCGCAGCGTCATGCGGTCGCCCGTCACCTCGAACGAGGTGAGCGCGCCGAGGTCGTCAGGTGAGCGATCGGTCCAGTCGACCGACGCAGCCTTCCGCCAGTCGAGCAGCAACGGCGCCCGGCAGTGCACCTCTCCGGCCGGGGGCGGCGAGTAGTCGGGGTGATCGCCGAGCAGCGCCGCCTCGATCACGAGCACGACGCGCTGGTCGTCGACGACGAGGCGTTCGACGGGGGCGCCCTCGAGGTAGACCTCCTCGAGTCCGGGGAGGTCGGGGTAGGCGCTCGGGCCGCTCACACCACCGGCTCACGCCGCCGGGCGGCAGCGTGGCGGGCGGCGATCTCGAGCGAACGCTGCACCAGCGGCCCCGGAGCCGAGGATGCGACCGCCACCACGACGGCCCGGTCGTCGACCGGGATGCCGACATGAACCACGCCGTCGAGCGTCACGAGCCGGACCCGCTGCGCTCCCCGGCACACGGTCGACGTGGCGAGGGTCTCCTCGATCGGCACCATCTCGCCCCGGCCACCGTCGACCTCGACGACGACCGGGTCCTCCGCCGGCCCGAGCACGAGCTGGGCACGGTGAGCGCCGAGGTCGAGGGCGAGCTCGCCGAGCGCCTCGAGCGGGTCGCCGGCGTCGATCGACTGGCAGGCCTCGGCGACCGAGTCGAGCAACCGGCCCCGTCGGCGTCCTTCCCGGCGCAGCGTCCGCCGGACCGAGCGACCGAGGCGCATCTCGTCGCCGACGGCCAACGCAGCACGGGTCACGACGGCCAGCACCACGACGGTGATCAGCGCGCGCGTTCCGGCGGAGGCGGAGCGGGCCGGATCGACGACGAACAGCTCGATGGTCACGAGCGACGTGCCGGCCGCGAGCGCAGCCAGCTCGACGGCCCGCCGTCCGAGCCGCACCGCCGCCTCGATGAGCGGCAGCACGACCACGAGCCACGCCGCCGCCGGAGCGTCGCCGACGAGCAAGGCCCCGACCAGCACGGCGACGGCGGTGTCGACGGCGACCTCGGCGCGGGCGCTGCGCCCCTTCACCGCCCACGAGTTGGTGGCGAGGAGCGCGACCATCCCGCCGATGCCGACGAGCGTCGCGGCGAGCAGCCCGGCGGGCGGTTCGGTCCATCCGATCAGGACGCCGAGGAGCGGGAGCACCGGAGCGGCGGCCGCACGGAAGCGGTGCGCTCCTCGGGCCAGGCGGTCGGGAGCAGCGACCTGCTGCTCATCCACCGCGTCCACCCTGCCGAACGTAGCTGTGTGGTGACCTCACGTGGTGGCAATCGCTCCTCTACGTTCTCCTTCGTGTTGCGCCGCCTCGGCCTCGCCGGCCTCGTCGTCCTCGCCGCGTGCTCGTCGTCCGAGCCCGGCGGCGGCCAGCTCGGTGTCGAGCCGACGACCTCGGTGACCGAGGCCGTCCCGGCGACCGCCGACCTCCAGGCCGACCCGGCGGCCCCCGCTCCGCTCGACTGGGAGCCGTGCCGGGACCTCGAGTGCGCCACGCTCACCGTGCCCGTCGATCACGCCGATCCCGACGGCGGGGTGATCGGCATCGCCGTCGCTCGTGCGCCCGCCCGAGGCGGTGACCCGATCGGCAGCCTGGTCGTGAACCCGGGCGGTCCGGGCGCGTCGGGGATCGACTTCCTCCGGGTGTTCGCCTCGGTGGCACCACGCGACCTCGCCGAACGGTTCGACCTCGTCTCCTTCGATCCCCGCGGCGTCGAACGCAGCTCCACGATCGACTGCGGATGGATCCTCGACGAGGATGCCTTCGACGCGACCTTCGCCAGCGACGACCCCGAGGTGCGACTGGCCGCTGCGCTCGACGACGCACGGACCGAGGCGCAGCAGTGCGTCGACACCAACGGCGAGCTGCTCCTCCGGGTCGGCACGGTGGCCGCCGCCCGCGACATGGATCTGCTCCGGGAGGCGCTCGGCGACGACGGGCTGACCTACCTCGGCTTCTCCTACGGCACCCGCCTCGGGGCGGTCTACGCCGAGCTGTTCCCCGACAACGTCCGCGCGCTCGTCCTCGACGGCGCCGACCGGATCGTCCCGCAGCCCGACGACACGCTGCAGCAGTACATCGCCTTCGAGTCGGCCTTCGAGGCGTTCGCCCGGGTCTGCGGCGACCGCGACAGCTGCCCGCTCGCCCCCGGCGAGGCGGCCGCCGTCGTCGCCGAGATCGACGACGAGTTGCAGCAGACCGCACTGGAGACCGACGACTCGCTCGTCGGCGCCGACCGTCTCCTGACCCGCGACGAGCTCTACGTCGCCGTGCTGAGCGCGCTCTATGACGAGAGCTCGTGGACCACCCTCGCCGCCGGGCTGGAGCTGGCCCGCGACTCCGGCGACGGATCGGTCCTGCAGCTCCTGTCGGACAACTACCTGGAGCGTCGTGACGACGGCTCCTTCTCCGACATCGCCGAGTCGTTCACGGCCATCACCTGCGCTGACGAGACCTACCGCCCCAGCGAGGCCGACGTCCGCGCCGCCGCGCTCGCCGCCGATGACGTGCTCGACGTCTTCGCCCCCGTCGGACCCGACATCGGCGTCGGCTGCTTCGGCTGGCCGCCCGCGATCGACCCGCTGCCCGCCGACGTCGACGCCGAGGGCGCGCCACCCATCGTCGTCGTCGGCACCACCGGCGACCCGGCGACGCCCTACGCCTGGGCCGTGGACATGGCCGAGGCGCTCGACTCGGCGGTCCTGCTGACCTACGAGGGCGTCGTCCACACCGCCTTCTTCAGCTCGGAGTGCGTGCGGGACGAGGCCACCGACTACCTCGTCGACCTGGAGGTCCCGGACCGGTCGCTCTGCACCGGGTGATCGGCCCGGCCTAGCGTCGCGTCCATGCGCGTGATCGCCGACGGGTTCACCTTCCTCGAGAGCCCCCGGTGGCACGACGGTCGTCTCTGGGTCTCCGACTTCTTCACCCACCGGGTGCACGCCGTCGACGTGGACGCCGGCGAGGTCGAGACCGTCTGCGAGCTCCACGACTGGCCATCAGGGCTCGGTTGGCTCCCCGACGGTCGCTTGCTCATCGTCTCCATGCGCGATCGGCGCCTACTGCGACGGGAGCCGGACGGCGCGATCGTCGAGCACGCCGACCTGTCGGAGCTCGCCAGCTACCACTGCAACGACATGGTCGTGGACGCGCAGGGCCGGGCCTGGGTCGGCAACTTCGGCTTCGAGATCCACGTGCCCGAGCCGACGCCCGCCCTCGCCGAGATCATCCGGGTCGACGCCGACGGCACCGCGTCGGTCGCCGCCGACGCGATGCAGTTCCCCAACGGCAGCGTGATCACCCCGGACGGCTCGACGTTGATCGTGGCGGAGTCGATGGGCAACGACCTGCTCGCCTTCACGATCACCGAGTCCGGCTCGCTCACCGACCGTCGGGTCTGGGCCGACCTCGGTGAGCTCGTCCCCGACGGCATCTGCCTCGACGCCGAGGGCGCCGTCTGGTTCGCCGACCCGATGGCCGGCGGGGTCCACCGGGTGGCCGAGGGCGGCGAGATCCTCCAGACCCTCGACACCGAGCGCCCGTGCTTCGCCTGCATGCTCGGCGGCGCCGAGGGCATGACCCTGTTCGCCCTCACCGCGGCCACCTCGCACCCGGAGCAGGCCCCCCAGGCCCGCTCGGCCCACATCGAGGCGGCCGAGGTCGAGGTCCCCGGCGCCGGTCTGCCGTAGCCGCCGCACCACGTCGCGCCCCGGAATGGGTACCGGGATCCGCAGGTCAGACCGGTACGTTGTCCTGCCATGTCGCGCATCCCCGACAAGCCGACCCCCGACGGTCTCGAGGACCGCTGGATCGCGCGCTGGGAGTCCGACGGCACCTACCACTTCGACCGCAGCGCCACCCGGGACGAGGTCTTCGCCGTCGACACCCCGCCGCCGACCGTCAGCGGGTCGCTGCACGTGGGCCACATCTTCAGCTACACCCACACCGACCTGGTCGCCCGGTACCAGCGGATGCGGGGCAAGCACGTCTTCTACCCGATGGGCTGGGACGACAACGGCCTGCCGACCGAGCGACGGGTCCAGAACTACTACGGCGTCACCTGCGACCCCTCGCTGCCGTACGACGCTGACTTCACCCCGCCCGAGGAGCCGGCCGACCCGGCGATCCCGATCAGCCGGCCGAATTTCGTCGAACTCTGCCTGCGGCTCACCGAGATCGACGAGCAGGCGTTCGAGGAGCTGTTCAAGCACGTCGCGTTGTCGGTCGACTGGCGGCACCTCTACACGACCATCTCACCCGAGGCCCAGCGGGTCTCCCAGCGCGCGTTCCTCCGCAACCTCGCCCGTGGCGAGGCGTACTCGGCCGAGGCGCCGACGATCTGGGACGTCAGCTTCGGCACGGCAGTCGCCCAGGCCGAGATCGAGGACCGCGAGCGGCCGGGCGCCTACCACCGCATCGCCTTCCCCCGCACCGACGGCGAGGGCGACATCGAGATCGACACCACGCGCCCCGAGCTGCTGCCGGCCTGCGTCGCCCTCGTCGCGCACCCCGACGACGAGCGGTACCAGCCGCTGTTCGGCTCGACGGTCGGCACGCCGCTGTTCGGCGCCGAGGTCGAGATCCGCCCCCACGAGCTCGCCGACCCGGAGAAGGGCACCGGCATCGCCATGATCTGCACGTTCGGTGACACCACCGACGTCACGTGGTGGCGCGAGCTCCAGCTCGGCCTCCGGGCCATCGTCGACCGCGACGGTCGGCTCAAGCCGGTCGAGTGGGGCAGCCCCGGCTGGGAGTGCGGCGACCCGGCGACGGCGCAGAAGGCCTACGACGAGCTGGCCGGGAAGTACCTCAACCAGGCGAAGCGTCGCATCGTCGAGCTGCTCGACGAGGGCGGCCACCTCCGGGGCGAGGAGCGCAAGATCACCCACCCGGTCAAGTTCTTCGAGAAGGGCGACCGCCCGCTCGAGATCGTCACGAGCCGCCAGTGGTACATCCGCAACGGCGGTCGCGACGACGACCTGCGCCAGCTCATGCTCGGCCGCGGCGAGGAGCTCGTGTGGTGGCCGCACTACATGGGCGCCCGCTACCGCAGCTGGGTCGAGGGCCTCAACGGCGACTGGCTCATCTCCCGCCAGCGCTACTTCGGTGTCCCGTTCCCGGTCTGGTACCCGGTCGGCGAGGGCGGCGCGGTCGACCACGACTCGCCGATCGTCCCATCCGAGGATCGCCTGCCGATCGACCCGACCACCGACGCCCCCGACGGTTTCGATGAGTCGCAGCGGGGCCACCCCGGCGGCTTCGTCGCCGACCCCGACGTCATGGACACCTGGGCGACCTCGTCGCTGACCCCGGAGATCGCCGGGCAGTGGGAGGACGACCCCGACCTGTTCGCGCGGGTCTTCCCGATGGACATCCGGCCGCAGAGCCACGAGATCATTCGCACCTGGCTGTTCGCGACGGTCGTCCGCGCCCATTTCGAGTTCGACTCGCTGCCGTTCCGCAACTCGACGATCTCGGGCTGGATCCTCGACCCGGACCGCAAGAAGATGTCGAAGTCCAAGGGCAACGTCATCACCCCGATGGGGTTGCTCGAGCAGTACGGCTCCGACGCCGTCCGCTACTGGGCGGCCAACGGGCGGCCCGGCGTCGACACCGCCTTCGACGAGAAGGTCATGAAGGTCGGCCGTCGCTTGGCGATGAAGCTGCTCAACGCGACCAAGTTCGTCCTCAACCTGACCGGCGAGGACGCCGCTGCGGGCCTCGTCGGCGGCGAGGTCACCGAGCCCATCGACCGGGCGCTGCTCGCCGAGCTGCGCGGCGTCGTCGACGTCGCCACCCGGAGCTTCGACGACTTCGACTACGCCCGGGCGCTCGAGCGCACCGAGGCGCTGTTCTGGCGCTTCACCGACGACTACGTCGAGCTGGTCAAGGGCCGCGCCTACGGTGACGGAAGCGACGAGGCGATCCGCTCCGCCCACGTCACCCTCGCCACCGCGCTGTCGACGTTCCACCGGCTGTTCGCCCCGCACCTGCCCTTCGTCACCGAGGAGACGTGGTCGTGGTGGCAGGACGGCTCCGTCCACCGCGCCCCCTGGCCGACCGTCGACGAGCTGGCGGCCGGCGCCGACGGCGACCCGACCGTCCTCACCGTCGCCGCCGACGTCCTGTCGGAGATCAGGCGGGCCAAGACCGAGGCCAAGACGTCGCTGCGCACCGAAGCCGAGACCGTCGTCGTCAGCGACACCGACGCCCGCCTCGCCCTGCTCGCCCAGGCCGACCGCGACGTCACCGGCGCCGGCAGGGTCCGGTCCCTGAGCACCACCCCGGCCGAGGAATTCTCGGTCGAGGTCACCCTCGCCACGGCCTGAGCGCCCACGGCTCGCGCGCGTCCCGGGCCAGGCGGCCGCGCTGCGTGTGCCATCCTCGGCAGTCGTGCGGAGGATCTCCATCGTCATCGTCGGCCTCGTCCTCGGGCTCGGCCTGCTCGCGGCACCCGTCGGAGCGCAGACGGGTGACGACGAGCGGTACTTCGTCGCGGCCGAGACCGGCGGCGACGTGCTGACCCTCGGCGAGGCGCCCTTTCACGGGTCGCTCGCCGACACCGGCAGCGAGGCGGACATCGTGGACCTCGCGGCGACCACGTCCGGCGACGGATACTGGCTGACCGACGACCAGGGCGGCGTGTACGCCTTCGGCGACGCCGCGTTCCACGGGTCGATGGCCGGCACCGAGCTCAACCGGCCGATCGTCGCCATGGCCGCCACCCCGTCGGGAGACGGGTACTGGCTCGCCGCGAGCGACGGAGGCATCTTCGCGTTCGGCGACGCCGGCTTCTTCGGCTCGACGGGGGCCATCACCCTGAACGAGCCGATCGTCGCCATGGCCGCCACCCCGTCGGGCGAGGGCTACTGGCTCGCCGCCCGCGACGGCGGCGTGTTCGCGTTCGGCGACGCCGGCTTCGAGGGGTCGATGGGCGGCGCGGCGCTCAACTCGCCCATGGCGTCGATGACGCCGACCGCGTCCGGGGACGGGTACTGGATGGTGGCCGAGGACGGTGGCATCTTCGCCTTCGGCGACGCCTCGTTCCACGGCTCGCTCGGCGCGGACGGCAGCCCGGCTCCGGTGATCGACCTCGACACCGCGCTCGACGGCGACGGCTACTGGATCGTCGACGACGCCGGCACCGTCACCTCCTTCGGTTCGGCGGCCGCGATCGACGGGGTGGCCGCCGGCGGTGACGAACCGGTCGTCGGCCTGGCGGTCCGTCCCGATGGGGAGTCGGGCTGGCTCGCCACCTCCCCCAACGCCGATCGCTGGCTCGGCGTCCCGCTGCCCGCGAGCTCGGGCGACGGGCGCCGCATCGTCTACTCCAACTCCGACCAGCGCATCTGGCTGGTCGACGACCGGAACCGGGTCGAGGACTCGTGGCTGGTCTCCGGCCGGCGAGGCAGCCCGAGCCCGGGCACGTACTCCGTCTTCTCCAAGAGCCGACACACCTCCGCCGGCCATGACGGGATCACGATGGAGTACATGGTCCGCTTCGCCCACGGGCGACGCCTCGCCATCGGCTTCCACTCGATCCCCGTCTACTCGAGCGGTCGTCCACTCCAGACCGAGGCCGAGCTGGGCCAGTACCGCAGCGCCGGCTGCGTTCGGCAGCGACTCCCGCAGGCCCGGCAGCTCTATGACTGGGCCGATGTCGGCACGACCGTGGTGGTGCTGCCCTAGCCCGGTTCGAGCAGGCCGAGCTCCCTGGCCTGCTTGACCACCTCGTCACGACCGGACGCGCCGAGCTTGCGGGCGATCGAGGTGAGGTGCGTCTTCACCGTGTTCACCGAGACGCACAGCTCCTCTGCGAGCTCGGCGCGGGTGAGCCCGGACGGCAGCAGTCGCAGCACCTCGATCTCCCGACCGGTGAGGTCGCGGGCCCCGGGCGGGAGCGCATCCCGCTCAGGCGGCGGGGCGAACCGGAGCTCGTTGGCCGCATCGCGGACCATGTCGCCGACGATCCCGGATCCGACGAGCGAGCCGACCCGACGGAAGGCCGCCCGGAGTCGGGCCCGGGCCTCGTCGTTGTCACCCATCCGGTGGGCGAGGCGGGCACCGAGCAGGTCGAGCCGCACCCGCAGGTGGGGCTCGCGGGCGATCGTCGCCAGTCGCTGCGCGTCGGCGAGGTGGATGCCCGCCTCCCTCAGTCGCCACTCGTCGGCGGCGACGAGGGCCAGCGCCAGGTGGGCCATCGCCGGCAGGTGGTAGCGCTCGCCGTCCTCGCTCTCGCAGTGGACCAGCGCTGCGCCGGCGGCGCTCAACGCCGCCGTGGGATCCCCGGCGTCGGCGGCGATCACGGCCAGGTAGGACTGCGCCATGACCAGCGACGAGAACTCGCGGATCTCGGACCCGTCCTCCACCGCGCAGCGCAGGGCCTCGACGGCGTCCGGACGGCCCATCCAGTAGCCGGCGACGCCGAGGACGGTCGCCGCGGCTGCCGTGCTGACCGACGGATCGCCGCCGCATCGCTTGGCGGCGACCTCCGCCCACGCGAACGCATCCTGCACCCGGCCGAGGTGTCGGTCGCGGTGCGACCGGATCGTGGCCGCATCGATGTAGGCATCTCCGTCGGGCTCGCGCTCCGCCTCGGTCACCCACGCTTCGATCTCGTCGTAGTGCCCGGCGTTGAGGCGGGCCCAGCCGGCCATCGCGCACAGCTCGGCCGAGCGGCGGACCTGATCGTCGGGGAGCGCGTCGACCCAGCCCCAGACCGTCGCCTGGCGTCCGGCGTTCGTGTAGGGCAGCCACGACGACAGGATCCGCTCGGTCGCGACGTCGTGGTCGCCGGCCTCGATCGCGTGGTGGATCGCCCGCGACCAGGAACCGGCGCCGGCGTAGTGGTGCCCGGCGCGCCGGTGCAGCTCGGCGGTCAGCTCCGGGTCCTCGCCCAGACGGGCCCGCAGCATCTCGGCGAGCAGCTGGTGATAGCGCCAGGCCGTCCGCTCACCGTCGAGTGGTACGACGAACAGCGACCGGTCCTCGAGCTCGCGCAGCACGAGCACCGAGCCGGTCGAGTCGAGGACGGCGTCGCAGGCGGGACCGGTGAGCTCGTCGAGCACCGAGGTCCGCACCAGGAAGCGCTGCAGCTCCGGCGGCTGCGCGTCGAGCACCTCCTCGGTCAGGTAATCGACGAGGTGCCGCTCGGCCCCGGAGAGCTCGGCGAGGAACGTCGCCCGATCGGGCCGGCCGCGAAGCGACAGACCAGCGAGGTAGAGACCCGTCGCCCACCCCTCGGTGCGCTCGACGAGGTGGCCGAGCTCGTCGGACTCCAGATCGACCCCGACCGTGTCGCGCAGCAGCTGGGCGGCCTCGTCCGCGGTGAAGGACAGCTCCCCGGCGCGGAGCTCCACGAGCTGATCGCGAGCCCGGAGCCGGGACAGCGGGAAGGGTGGGTCGGTCCGGGACGCCACGATCACGTGCAGGTTCGGTGGTGCCAACCGGATCAGCTCGGCGAGCTGGTCGGGCACCCGGCCGTCCTGGACGGCCTGCACGTCGTCGAGCACGAGCACCGTCTCGAGCGACGACGCCTCGATCCGAGCCAGGAGGAACGGCAGGGCCCGCTCGACGGCGTCGGCCTGCCCGGACACCAGCTCCCGGCGCAGCGGTGCGCCGTCGATCACCCCGGCGCGCTCGAGCGACTCGACGATGTAGCTCCAGCAGCGCACCGGGTCGGCGTCGCCGGGATCGAGCGTGGTCCAGGCCACCGAGGCCGGCAGGGCTGGTGCCTCCATGGCGAGGAAGGTGGTCTTGCCCGAGCCGGCGGGGGCGACGACAACCGTCAGCGGACGCTCCAGGCACCCGCCCAGGGCGTCGGCGAGGCGCTCGCGGCGGACCGCTCCGGGCGGCACGCGAGGCACGACGAGCTTGGCCGCCAGCAGCGGCCGCCCGGTCTCGGCGGTGCGCGTCGAGTCCCCCATCGCCCTCGTCAACCCACCGAGGACGGCCGGGGCTTCCCCGGCGGGCCTAGCGAACGGCGGAGAGGGAGAGCGCGAAGTCGCCGGCGGCGTCGGTCCAGAGCTGCACGAGCTCGAGGCCGGCTGTGGCCAGCTCGTCCCGGAGCCCGTCGGGCCGGAACTTCGCGCTGATCTCGGTCCGCATCTCCTCGCCGGCCTCGAAGGACACCTCGAGGTCGAGGTCGGGGATGCGGATGACCTGGGCGTGGCGGGCGCGGAGGCGCATCTCGATCCATTCCTCCTCAGCGTCCCACACCGCGACGTGCTCGAAGCCGTCGGGGTCGACCTCGGCGTCCAGCTGCCGAGCGAGGACCCGCAGGACGTTGAGGTTGAACTCGGCCGTGACCCCGGCGGCGTCGTCGTAGGCGGCGACCAGGCGACCGCGATCCTTCACGAGATCGGTGCCGAGCAGCAGGTGGTCGCCGGGCACGAGACCCGACACGAGCTCGCCGAGCAGGTGCGAGCGCTCCTTCGGAGAGAAGTTGCCGACGGTCCCGCCGAGGAAGGCCACCAGCCGGCGCCCTCCGATCGGGAGCTGGCCGAGGTGGAGGTCGAAGTCGCCGACGATCCCCTCGACCTCGAGGCCGGGGTACTCCTGCACCAGCTCGATCGCCGAGGCCCGGAGGAACTCCGGCGACACGTCGAAGGGCACGTACTTCGGCCGAGCCGTCGCCGTCATGAGGCGATCGATGAGCACGCGGGTCTTCTCCGCCGTGCCCGATCCCAGCTCGACGAGCGTGTCGGGTGCGGCCAGCTCGATGATCTCGGCGGCCCGGGCCGTGAGGATCTCACGCTCGGCCCGCGTCGGGTAGTACTCGGGCAGCCGGGTGATCTCGTCGAAGAGCTGGCTGCCGCGCTCGTCGTAGAACCACTTCGGCGGCAGCGTCTTCGGCATGGCCGACAGGCCCTCGATGACGTCGGCGATCAGGCGCTCTTGGAAGTAGCCCTCGGGCAGCAGATCGTGGACGACGGGATCAGGGATCGACATCAGGCCTCACTCGCGAGTCGGAGACCGCCGAAGGCCCAGCGGGCGCTCGGCGGGAAGAAGTTGCGGTAGGTCGACCGCACGTGGTCGCCGGGGGTCACCGCGCACCCGCCGCGCAGCACCATCTGGCCGCTCATGAACTTGCCGTTGTACTCACCGACCGCTCCGGCGGCCGCCCGGAACCCGGGGTAGGCGACGTACGGCGAGGCGGTCCACTCCCACACGTCGCCGAACAGCTGCCGCACGCCGGGGGCGTCGGTCGCAGCCGCCACGGGATGGAGGTGGTCGGCGGGGAGCAGGTTGCCCTCCACCACCGAGACGTCCCGGGTGGCGAGCTCCCACTCGTGCTCGGTCGGGAGCCGGGCTCCGGCCCAGCTGGCGAAGGCGTCGGCCTCGTACCCGCTGACGTGCACCACCGGCTCGCTCGGATCGACCGGACGCACCCCGGTGAGGGTGTGGATCCACCAGTCGTCGCCGTCGCGGAACCAGTACAGCGGGGCGTCCCAGCCCTCGCCGTTGACCGTGTACCAGCCATCGGAGAGCCACAGCTCAGCCCGGCGGTAGCCGCCGTCGGCCATGAACTCGAGCCAGTCGCCCGCGGTCACGAGCCGGTCGGCCAGCCGGAACGGTCGGAGCAGCACGTCGTGGACGGGCCCCTCGTTGTCGAACGAGAAGCCGTCCCCCGACGCACGGCCGACCGACACGACGCCGCCGTCGTGGTCCACCCAGCCCGCCGGACCGGGGTCGGCGCCGGACGTGTGCTCGCTGCGCCGGTAGGTCGGGCGGGTCGGGTTGACCGATAGAACGTGCTTGATGTCCATCAGCAGCAGCTCCTGGTGCTGCTGCTCGTGGTGGAGGCCGAGGTCGATCAGGTCGCTCAGCCCGGCCAGCTCCCCGGTCTCGACCCGGTCGAGCAGCTCGGCCATCGCCTCGTCGACGGCGTCCCGGTAGCGGGCGACCTCGTCGCCCGAGGGACGGGAGATGAGCCCACGATGAGGCCGGGCGTGACGGGGGCCGACGGCCTCGTAGTAGCTGTTGAACAAGAAGCCGAAGTCCGGATCGTGCGCCTGGTACCCCGGCAGCGACGGCTGCAGCAGGAACGTCTCGAAGAACCAGGTCGTGTGGGCCCGGTGCCACTTCGTGGGGCTCACGTCCGGCATCGACTGGACCTGTTGGTCCTCGGGCGACAGGGGCGCAGCCAGCGCCTCGGTGGTGCCGCGTATCGCCACGTAGCGGTCTCGGAGCGAGGCCGCCGTCGTCGGAGCATCGGTGAGCGTCACGTACCCCGTGCTATCGAGAGGGTGAGGCGTTCACGTCACCCTCACCCGGAGATCACCCGCCTCACCCACCCGCCCTCGAACGTAGGATCCACCGCTGATGGGACTCGACGACACCACCTCGGTCGAGATGCTGCGCGAGATGATCGCCGCCCGCCACTGGTCGACCCGGGCCTTCAACCTGCAGCGGCAGGGTCGGGCCGGCACGAACGCGCCGGTCCACGGCAGCGAGGCGATCATCGTCGGCACGGCACACGCGCTCGACCCCACCACCGACTGGGTGATCCCCCAGTACCGGGAGCCGGTGGGGCTCCACCGCTTCGGCCCGGACGTGCTCGACCGATACGTGCTGTACCTGCTCGGGCATCCGGCCGGTGGCCATCACCCGGAGGGCGTCAACGTCTTCCCGATCTCGATCTCGTTGGCCACCCAGATCCCGCACGCCGTCGGGCTCGCCTGGGCGAAGGCCCTGCGCGACGAGCCCGGCGTCGTGGTCGTGTTCTTCGGCGACGGGTCCACCTCCGAGGGCGACTTCTACGAGGCCGGCAACCTCGCCGGCGTGCTCGGCGCTCCGGTGATCCTGTGCTGCGTCAACAACCACTGGGCCATCTCGACGCCGCTCGCCCGCCAGACCCGCGCGGCGGCGATCGCCGACAAGGCCGCCGGGTTCGGCATCCCCGGCGTGCAGGTCGACGGCACCGACCCCGTGGCGGTGCACGAGGTGATGACCGTCGCCCGCGAGCGAGCCGTTGCCGGCGAAGGTCCGACGTTGGTCGAGGCGGTCACCTACCGGCTCCACGCCCACACGACCGCGGACGACCCCACTCGGTACGTGCCGCCGGAGGAGCTGGCGGAGTGGCAGGAGAAGGACCCGGTCGACGGGTTCCGCGCGACGCTCCGGGCCCGTGGGCTCTGGGACGACGACGCCGAGGACGAGACGATGACGTGGGCCGATGCCCGCTTCGACGAGGCATTGGAGTGGGCCGAGGCGCAGGTCGCCGAGCCGGCCGACATCCTCACGCACGCCCTCGTCGAGCCGACGCCCCGCATGCGGCGACAGCTCGACGAGCTCGGCGGAGGTGACCGCTGATGCCCGAGATGACGATGGTCGAGGCGGTCAACCGCACGCTCCACAGCGAGATGGAGCGCGACGAGCGGGTGGTCGTCTTCGGCGAAGACGTCGGCGTCAACGGCGGCGTCTTCCGGGCGACCGAGGGCCTCGTCGACCGGTTCGGCGAGCGGCGGGTGGTCGACATGCCCCTCGCCGAGGCGGTCATCCTCGGTTCGGCGGTCGGCCTGGCTGCCGGTGGGATGGTGCCCGTCCCCGAGATCCAGTTCCTCGGCTTCACGTACCAGGGCTTCCACCAGCTCGCCGGGCAGATCGCCCGGCTGCGCTTCCGGTCCCACGGACGCTTCGAGGTCCCGATCACGATCCGGGCGCCGTTCGGCGGTGGGGTCCGCACCCCCGAGCTCCACTCCGACTCGCTGGAGGGGCAGCTGGCCAACCTCGCAGGCCTGAAGGTCGTCGCCCCGGCGACCGCGAGCGACATGGCCGGGCTGCTCAGCGCCGCGATCCGTGACCCTGATCCCGTCCTCGTGCTGGAGCCGCTCCGGGGATATCGGGGTGTGCGCGACGACGTCCCCGACGGCGACCACGTCGTGCCGCTCGGCTCCGCCCGGGTCGCGCGTGAGGGCACCGACGTCGCCGTGATCGCCTGGTCGTACCAGGTGCAGGTGGCACTCCGAGCTGCTGACGAGCTGGCCGACGAGGGCATCTCCTGCCACGTCGTCGACCTGCGCTCGCTCGTGCCGCTCGATCTCGACGCCATCGGCGCGGCGGTGGACCGATGCGGGCGTCTCGTCGTCGTCGAGGAGGCGGCACCCACCGGTGGGTTCGCCGGAGAGATCATCACGACCGCCTGCGAGGAGGCCTTCTGGTCGCTCGAGGCCCCGCCCGTTCGGGTGTCGGGCTACGACGCCCCCTACCCGATGGGCATGCTCGAGGACCGCTACGTGCCCGATGCCGGGCGCCTCGCCGACGCCATCCGGCGGGTCGCCGAGGTCACGCCGTGACGATGCGCTTCATCCTCCCGGACATCGGCGAGGGCCTCGACGAGGCCGAGATCGTGGAATGGCTCGTCGCGCCCGGCGATGTCGTGGAGCGGGATCAACCGCTGGTCGAGGTGCTCACGGACAAGTCGCAGACCCAGTTGCCCTCACCGGTGGCCGGCACGGTCGTCGGGCTCGGCGGCGCAGAAGGCGACAGGTTGCGGGTGGGCGAGCTCGTCGCGGAGCTGGACGACGGGCCCGGCGCGGTGGACGACGAACCGGCCGCTGCGGCGGCGCCCGCGGCCGCCGATCCGGTGATGCCGGCGCCCCCGAGCACGGCACCCGGTACCGGCCCGTCCGGCCGGCCCAAGGCATCACCCGCCGTCCGTCGACTCGCACGCGAGCGGGGAGTCGACCTGGCGTCGGTCACCGGCTCCGGCGAGGGCGGCCGCATCCTCCGTCGCGACGTGGAGGCAGCGGCAGTCGGCGGGGTGTCGCCGGTCGGCGCGACCACGGTTCCCGAGGTGCCGGCTGCGACGGCCGCCGCACCGGTCACGACGGTCCGGCCGGCTCCGGCGACGATCGGCGCCGGCACCCATCCCCTGCGGGGCATCCGGCGGGCGACCGCCGAGTCGATGGCCCGGTCGTGGAGCGAGATCCCTCACATCCACGGCATGGACGAGATCGACGCCACGGCACTCCAGGACGCCCGTGCGCGGATCGAGGCGGCGACCGAGCGGACGACGCTCCTGCCGCTGCTCGCGCTCGCCGTCGCTCGCACGCTCGCCCGCCATCCGATGCTCAACGCCTCGATCGACGTCGACGGCGGGACCTACACCGTCCACGACCGGGTGCACCTCGGCATCGCCGTCGCCACCGCCGACGGTCTGCTCGTGCCCGTCGTGCGTGACGCGCACGCCCGCTCGCTCCGCGACCTCGGCGCCGAGCTGACCCGCCTGATCACGGCCGCCCGGAGCCGGACCATCGATGTCGGGGACCTCCGGGGCGGCACCGCCACGCTCACCAACTTCGGGAGCCAGGGCGGCCGTCTCGCCACGCCGATCATCCGTCCGCCCGAGTCCGCGATCGTGGGGTTCGGCGCCGTGCGGGAGCGGCCGATCGTGATCGATGGTGAGGTCGTCGCCCGGCCGACGTTGCCGGTCTCGATCGGTGTCGACCATCGCCTCGTCGACGGCGACGCCATGACCGCGTTCCAGGAGGAGCTCCTCGGCGTGCTGCGCGATCCGATCCTGCTCCTGGTGGACGGCTGAGTGGTCGTCGGAGAGGTCGCGACCCGCACGGATGTCGTCGTCATCGGCGGGGGCCCCGGCGGGTACGCCGCAGCGTTGCGGCTGGCCGCCGGGGGGCGAGAGGTGACCCTGATCGAGAAGGAGGCCATCGGCGGCACGTGCCTCAACGTGGGCTGCATCCCCTCCAAGGCGCTCCTCCACGCCGCTGACCTCGCTCACCTCCCGGACCGCACCGCTGACACCGGCGTGACGATCACCGCCGAGGTCGACATGGCGGCCGTCGGCGACCACCTCGACGCGGTCGTCGGCCGCCTCACGGGTGGCGTCCGGCAACTGCTCGACGCGGCGGGCGTGCAGGTGCTGGCCGGCACCGCTCGCTTCTCGCGGCCCGATCGCCTCGCCGTCGAGCACGGCGACGAGGTCAGCCACCTGGAGTTCTCCGACGCCGTGCTCGCCACGGGGTCTCGGCCGATCGAGCTCTCCGAGCTGCCCTTCGACGGTGACCGGGTGCTCGACTCGACCGGCGCCCTGGCATTGCGCGAGATCCCGCAGCGGCTGCTCGTCGTGGGCGGCGGGTACATCGGGGTCGAGCTCGCGACGGCGTTCGCCAAGCTCGGGTCCTCGGTGACGATCGTGGAAGCGGCCGACCGGGTCCTGCTGGGGTTGCCGGAGTCGCTCGGACGTGAGGTCGCACGCGGCCTCCCAGGGCTCGGCGTCGAGGTGCTCGTGGGCGCCTCGGCGGCGGCTGTCATCGCCGAGCGGGATCCCGACCGCATCATCGTGGCCGTCGGTCGACGCCCCGCTTCGGACGGGCTGGGACTGGAGCGGCCGGGCATCGCGGTGGAGGCGAGTGGTCACGTCGTGGTCGACGCCGCCCGCCGGGCCGCCCGTCACGTCTGGGCGATCGGCGATCTCACTCCTGGACCGGCGCTCGCGCACAAGGCGACCGCCGAGGCGTCCGTCGCCGCCGCCTCGATCCTCGGCGACCAGGCGGCCGCCTTCGACCCCGCCGTGATCCCGGCGGTCGTGTTCTCCGACCCGGAGGTCGCCACCGTCGGCAGCACCCTCGACGAGGCACGCACGTACGACCCCGAGGCCCGGAGCTTCCGGTTCCCACTGGGTGCGTCCGGGCGGGCCATCACCCTCGGCAAGACGGCTGGCTTCGTCGAGCTGGTCGCCGACTCGGCCGGCACCATCGTCGGCGGCCACCTGGCCGGCCCGGAGGTCGCCGAGCTGTCCGGCGAGGTCGCGCTCGCCATCGAGCTCGCCGCCACGGTCGAGGACGTCGCCGAGACGATCCACACCCACCCGACCGTCTCCGAGTCGGTGATGGAGGCCGCCCTCGGCCTCGACGGCCGCCCCCTCCACGTGCATCGATGACTTCAAACGCGCGCGTCGGCACGTGGAACCTCGCATGGCCGGCTCGCCGCCCGAACGCCCGCACCATCGAGATCGAACGGCGGATCGCCGAGTTCCAGGCCGACGTGTTCGTCGCGACCGAGTGCCAGCTTGCATCGACGCCGGACGGCTGGCACCTCCTCGATGCCGGCCCTGACTGGGGCTACCGCAGCCCCGGCGGCCGACGGAAGGTCCAGCTCCGTTCTGCTCGGCTGTGGGAGGAGGTGTCCATCGACCGGCGGGCAGCCACCGCGCTCGACGGTCGTCTCTGCGCCGGCCGCACAGACACGCCGATCGGTCCTCTCACCGTCCTCGGGGTCTGCATTCCTTGGGCGGATGCTCACGTACGGACCGGACGGGCGGACAGGGACCGATGGGCGGAGCACGTGGACTTCCTGGCTGCTCTTCCAGCGATCATCTCGGACCTGCCCCGACCACTCCTGGTCGCCGGAGACTTCAACCAGCAGCTCCCGAGGACGCGCGCCCCCAAGGGCGTTCACACGGCGCTCGAGGCGGCCTTCACCGAACTGCGGATCGTGACCAGGGGAACCGATCGGAAGTTGATCGACCACATCGCCGTCAGCCCTGACCTCACTGCGGGCGCGATCGAGCTCATCCAGCCCGAACACGATGGGGGCCAGCTCACCGACCATCTCGGAGCGGTCACTTCGGTCGGGCTTTGATCCGCGCGATCTCGCCGGACGGCTCGGCGGCCGCGCTGGCGAACCGGATCGGATCGACGTCGTCGGCTGACTCGGGGCCTCAGACCGCCGCAACGGCGGGTGGAGCCCGAGGCCCGGCCCGCTCTCGGTGATGGCGGCCACAGAGGAGGCGGGCGTTGTGCTGGTCGGTGCGGCCGCCGGCGGCCCACGGCTCGACGTGGTCGACCTCACAACGGTGGGCCGGCACGTCGCAGCCGGGCGCCGAGCAGCGTTGCCGAGCCGCCTGTGCCGCCTCCCGAGCCGTGCCGGTGAACAGCCGCCGCCGTCGACCGAGGTCGATCGTCACGCCGGCGCCGTCGAGGACCACCCGCCGGACGTGTCCGACGAGGGCCGCGGCGGGGATCGTCCGAGGATCGACCCAGCTGCCGTGCCGGGTGCGAGAGACCCGGTCGGCGAACGTCATCGGATCGATGGGCTCCGGCTCCTCATCGGCCCACTGGTCGACGGCGTGGTGCTCGAAGGTCTCCTGATCGACCACGATCTGTACGAGCGGCTCGGGTGGCGCTGCGCCTGACGGCGCCGCGGCACCCGCCGTGAGTCCTACGACGAGCGCGTCGGCGTACCGCTGACCGGTCGTCCGGGCCAACGACGGCACGGTGTCGTCCGCACGGGCTGCAGCCAGATCGGCCGCGAGCTCGCTCGCGGCGAAGCGATCGAGCAGCTCCTCGATCACCGCTCCCTGGGTGTTCCCGAAGCGGCCGCTCAGGTGGAAGGCGCCATCGAAGTCCTGGCGCAGACGCAGCGTCCGTCGTTCGTGCAGCACCTCGGGCTCGGGCGTGACGCCGTCGGCGTCGGCGAGCCGCTCCCACTGGCGGACGAGCATCCGGAGGTCGACGTGGCGAAGTTCGCGGGCGGCGTCGAGTAGTGGCCCGACGACCTCGACCAGGCCGTCGCCGCACCGTGGGTTGGACGCCGCCCGGCCGAGCTCCCGGACGGCGCATCCCGACACCTCGCCCGAGGCGAACGCACCAGCGACCTCGGCGATCGAGAGGGCCGTCGCCTCGCGCGTCCGGCCGGTGGTCTCGGACTCGGAGAGTCGGTACCGATGACGGAGCCACGAGCGGACCGAGGTGAACCCCTCGTCGCCGTGCAGACCGTCGGCCTCGACCTCGCGGAGCAGCGACGCGGCCTCAGCGGCCAGACGCCGGCGCTCGACCTCGACCGCATCGAGTCGCTCCAGAACCGAACTCATGTTCGTAGCGTAACAATGGGGTGTGTCGCGCTTCAGTCCGCCCGGGCCAGCCAATCCTCGAGCTGATCCATCGTTCGTCCGAAGACCGCTCCGAGGTCCACGTCGTACCGTTGCGCCACGACGAGCAGGACCCACAGGCAGTCGGCCAGCTCGTGTTCGAGCGCTGACCGGTCGGCCGAGCCGTCCGACGAGGGACGTCGTCCCTCGACCCGCTGCACTGCGCCGATCAGATCCCCGACGTCGACGACGAGCCCGAGCAGGAGCTCCTGGATGCTCCATTCGCTGCCGTAGGTCGACCGCTCGAACTCGACCAACCCCTCCCGGACGTCAGCCGCACGACGCGCCAGTTCGGCGAGATCGTCCGTCACGACGCGTCGCCCTCTCCGGTGCTCGGATCGGTCGACGGTCCTCCGGGCACGGTGGGCGCTCCCTCTGGTGCCACCGGCGCCGCGTCGGCGCCGGCACCAGGCTCCTCGCTGCGCATCCACACCACGCGCTGCGGGAAGGGGATCTCGATGCCCTCGTCGTCGAACGCCACCTTCAACCGCTTGCGGAGCTCCCGGGACACGGCCCACTGCTCCCCCGGCTCGGTGCGGGCGACGAGGCGGATGACGATCGAGCTGGCGCCGAACGCCTCGACGCCCCAGAGCTCGGGCTCGCCGATGATCGTGGCGGCCTCGGCGTGCTCGCGCCACAGCTCGTCGGCCACGCGCTTGATGACCTCACCGGCCCGGTCGAGGTCGGTGTCGTACGCGACCTCGATGTCCATGACCGCCCGAGCCCAGATGTGGCTGCGGTTGGCGACCCGGTGGATCTCGCCGTTGGGCACGTACCAGAGCGTCCCGTCGAGGTCTCGCACCTTGGTGATGCGGAGGGCGACCTCCTCGATCACGCCGGACGCCTCGCCGAGGTCGACGACGTCGCCGACGCCGTACTGGTCCTCCATCAGGATGAACAGCCCGGAGAGGAAGTCGCGCACGATCGACTGCGCACCGAAGCCGAGGGCGACCCCGGCGATCCCGGCACCGGCGATGAGGGGGCCGAGGGCGATGCCCAGCTCGCCGAGGGCGATCGCGACGGCGAGGAGGTAGATCACGATCGTCGACAGCGAGCGCAGCACCGAGCCGATCGTGGTGGCGCGCTGGGCCATCCGCTCCTCGGACTCCTGCTCGGCCTCGAGGAGCTGGCGGGCGCGGCGCCGCAAACCGGGGAGCACGGCGGCGTCGAAGTCCTCCTGCGCCCGCTCGGTGCGTTGGTGGTGGTCGTCGATCAGGTCCTCGACGAAGCGGTCGATCAGGCGACGCACCACCCGGTTGAGGACGACGGCGACGACGATCACGATCAGCGCGATCACCGGGCCCGAGACGAGCCAGTCGACGAAGCGCGCCAGGGTCTGGTTGCTCGTCACGTCGAAGACCCACTCGCAGAGCGAGCGCGGGTCGTCTCCGCAGGCGTTCCGGAGGCGGAGGTCCTCGGCCAGCTCGTCGATGGTCTGGGCCCAGAGCATCCTCGCCTCCCGGGGGTCGTCCCCGCTCACCGTAGAGAGCCCGCCTCGTCGGACGAGGGACCCGAGACCTAGTGTCGGCCGTGACGCCGAGGGGAAGGGGTGGTGGCGACGTGGCCAGCTACGAGAAGGGACGCGTCGACGTCGGGGGTGGCTGCCACGCGTGGCTCCAACCGGACGGCGGCTGGGGATGGTCGAACGCCGGCCTGGTGGTGGGTGATGGCACGAGCCTGCTGGTCGACACCCTCTTCGATCTCCACCTCACCCGGGAGATGCTCGACGCCTTCGACGAGCTGACGGCCGACGCTCCGATCGACAACCTCGTGAACACCCACGCCAACGGCGACCACTGCTACGGCAACGAGCTCGTCGTCGACGCCGAGATCATCTCGACCGACGCGTGCGCCGAGGAGATGGCCAACGTCCCGCCCGAGATGCTCGCCGGGATGATGGCAGCGGCCGAGGCCGGTCAGATGGGCGAGGTCGGCGAGTACCTCAACCGGATCTTCGGTGTCTTCGACTTCACCGGCATCACCCTCACTCCGCCGACGACGACCTTCACCGATCGGATGGCGGTCGACGTCGGCGGCACGGCGGTCGACCTGATCGAGGTCGGGCCGGCGCACACCGGCGGCGACCTGCTCGCCCACGTCCCGTCCGCGTCGACGGTGTTCACCGGCGACATCTGCTTCATCGAGGGAACGCCGCTCATGTGGGCCGGCCCGATGAGCAACTGGCTCGGGGCCTGCGATCTCATCATCGACGAGCTGCGGCCCGAGGTCGTCGTGCCCGGCCACGGTCCCGTGACCGACGTCGACGGCGTGCGCCGCATGCGCGACTACCTCGCGTTCATCGACGACGAGACCCGCAAGCGCCACGCCGCCGGCATGAGCGCGCAGGAGGCGATCGACGACATCGCGCTCGGCGAGTTCGCGGGCTGGATCGACGCCGAACGGCTCGCGGTCAACGTCGACACCGTCTACCGGGAGCTCGACGGGAGCACCCCGACCGACGTCGTCACGCTGTTCACGATGATGAGCAAGCTGGCGGTCTGATGGCCGACGCCGATCCGGTCCGCCTCGACGTCGAGGGGCCCGTCGCCACGATCACGCTCGACGCCCCCGAGCGGAAGAACTCCCTCGCCCCCGAGCTCGTCGACCGACTCGCCCAGCACCTCGAGACGGCCTTCGCCGACGACACCGTCCGCGTGCTCGTGCTCACCAACACCGGCAACACCTTCTGCGCCGGTGCCGACCTCAAGGCCGCCGATCCACAGGCCGGTCCCGCTCCGGGTGGCCGTACGTTCACCGACGTCTTCGAGCTCCTGCTCGACGGGCCGAAGCCCGTCGTGGGCCGCATCGCCGGCCACTGCACGGGCGGCGGCGTCGGGCTGGCTGCGGCCTGCGACCTGTCGCTCATGGCCGACGACTCGATCGTCGGGTTCACCGAGGTCCGGATCGGCGTGGCGCCGGCGGTGATCTCGGTCGTCTGCCTGCCGAAGCTGCGCACCGCCGACGCCATGGAGCTGTTCCTCACCGGCGAGCGCATCCCCGCCGATCGGGCAGCCGAGGTCGGCCTGCTCAACCGGGCCGTTCCCCGCGACGAACTGGACGCTGCCGTCGACGAGCTCGTCGGCAAGCTGCTGCGCGGCGGACCCAACGCCGTGGCCGCATCCAAGTCGCTCGTGCGCCGGGTCCCGGGCCTGGCACGCGACGAGGCGTTCGCCTGGACCGGGGAGCTGTCCGCATCGCTCTTCCGGTCGGAGGAGGCTCAGGCCGGCATCGCCGCGTTCCGCGATCGAAGCGACCCGCCCTGGCTGGACGCGTGAGCGAGACGCGCTTCGACGGTTGGCGGGTCGTCGCCGGCGCCTTCATCCTCCTCGGCACGACGTCCGGGCTGGCGTTCTACAACCTCGGGCTCTACCTGACGGCGCTGAAGGACGAGCACGGCTTCTCCGAGGGCCCGCTCAGCCTCGCCACCGTGACCGTCTTCGCCCTCGGCGGGGTGCTCGGGATCCCGATCGGTGCCTACATCCAACGCAGCGACCCCCGCCGCCTCTTCGCCGTCGGGGCAGCGGCCGGTGCGATCTCGCTCTACCTCCTCGGCTCGATCACCGAGATCTGGCAGATCTACGCCAGCTACGCGCTGTTGGCGCTCGGGTTCGCCACCGCGGGCCTGGTTCCGACGTACTCGATCGTCACCCGGTGGTTCGACCGCCGTCGCGCCGTGGCGATGTCCATCGCCTCCACCGGGCTGTCCACCGGCGGCATCGTCTTCACGCCGCTGTTCGAGTGGGTGATCGACGAGCAGGGCCTCGACGGAGCAGCGCCGTGGCTCGCGATCGCCTGGGTCGTCGGGATCATGGTGCCGACGCTCTTCCTGATCCGTCCCGACCCGATCTCGGTCGGTCAGCACCCGGACGGCGTCGCTCCCACCGAGCCGAGCGACGGTCCACCGCAGCTCGACGGATGGGACTTCGAACCCGCGGTGCACACCAACTTCTTCTTGACGGTCAGCGCCGCGTACATCCTGGTGATGGGCTCGCAGGTGGGCGGCATCGTCCACATCTTCAACCTCGTGGACGGACGGGTCGGCTCGGACACCGCGGCGACGGCGGTCTCGATCGTCGCGTTCTCGAGCATCATCGCCCGGCTCCTCGGCGGCTTCATCGCCACCCGGGTCGCGCTGCGCCCGTTCACGATCGTGTTCTGCTTCGTCCAGGCGGCCGGCCTGCTCCTGCTCGGCAACCTCGACGGCAACGTCGGCCTGCTGGCCGCCGCCGCGGTGTTCGGGGCCAGCGTCGGCAACCTGCTCATGCTCCAGCCACTGCTGCTCTCCGGCGCGTTCGGCGCCCGGAACTACCCGCGGATCTACGCACGAGCCAACGCGATCACCGCGATCGGTCTCGTGACCGGCCCGGCCGCCATCGGCATCCTGAAGGACGCGCTCGACTCCTACCGCGTGCCCTATGCGCTCGCCGCGTTGGCTGCCGCCGGCGCCGGCCTCGTGCTCGCCGTCCTCACGCGGGACCCGGAAACGGCTGGTGGGGCCGACGCCGTCCCGGCAGCATCTGCGCCATGACCGAACCCGGGCCCGCCTCCGACGCCGTCACCGTCCGCCGCATCGACGAGCGAGCCGCCTACGACGCAGCGACGCGAGATGCGATCCTCGATGCGGCGATCATCGCCCACGTCGGTCTCGTCGGCACCGACAGCCGGCCGATCGTGATCCCGATGGCATACGCCCGGGACGACGAGACCCTGCTGCTGCACGGGTCGCAGGCGAGCCGGCTGCTCCGGAGCGGCAAGGCGGGCACCGACCTGTGCGTCACCGTCACGCTGCTCGACGGCATGGTGCTGGCCCGGTCGACCTTGCACCACTCGATGAACTACCGCTCGGTCGTCGTGCTCGGTCGGGCCGTGCCGGTCGAGGACCTCGACGAACGCGCGGCGGCGCTCGACCTCCTCGTCGAGCACCTCACGCCCGGGCAGGTCGCCGCACTACGTCCGAGCACCGAGAAGGAGCTCCGGTCGACGCTCGTGCTGCGCCTGCCGCTGGAGGAGTTCTCGGTGAAGCTCCGCGAGGGCGGACCGGTGGACGACGAGGAGGACCTCGACCCGCAGATCTGGGCCGGGGTGCTCCCGCTGCGCACCGAGGTCGGTGAGGCGGTCCCCGACGAGATCACCGCCGTCGGGATACCCGCCCACCTCGCCGGGTGGAACCGGATCCGCTGACCCGGCCGAGCTCGGACTAGCCGACGACGGTCGCGCCGCCTGGACGGGGCAGCCCGATCCAGGTGGTGCCCGGCGTGAGCACCATCGGCTCGCCGGAGTCCGAGGTCAGCGTGGCGACGTCCTGGGGCGCCTCGCGCTCCCAGGTGCCGACCTGCACCGTGCCCTGGGTGAAGACCCAGGCCCGACCGGTGCCGGTCACGCGGGCCTCGGGGGAACCGGGGTCCGCGGCGCTGCGGCCGTACTCGGTCTCCATCACGACGACGTTGGTCGGGGCGACCAGCACGTCGTCGCCATCGACGTGCGGCGTGCCCGACTGCATGCGGGCCCAGCCGTCGGCGGACTCGTCCCAGGCGTAGCTGACGTTGATCCCGCCGTAGGCGAGATCGACGCCGGTCGCCGCTGTCGCCGAGGCGGGCAGCTCGTCGTCGGCTCCGAGGTAGGTGAACAGCTGCGGCGGGCGACCCGACAGCCCATCCTCGCCGACGCCCGCGTAGATGTCCGAGGTGTTCGAGAAGAGGTTGTGCGGCGCGAACCGCGGGCGTCCCTCTCGGTAGAACGCGCTCGGGATCGCATCGACGTTCGCGTTGACGAGGTCCTCACTCGAGCGGACCGCCGACATCGTGCCGGCGTTGCCGCCCGAGTTGGCGAACAGCGGCGTGCCCAGGTGGGCGAGGAGGACGACGTCCTGGGTGCGGGCCGACCGGACCGGGCCGACCGGGTCGGAGTCCTGCGAGTGGAACACCACGATGAAGCGGGTGATGTTGCCCTCGACGACCTCTTCCATGACCAGGTCGGCCTGGTTGAGGCCGACCTGGGGGCGAGCGTTCTGCGGGTGGTTGTCGATCTTGATCGCGAGCGCCGGGCGGTCGGCCTCGCCGGGCAGACCGGTCAGGGGAAGGACCGGGCCGAGGTCCGCAGCGGCCGCTTCGCTCGTCGTCGTGTCGACGACCTCGGTGGTGGCCGGCGCCTCGGTGGTCTCCGAGGTGGCCTCGGCCGGCGCCTCGGTGGTCTCGGCGGCGCCGTCATCGCTGTCACCGCCACCACCGCAGGCCGCGGCGAGCAGGGCGAGAGCGAGGAGAAGTGCGACACGGCGCGCGAGTAGTGACACGTGAGTGGGCTCCTGAGCGGGATCTGTCGTGGTTCCGGTCGGCCGGCGCAGTGACGCCGAAGGGCGGAATGCCGTTCCGGGACCGCGGAGACGCTAGCCAGTCGACCCACGCTCCACACGTCACCGAGTGTTCGTTGTGACGTCCCCACTACGGTGCGAGAGTGCCCGGAAACGTGAGGATCGAACGGCGTGGCGACGTCGGTGTGCTCGTGCTCGACCACATCGAGCGCCGCAACGCGTTGACCGTCGAGATGTGGGAGGTCATCCCTCCGCTGGCCGCCGAGTTGGCGGGCGACGACGACGTCCGCGTGGTGGTCGTCCGCGGCGCGGGCGAGGTCGCCTTCGCGTCGGGTGCCGACATCTCGGAGTTCGAGACGACCCGGTCGAGCGCGGCGCTGAACCGCAGCTACGACCAGCTCGTCGCCGAGGCGACCGGAGCGATCTCCGCCATCCCGAAGCCGGTCATCGCCGCCGTGCACGGCTTCTGCCTCGGCGGTGGACTCGCCCTCGCGCTCGCCTGCGATCTTCGGATCGTCGCCGACGACGCGTCGTTCGCCATCCCGGCCGCCCGGCTCGGCGTGGGCTACAACGCGCCGGGTGTCCGGACGCTGCTGCAGCTCGTGGGGCCGTCGGCCACCAAGCGCATCCTCTATACGGCCGCCCGCCTCCCGGCCCCCGAGGCGGCACGCCTCGGACTGGTCGACGAGGTCCACCCGAAGGGCGGCCTCGACGATGCGGTCGCCGCGCTCGCCGAGACGATGTCCGCCAACGCCCCACTCACGCTCGCCGCGGTGAAGGTCGCAGTACGCGAGCTCCAGCGCGACCCCGGCTCCCGGCAGCTCGACGACGTGTCGGCGGCGATCACCGCGTGCTTCGACTCCGACGACTTCGCCGAGGGCGTGCGGGCCTTCATGGAGAAGCGCCCGCCCCGCTTCACCGGCCGCTAGGCCAACTCAGCGTCGACGTCGTCGCCGCCGCTGCTCCTGCTCCTCGGCGAGGGCGTCCAACTCGTCGCGCAGCCGCACGTAGCTCTCGAACCGGTCGGCCCGTATGTCGCCGGCTTCCACGGCGGCGCGGACCGCACAGCCGGGTTCGCTGCCGTGCCGGCAGTCGGCGAAGCGGCATCGCTCGGCGGCCTCGGCGATCTCGGGGAAGGCGTCGGCCAGCGACTCCTCGTCCCACAGCTGCAGCTCGCGCATGCCGGGCGTGTCGAGCAACACCCCGCCACCGGGGACGGGGACGAGCTCGCGCCGAACGGTGGTGTGTCGGCCCCGGCCGTCGTCACGCACGTCGCCGGTCGCCAGCCGCTCCTCACCCAGCAGCGCGTTCGCGAGCGTCGACTTCCCGACCCCGGACGAGCCGACGATCGCCACGGTCTCGCCGTCGCCGACGAGGGAGCGCACTGCGTCGAGCCCGTCGCCGGTGACGTTCGACAGCGGGAGGATCGGGACCTCGTCGGCCACCGAGCGGACGGCGGTGATCATCGACATCGCATCGTCGGCGGCGTCGAGCTTGGACAGCACGATGACCGGGTCGGCGCCGGAGGCGGCGACGACGGCGAGATACCGCTCGAGACGACGGGGGTTCAGGTCCCCGTCGAGCGATGACATGACCAGCACCGTGTCGACGTTGGCGGCAACGACCTGCGGTTCCGGGTCGGTGCCCGCGGCTCGACGGACGACGGCGGTGCGGCGGGGGAGGACGCGGTCGACGCGGACCCGGCCCTCGTCGTCCGGCTCGGCGTGGGTGACCCAGTCACCGACCGCCGGGAGGTCTCGGGCGTCCTCGGCCTCGTGGAGGATCCGACCCGACACCGTGGCGAGCAGGGGTCCGTCCGCACCGACCAGGTCGACGAAGCCCCGGTGCTCCGACACGACCCGGGCCGCCGGCTTCCCATCGGCGGCCTCGGCCCAGTCCGGCGACCAACCGAACGGGACCCGTTGGTCGGTCACGCCTGCACGAGGCCGTCGCCAGGATCGTCGGCGTCGTCTCCCCCCGGGCCGAACCACCCGTCGGGGTCGAGCGCGGTCCCGAAGAGGTCGTCGTCACCCGAGCCCCAGGCCGACAGCAGTCGCGCCGCCGGCAGGAGCTCGACGCCGCGGGCGGTCAGCTCGTAGGCCTTTCGGAGCGGCCGGGTCTGGTACGGCGTCGACGTGACCACGCCGGCACGCTCGAGGTCGTCGAGCCGTCGGGACAGCACGTTCGGAGCGAGACCCGGGAGCACCTCCCGGACGTCGGAGAAGCGTCGGCTGCCGTCAGCGAGCGCGGCGACGACCGGCAGCGACCAGCGGTCGCCCACGACCTCGGTCGCAGCCAACAGGCCCGGGAGGCGGGACTCGTCCACCCCCGCAGTGTGCCTCGCGGTGGAACTCGCCGGAGTTACTAGTAACTTGCTACTAGCAACTCACTAGGGAGGCGTTTCCCCATGACCTCGACCGACACCACCGCCGCCACCATCGCCCGCCTCGCCGACGAGGTCGCCGGCGCCGTCGTCCGGATCGGCCGCGATCGCCGCGGCACCGGCGTGATCATCGACAACGACACGGTCCTCACCAACTCCCACCACCTGCGCGACCAGACGACCACCGTCTCGTTCGCCGACGGCACCACCGTCGACGCCGAGGTCCGCGCCGCCGACGCCGACGGCGACCTCGTCGTGCTCGACGCCACCACCGGTGACCGCCCTGCCGTGACCTGGGGGGAGGGCGCCGACCTGGGCCTCGGCGCCGAGGTGTTCGCCGTCGGCACCGACCCGGGCGTCGGCCCCCGGGTCACCAACGGACGCATCTCCGCTCTCGGCCGCGAGTTCCGAGGCCCGCGGGGCCGGCGGATCGACGGCGCCGTGGAGCACACCGCTCCGGTCCGGCGCGGCGGCTCGGGCGGCCCGATCGTCGATGCCGACGGCGCCGTGGTCGGCCTCTCGACCCACCGGGTGCCCGGCGGGCTCTACCTCGCCCGTCCGGTCGACGAGCGCTTCCGGGAGCGGCTCGGGCGGCTCACGGCCGGTGACGACGTCGAACGGCCCCGCCTCGGCGTCGCGCTCGCGCCGCCGATCGTCGCCCGCAAGCTGCGCACGTCGGTCGGCCTGCCCGAGCGGGACGGCCTGCTCGTCCGCCAGGTCGACGAGGGCAGCCCGGCCGAGGCCGCCGGCCTCGCCGAGGGTGACCTCATCGTCGCCGCCGGCGACGCAGCCATCACGTCCGTCGACGAGCTCTTCCGTGCGCTCGAGGACGCCGACGGATCGGTCGATCTGACCGTGGTCCGCGGCGCCGACGAGCTGCAGATCTCGGTCGATCTGGCCGGCTGACGACCGGCCACCGCCCAGCGCTAGCGTCGCCGGCGTGGGAGCGCTCGATCGGGTCCGCCGGCTCGTCGACCGTCTCCCCCTCGGCGAGGCACCGCGTGACCGCGATGGGCTCCGCACGCCCGAGGACGCGAAGGCCGAGCTCGCCCGCACGATCGACACCGACGAACAGCTCCGCTGGGCGGGATGGATCTACGCCGCCCGGGGGGCCGGCCCCCACGACGGCCTCGACGAGGCCGCCGGCGTGGTGACCGACCGACGAGTGGTGTGGGTGCCGCTCGCCGAGGACCTCGGTGCCGACGAGGAGCGCGTCGGCGACATCCGGCGGCTCATGGTCGACCGCAAGAGCCGTCGGCTCCTCCTCGTGACCGACGAGCGCGACGAGGACTCGCCCGAGCTCGCCGTGCTGTTCTGCTGGGAGCGCGACCTCCACGACGCGATCCAAGCGGCTCGGGAAGCCGCCGGGTGGGAGTCGGGTTCCGACTGATGTGACCGGGGCCACGCGAGCCGGCGCCGGGTCCGTCCGGGCGTTGGTGGTGCTGGCGACCGCGATGGTCCTGGCGATGTCGACCTGGTTCAGCGCCGCGGCCGTCCTCCCCGCACTCCGCGAGCGGTGGCAGCTGACCGACGGACAGGCGCCGTGGCTGACGATCGCGGTGCAGATCGGCTTCGTCGTCGGCGCCGTGGTGTTGGCGGTGACCAACCTGTCCGATCGGATCCCGCCCCGGCGGCTCGTGCTCGTCGGCGGTGCAGGTGCGGCTGCGGCGAACCTCGGCCTCCTCGCCGTCGAATCCTTCGGTCCCGCCGTCACGCTGCGGGTCGTCACCGGGGCCTTCCTCGCCGGGGTCTACGGGCCGGCGGTCACGTCCGTGTGCAGCTGGTACGTGCGGGGCCGGGGCACCGCGGTCGGGATCATGGTGGGAGCGCTCACGCTCGGCTCGGCGCTCCCCCACCTCGTCAACGGCATCGGCGGCGCCGACCACCGGGTCGTGCTCGCCACGACCTCGGCGCTCACGCTGCTCGGTGGGCTCCTGGCGGAGCTCGGCACCGGCGACGGCCCCCACCGCAGCACCCGGGCCCCCTTCGACCCGCGAGCCATAGGTGCGGTGCTCCGCGACCGTCGGTACCGCCTGGCCGTCGGCGGCTACCTCGGCCACATGTGGGAGCTCTACGCCATGTGGACGTGGTTCGCCGTGTTCGCTGCCGACGTCGTCGAGGACGTTCGCATCGCCTCGCTGTGGACCTTCGCCGTCATCGGGATCGGCGCGGTGGGCAGCTGGGTCGCCGGGCTCATCGGAGACCACCGCGGCCGGACGGAATCAGCAGCGCTGGCGATGATCGTGTCCGGATCGGTCGCCGCGGTGATCGGCTTCCTCGTCGACGCGCCGACGGCGCTCGTGGTCGCCGTCTCGCTGGTCTGGGGCTTCTGGGTGGTCGCCGACTCGGCGCAGTTCTCGACGATCGTGACCGAGCTCGTTCCGAGGGAGCGGATCGGCACCGCCGTGACGGTGCAGCTCGCGGCCGGGTTCGTGCTCAGCGTCACGACGATCTGGCTCGTGCCCGAGTTGCGTGATGCGCTCGGGTGGTGGGCGGCCTTCCTCCTGCTCGCTCCTGGGCCGGCGCTGGGTACGTGGGCGATGGCCCGGCTCCGCTCCGAGATGGCTCAGGTGCCGGGCTCGATGACCACCCGGATGGCGCCCGACGCCCGATCGGCGGCGGCCTCGAAGGCCTGAGCGGCGTCGGCCAACGGGAATCGATGGGTCACGAGCGTCTCGGCCAGCTCCGGGAGCTCGACGAGCACGGCTGCGGCCTCGTCGACCTCACGAACGCCGTCGTGGTGGCCGTAGTAGATCGACGGGACCAGGTCGATCTCCTTCAGCTGCACGGCGAAGCCGGGGAGCTCCACGCTCGCCCAGTAGCTCCCGGCGAGGACCACCCGGCCCCCGGGCACGCACCCGTCGACGGCAGCGGCGAGCGCCGCACCCGACCCGGCCCCCTCGATCGCGGCGTCGTAGCCGTTCGACGGGTCCGTCCCGAGACCCAGGCGCTCGGCAGCCGCGAACTGTCCGGGGTGGCGGGCGACGATGTCGACCTCCGCGCCGGCGCGGCGTGCGAGCGCTCCGGCCATGAGGCCCACCATCCCGGCGCCCACGACGAGCACCCGCATGCCCGGCTCGATCGTGCCCCGGTGCACCGCGTGGAGCCCGACCGCCACCGGCTCGACCAGGCAGGCGTTCGACGGATCCAGCTCCGGCGGCAGCTCGACGAGGCACGACGGGTCGACGACGACCGACTCGGCCATGCCGCCGTTCCGGTGGATGCCGTAGAGCTTGGTGGTGCCCGGCTCGCACAGCGCCGTGCGCCCGGCCGCACACGACCGACAGGCCAGGCAGTGCACGAACGGCTGCACGGCGACCGGCCGCCCGTCGACCCTCCCGGCGAACTCGTGGCCGAGGGTCGTCCCCAGGCCCAGCCGCATGATGTGGAAGTCGCTGCCGCAGATCCCGGCGCCGACCACGTCGACGAGCACGCCGTCGCCCTCGGGGTCGGGCACCTCGACGGCGGCGGGACCGTCGTCGGTCATCCGGACGCCGAGCACCTCAGCGCCCCCGCTCGGTCGGACCCAGCACGCCGTCCGCCCGCATCGACTCGATCCGCTCGCCGGACCACCCGAGCTCGCCCAACACCTCCTCGGTGTGCTCCCCGTATCGCGGCGGGACCCCGCCCGCCGAGAGCTGGTCGTCGGCGAAGCGAGCGGCCGGCACGGGCTGACGGACGGGTCCGACACCCGGCCAATCGGTCTCGACCACGGCGCCGAGGTGCTCGACCTGCGGATCGAGGTGGACGTCGTCGATCGCCGTCACCGCGGCGCCGGGCAGGTCGTTGGCCCGCAGCCGTTCGATCACCTCGTCGGTCGTCAGCCGGGCGAGGACGACGTCGACCGCAGCGGCGAGCTCAGCTCCGTTGCGCATGCGGTCCTCGTAGGTGGCGAAGCGCGGATCCTCGAGCCAGGCCGGCTCGAGGGCAGCGCACAGCCGGGGCCAGGTCCGGTTGCCGTTGGCGAGCAGGGCGACGTCGCCGTCCTTGGTGGCGCGCACCTCGTAGGTGTCGGCGAGGGGCGCGGCCAGGCGGACGTCGTCGCCGAGGAAGGTGTGGTTGACCATGCCATCGGGCCAGAAGAAGGCGAGGCCGACCTCGATCATGCTCACACGGACGTGGGTGCCACCGGCCCCACGCTCGCGCGCCAGCAGCGCCGCGGTGATCGCCTGGGCGACCGTGTACGCCGTGGCCTTGTCGATGGCGATGTTCTTGACGAGATCGGGCCGGTCGGCGCGATCTCGCTGCAGGTCGGCCATGCCGGTGAGGGCCTGGATGACGAAGTCGTAGACCATCTGGTCGGCGTAGGGACCGTCGGGTCCGAAACCGCTGATCGAGACGTAGACCAGGTCCGTGTTGACAGCCCGGAGCTCGGTCTCGCCGAGGCCGATCCGCTCCGCGGCGCCGGGCCGGAAGTTCTGCACGAACACGTCGGCACCCGCCACGAGCGCGTGCGCCGCTTCGCGCCCCCGCTCGTCCTTCAGGTCGAGGACCACCGAGCGCTTGCCGCGGTTCGAGCTGCCGAAGGCCGCTCCCATCCCTCGATGCCGGGTGCCGACGTGCCGGAAACGGTCCCCGATGCCGTCGGCGGTCTCGAGCTTCACGACCTCGGCGCCCTGGTCGGCCAACAGCATCGTGGCGAGCGGTCCGCTCACCATCTGGCAGGCCTCGACGACGCGGATCCCCTCCAGCGGTCCCCTCATCACCTCATCGTCGCACGACGCGGCGACGGGCGACTCACCAACCGGCGAGGAGCGCCCGCACGGCGTCGTCGGCGAGCTCCTCGCCCTCGGCCGTGTCGCCGAGACCGACCCGCTCCAGGACGACGACGCCATGGTTCAGGGACCAGAGCGCGCGAGCGAGCCGGACCGCCTCGGCCGGCCAGGTCCGGACGGCGGACGGGTCGAGGCGGTCGTCGTCGAGGCGGCCGGCCGCCCTGAGCCAGGAGGCGGCGACGGCCACGATGACGCCGAACGACGTCCGTCCCGCAGCGAGCGCCTCCGCGCCGGGGACGTAGTCGGGGACGGGCCGTTCGAAGACCAGCTGGTAGGGCCCGGCGTGGCGCCGAGCCATCGACCGGTACACCCGGCCGGCGATGACGAGGTGGGCGTCGGTTCCCCGCTCCCCCTCGGCGGCCGACACGGCGTCGCCGAGCCGGGCGGTGAAGCGACGATGCAGCTCGTCGAGCAGGCCGTCCATCCCGTCGAAGTGTGTGTACACGACCTGGCGGGAGGCGCCGACCTCCTCGGCGACGTGGCGTACCGAGAGGCCTTCGAACCCCCGGTCGGCGAGCAGCGACTCGGCGACGTCGGCGACGGTCTCCGGGCGGACCGCGGACCTGGCGGTCGATGTGGCATCCGACATGTTGACGAGTATGACACTGTCATGGATGATGAGGGCAGCCCATGACACCGTCATGGAGGCCCCCGCCCCCGCCCGAAGGCCACGTCATGCTCCCCACCACCGAGCCGCCCACCGGCCCACCGCCGACCAGCCGGCTGCTGTCGGAGGCCACCACCTGGCTGCAACCCGTGCGGCTCGCCGCCCGGACGGCGCAGCTCCGGCGGGCTCCTCGCGGCGACGGCCGCCTCACCGTCGACATCCCCGGCTGGCTCGCCGGTGAGGCCTCGACCTCCCCCCTGCGGCGCTACCTCCGGTCGCTCGGCCACGACGCCCGCCCCTGGGGTCTCGGCCGCAACGGCAGCGACGTCGAGAGCACCGTCGACGTCTTCGAGGAGCGGCTCGAGTCGTTGGTGGCCGCCGGCGACGGTCGGCCGGCGCAGCTCGTCGGCTGGTCGCTCGGAGGGGTGATCGCCCGAGAGGTGGCCCGGCGTCGATCCGACCTCGTCTGCCGGCTCGTCACCTTCGGTACGCCGGCCCAGGGCGGCCCCACCCACACGGCAGGGGCGTCCCGCTTCGGCGCCGAGGAGTGCGAGCGCATCGCGACCCTCCAGCTCGAGGCCAACCGCGACGACCCGCTGCAGCTGCCGCTCACGGCCATCTACACACGAGCCGACGCCGTCGTGAACTGGCGCGCCTGCATCGACCCGTGGGCGCTCGACGCCCGCCACATCGAGGTGAGGTCGAGTCATCTGGGCCTCGGCATCGACCCCGACGTCTGGGAGCTCGTCGCCGGTGCGCTGGCGGCCGATGACGCTTCGGACGGAGACCGCCCGAAGCAGACCTAGGCTCGGGCGGATCGTGCTCCTCGCCGCATCCGCCCCACCCCTCCTCGAAGACCTCGCGATCCTCGTGGTCGCCGGGTCGATCATCGCCTACATCAGCCAGCGGATCGGCACCGTGCCGATCGTCGGGTTCCTCATCGCTGGCGCCGCCATCGGGCCCAACGGCTTCGCGCTCGTCGAGGACCTCGAGCTGGTCGAGCAGGCGGCGGAGCTCGGCGTCATCCTGCTGCTGTTCACCATCGGCATCGAGTTCAGCCTCGACCGGTTGCGGCAGCTGGCCGGGCTCATCCTCGGCGGCGGCTCGATCCAGGTCGCCCTGACCACGGCGATCATCGCCGGCCTGCTGCTCATCGCCGACACCGACTGGCAGACCGCCGTCTACACCGGGCTCCTCGTGTCGCTCAGCTCCACGGCCATCGTGCTCAAGCTGCTCGCCGATCGCCGCACGACGACGAGTCCGACGGGTCGGGTGGCGGTGTCCTTCCTCATCTTCCAGGACCTCGCCGTCGTGGCGATGGTGCTGGTCGTCCCCATGCTCGGCGGTGACGGTGGCGGCGCAGGCGACCTCGCCTGGGCGATCGGCAAGGCGCTGCTGATCGTGGTGGCTGTGCTCATCGCTGCGAGGACGGCGATGCCACGGCTGCTGGAGACCGTCGCCCGGACCTGCTCGGCCGAGATCTTCCTGCTCACGATCATCGCCGTCTGCTTCGGCACCGCTTACCTCACCAGCCTCCTCGATGTGTCGGTGTCGCTCGGGGCCTTCCTGGCCGGGCTGATGGTGAGCGAGAGCCGCCTGTCCGAACAGGCGCTCGGCGACATCCTCCCGCTCCAGATCCTGTTCTCGGCGACGTTCTTCGTCTCGGTCGGGATGCTCCTCGACCTCGACTACGTGATCGACAACCTGCTGCTCGTGCTCGGCTTCGGCATCGCGATCGTGATCATCAAGTTCCTCGCCACCGCCGTCGCCGCAGCCGTCATGCGCCGACCCCGATCCGTCTACGTGTCATCGGCGATCGTCCTCGCGCAGGTGGGCGAGTTCTCGTTCGTGCTCGAGCGCGCCGGCGCCGAGGTGGGGCTCGTCCCCGGCGGGCTCGACAACGGCTCCGACGCCTTCATCGCCATCACCGTCTTCCTGATGATCCTGACCCCGTTCGGCATCCGGATCGCCGACGTGGTCGCCGACCGGCTCAGGAGCACCGATTCGCCCTCGGCGACGGTGCTCGACGTCGACACGCCGGTCCACGGCCAAGCCGAGCTCCAGGACCACGTCGTCATCGCCGGCTACGGGACGCACGCGAAGACCGTCGCCCGGTCACTCGACCTCGCCGGCGTCCCGTACGTGATCACGACGCTCGATCCCGACGCCGGACGCGAAGCCGAGGAGGAGGGGCGCCGGGTGGTGCCGGGCGACATCGTCCGTCGCTTCATCAGCGAGGAGGCGGGCATCTCGCTGTGTCGCCTCGTCGTCATCGCCGACGACGACGCGGCCCGCGTCCACCAGGTGGCTGCGGTGGCGAAGGGGCTGAACCCCGTCGTGCCGGTCCTCGCCCGCGTCGCGACCACCGAGGAGGCGGCCGAGCTCCAGGCATCCGGGATCTGCGACCACGTGGTCGCCGACGACTTCGCCACCGCCGACGCGCTCGTCGCGCACACGCTCGGTCGGTACGCGATGTCGGAGCGGCTGATCGACGTCATCGTCGAAGGAGCGGTCGGGACGGCCGCGGTCATCCCGAGCGAGGCGGTCCTCGACCCCGACGCCGTCGTGCACACCAGGCTGCGCCCCGACGACCGGTGCGGTCACCTCGACCAGGTCCGAGCGGTCCGCCCCGGCGCCACGGGCTGCCAGCAGTGCCTCGCCGACGGGACCCGATGGGTTCACCTCCGGCTCTGCCTCATCTGCGGCTACGTCGGCTGCTGCGACAGCTCACCAGGTCGCCATGCCAGCGCGCACTTCCACGACACCGGGCATGCGCTGATGCGGTCCGCCGAACCGGGTGAGAACTGGGCCTGGTGCTTCGAGGACCGGGTGATGCTGGAGGTGCTCTCGGGACCGGGCGACCCGGCCGAGCAGATCAGCGAGATCGGCGGCGACCCCGGTTGAAGAAGCCGTAGACCTCGTCGCGGGGCAGCTGCTGCAGCGCGCCCGACACCAGCCGGAGCCCCTTGACCGCGTCGTGGTCGGCGGAGTTCCGTCGCACCCGTCGCTGCAGCTCCACCCGGGCCGCCTCGAGCGACTCGCGGTCGCCCGCCTCCGAGACGAGCTGCCGGATCGCGTCGTCGGTGGCGGCGTGCTCGCCGACCAGCTCGTCGATTCGTTCGGCCAACGACGGTCCTGCGCTCACGCCCGACGGTCCTTTGCTCAAGGGTGCATCGGCGCCCGGACGGCGGCCCAACGGACCTCGGCCTCCAGCTGGGCGGCGATGCGGATCAACAGGTCCTCGCGAGCGTACGCCCCGACGAGCTGCACCCCGATCGGCAGCCCGCTCTCGCTCTGCGCGAGCGGGAGCGAGATACCCGGCTGGCCGGTCACGTTGAACGCCGAGGTGAACGCCGCGTAGGGCAGCGAGTGGCGCAGCGCTCGGGTCGGATCATCGTCGGCGGCGACGAGATCGCCGAGCACCGGCGGCAGCGCGGCCATCGTGGGGCTGAGCAGCAGGTCGTAGCCGCTCGCCCACCAGTCGGCCATCTGCCGTCGGAACGCTGCCATCGCGCCGTAGGCGGCGGCGAGCTGCTGGCCGGTGACGGATCCGGCCATCTGCGCCATCAGCCAGGTCGCCGGCTCGACGTCGTCCTCGGTGAGCTCCCGACCGATGCAGCTCTCGATCCACGTGAGGTTCCGGCGGCAGTTCGTGAACCAGTTGGTCATGAACGCATCGCCGAGGTCCTCGATGCTGTCGAGCGCCGGCGGGTGCGCCTCGTCGACGTCGTGACCGAGCCGCTCGAGGAGCGCAGCGGTCTCACGGGCCGCCTGCTCGCACTCGGGGTCGGTCCGCACGTCGCTGCGGGTGCTCGTCGGCAGCAGGCCGATGCGGAGCCGGCCGACGTCGGCGCCGACCTCCTCCGCGTACGGACGAGCTGGCGGCGGGGCGATCACGCCGTCGCCGGGGAAGGGGATGGCGGTGATGTCGAGGATGCCGGCGCAGTCCCGCACCGTGTGGCACACGACGTGCTGCACCGAGACGCTCCACTCCTCCTGGAGCGGCCCCATCGGCACCCGACCCCGAGACGGCTTCAGACCGACGAGGCCGCAGGCGGCCGCCGGGATGCGGATCGACCCACCACCGTCGGAGGCGTTGGCGGCCGGCACCATGCCGCCGGCAACCGCCGCGGCCGCTCCCCCGCTCGACCCGCCGGCACCGTGGGCGGTGTTCCACGGGTTGGCGGTCGCGCCGTAGGCCTCGGGTTCGGTCGTGGCGACCAGCCCGAGCTCGGGGGTGTTGGTGCGGCCGACGTTGACGAAGCCGGCCTCCCGGTACCGGGTGACGATGTCGGCATCGGTCGGGTGGACGTACCCGGCGGCGGCCATCGCCTTGTTGCCGAGGTGGAACGGGTCGCCGGCGCTCGACGGCCACAGGTCCTTGATGAGCATCGGGACGCCCCGATACGGCCCGTCGGGCAGCGAAGGGTCGGCCGCCTCGACCAGCGCCTGCTCGAATCGACGGTGGATGACCGCGTTCAGGTCGCCGTCGAGGGCCTCGATACGGGCGATCGTCGCCTCGGTCAGCTCGACCGGCGACACCTCCCCCCGACGGACCAGCTCAGCGAGCGCCGTGGCGTCGTGGCGTGCAAGGACATCGTCGGACATGGCTCCCCCTCGTCGGGGCGAAGCTACTCGTCCTGCCCGCTCCGAGCCCTGGTGGCCCCGGGCGTCTCGCCGAAGGCGGCCCGATAGACGCGCTGGAAGTGGTGGAGGTCGACGAACCCGCAGTCGGCCGCGATGTCGCGGATGCGGAGCTCGGCCAGGGAGGGATCGGCGAGCTTCGCCCGGGCCAGCTCCAGTCGGCGCTCTCGCACCTCCCGGGTGAAGGTGCGCGGTCGACCGGCGAAGGACTGGTGCAGCGCCCGCACCGAGACGCCCACGCGGTGCGCCGTCGCCCCGGGCGACAGGTCGGGATCGACGAGGTGGGCGTCGATGTCCGCCTGGATCCGGTCCCAGCGATCCGATCGACGCTCACCCGGGCCATCGATCCGGCGCTGGTGGAGGACCGTCCGGACGAGGTCGATCACCGCGGTGTCGAGCCAGGTCGTCATCGCCGACGACTCCGCATCGTCGACCCGCTCCGTTCCGAGCGACCCGAGGCGAAGCAGCGAATCGAGCGCGACGCCTCCGCTCGACGCCCGGCCGATCCCGACGGGCTCCGACACGAGGGAGCTCAGCTCGCTCGGGAGGCGGATCGACAGCTGCTCGAACTCGTCGTCGAAGCGGAAATCGAAGGGACGGTCGGTCCGCACGACCACCGCGTCGCCCGGCCGGGTCACGACCGTCGTGCCGCCCTGGCTCGTGAGGCCGACCCCACGGACCTGGACGTTGAGGTAGCACCAACCACCATCGTGGGAGTCCCGACGGTGGACCTCCTGGGCCGAGGCGACGATGCGAGCGACCTCGATGCGCGAGCGGCGCTGCACGCTGATGTGACCGTCGAAGGGACCGGCACGGCACCGCTCCGGTCGGAGGTCGAGGAAGGCGTCGCAGACGGCCTCGCGCCAGTAGGCGAAGCGTTCCCGGGGCTCGACGACGGCGGTGGACCACACCGAGGTCGCCATCTCGCCTCCTCCCGTCGCCCCCCGGACGTCGGCGTGCGCTCGCCGACACACGAGATGTTCACGCATCGGCAAATCGGGGGTCAAGGGGTCTGGTGTGCTCGGATCGTCCGGCACGTCGCCGGAAGCCAGACGGGAGGCGACGCCCATGATCGAGACCGAGCTCACCCGACGCTGGGGCCTCGGCGCACCGATCGCCCAGGCGGGCATGGCGTTCGCGGGGATGACCCCCGCCCTCGCGGCCGCGGTCGCTGAAGGCGGCGGCCTGGGATCGATCGCCGTCGGTGCCGCGCCACCGCCGCTCATCGACGTCTACGTCGATGGTTTCACCGAGGCGGCGCCCGAGCGGCCGCTCAACCTCAACTTCATCACCTTCTTCACGACCGACGAGCACATCGAGGCGCTCTGCCGTCGGCGCCCGGCGGTTGCCTCGTTCCACTGGGGCCATCCACCGACGGCCTGGATCGAGGCGATGCGGGACGCCGGGATCAGCGTCTGGGAGCAGGTCGGTGACCTCACCGCCGTCGAGACCGCCCTCGCCGACGGGATCGAGGTCATCGTCGCGCAGGGAGCCGAGGCGGGCGGCCACAACTTCGCCACGCTGCCGACCATGGCCTTCGTGCCCGCCGTCGTCGACGCCGTCGACGGTCGGGCGATGGTGCTCGCCGCTGGAGGCATCGTCGACGGCCGCTCGCTCGCCGCAGCGCTCGCGCTCGGGGCCGACGGCGCCTGGGTCGGCACACGGTTCATCGCGACACCGGAGAGCAGCGCGGCCGCCGAGTACAAGGAGCGAGTGGTCGCCGCCTCCGGAGCGGACACGGTGCTCACCTCGATGTTCGGACCCGAGCACCCCGACTTCAACCCGATGCGGGTGCTGCGCAACGGGATCGTCGCCGAGTTCGAGCACGCTCCGGAGCAGGTCCCGACGACCCTCGACGGTCAACCGATCGTGGCCGAGATGGACCTGCTGGGGCAGCCGATGCAGCTGCCTCGCTTCACGAACTTCGTGCCGATGGACGGCGCGACGGGTGACTTCGATCAGCTGCCGCTGCTCGCCGGCGCCGGGGTCGGTCGGGTCGACGCGCTCGTCCCCGCCGCGGAGGTCGTCCGAACGATGGCCGCCGACGCCGAGCGGATCCTGGGCGGCGCATGACGGGTGTGGAGGCTGCGCTCGCGGCGATCGCGGAGCTCGACGACGCCGCGGTGCTGATCGGGGTCGACCCGGAGTCCGTCGACCGCAGCCGAAGATCGGGCCCCCTCGCGGGCGAGGCGATCGTCGTGAAGGACTGCGTCGGTGTGCCCGGGCACGCCACGACCGCCGGCAGTCCGGTGCTCGCCGAACACGCCGTGGAACCCGGGGGTGGTGTGCGTCGACTCCTCGACGCCGGCGCCGTCATCGTGGCCACGACGGCGCTTCACGAGCTGGCCTTCGGCGTCACGGGGCGCAACGACTGGCGGGGCACGCCGGTCAACCCCGCCGCCCCCGACCGCCTGCCCGGTGGATCGAGCTCGGGGACGGCCGTCGCGGTCGCTCGGGGCATCGTCGACGTCGGGATCGGGACCGACACGGGTGGCTCGTCGAGGATCCCGGCGGCGTGTTGCGGGATCGTCGGCTTCCGTCCCTCGACCGGCCGCTACCCGGGTGACGGGTTGGTCGTGCTCTCCGAGACCCGGGACACGCTCGGCATCCTGGCCCGACGGTTGGCCGACGTGGCCCGCTACGACGCCGTCCTGGCCGGTGAGGAGGAGGGTCCCGCTGCGCCGTCGGAGGTCGAGCGGCTCGCGATCGCCGACGAGGCCGCGGTCTCGTCCTTCGACCCGGTCGTCGCCGCCGCGTACCGCCGCTGGGTCGACGACTGCCGAAACCGGGGCGTCGACACCATCGAGATCGATCTCGCTCCGTTGCTCGCCTGGGACGAGGAGGCGAGCTTCCCGATCGCCCTGCGTGAGACGATCCTGAACTTCCGCGAGTTGGCGATGTCGATCGGGTTGACCTACGACGAGCTGGTCGCGGGGTTGGCCAACGACGACGTCCGGGAGCTGATGGCGACCGAGCCGCCTCCGGCAGCGGCCCGCCAGGACGCGATCGACCGGGTGCTCCCGGCCATGCGGTCCTGGTACGAGGCCGTGCTCGCCGATGCGACGGTGCTCGCCGTCCCGACGATGCCGGTCCCGCCACCGTTGCGCCCGGAGCACGACCAGATCGACACGCCGGACGGGCCCGTCCCCACCTTCCCCACGATGGCCAGACTCACCAGCCCCGCGTCGCTGGCCGGCGTGCCGTCCCTCAGCGTGCCGCTCGCCCACGAGCTCCTCCCCGTCTCGGTGATGCTCGAGGGGCGACGCGGCCGGGACCGGGAGTTGCTCGGTGCCGGGCTCACGCTGTTCGACGGGGGCACGGTCGGATGAGCACCTCGCCCGTCCTGGTCGTCGGCGGCACCGGTCAGGTGGGCAGCGCTGTCCTCCGTGCCCTCGCCGCTGCCGGTCGCCCGGGTCGAAGTGCCGGGCGCGGTGGCGAGGTCCGTCTCGACCACGACCACCCCGGCTCCTACGCCGCCGCGCTCGACGGCGTCGAGGCGATGTTCGTGTCGGTACCGGACCGGCCGGACGCCGCGGAGGTCGAGGGCCGTCTCCTCACCGCGGCGGAGCACGCCGGGGTGCGCCGGGTCGTGAAGCTCTCGGCCGCCTCGGCCGGCTGGGAGCCGCCGCGCAGCTTCGGCGTGTCCCATCGCCGGGCCGAGGAGCAGCTCCGCTCCAGCGACGTGGCCTGGACGATCCTCCGGCCGACGGTCTTCCAGGAGACGATCGCGCTCTTCTGCGAGGACGCGGCGAAGGGGCGGATGCTCACGCCGCGCTGCCGCTCGGCGGTGGCCTTCGTGGCGGTCGACGACGTCGCCGCCGTCGCCGCACGGGCACTGATCGACGACGACCTCGCCGGGCAGACCCTCGAGCTGACCGGGCCCGCCGCACTCGGCTTCGGCGACATCGCCCACCAGGTCGGCACGATCCTCGGTCGCCGGGTTCGGCACATCGGCCTCCCCCACGCCATCGCCCGGCGCGCGCTCCCCAGGGCCGCGGGGATGCCGCCCTGGCTCGCGAACGAGATCGTCGACCTGTTCGGCGGGCTCGACGCCGGTCTGCAACGGCACGTCACCGACGACGTCGAGCGGGTCCTCGAGCGGCAGGCGTTCCCGCTCGACGGGCGGCTCGCCGAACTGCTCGGGTGGGGCTGACGAGCCTCAGCCGGCGACGAGATCGGGGCGGTTGACGTACTCCCGCAGCCCCTTCTCGGCCTTGGACCCGACGATGCGAAAGAGCAGGCCGATCAGCGGGTCCACGAAGCGACCAGCGCCGTGCATCGTGATGACCGCGTCATAGGTGACGTCGCAGCCGGAGTCGGTGGCGACGAAGGTGACCGTGTCGTTGGAGTCGAACGCCGAGGTCTTCGCCTCGACGATGAACTCGTTCGGGCGGTCGTGCTTCAGCGTCTCGTAGACGAGCTTCTGCTTGCGGCCGAAGAAGTCGTTGAGGACCTTGAACTTGGTCCCGACGCCGATCTCGCCGTCATCCATGCGCTCGGCCGACTCGACGTTGGGATCCCACTGGGCGACGGTCGAGAAGTCGCTCAGGGCGTCGAAGACGACCTCGGGGGGATGCGGACTCTGGACGGTCGTACGGAAGCGAGCCATGTGAGCAGGCTATTCGCGCTCGACGTCCCCGATGATCTCCACGACCTCGATTCCGCCGTCGGCGGCCCGGGCCGGGTCGGGGATCCGCTCCGGGACCGAGCACAGGGCCCGCATGACGTCGCCGACCACGATGCCGGCGGTGAGGGCCGCGCCGTCGGTCCACTTCGGCCGGCGGGTCGCACCCGAGGAGCCGTCCCAGTCCCACGCCGCGTCGAAGGCGAGATCGACCGCGTCGGCGATCGAGCGCAGGCTGATCCAGACCGACGGGGCGACGAGCAGCAACGGCCGCCAGTCGTTCCCGATCAGGGTGAGCCCGATCGCCGCGACCGCACCCGCCACGACCGCGATCAGGACGTAGCCGATCGCGGTCGTCCGACGTGTCCACTCGGCGCGCTGCCACGACGGCAGGTCCGCAGGACCCGCTCGTTCCGTCCGACGCACGCCGACCGGGCTCACGCGCTCGGCCGACCTCGTCCGCCCGTCATGCGACGGCCACCGGTTGCGGGGCGACGTCGAGCGGGCCGTGCTCGAGCTGGGGCAGCACGTACCGGGCGAACAGGTCGCACTCGGTCACGTGCGGGTAGCCCGAGAGGATGAAGGCGTCGATGCCGGCCTCGCTGAGGGCCGTCAGGTGGGCCGCGACCTGATCGGGATCACCGACGATGGCCGCGCCGGCACCGCTGCGGGCCCGGCCCACGCCGGTCCAGAGGTGACGTTCGGCGTAGCCCTCGTCATCGGCGCCCTCGCGCAGCTCGGCCTGGCGGGCGACGCCGGCCGAGGCGCTGTCGAGGCTGCGCTCCCGGATCTTGCGCCCTTCGGCGTCGTCGAGGCGGGAGAGCAGCCGGCGGGCGGCGGCCCGGGCTTCGTCCTCGGTCTCACGGACGACCACGTGCGACCGCCAGCCGAACTTGAGGCTGCGACCGAACGCCGCAGCCCGCTTCGACATGTCGTCGACGACGCCGGTGACGCCCTCGACGGTGTCGGGCCACATCAGGTACACGTCGGCGCCACGGGCGGCGCACTCGCGGGCGGCCTCGGACAGGCCGCCGAAGTAGTACGGGGGGCAGGCCCCGGACACGGTGCGGGCGCGGGGCGGATCGATCGTGATGTCGACGAAGTCACCGTGGAACTCGACGCCCTCGCCGTTCAGCAGCTCGCGCAGCACGTGCATGATCTCGGTGCTCCGCCGGTACCGCGGCTCGCTCTCGAGCGTCTCACCCGGCACGTCGGAGGAGATGATGTTGACCGTCAGGCGGCCGCCGAGCATCTGGTCGATCGTGGCGACCTGGCGGGCGAGCTGGGGTACGACGAGCTCACCGCAGCGGATCGCGAGCAGCATGCGCATGCGCTGCGTGACCTGGGCGATCGCCGCGGCGAACGCGGTGTTGTCGATGCCGAGGGCGTAGCCCGACGGCAGCAGCAGGTTGTCGAAGCCGGCCTCCTCGGCCCGCAGCGCGATGCCGCGGCAGTGCTCCCACGAGCTGCGGAGGCGCTCGTCCGGCACTCCGAGGAACTCGTAGTCGTCATCGCACAGCGCGGAGAACCAGGCGAGCTCGGGAACGGACGTCACGGCAGGGGCACCCCTTCGGAGGCTTCGATCAGGTCGTAGCAGTCGTTGCGGTCGAGCCGGACGCCGAGGGCGGCCGTGGCCGCCACCAGCCGCTCGGGCCGCTGGGATCCCACCAGTACCACCGGAGCGCTGGGATGAGCGAGGACGAAGGACATCGCGACCGTGGCCCGATCGACCCCTTCGCGCTCGGCGAGGCGGTCGAGCGTCTCCAGCAGCTCGGGCCGCAGCCCCTCTCCGGTCGCCACCCGGCCACCGCCGAGCGGGCTCCACGCCAGGGGGACGACGTCGCGCTGCATGGCCCGATCGAGGGTGCCGTCGCGGAGGGGATCGAGGTGGACCACCGAGTACTCGGGCTGGTCCGAGGCGAGCGGGAACGGCAGGTGGGCGGCGACCGCATCGGTCTGGGCGACCGTGAAGTTCGAGACGCCGACCTCGCGGATCTTGCCTTCCTCGCGCAGCGCCGTGAGCGTCTCGGCCAGCTCGGCCGGATGCGTGAAGAGGTCGGGACGATGGATCTGGTACAGGTCGATCACGTCCACCCCGAGCCGCTGCAACGACGCCTCGCAGGCCCTGCGCAGGTACGAAGCGCTCTGGTCGTACGGGACCGGCGGGATGATGCCGCCCTTGCTGGCGAGCACCATCCGGCCCCGGAGCTCGGGGGCGTCGGCCAGCACCTTGCCGAGGAGCTCCTCGTTGTACCCGAACCCCTCGCCGCCGTAGTCGAGGCCGTAGACGTCGGCGGTGTCGATCAGGTTCATGCCCTGGTCGAGCGCCGTCTCGATCAGGTCCCGGCCCTCCGCCACCGACGAGGTGGTGAAGCGCCAGCACCCGAAGGCGAGTGGGCCGATCTGGAGACCTCCCTCTCCGAGGGTCCGGGGTCCGGTCTGCACGAGTCCTGCGTCGGGCTGAGGATCGGTCACGGCCGATACCGTACTCACGCTCGGACAGGTCGGCTCACGGAAGGAAGCGTCGATGGACGAGGTGCGCTACGGCGTGATCGGCACGGGGATGATGGGCATCGAGCACATCATGAACCTCGAGGCGATCGACGGTGCGGTCGTCACCGCGCTCGCCGATCCGGACGCCGGCTCGCAGGCCGCCGGACGGGACGCCGTGTCCGGCGAGGCCGCGATCTTCGGCGATCACCGCGACCTCCTCGAGAGCGGGCTCATCGACGCCGTGGTCGTCGCGTCGCCCAACATGACCCACATCGACGTGCTGCTGGACGTGATCGGCAGCGGGATCCCGGTGCTCACCGAGAAGCCGCTGTGCACCACCGTCGAGGACTGCCGGAAGGTGGTCGACACCGCCGCCGAGGCGGGCGCCCTCGTCTGGGTCGGACTCGAGTACCGGTACATGCCGCCCATCGCCCGACTGGCGCGTGACGTCGCGGCCGGCGAGATCGGCCGGCTCCGGATGATCGCCATCCGCGAGCACCGCTTCCCGTTCCTCCACAAGGTCGGCAACTGGAACCGGTTCAACCGGAACACCGGCGGGACGCTCGTCGAGAAGTGCTGCCACTTCTTCGACCTCATGAACCTCATCGCCGGCAGCCGGCCCGTGCGGGTGATGGCGACCGGGGCGCAGGACGTCAACCACCTCGACGAGGCCTACGAGGGAGAGGTCCCCGACATCCTGGACAACGCCTACGTCATCGTCGAGTACGAGGGCGGGGTCCGGGCGATGCTCGACCTGTGCATGTTCGCCGAGGCCTCGAAGGAGCAGGGTGAGGTGGTCGCCGTCGGCGATGCCGGCAAGGCCGAGGCCTTCACCCCGTCGCTCGAGTACCGCCTCGGCCATCGCACCGAGGGTCGTGACGGCGTCCGCATCGAGACCGTGGTCGACGAGCGCATCCGCTACGACGGCCACCACCATGGCTCGTCCTACCTGGAGCACCTCGACTTCCTCGAGGCGGTCCGCACCGGCACGACCCCCGAGGTCTCCCTCGACGACGGCCTCCTCGCCGTGGCCATCGGTGTCGCCGCCCACCGCTCGATCGACGAGCGGCGGGCGGTCGCCCTCGACGAGGTGCTCTGAGCCGAGGCACGACGGGGTGGAACCCACACCATCTCACCTCGCCTCACGGCCACAGAACTCAGCCGAGGCACGACGGGGTGATATCCACACCGCCTCGCCTCGCCTGACGATCGGGGCACACACCCTCCGCCTATCGTTCGCCGTACCTCCCCCGCATCAACTGGGGAGCATCTCGTGGCTCGTGGAGATCTCGAAGAGGGTGTACGCCGCCTGACTGCGGTGCAGGGTGGCGCCATCCACCGACGGCAGGTCGCCCAGCTCGGCGGGGACCGTTGGTGGATCCAACGTCAGGTCGCGCGGGGCGTGCTCGAACGCCGCGATCGCGGTGTGCTCGCGCTGGCCGGCGCCCCTGCGACCCACGAGCGGAGGCGTTGGGAGGCGGTCCTCGCCGGCGGGCCAGCGGCCGTGCTCTCTCATCGCTGCGCAGCGGGACTCCACGGACTCGAGGGATTCGGCGGAGGGCGACCCGAGATCACGGTGCCATGGCCGGCTCACCCTCGGCTCGCCGGTGTCGTGGTGCACCAGCTCGGCGATGTCGAGCCCGAGGATCGGACGGTGCGGAGCGGATTGCCCGTCACGACGGTGGCCCGGACGATCGGTGACCTCGCGTCGGTGTGCTCCGTGACGCGAGTCCTGCGAGCGCTCGACGACGCTCTCACCCGGGACCGAGTCGACCTCGACGACCTCGCCTCGGTGGCCCACCGACTCGTCCGCCCTCGAAAGCCCGGAGCCCGGTGCCTCGCCAAGGTCGCCGCAGCACGCCTGACCGATGCCCCGCCTCCCGAGAGCGAGCTGGAGCGCCTGGTCGAGGATCTGCTGATGCGGGCCGGTCTGCCACGACCGCGCCGCCAGCACCAGACCCCCGGCGGTCGAGTCGACTTCGCCTATCCCGACCGCCGGCTGGCGATCGAAGCGGACGGTCGCCGTTGGCACGCCCGCGCCGATCGGATGCTCGACGACCGACGGCGCGACCGGAACAACAGCGCAGCGGGCTGGATCACAATCCGCTGCATGTGGGAGGACGTCGTCAAGACGCCCGACCGTCTCGTCGGGGAACTCCGCGACGTGTGGACCGCAGCGGGCGCAACCGAGGCAGAACGGGGCGGCATCGACCCCGTTCTGCCTCGGCCTGCGGCCTAGCCCTTGACGGCGCCGGCCAGCACGCCCCGCACGAAGTAGCGCTGCAGGGCGAAGAACACCACGAGCGGCACGAACGACTGCACGAACGCGCCGGCCGGGAGGATGTTCTCGTTCCGGCCGAAGTCACCGGCCAGGTTGGCGATGAGGATCGTCGTCGGCTGCTCGTCACCGTTGGCGCCGATCATCGTGTTGGCGATGAGGTAGTCGTTCCAGGTCCAGAGGAACTGGAAGATGGCGAACGCCGCCAACACCGGGACCGACAGCGGCAGGACGAGCCGCCAGAAGATCGTGAAGTGGTCCGCACCGTCGATGCGGGCCGCCTCGAACAGATCCTTCGGCAACGTCGAGATGTAGTTGTGCAACAAGAAGATCGCGAAGGGCATCGCGAACCCCGTGTGCGTCAACCACACCGCCGTGGTCGATCCGGCCAGATCGAAGTCCGGGATCAGCGTCACCGTCTTGTCCAGGAACGGCAGCGTGAGGTGCGCGCCGTTGTTGAACATCTGGAGCAGCGGGATCAGCGCCACCTGGAGCGGCACCGCCAGCAGCGACACCGTGGCGATGAACAGCCCCTTCCGACCCTTGAAGTCGATCCACGCGAAGCCGTACGCCGCGAAGGCGGCGATCGCGATCGGGATGATCGTCGCCGGGATGGCGATCGCCGCCGAGTTCAGCAGCGAGTTCCCCAGACCCGCTCGTGCCGAGAAGATCTGGTCGTAGTTGTCCAGGGTCAGCTCGTCGGGACGGACCTGCCACCAGCCCGTGTTGCGCTGGGCATCGCGGTCGCGGAACGAGTTCAGGAACAGGCCGAAGGTCGGCACGCTCCAGACGATGACGATCATCCACAGGATCCACGTCGGGATCCCGCGGAGGAAGGCGTAGACCCGGTCGACGATGCCGCCGCCCCCGCCGGAGGGATCGCCCTGGGCGATGGTCTGGTTCGATGCGATGGTGCTCGTCATTGCTCAGCCCTCCGCCTGCATCCGACGGATGTTGGCGACCATGATCGGCAACACCGAGACGAAGATCAGGATCGCCAGCGCCGCCCCCTTGCCGGTGTCGTTGAAGCTGAACGCCTCTTGGAACATGTCGTTGGCCAGCACCTGGGTGCCGAACTGACCGTTGGTCATCACCTTCACGATGTCGAACACCTTCATGACGCCCACGATGGTGGTCGTGACGACCACGCCGATCGTGCTGGCGATCTGCGGCAACGTGACCCGCCAGAACACCTGGGTCTCGGTGGCACCGTCGATCTTGGCCGCCTCGATCAGCTCGTCGGGCACGGCCTTGATGGCGGCCGAGAGGATGACCATGGCGAAGCCGGTCTGGATCCAGATGAAGACCACCATCAGCCAGAAGTTGTTGTACGGCGGGTCCTGGACGAAGAAGATCGTCTCGCCCTGCACCGTGCCGTCGTCCTCGAACTGGAAGCCGCCGACGCCGCCGCCGATGATCCCGACGAAGCGGACGAACAGCCAGCCGATCAGCAGCGTCAGCACACCCGGCACCGCCGCGGCGCCGTACTCCTTGCGGGTCAACGACCGGGCCAGCGCCGCACCGGAGAGCAGCAGGGCCCCGGCGATGATGATCGCAGCGATCAGCGTCGGCAGGCCCGAGCCGGTCGACAGCTTGCCCAGCGAGACCCAGAGGGCGTTGACGACGCCGGTCTGCTCGACCGACGGGTCGCGGGCCACGTACACGAAGCGCCAGATGATGGATGCGCCGACGAGCGAGATCGCCATCGGCATGAAGATGATCGACTTGGCGATCTTCTCGCCACGACGTCCATCGGCCAGCACCGCGATGGCGAGGCCGAGCGCCGTGGAGGCGAAGGTCACCACGACCACCCACCAGAGGTTGTTGATCAGGGTGCCCCGCAGCGCCGTGAAGACACCGAAGCTGAGCAGCAGCGCACCGGCGATCAGCGGGAACGACGACGCGCTGCCCAGCTCGGTGAAGTGACCGGTCACCCGCCGGGCGTTCATGCCCAGCACGACCGCGATCGCGAGCAGGACGACGCCGATCAGGAACGGCCAGCTGGTGAACATGTTCGTCCAGTTGGAGCCGTCGAAGCTGTCCCGGTCGGTGAAGACCGCGCCGTAGTTCTCGAGGAAGACGAAGTCCACGGAGTCGCGGTCGAGCAGCGACAGGTAGGCGGTCCGGATCGCCGGGATGACCAGCATCACCGTGATGAAGAGGATCGCCGGGCCGACGAAGATCACCGCACGGGAGCGGTTCTCGAGCAGCAGACGCCCGACGTAGTCGAGGTTGTTCGTCATGCCGAGTCGAGCGCCGATCAGCACGGCCGGGATGAGGGCGGCGATCAGCGACGTCGCGATCGAACCGTCCCCGAGGTCGGCACCGCCCCAGGCACCCAGGAGCCAGCCGATGGCCAGACCGATGAGGCCGCCGGAGATCGGCGGACGACCCCGGAGCACGCTGATCCCGGCACCGATGCCGCCGAGGACGAGCGTGTAGAGGATCGTGGCCAGCGGGTCGAGACCCGGGTGGTACTCCTCACGCATGAGCAGGCCCACGAGCAGGCCGGCGACGATGCCGCCGGCGAGTCCGATCTGGAGCCGACGGGCAGGCTCTTCGGTGACGGCCAGGGCCACGCCGACACCGCCTCCGATCGCAGCGCCCACGATCGGTCCGAGCAACCAGGGCAGGAAGCCGCCACCCGAGCCGAGCGTCAGCTCGTTGCCGTGGATGAGGATGCCTGCGAGCGCCCCGAGGAGGCCGAAGGCGATCGCGTTGAAGCGCTCCCAGCTGCTCCTCACCTCGTTGAAGAGGAGGTTCGCCCCGACCCAGAGTCCGGCGCTCGCAAGGACCGCGACGACGACCGTGATGACCGTCGACCGGATCTTCTCCTCGACGATCGCCCAGATGAGCAGCCCGACGACGGCGACGACGCCGCCGGCGATCTTTGCCGTGCTGCCGGGACTCCTCCCGGCGAGGCGGCTCGCACCGCCCGATGGTGGCGGGAGCTCGTCTGGCGCGAGCTCCTCGCTCTGGTCGACAGCGACCATGTGTTCCCCTCCGTACCCCTCGTGCCGATGGGCGGCGAACCCGCCCGAAGACGACGCAGGGCACCGGCACCCTAGTGCCGGTACCCCGTCGCCTGCAGCTCCGGAGCCCCGCCGAAACGGAGGTCCGGGCTACGTCATGTCAGTGGGGTCGATCAGCCCGCGGGCCACGACTCCTGGATTCGCTGGGCGGCCGTGGCGACGTCGATGTCACCGTTGACCAGCGACGTGCCCTCGGACCAGAACGTACCGGCGCCGACGTCGGCGGGCATCACGTCCGAGCCGTCGAAGCGGGCGATGCCGGCGTCGTTGATGATCTGGAGGAAGCTCTGCTCGAGCGGCTGGTAGACGCTCGGGTCCTGGCCCTGGGCCGCCGAGAGGAAGCCGGAGAGACCGCCACCGAGGAACTCGGTGAGGATCCGCTGGCGGTTCTCGGCGTAGCTCGCCGTGGCGAGGTACTCCATGACGGCCATGGTGGCCGGCTCGGCGTCGAAGGCCGCAGCGAAGGTGCCCGCGGTCAGGATCGGAGCGTCGCCGTTGATGTCCGGGAAGTAGAACACGTCGACCGCGCCCTCGGAGCCGTCAGCGAAGGGCGTGCCCTCCGGGAAGAAGCCGGCGAAGAAGTTGGCCTGACGATGCATGTAGCACTGACCGTCGACCAGCGGCTGACCGTTGTCACCGAAGTTGGTGGCCGAGATCGAGCCGGAGGCGGCGAAGACGTTGTCCTCGGTCCAGATGTCGACGACGGCCTGCATGGCCTCCTGCACCTCGGGGGCGTCGAAGGGCAGCTCGTTGGTGATCCACTGGTCATACACGTCAGGGCCGTGCAGTCGCAGCATCATGTCCTCGACCCAGTCGGTGTAGGCCCAACCGGTGGCCTGGCCGGACTCGATGCCGACGCACAGCGGCTTCGGGCCACCGTCGGCGACCATCTGGTCGAGCAGGGCCGTGAACTCGTCGAACGTCGTCGGCACGGTGTAGCCCGCGGCCTCGAAGGCGGCCGGCTGGTACCAGACCAGCGACTTCAGGTCCGTCTTGTTCGGGACGCCGTACTGGGTGCCGTCGACGTTGCCGAGCAGCTGGAAGCCGTCGAGCCAGAACTCGTCGAGCGTGGCGTTGACGTCGTCGGTGAGGGGCACGATGGCACCGTCACGGGCGAAGTCGGCCAGCTTGCCGGGCTGCGGGAAGAACGAGATGTTGGGCGGGTTGCCGCCCTCGACCTGCGTGTTGATGTTCGCCTCCCAGTCGGCGTCGCCGGTGTACTCGACGGTGATGCCGACGGTCTCGCCCCACTCGTTCAGGGCGTCATTGATCGACGCCACGTCACCGTCGGTGCGCTCCGGGCCGGTGATGGTGACCGTGACGCCACCGAAGTCCTCGGTGTCGCCGCCGTCGTCGCCGCCCTCGGCAGCGGGCTCGCTCGAGCTGCCGCTCGAGTCGTCACCGCTGTCGTCGTCATCGGAATCGCCACACGCAGCGGCGATCATGCCCAGGGCGAGCAACACCCCGAGCAGCCTCAACCAACGCTTGCTCATGTTTTCCCTCCCGGGGTCGCGAACGCGATCCCCATGTGATCCAGCCCACCGTTCCCAAGGCGGGCACCGCCCCTCAGAGGCGGATGGCCGACGGGCTCACGCCAGGGTGCGCCTGTAAGCGCTTACAACGTAGTCAGGGAGTGACATTCGCCGCAACGCGAACCCGTCAGCACGCGAGCGTACTTCGCACCGTTCGTGAGGGGCCACCACCCCATGGGAGGTCTTCGGGGGACCTTCGCCCCTGTGGTGGTCCCGGGCGGGGCGAGACCATGACGACATGCCTGCGACCCAGATCTCCGACGTCATGCAGCCGGCCCCGACCTCGGTCCCCGGCTCCACCACCGTCCGCGCCGCGGCCGAGGTGTTGGTGCTCGGTGAGATCGGTTCGGTCGTCGTCCGCCACCACGGCGCGATGTCGGGCCTCGTGACCGAGCGCGACATCGTCCGAGCGCTCGCCGAGGGCGAGGACCCCGACGAGCTCCGGGTCGAGGACCTGATGACCCTCGACCTCGAGACCGTCGCGCCGGACACGACCGTCGAGGAGGCCGCCCAGGTCATGATCGACGGCGGCATCCGCCACCTCCCGGTCGTCGACGACGGCGTGGTGGTCGGCGTGGTGTCGATCCGCGACGTGCTCGCGAACCACCGAGCCGCCTCGGTCTGAGCGGGCTGCGACCGGAGCGCTCGCGCGTCGGCGCTCGACGCCCGGCCCGTCGACGGAGGTGCGACACTGGCCGCATCGTGTCCGACGGCGCCGCTCCCCTCCGCCTCCAGGCGTGCCTCAACGGCGCCCGCGCGGTCGACGATCACCCGGCGCTCCCCGTCCGGCCGCGAGCGGTGGCCGATGACGGTCGGCGCTGCCTCGTCGCCGGTGCCGACGGGCTCCACGTGCATCCCCGCGACGAGGCGGGTCGAGAGTCGCTCGATGGCGACGCCATCGGCCGCACCGTGCTCGCGATCCGGCGGGTCGCTCCCGACACCGAGGTCTCGGTGTCGACGGGCGCCTGGATCGAACCGGACCCGGTCCGGCGCCTCGGCCGGATCCGGCGGTGGGAGCACCGACCGGACGTCGCCTCGGTCAACCTCTCGGAGCGAGGCGCCGCGGAGGTGGCCGAGACCCTGATCGACCTCGGGATCGGCGTCGAGGCCGGCATCTGGTCGTTGGCCGACGTCGACCTCCTCGTCGCCGGCGGTCTCGCCTCCCGCTGCCACCGACTCCTGATCGAAGCGGTCGGCGGTCAGCCGCCCGTCGCCGCGATCGGGCTCGTCGACGCCGTGCTCGCCGCGCTCGACGACGTCGGTGCCACCGGACCCCGGCTGGTGCACGGCTCCGGGCGGTCGACCTGGCCGGTGCTCGAGCGGGCGCTCGCCCTCGGACACGCCACGCGCATCGGGCTCGAGGACACGCGGCGGCTCCCCGACGGCCGGCCGGCCGCGTCCAACGCCGAGCTCGTCAGCGCGGCAATGCGGCTGGTGCCGCGACCGCAGACGGCCTGACCGAGTAGGCGATCTCGCCGCCGGCCACGACGATCTCGGGCGAGCGAACCCTCGCCCCGGGATCCACGACGATCACGTCGGCCCGCTGTCCGGCTTCCAGCCGGCCGCGGTCGTCCAGGCCGGCGGCGCGCGCGGGCCGCTCGGCGACGAGTGACCAGGCGCTCGCGACGTCGGTCAGCCCGCGATCCATCGCCACGAAGGGCGCCGCCAACAGCGAGCTGTAGTGGTAGTCGGACGCCAGGACGTCGACCGCCCCGGCGCTCACGGCGTCGGCGACCGACAGGTTGCCCAGGTGGCTGCCGCCACGCACGAGGTTCGGTGCGCCCAGCAGGACGGACTGGCCGTGACCCCGGGCCGCGTGGGCGGCAGCGAGCGTGAACGGGAACTCGGCGATGCGCACACCCAACGCCGCGCTGGCGGCGACCTGCTCGGCGTCCGCGTCGTCATGGGAGGCGATCGGCACACCGGCGGTGTGCGCGGCGGCGACCAGCTCGGGCTCCTGCTCGAGCCCGGTGGGCCGCTGCTCGACGGCCCTCCTGGCGACGGCGAGCGCATCATCGGGTGACATGCCGGTGCGAGCCTGCACGCTCGCCGCCGTCCCGTCCGGAGCGTGGCCCGGGGGCGGGGCGTGGTCGTTGAGCGAGAGGAGCTCGATGGTGCCGTCGGCCAGCCACGCGAGCAGCTCGTCGAAGTCGTCGACGTTGCAGCGCTCGTGACGGACGTGGATGCGGGTGTCGACCCCGAGCACGGGCCGGAGCCGCCGCCAGGCCCCGATCACCTCGCGCAGCCGCTCGCGGCTCCGCAGCCCGGGCTCGAAGCCATCGGTCAGCGAGAGGTAGGCGGTCGTGATGCCCGCAGCGAGCATCGCCCGGTCGTTCTCCACGAGCGCCGACTCGGCGGTCATCGGCGCCGACGGTCTCGGCGACAAGGCGCGCTCCACGGCGTCCCCGTGGAGGTCGACGATGCCGGGCAGCACCCATCGACCGGCGACGTCCACCCGGTTCGACGACCGCGCCGCGTCCGGCTCGACCGCTGCGATCACCTCGCCCTCGATGACGAGGTCGGCGTCACGCAGGCCTCCCGGCGTGAGCACGGCGCCGCCGGACAGGACGAGAGGGTCGATCACGGTCCACGAGTCTCGCCGACGGACCTGAACGGAGCGTTGCCGTTTCGAGGAATCGAGGCATCGACCGCCGAGCAGGTCCGGCCGAGCGCCCCGTGCCTAGGGTGACCGCATGGCCGAACGCGCCACCCCGACGGCTGGCATCCACCTGCCCCAAGCCGGTCCGGCCGCCTCGGGCGCTGCGATGCACCGTGTCGCTCGACTCGCCGAGGAACTCGGGTTCGCCGACGTCTGGTTGAGCGACCACCTCGTGGTCCCCACCGGTGTCGACTATCCGCCGTCGGCGTGGGTCTACGAGCCGCTCACCGCGATGGCGTGGGTGGCCGCAGCCACCGAGCGGGCGCGGATCGGCACGACCGTGCTCGTGCTCCCGATGCGCAACCCGCTCCACGTCGCCAAGTCGCTCGCGTCGATCGATCAGATGAGCGGCGGGCGTGTGGTCCTGGGCACGGCGGCGGGCTGGCTCGAGGCCGAGTTCGATGCCCTCGGCGTGCCGTACGACGAGCGGGGGCCACGCACCGACGAGGCGCTGGAGATGATCAGGCGCGCCTGGACCGAGGACCACATCACCGCCGACTTCCCCGTGCACGGCGCCCGCTGGCGCTCCGTCCGCGCGCTCCCCCAACCCGCCGGCCACGTCCCGATCTGGATCGGGGGCCACGCCGAGGTGGCGATGCGTCGAGCGGTCACCGTCGGCGACGGTTGGCACGGGGCGTTCCTCTCACCGGCCGAGACCGAGTGGCGGGTCGAGCGGCTCCGCTCCGATCGTCCGGAGCCCGAGTTCGCCATCTCGATGCGCACGAGCTGGGACGCGCTGCTCGACGACCACGACGAGATCCTGGCCCAGCTCGACCACTTCCTCGAGATCGGCGTCGACCACTTCGTCCCCGAGCCACGCCAGCGCACGGTCGACGACTACCTCCGCGCCACCGAGGCCCAGGCCGAGCTGTTCCGTCGAGCGGGGTTCTCGATGCGCACCTGAGCATCGAGAAGTGGCCCGGAATCCGCGACGGCCCCGGCGTGGTTGCACCAGACATGACGACGACACGAGGACGGGTCCGGGTCGAGGTGGGCACCAAGCGGGTGCGCGCGATGCTCGGCGGTCGCGTCCTCGCCGACTCGATCGAACCCCGGCTGGTCTGGGAGGTGCCGTACTACCCGGCGTACTACCTGCCGGCCGAGGCGGTGGGCGGCGAGCTCCGACCCACGGGCGAGGTGAAGCGGTCGCCGAGTCGGGGCGACGGCCTCGTCCACGACGTCGTGCTCGACGACGCCGTCGCTCCCGCCGGCGCGCTGACCTTCCCCGAGTCGCCGATCGAGGAGCTCCGCGGCCTGGTCCGCCTCGACTGGGACGCCATGGACGCCTGGTTCGAGGAGGACGTCGAGGTCATCGTCCACCCTCGCGACCCGGGCACGAGGGTCGACGTGCTCCCGTCGTCCCGCCACGTCGAGATCAGCGTCGACGGCGTCGCGTTGGCCGACTCCATCCGCCCGACGTTGCTCTTCGAGACGGGTCTGCCGAAGCGGCTGTACCTCCCGAAGTCCGACGTGCGCATGGACCTGCTCGTGCCGACCGACACGACCTCGGCCTGCCCCTACAAGGGTGTCGCCCGGTGGTGGTCGGTGGAGCTGCCGGACGGCACCGTCCACCCCGACCTCGCCTGGAGCTACCCGGCGCCGCTGCCCGAGTCGGCCGGGATCGACAACCTCGTCGCCTTCTACGACGAGCGGGTCGACGTCGTGATCGACGGCGAGCCCCAGGACCGTCCCCGGACCAAGTTCGCCTGACGCTCGTCCCCGCGGGGACGGCTCGGGAATCGAACCGTAGGCTCGCCGTGTGGGCGTGACCCGATGTGCGTCGTGCGGGGCGACGATCGACGACACGGCGAGGTTCTGCCCGTCGTGCGGTGTCCCGACCAGCGACGCCGGCATCCAGGTCTCGGAGTCGACCGAGCGCCACCTCGCCGCCTCCCGCTCGGTCGTCGAGCAGCGACAGTCGTACCGGCCGTTCGTGTTCGGCGTCGCCGCGGTGGCGGTCGCGGCTGGAGCGCTGGCGATGAGTCGGTCGGACGGAACGATCGCCCCCACCGCCGAGGAGGCGACCACCACGACGATGGCGCCCGAGCTCTCGACGACCACGACGACGCCGTTCGAGCCACCACCCACGACCGCGCCAGCCGCCGAGCCCGGCGAACCGGTCGACGTGAGCGGGATGCCGGATGAGCTGCGGGACCGGTGGATCCTGCTCATCGAGCGGGACGAGCTGACCGCCGTCGATCTATCGACCGGGGAATCGGTCGAGATCACCGAACACGAGCTCGGACGGACCTTCCGGGTCTTCGAGTCCTCCGATCGTGGCCTCGTCGTCGTCGACGAGCGCAGCGGCTCCGGCAAGCTGGTCGATTGGGACCTGACGTCCACGATCAGCCTCGGCGTCAACCTCTGGGCCGGTCGCTTCACGATGACCGACGAGACGATCTGGGTCGTGAGCGACGGGACCGAAGAGGTCTCCACGCTGGTGGCGATCGACGCCGACGGCGAGCGAACCGAGGTGCGCGACCTCCCGGCCTGGATCCAGCTCGTCGGGTCGACCGATGGCCGCGTCCTCCTCTCGACCTTCGTGTCACCCGGCGTCTACAGCGTCGGGCTGGACGGCGAGCTCCGACGCTCCGGCGACGCGATCGCGACGATCGGTGGCGAGGACTGGTACGTCGAGTGGGCCTGCGACGACCAGCTCCGCTGCCGGAGCGAGCTCGTCGACCTCCGCACCGAGCGCCGCCAGCCGATCGACATCACGCTCTTCGGGGGTACCGAGCCGCTGCAACGCTCCGCCGACGGTCGCCGCCTCCTGCTCCGAGACTGGAGCGAGCCCCTCGGCGGGCTCATCGTCATCGACGCCGATGATCTGACCGTCCGTCCCATCCCCGGTCGGGCCTTCGACACCAGCAACATCACCGCCGACGAGGACCTGCGCTTCGCGGTCTGGAGCCAGGCCGGGACCACCGGTCTGGTGATCGGGGACCTCACCAACGGCGCCGAGTGGGAGCTCCCCGTCACGCCGGGCGTGCTGCCGGTGCTGACCCCGCCGGGGTGGGAGCCACCGGTCGTGGTCGCCGAGGACCCGTCCGCCGAGGCGAGCGGCGCCTAGGGTCGCCTCACGATGAGGACCACCGGGCTCTACCCTCGACCCGTCGTGACCCCGTTGCAGCACGCCCGTCTGGAAGCCGAGATCCGGCTCCACGCGCCGTCGCCGCGGGTGTGGACGACGCTCACCGAGCGGATCGACGCCTGGTGGTGCGCGCCGATCCGGTCGACGGACGCCCAGGCGGTCCAACTCGACCTCCGGGTCGGCGGCATGCTCTTCGAGGATCTCGGCTCCGGCTCCGGGCTCGCCCGGGGCACCGTCGTCGAGGTCCGGCGGGGTGAGCGGGTCGCCTTCGACGGGGTCTTCGGTCTGCCCGGCGCGCTGTCCGGCACCGTCTCCTGGACGGTCAGCGAGAGCGAGGGTGACCGCAGCTTCGCCGTCGAGCAGCTCGCCCTCGGCGAGTTCGAAGAGGACCACCTCGCCGACCAGCGCCAGGCGTGGCGCACCCTGCTGGCTGCGTTCCGTCGCCAGGTCGACGGCACGATCTCACTGCCGAGCCTCGGGTCGTGATCTCTCGGCTGGTGTTCGGCGCCGGGGCGGGCGGGCTCGCCTGGACCTTCGCCGAGTACTGGCTGCACCGCGGACCCATGCACCGCGCCGGTGCCCGCGACCCGCTGGGCTCGGAGCACCGGGCCCACCACGTCGACCCCGCGGCGACCAGCGCGCTCGCTCGTACCGGCGGCGTCCTCGGACTCGCAACGCTGGGTTGGGTCGTCACCCGGCCGGCCCGTCGCCACCTCGGGTCCGGCGCCGACGGCCTCGCCATCGGGTGGGCCGTGGGGTACGCCGCCTACGACCGGTTGCACTGGAACGTCCATCACCGAGCGCCGTCGAGCGCCGACGACGCCCGACGGCGTCGGCATCTCGACCACCACGTCAACCCTCGCAGGAACTTCGGCGTCACCACCTCGGTCTGGGACCGCGCCTTCGGCACGTTCGTCGAGCCGGACGTCGTCCGCCTCCCCCGCCGGCTGGCTCCGGCGTGGTTGGTCGAGGAGCCCGGTCTCGCTCCCTCGATCGAGCTGCGCGCCGCCTGAGCCCCAGGCGGCCCCTGCTCCTGGCTGAACCGGACGCGAACAGCGTTCGCGAGCTGGTCCTTGTCCGCCGGGTGCGGTCAGTCGACCGATAGGTTGGGGACCGGTCGATCGACACCCTGACCGGTCGGCCGAGAGGAATGTGTATGCCGAAGCCGAAGGACGACGTGATCGTGCTCGACGGAGTGGCCAAGGAGGCCCTCCCGAACGCGATGTTCCGCGTCGAGCTCGACAATGGGCACGAGGTGCTCGCCCACATCTCCGGCAAGATGCGCCGGAGCCGAATCCGGGTCCTGCCCGGTGATCGCGTGCAGATCGAGATGTCGCCGTACGACCTCACTCGTGCACGTATGACCTACCGCTACAAGTAGCGGTCCTCGCCCGGGCCCTCGGCCCGGAGCGCCACCACCGATCGATGCGGCACCCGGATGCGGGTGCCGCTCCCGCACCGGCGTGAGCGGGCTCTCGCCCCCGGGTTGGCGGTGTCGATCACCGGGATCCACACGCCGACCCCGTCGGGCAGCCGGACGTTGTGGCCCACGCCGTCGCCGTTGACGATCAAGAGCAGTGGCTCACCGACGGGCTCGCCACCGACACCCCCGCTCAGGCGGAGGGTGACCGTCCGGCGACCGTCCTGCCAGTCCTCCGGGTGCATCGGCTCACCGTCGAGGCGGAACCACTCCACCTCCGGAGCACCCTCCGGTGCCTCCTCGAAGAAGCGGTCCCTGCGCAACGCCCGGTGCTCCTGCCGGAAGCGCACGAGCGTCCGGACCGTGTCGAACGCGTCGCCGTCGACGTCGGACCAGTCGAACCACGACACCTCGTTGTCCTGCGCGTACCCGTTGTTGTTGCCGCCCTGGGTGCGGCCGAGCTCGTCACCGCCGAGCAGGAGCGGCACGCCCTGGGACAGCAGCAGCGTGGCCAGGAACGCCCGACGCGTCCGGCGCCTGGCCTCGGCGATCTCGGGATCGTCGGTCGGCCCCTCGACCCCGTGGTTCCAGGACCGGTTGTGGTCGTCGCCGTCCCGGTTGTCCTCGCCGTTGGCCTCGTTGTGCTTGCGGTCGTAGCTGACGAGATCGGCGAGCGGGAAGCCGTCGTGTGAGGTGATGAAGTTGACGCTGGCCCGCGGCGCCCGACCCGCGGGACGGTAGATGTCGCTGCTGCCGGCGAGCCTCGACGCGAGATCGGGGAGCACCCGCTCACCCCGCCAGAAGTCGCGGACCGTGTCGCGGAAGCGGCCGTTCCACTCGCTCCAGCCGATCGGGAAGCGACCGACGCCGTAGCCGTCGGGGCCGAGGTCCCACGGCTCGGCGATGAGCTTGACCTCGGCGAGCGCCGGGTCCTGCCCGATCGCGTCGAGCAGGCTCGCACCGGGATCCACCGGCCCGTGGTCGCGCATCATCGCCATGGCGAGATCGAAGCGGAAGCCGTCGACCCCCATCTCGGTCACCCAGTACCGCAGGCTGTCCATCACGGTGCGGATGACGTTGGGGTGGCCGGGCAGCACGGTGTTCCCGGTGCCGGTGACGTCGTCGTACCGCATCGGATCGCCGGGAACCGTCCGGTAGTGCGCGGCGTGGTCGAGGCCTCGCCAGCTGAGCACCGGCCCGTCGATGCCCGCCTCGGCGGTGTGGTTGTAGACGACGTCGAGGACCACCTCGATGCCCGCGTCGTGCAGCGCCCGGACCATGGCCTTGAACTCCACGACCTGGTCCGTCGGGCCGTCGCCCCGCGCGTAGTCCTGGTGCGGCGCGAACCAGCCCAGCGAGTCGTAGCCCCAGTAGTTCCGCAGGCCGAGGTCGACGAGGCGCTGCTCGTGGACGAAGTGGTGCACCGGCAACAGCTCGACGGCGGTGACACCGAGGGAGCGCAGGTGCGACACGAAGGCCGGATGGGCGACGCCGCCGTAGGTGCCGCGGAGCTCGGGCGGCACGTCGGGATGGAGCGCGGTCGCGCCCTTGACGTGGACCTCGTAGATCAGCGAGTCCTCGAGGCGATGGTGGGGCCTGGCGACGCCGCCCCAGTCGAAGACATCGCTGACCACGACGCTCTTCGGCGCGAACGGGGCGCTGTCGGCGCCGTGGTCGTGGAGCGCCCTGTCCCATCGGACCTCGCCGTCGATGGCACGTGCGTAGGGATCGACCAGCAGCTTCGCCGGATCGCATCGGTGCCCGGCGCCCGGATCCCACGGCCCGTCCACCCGGTAGCCGTAGCGCTGGCCCGGCCCCACGCCGGCGACCTCCACGTGCCAGACACCGTCCGTGCGGCGACACGGGATCCGCTCCTCCGTGCCGTCGTCGCCGAGCAGGCACAGGTGCACGCCCGTGGCGACGCCGCTCCAGACGGCGAAGCGCGTACCGGCGCCGTGCCAGTGCGCGCCGAGGGGATGTGGTCGTCCGGGGCCCGTCATCACGAGAGCATCACCCTAGAGTCGGGTGGGCGTGTCGCAGACCACCCTCACCGAGCTGATCCCCGACGATCCCGGCGCCGACGAGCTCCTCGACGCCTTCCTCGGCTGGGTCGACGAGCGGGGCATCGAGCTCTACGACGCCCAGGAGGAGGCGATCCTCGAGCTGCTCGGCGGGCGCCACGTGATCCTCGCCACGCCGACCGGATCGGGGAAGTCACTCGTCGCGCTCGCCGGGCACTTCGCCGCCTTCGCCCGCGGCGAGCGGTCGGTCTACACCGCGCCGATCAAGGCGCTGGTGAGCGAGAAGTTCTTCGATCTGTGCCGCGCCTTCGGCTCCGAGCACGTCGGCATGGTCACCGGCGATGCCTCGGTGAACCCGGACGCGCCGATCATCTGCTGCACCGCCGAGATCCTGGCCAACCAGTCGCTGCGAGAGGGCCCCGACGCCCCCGTGCAGCTCGCCATCGCCGACGAGTTCCACTACTACGGCGACTCCCAGCGGGGATGGGCCTGGCAGGTGCCGCTGCTCGAGCTGCCGAACACGCGTTGGCTGTTGATGTCGGCGACGCTCGGCGACACCAGAGCGCTGCGTGACGACATCGAGGGGCGAACCGGGCGGGAGATCGTCGAGGTGCGGTCGACCGTTCGCCCGGTGCCGCTCGATGTGATGTACCGGGAGACGTCGCTGCTCGACTCCATCGAGGACCTGCTGTCCTCACGCCGGGCGCCGATCTACCTCGTGCACTTCACGCAGAAGGAGGCGACCCAGGCGGCGCAGGACCTCACCTCCGTCAACCTGCTCTCGAAGGAGGAGAAGGCCGCGGTCGCCGAGGCGATCGGCGGCTTCCGCTTCGATCCCGGCTTCGGACGCGACCTGTCCCGCTGGCTCCGACACGGCGTCGGCGTGCACCACGCCGGCATGCTCCCCAAGTACCGCCTCCTGGTCGAGAAGCTCGCCCAGGGCGGCCACCTCCGGGTGATCTGCGGCACCGACACCCTCGGCGTCGGGGTCAACCTGCCCATCCGCACCGTGCTGTTCACCCAGCTCTGCAAGTACGACGGCACTCGGGTCCGGACGTTGTCGGTGCGCGAGTTCCAGCAGATCGCCGGCCGGGCCGGACGGAAGGGCCTCGACGACGCCGGCACTGTGTGGGTGCAGGCGCCCGAGCACGTGGTCGAGAACCTGAAGATCGACGCCAAGATCGCCGAGGATCCGAAGAAGGCCAAGAAGCTCCGCAAGAAGAAGCCGCCCGAGCGGGGCTACCAGCACTGGGACGCCAAGACCCTCGACAAGCTCTGGACCGGGGACCCGGAGAAGCTCGACTCCAACTTCTCGGTCAGCCACTCGATGCTGCTCAACCTGCTCGACCGCGCCGGCGACGGCTGCCGGGCAACCCGCGAGCTGATGGTCGACAACCACGAGCCCCGCTCGCGTCAGCGTCGCCACATCCGCCGGGCGATCGCCATCTACCGGTCGCTCGTCGACGCCGAGATCGTCGAGGTGCTCGACGAGCCCGACGAGGACGGGCGCATGGTCCGAGTCACCGTCGATCTGCAGGACGAATTCCGCCTCAACCAACCGCTGTCGCCGTTCGTGCTCGACGCCGTCGAGCTGCTCGACCGGGAGACGCCCTCGTACGCCCTCGACGTCGTGTCGATCGTGGAGTCGGTGCTCGACAACCCGATGGTGGTGCTCATCGCCCAGCTCGACCAGGCCAAGACGGCACTGGTGAACGAGATGAAGGCCGCCGGCGTCGAGTACGAGGAGCGGATGGAGCGCCTCGAGCAGGTCACCTGGCCACAGCCACTGGCCGAGGAGCTCTACGAGACCTTCAACTCGTGGCGGGTGCACCACCCGTGGGTCGAGGGCGACACGGTCAAGCCCAAGTCGGTGGTGCGTGACCTCTTCGAGCGGGCGATGACCTTCCACGACTACGTCCGCCACTACGGGCTGAAGCGGTCCGAGGGCGCCGTGCTCCGCTACCTGACCGACGCCTATCGGGCCCTGGTGCAGACGGTGCCGGAGTGGGCGGTCACCGATGAGCTCGACGATCTGATCGAGTGGCTCGGTGCCGTCGTCCGGGGCACCGACGCCTCAATGCTCGAGGAGTGGGAGCGGCTGCGCGACCCGGATCGGGTCGAGGAGGCGCTGGCCGCCGGCGAGGTGCTTCCCCCCGTCGTCGACGTCACCACCAACACCCGTGCCTTCGCCGTGCTCGTCCGCAACGAGGCGTTCCGCTGGGTGCAGCTGCTCGCGCGACGCGACCACGCCGGCCTGGCCGAGGTGCCCGGTGCCACGGACGCCGATCGCTGGAACGCCGCCGCGTTCGACGAGGTCATGGCCCCCTTCTGGGAGTCGCACGACGAGATCGTCACCGACGCCGACGCCCGCGGCCCGAGCCACCACGTGGTCGACGGCACCCGGATCGAGCAGACGATCGTCGATCCCGAGGGCTTCCACGAGTGGGTGCTGATCGGCGAGGTCGACCTGCCTGCGAGCCGGGACGAGGGACGGGCCGTCGTGCGCCTCGCCCGCATCGTGCACCGGTGACGCTCGTGGTGAGGCGGGTCAGACCTCGCCCGGCCAGACGGTGAGCTGCGGGAACGGGATCTCGATGCCGGCCTCGGCGAAGCGGCGGTCGATCCCTCGCACGAGCTCGTGGCGCGCCTCGTACTCGGCGGGAACGCCGCCGGCGTGCCAGTAGAAGACGTCGAGGTCGATGCTCGACGAGCCGAACTCGCGGAGGAAGACCTGCGGCGCGGGCTCGGATACGACGGCGTCGACCTCGTTCGCCGCGGCGAGCGCCTCGGCGACGGCGACGTCGAGATCGGACCCGTACCGCACACCCACGATCAGCCGCGAGCGCCGAACCGGGTCCCTGGTCAGGTTCTCGATCTCGCTGGAGAAGACCGTCGAGTTGGGGATCCGGAGCTGCGTGCCGTCGAGCGTGCGGAGCAGGACCGTGCGCGTGTCGACGTCGACGACCTCGCCGACCCGATCGTCGAGCCGCACCGTCTCTCCCACGTCGAAGGGCCGCCGCACCTGGAGGAGCACGCCGGCGACGAGGTTCTCGACGACCGACTGCAGCGCCAGGGCGATCACCAGGCCCGAGAGGCCGAGAGCGCCGAGCAGCGGTCCGACCGCGACCCCCAGCTCGCCGAGGGCGTAGAACAGGGTCAGCGCCAGCACGGTCCCTGCGATGACGCGGGAGACGAGGATCGCCACGAACCCGACGGGGAAGGCCCGACCGATCAGCGCGCGCAGGATCCGCCCGACGAGCACGGCGAGGACGCAGCCGGCGAGCAGGACGACGCCGGCGGCGATCCAGTCGGACGCCGTCAGCGACCCGTCGGCCATCTCGTCACCGTCGGACTGGAGCAGGACGAGCGCACGCAGAGGCACGCCGACCGAACGTAGCTGCGACCCCTCGAACGCCCGGGGACCCCCGGCGCCGACCCATCTGACGCGGAGCGTGAGTCGCCCGGCCGCCGGAACAGCGTCGTAGCATCCGCGGGTGCCCCACGAACTCCCGGCGAGCGATGACGCGACCGTGACCGAGGCGCTCGGCGCGAAGGGCTACCACGACGACGTCGCCCTCGTGCAGTACGCCGCCTGGGCGGTCGAGGTCGGAATGCTCCAACTCCTCGAGGCCGGACCGGTGTCCGTCGCCGACATCGAGCGCTCGACCCGCCTGACCGAGGCCGGCGTCGACGCCATCGGTGGCGTGCTCGTCGCCACCGGCATGGTGCGACGACCCGACGCCTCTGCACTTGCGCTCACCACGGAGGCCGCCGAGTACCTGCTTCCGTCGAGCCCGTACTTCATGGGCGAGTCGCTCTTCGTCACCTGCTCGGCTTCGATGCCGGCAGCCTGGGTGGACCCGCAGCCGGTCAGCACACGAGACCGTGTCGCGACCGAGGCGCGACGACAGCTCCGCCGCATTCCGAACGCCGCACGGGCACGTCTGCGTCCGACCGACGGCGGGTGGCGGCTGGGCAGCCGTCGCCGCCTCGAGAACCAGCACAGCCGCAACCTCCCGAACGGCGTCGCTGCCGCGCGGCTCCCGCTCTTCGACGGCGTCGAGAGCGTCATCGACGTCGGTGGGGGCACCGGCACGTTCGCGATCCCGTTCCTCGAGCGGAACCCGGATGCCCGGGTGGTGCTCACCGACCTGCCCGACGCCATGGAGGGCATCGAGGGGTTCCTGTCCCGGGCGGGCGTGCGCGATCGGGTCGACCTCGTCGCCATGGACGTCCTGGAGTCACCGTGGCCGGTGCCCCGGTGCGATGCCGCCTTCTTCGGCAACCTCATCCACGTGTTCGACGACGCCAAGACCTCGCAGCTCGCGGCGGCCTGTCGACCCCACGTGCGCTCGGGCGGGTTCATCGTGTTCCACGAGCTCGTCTGGAACGACGATCGGACCGGGCCGCTCAAGACCGCGCTGTTCAACGCGACGATGCGCAGCTACGCGGGGAGGCAGCGCACCGTCGAGGAGCTGATCGAGCCGCTGACGACCGCCGGCTTCGTCGATCCGTTCAGCCACCCGACTCGGGGCGGCTTCGCAGCGGTCGGGGCCTACGCGCCCTGAGCGCAGTCGACGCTCACTTGAACGCGACCCAGGCGCCGAAGTTCATCCACCGCCAGAAGCAGTCGACGGTGCGGAAGCCGGCACGCTCGAGCAGGTCGACGTTCTGCGCCGCCGTGATCGGCACCAGCACACCCTCGAGCGCCTGACGCTTCCGCTCGATCGACTCCTGCGAGTAGCCCATCGCGTGCTTGCGGGCGTGGTACAGGTCGACGAGGTGCTCGTCGATGGTGGCGCCCTGGCCCAGGACCTTCTCCACGAGGACGAACGCGCCGCCGGGGGCGAGCGTGTCGTAGATGTCCTGCACGAGCCGCTGGCGGTAGTTGATCGGGATGAACTGCAGCGTCAGCACCGAGAGGAACAGCTTGGCCGGCGCCTCGCCCGGGAAGTCCTCCCGGAGATCCCGCTTCTCGACCGACACCCGACCCTCGAGGATCTCGTCGGCGTAGAGCTGCCGGGCTGCGGCCAGCATCGGCTCGGAGAGCTCGCACAGCACGAACCGCTCGTCGCCACCGGGGCGGCGCACGAGTCCCTCGACGGCGCGTCCCTTGCTCGCACCGAGGTCGACGACCAGCGACGCCTGATCGCTCGGGGTCGACTCCAGGATGCGCAACGACAGGTCGGTCACCGCCTTGCGCATCACGTCGTACTGAGGGATGGAGCGGGAGAGCATGTCGTCGAAGGAGTCGGTGACCTCCTCGTCGAACTCCCACTTGCCGTCTTGTTCGACCGTGTCCCTCACGAGACCGACTCCCTCGTCCGCGCTTCGGCTCGTCCGCTGGCCGCCCGGTCACCGTAATCGAGCAGGCTGCGCCGGACGGTCACAGAACGCGTTGTCGCCCAAGAGTTGTGACGCGTCGTCCCAGGTCGGCTGCTCGCGACCAACCACTCCAGGTGGTGCGGGCCCCGATCCGCCACTCAGGCGAGGGCAGCCAGCTGCGCGGTGACATCGGTCGTCACGGGCGGGCCGACGTGGCCGAACGCAGCGACCCGGGGCTGCAGCGCGGCGAGCTTCGCGACCGATTGCCGGGCGACGTCGAGGTCTTCGCTGAAGTCAGGGTTGGCGCCCGTGAGCACCTGGCCGCTGCCGTTGATGGCGTCGCCCGCGACGAGGAGCCCGGTACCGGTGTCGAACAGCGAGATGCTGCCGGGCGTGTGCCCCGGGGTCTCGACCACGCCGAGTCCGAGGATCTCGTCGCCCTCGGCGACGGCGCTCACGGGCACCGAGGCCGAGATCGCGTCGATGTCGCCCTCACCGGCGTAGACGGTCGCCCGGGTCGTCTCGGCGAGGATGCCCTCGAGCGCACCGACGTGGTCGCCGTGCTTGTGGGTCAAGACGACGTGGCGCACCTGGGACGGCCCGATGTCGAGCTCGACGAGCGAGTCGATGATGTCGCGCTCGCTCCCGGACACCCCGGTGTCGACGATCGCCGCCTCGTCGCCACGCAACAGGACGAAGGCCGACACGAAGCCGAGCTCGACGGTGAGCAGCTGCACCTCGGCGACCGATTCCGACGCCGCCGCGCCGTCGGTCGCCTCGACGGTCGTCACCGTCGTGGTCGAGGTCGGCGCAGTGGTCGCCGTCGTGGTCGGGCCGCCGGTGGTGGCCGAGGAGCCCGAGTCGCCGGACGAGCAGGCGCCGAGCAGGACGACACCCACGCCACCAGCACCGAGGCTCGTGAGAAACCGCCGTCGCTCCATCGTCGCCGGCCGCATCCGAGGTCCGCACATGGCCCTCGACGCTAGGACCCGCAGCCGCCCCGGCGGTCGCGGGGTCGACTCAGTGGATGATGCGGCACTCGTGGGCGATGTCGAGCACGGGATAGATCCGACCGATCGCGATGCAGAAGCCGATCGTGGCGCTCAGCTCGACGATCTCGGCGTCGGAGTAGTGCTCCTTGAGCCGGCCGATCAGGTCGTCGTCGATCTCGGTGTGGGCGAGGGCGAACCGCTCGGCGTACTCGGCGGCGAGCTTCTCACGGGGCGAGAACGAGTCGATCTCGGCGTAGCGATCGACGACCGCGTACTCCTCCTCGGTGACCAGGGGCTGCGCACCCGGCGCAGCACGGGTGTCGAGTCATATGGGGCACTCGTTGATCTGCGCGATGCGCATCCGGGCGATCTCCCGCTCGCGGGTGGAGAGCGCCCCGGCGTACATCACCTCGGTGAAGTTCCGTGCGGCCTTCCCCAGCTCCGGCACGAGCTGCCACATGCGTGACTGCTCGGTGTCGGTGCCCTCGGGCAGCTCGATCCGTGCCATCTCGACCCCCTCGTCCCGACGGAACGGTACTCGGGGGTCCCGGCCGGCCCGGAGCCGGCGGCGTGCCTATCCCTCGCTCGGCGGGGTCATCACGGCGAACATGCCGCCCTGCGGGTCGGCGAGGTGGGCGAGGACACCGGCCGGCGACGGTGTCGGCGGGTTGATCACCGACGCGCCGGCCGCCTCGGCCGCCGCGACGGTGGCAGCGGCGTCGTCCACCTGGAAGTAGACGCCCCAGTGGGCCGGCATGCCGTCCATCGGTGGAGCCATCGCGCCGCCGATCCCCTCGCCGTCGAGGTTGAACACCGTGTAGGTGCCCATGTCACCCATGTCCATCTCCTGCGCCTCCCAGCCGAAGATCTCGGCGTAGAAGGCGGCGGCCGCAGGCACGTCGGGCGAGACGAGCTCGTTCCAGACCAGGGCGCCGTGCTCGTTCACGACCTCGGCGCCGATGTGCTCGCCGGCCTGCCAGACGCAGAACACCGCGCCGGTCGGATCGACCAGCACGGCCATCTTGCCGGCGTCCATCACGTCGAACGCCGGGGCCATGACCTTGCCGCCTGCGCCCTCGACCTTGGCCACGGTCGCCTCGATGTCGGCGACGGTGACGTAGCTCGCCCAGACCGGCGGCATGCCCATCTCGACCTGCTCGGCCGCCTGCGTCATCATCCCGGCGGCCGCGTGCTCACCCTTGCGGGCCATCACGTAGGGCGAGCCCTGATCGGTCGGGTTCTCCTCGAAGGCCCAACCGAAGAGCCCGCCGTAGAACGAGCGGGCCGCAGCCACGTCGGTGGTGGCGAGGTCGATCCACGACGGTGTGCCGTGGGCATAGGACGTCCGAGTCGGCATGGTTCCCCCCAGTTGCTCCGGTCCGTAGGTAAGAGGACGCTAACTACTGAACAGGTAGTGGACAAGGGCGGATGTCGTAGTTCACCGCAGCGCCACCTACCGTTGCGCCGTGGCCCGGTCGTACGCCCAGTTCTGCCCGGCCGCCCGCACCCTCGACGTGCTGGGCGAGCGCTGGACGATGCTGATCCTCCGCGAGCTGCTCGCCGGCCCGATGCGGTGGTCCGACCTGGACGACGCCCTCCCCGGCCTCGGACCGACGCTGCTGTCGCAACGCCTGCGCGACCTCGAGCACGCCGGCTACGTCGGTCGACGCGAGCTCCCGCCTCCCGCAGCACGGACCGTCTACGAGCTGACCGAGCTCGGGCGCCAGGCCGAGCCGGTGCTGATGGCGATCGGTCGTCTGGGCGTGCGCTACCTCGACGAACCAACCGACGAGCAGCCCTTCCTCGACCGCATCGCACGCTTCGGTCTGAAGTCGATGCTGGCGCTCGAGGCGCTCACCGAGCGCGAGCTGTCGATCGGCCTCGAGCTGGAGGAGATGACCGCGACGATCCGGATCGGCGAACGCCGTGACGAGTCCGGCCGCCTCCGTCGCTTCCACGAGCGGGTCGAGGTGTCCGACGGGATGGACGACACCGCCGACGTGCTCGTCTCGGGCTCGATCGGCGTGTTCGTGTGGCACCAGCAGGGCCTGCTGACGACCGAACAGGCCCTCGCCGAGTTGGACGTTCGCGGCGACGATGACCACGTCGCTCACGCGTTCGAGCTGCTCGGCCTGACGTGACCGCCGGGCTCCCGTACGCCGACCGCCTGACCGAGGCGTTGGGTGCCGCACCGCGACGGGCCGGCCGCCTCGGCGGGGGCGACGTCGCGGAGTCGAGTCGCATCGATCTCGACGACGGACGGACCGTGTTCGCCAAGACCCACCGCTCGCCGCCGCCGGGCTTCTTCACCACCGAGGCCGCAGGGCTGCGTTGGCTTCGTGACGCCGGAGCGGTCCGGGTACCCGAGGTGCTCGCCGTCGACGACGAACCGCCGTCGTTCCTCGCGCTCGAGTGGATCGACGAGGGCGGACGGCGCACCGACACCGAGGCCGAGCTCGGGCGATCGCTCGCCGAGCTCCACGGCGCAGGCGCACCGAGCTTCGGCCGGGAGGACCGTCGCACGACCGGTAGCAGGGCGCTCCCCAACGATCCGTGCGAGACGTGGGTCGAGTTCTACGGCGAGCGGCGGCTGCGGCCCCTCGCCCGCCTCGCGGCCGACGGCGGAGCGCTCGCTCCCAGCACCATCACCGACCTGGAGCGGGTCGCCGACCGCCTCGACGTGGTGGGCGGTCCGCCCGAGCCTCCCGCACGGCTCCACGGTGACCTGTGGGCCGGCAACCGCCTGGTCGACGCGGCCGGCCGCAGCTGGCTGATCGACCCGGCCGCCCACGGTGGGCACCGGGAGTTCGACCTGGCGATGATGCGGCTCTTCGGAGGCTTCGGTCCGGCGTGCTTCGAGGCCTACGACGAGGCCGCACCCCTGGCCGACGGCTGGGCCGACCGCATCGAGCTCCACCAGCTCGCGCCGCTGGTCGTCCACGCCATCAAGTTCGGGGCCGCGTACGTCCCGGCCACGGAGCGGGCGATCGCTGCGTATCGATGAGCGCGCGCCCGCTCGCGGGCGTTCTAACGTCACCGTTCCGATGGACGGACTCGATCGATCTCGACGGCTCTTCGGCGACCTCTTCGGCGGCACCCCCGAGGTGCTCGTCCGGGCGCCCGGCCGGGTGAACCTCATCGGCGAGCACACCGACTACAACGACGGCTTCGTGCTCCCGTTGGGCCTGCCGGTCGCGACCTACATCGCGGCGCGACGACGATCGGACGACGCGGTCGACGCCACCTCCGAAGCCTACGGCCAGGCTCGGCTGGGGACCGACGTCGAGCCCAGCGGCTGGAGCCGTTACCCGGACGCCATCCGAACCGTGCTGGAGCAGGACGGCGTCGACTGGGTCGGTTTCGACGCAGCCGTCGTCACCGACATCCCCGACGGCGCGTCGCTGAGCTCGTCCGCTGCCTTGGAGGTCGCTCTGCTGCTCCTCCAGGCCGCGTTCCGGGGGGATCGCCCCTCGCCGGACGCCATCGCGCTCCAGGCGCAGCGAGCCGAGCACCTCGCCGTCGGGCTGCCGAGCGGGATCATGGACCAGCTCATCTCGGCCCGTGCCCGCGCCGGCGCGGCGCAGCTGATCGACTGTCGCACGCTCGAGGGCACCGACCACGTCGTGCCGACCGACGTCCGGGTGCTCGCCCTGGACACGATGACCCGCCGCGAGCTCGCCGAGTCCGCCTACGCCGATCGGCGCGCAGCGTGCGAGCGGGTGGCCGCCGCTGCCGGCGTGACGGCCCTCCGGGACCTCGACCTCGACGGCCTCGCCGCCATCGACGGCCTCGATGCGACCGACCGCGACCGGGCCACCCACGTGATCGAGGAGAACCAGCGGACGCTCGACGCCGCGGCGGCGATGGACCGCGGCGACAGCGCCGAGGTCGGGCGCCTCATGGGCGCCAGCCACGCGAGTCTGCGCGACCTCTACGAGGTGTCGGGTCCGGCGCTCGACGCGATGGTGGACGCCTCCTGGGCCTCCACCGGTTGTGTCGGCGCACGGATGACCGGTGGGGGCTTCGCCGGCTGCACCGTCGCCCTCGTCGAGGCCGATGCCCTCGCGGCGTTCTCGCAGGAGGTGACCGAGCGCTTCGTGGCCGGCGGTGGTGAGCGACCACGCGTCATCGACGGCACGCCGAGCGCCGGCGCCGAGATCCTCGACGCCCCGTGAGCACCCTCCTCGCGCAGTCGAGCTCGCTCGGCGACGGGCGCATCGACAACTGGATCATCGACAGCTCGGTCCACGTCACGGTCGGCGTCCTCGTCCTCGTCACGATGACGGCCGCGGCCGGTTGGGTCGTGCGCCTCGCGGTCGGCGGCGCCGTGCTCGACGCCACCGGTCGGTGGGTGATCGGCGCTGCGCAGATCACACTCGCCGTCCAGATCCTCCTCGGCATCAAGCTGCTCGATCAGGGCCAGGGCATCGGCCAGCTCTACATCCACTACGTCGGCGGCCTCATCCCGATGGGCGCCTTCCTCGCCGGCGGGTGGCTGGTCCGGGGCGACACCGACCGCAGCACCCGGATCCTCGCCGTGCTGCTGGCGATCGGCTGGCTCTCGGCGGTGATGGCCTTCGGCATCGGGCAGGCCTACGTCAATCGCTGAGCCCCCGGGGCGAACGTGGCCCGACTCGCGCGAGGATGACCCATGGCCACCGCGACCGTCCTCGATCGGCTCGTCGAGCAGCTCGCCACGCTGATCGCCATCCCGAGCGTCCACCCGCTCCACGGCGGACCCCGAGCCGAGGCGGCGGGACCGCTCGGCGAGGCCGCCTACGCACGGCACCTCGCCGACCGACTCGGTGTCCTCGGCGCCGAGGTCGAGCTGGAGGACGTCTTCCCCGACCGGCCGAACCTCTATGCGACCGTGCCCGGACGCACCGACCGCGTGGTGGCCCTCGACTGCCACCTCGACACCGTCAGCGTCGAGCACTGCGTCGGCGATCCGTTCGTGGCCACGGTCGACGACGAGGGTCGTCTCCACGGCCGCGGCGCCTGCGACACGAAGGCGTCGATCGCGGTCCTGCTCGACCTGCTCGACGAGTGGGCCGACCGGGGTCTCCGACCGGAGCCGACGCTGCTCGTCGTCGGGACCGCCAGCGAGGAGCAGGGCGGCCTACCCGGCGCCGTCGCGTTCCGGGGGTGGGCCGAGGAGCGCGGCCTCGAGATCGAGCAGTTGATGATCGCCGAGCCGACGTCGTGCGCCCCCGTGCACGGCCACCCCGGCGGCCTCGCCCTGCGCGTCCACGTCACGGGCACCGCCGCCCACACGTCGATGCCCGAGCTCGGCCGCAACGCCATCGCCGCCGCCGCCCGGGCGATCCAGGCCGTCGACGCCGAGTCCGACCGGCTCCTCGCTCGGCCCCACCCCCGGGGCACGGTCCAGACGACCCTGATCGAGGGTGGCCGGGCGGCCAACGTGGTACCCGACGAGTGCCGGTTCACGATCGGACGGCGCATCGCCCACGGCGAGGACCCGGCCGAGGAGCAGGCTCGGCTCGAGTCGATCGTCGCCGCTGCCGTGCCGCCGTGCGACGTGTCGATCCGACTGGTCAACGACAGCCGGTCGGCGGCGTTCCACCAGGATCCGGCGAGCCCCTGGGTCCGCCAGCTCGCCGAGTGGTCCGGCACCGAGCCGTGCCTCGCGCCCTACGGCTCCAACGCCCTCAAGTACGGCGGCCTCGCGGGCGAGACGGTGGTGCTCGGCCCGGGATCGATCGAGCAGGCCCACCAGGCCGACGAGTGGGTCGACCTCGACGAGCTCACCCGTCTCCGATCGATCTACGAGCGCTGGCTCCGTCCAGGCTGAGCGTGCGACGGCCCGGACAGAACGAGCCCTCAGTCCAGGCTGAAGCCACGGCGATACGGCCGGAAGGTCGTGTCGACGTGGAACCCGAGGCGGTCGTACATGGAGCGCGCTGCGAGGTTCGACTCGCGGACCGTCAGGTGCACGTGGGATGCCTTCCGGTCGAACAACGCCCGGCAGGCCACCCGCACCAGCGACGAGCCGAGGTGGCCACCCCGGTGGGAGGGGTCGACGCCGACGTAGTCGATGTAGCCCGAGCCGTCGGACTGGATCTCTGCAGCGGCGAAGCCCGCGACCTCGTTGTCGTGGAGCGCGACGAGCAGCACGTCGTGGCCGGCCTGACCGGAGACGATCTGGCGCCCCGTGTAGTGCGTGTCGGGGAAGAGCCCGTCGACGAGGCGTTCGACCGCTGCATGATCACGGTCGAGCATCGGCCGCACGTTCGGTGGCGCGTCGCCCGGCGGGACGTGGTCGATCGACAGACCGAGCGATGAGGCCTCGCTGGCCAGACCGTGTCGAGCCGACCAGGCCTCGAGCTCCACGTTCGCCGACTCGCCCAACGCCTCCTCCTCGGTGATCACCGACGGCAGCCGCGCACGGGCGGCGAGGAGGAGCGCATCGGCGACGCCCGCCCACTCGCTGTGGGCGACGAAGGGACCCCACCACCACACCCGGCCGATCTCGTCGTCGAGCTCGGCGAGCAGCCAGCCGACGATCTCGTCGCCCACCACGGCCACCAGCGTGTGCTGGGCCCAGTCGTCGACGCCGAGGATGTCGCCCCTGATCGCCGCCGGTTCGTCAGCGACGTAGGGGATGGAGGTCGTCGGGCTGGACTGGCACGCGGCCGCGAGTGCGACGAGCTCGTCGAGCTCACGCTCCTCGACCGGCCGGATCTCCATCCCACCAGTGTGGATCGTCTCGGACCCTCGTTCGCGCCACCGTCCGTGATGATCACCCACGAGATCAGTCCGTGAACCAGCCGCCGTGCGGGTGGACCAGGGTCCCGGTGACGTAGGACGCCTCGTCGCTGGCCAGGAACAACGCCACGTTGGCGACCTCCTCGGGGGCACCCTTGCGCAGCGCCGGGATGCGACCGAAGAGCATGTCGCGGACCAGCTCGACCTCGTCCAGGGCGGCCGTCATGTTCGTGCCGATGAAACCCGGGCCGATGGCGTTGACCCGGATCGATGCCGCAGCCAGTGACTGGGCCATGTGCTTGGTCATCATCCAGACACCGGCCTTCGAGGTGCAGTACGCCAGCGGGCCGGCGGCCGGGTCCTTGGCGGCGATCGAGGCGATCGTGACGATCGATCCCGGACGACCGGCGTCGACCATCCAGGCCGCCGCCAACTGCACGGCGTGGAACGTGCCCGTGAGGTTGACGTCGAGCACGCGCTGCCAGTCGTCGACGTCGACCTCGAGCGCTCGGCGCCAGGGCTCGCCCATCTGGTCGAGCCGCTCCTCGATCCGGGCGACCTCCTTGCCGACCTCGCCCGACACGTACTCCCCGTGGGAGATGCCGGCCGCCGTGAGCAGCACGTCCACGGCACCGAACGCCTCGACGGCGTGGTCGAGCATCGTCTGGTTGGCCGCTCGGTCCGCGGCGTCGAGCGACACCCCGGTCGCCTCGGCGCCCTCCGCCGCGAGCGCAGCGACCACCTCGTCGACCCGGTCCTGCTGGAGGTCGGCGACCACGACCTTGGCCCCCTCGGTGGCGAACCGCTCGCAGCACGCCCGGCCGATGCCGTTGCCGCCACCGGTGACGACGGCCACCTTCCCTTCGAGACGTCCGCTCACCTGGAGCCCCCTTTCCCCGGCGGCGAAGCTAGCCCTATACATGCATCGGGCTCGTCCGCGAGGCAGGATCTCGTGGTGGACACCGACCTCGCCGCCCGCTTCCGCGCCGGCGATCCCGACGCGGTCCGCGAGGTCTACCGGGCCTACGCCGGTCCGGTCACCACCGTGGCCATGTCCGTGCTCCATGATCGTGAGCTCGCGGCCGACGCGGTCCAGCAGACCTTCGTGAAGGCGTGGAAGGCGGCGGCCAGCTTCGACGCCGACCGGGAGCTGGCCCCCTGGCTGTACTCGATCGCCCGCCGCACCGCGATCGACGTGCTCCGCTCCGAGTCGGCGCCGACGAGGGGCGGCCACGCCCCCGAGCAGGACCAGGCGGTCGAGTCGATCGGCTTCGAGCGGACCTGGGAGGCCTTCGAGGTCCGCCAGGCCGTCGAGGACCTGCCCGATGGCGAGCGGGAGGTCATCCAGCTCTCCCACGGCGTCGGGCTCACCCACCCGGAGATCGCCGAGCGCCTCGGCATTCCTCCCGGCACCGTCAAGAGCCGCTCCAACCGGGCCCATCGCCGCCTCGCAGCGGCGCTGGGACATCTGTCTCCGGGGGCAGCGTGACTGCCGCGAACCATTCGACGGTCCGTACCGTAGAGACGGACGGAGACCGCTGAGATGACCACCACCGACGACCACCTCGACGACGAGCCCACCCCCGAGGAGCTCGCCGCCATCGAGGCACTGCTGGCCAACGAGGCCGTGTGGGCCGAGCCGCCCGCCGACCTCGAGGACCAGATCGTCGCGGCCATCGCCGAGGAGGCCCGTTCGACTCCGGCTGCGGCGCCGGCACCGCCCGCGCCGCCCGAGGCGAGGAGCAACGTGATCCCGCTTCGTCGCCGGTTCCTGCCGGCCGTCGGCGCGGCTGCAGCCATCGTGGTCGCCGTGGTGGGGCTGGTCACCTTCCGTGGCGGAGACGACGGCCCCCAGGGTGTCGAGCTCGCCCTCGCCGCCACCGACCTCGCCCCCGGGGCGACCGGCTCGGCCGACGTGATCACGACGCCGGCCGGCGTGAAGATCCTGCTCGACGTGAGCGGCCTGCCCCCGGCCGAGCCGGGGACCTTCTACCAGGCGTGGGTGCGCAACGCCGACGGCGGCGTCAGCGCCGGCACGTTCCACCTCCGTGGTGGTGATGCCGAGATCGAGCTGTGGAGCGGCGTGCCCGCCGAGGACTACCCGGTCTTCACCGTCACGCTGCAGCGCGAAGGCGAGGGCCCGGCATCGTCGGGCATGGTCGTGCTGCGCGGGGAGCTCCCCGCCGGCTGAGCGATCAATCCAGACTGATGTCGAGGTCGTCGCGCAGGATGCGCTTGAGCGCCTTGCCGGTCGGGTTGCGGGGGATCTCCGACACGAACACGGCGACCCGGGGCAGCTTGTAGCGGGCGAGCTTGCCGTCGCAGTGGGCGATGATCTCGTCCTCGGTGATCTCGGCCCCCTCGGCCTTCACGGCGACGACGCAGGGGGACTCGCCCCACTTGGCGCTCGGGACACCGATGACGGCGCAATCGGCGACGCCCTCCAGGCCCATCACGACGTTCTCGATCTCGGCCGGGTACACGTTCTCGCCGCCGGAGATGATCATGTCCTTGATGCGGTCGTGGATGTAGATGAACCCGTCCTCGTCGCGCAGCGCCACGTCGCCGGTGTGGAGCCAACCGTCGACCAGCGTCTCGGCCGTGGCATCGGGGCGGTTGAGGTAGCCGACCATGACGTGGTCGCCCTTGACGAGCACCTCGCCGGGCTCGTTGTCGGCCGTGTCGTTGCCGTCGCCGTCGACGACCCGGACCTCGGTGAAGAAGAACGCCTTGCCGGTCGAGCCGGCGCGGGCGATGGCGTCATCGGGACCGATGAGGCAGGCCGGCCCGCAGCTCTCGGTCAGTCCGTAGACCTGGTGGATCTCGATCCCGAGCGCCACGTACGCCTCGATGAGCGACTTCGGCACCGGGGAGGCACCGGACATGAACCAGCGCAGCTGCGGGTGCTCGACGTCGCCGACCTGTTCCTTCACGAGGAGCATGAACTGCAACATCGCCGGCACGAGCAGGCCGGTGGTGATCTTCTGCTCGACGATGAGCTGCCAGACCTTCACGGGGTCGAACTCGCGCATCACGACCTGTGTGGCACCGGCGTACATGCAGCCGATCGCCGGCGAGAGCGCGCCGACGTGGAACAGGGGGAGGGCCACGAGGTACCGGTCGGCGTAGTGCATGTCGGCGGTGGCGTCGATCGTCATCAGCGCCCACATCACGGTCGAGTGGGTGTGCATGACGCCCTTGGGCAGCCCGGTGGTGCCCGAGGTGTACATGACGTAGAGCAGGTCGTCGGACGAGGTCTCGACGTCGGGCTCGTCGGTCGAGGCCGCAGCGTGGATCGCGGCGTAGTCGAGGGCGAACTCGGGGCGACCGCTGTCCTCGCCGATGCGGATCCAGGTGGTGATCGGCGTGCCGCCGTCGCCGGCACCCCGCTCGTGGAGCTCCTTGATCACGGGGTCGAACTCCGCGCCGTAGATCAGCGCGGTCACGTTGGAGTCGGTGAGGATGAAGCTGAGCTCGTCGGCAACCAGCCGCCAGTTGAGCGGCACGATCGTGGCGCCGATCTTGGCGATCGCCATGAACGACTCCTCGAACTCGACCGAGTTCATCGCGAGGAGGCCGACCCGATCGCCCTTCACCACACCGGCGCCGGTGAGCGCGTTGGCGGTCTGGTTGCTGCGGTCGTTGAGCTGACGGAACGAGAACGTCTCGCCCCGGGCGACATCGACGATGGCATCGAGGTCGGGGTTGAGCTCGGCTCGCTTGGTGAGGAATCGCCCGATGTTGTGCTCCATGCGGCCACGCTAGTGGCGAGCGTCACATGCTCGCCTGTCGTGCAACACTGCCCGCCGGGACGAGGAGAACACCGCATGACCGCACCGTTGACGATGTCGCACGCCGTCGGGCCGTCGGAGCCGCCCGTGCGCGACCTGACCCTCGGCGAGCTGCTCCGGGAGGCCGCCGCCGAGGTGCCCGACCGCACCGCGCTCGTCGCGGGACGTCCCGACCCGAGCGACCGGCCGAGCTGGACCTACGCCGAGCTCCTCACCGAGGCCGAGCGGACGGCGCGGGCACTGCTCGCCCGTTTCGAGCCCGGCGAGCGGGTCGCCGTCTGGGCCCTCAACCTCCCCGAGTGGATCATGCTCGAGTTCGGCTGCGCGATGGCCGGGGTCGTGCTGGTCACGGTGAACCCGGCGTTCCGCGGCGAGGAGCTGCGGTACGTCCTCAACCAGTCCAGGGCGGCCGGGTTGTTCGTGATGGACGACGCCCGCGGCAACCCGATGCTGGCGACCGCCCGGGACGTCCAGCCGGACTGCTCCGAGCTGCGCGAGATCATCCGCTTCGCCGAGTGGGACGACTTCCTCGACGGCGGCGACCCCACCGCCGAGCTGCCCACCATCACCCCTGACGACCCGGTGATGATCCAGTACACGTCGGGTACCACCGGCTTCCCGAAGGGCGCGCTGCTCCTGCACCGTGGCCTCGCCAACAACGGCGCGCACACGGCCGACCGGATGGGCGTCCCCTCCGGCGGCACCTTCGTCAGCTTCATGCCGCTGTTCCACACCGGCGGCTGCGTCTGCGTGACCCTCGGGGCGGTCGCGTCCCGCTCGACCTCCGTGCTCCTCGAGGCCTTCGACCCCGGTCTTGCGCTGGAGCTCATCGAGACCTACGAGGGCAACGCCATGCTCGGCGTGCCCACGATGCTCGTCGCCCTCATCGAGCACCCCGACTTCGCGACGAGGAACACCTCGCACATCCAGGCCATCTGCTCGGGCGGCTCGACCGTGCCGGCGCCCCTCGTGCGCCGACTGGAGGAGGAGCTGCAGGCGCCGTTCACCATCGTCTTCGGACAGACCGAGTGCTCACCGGTCGCCTCGATGACCAACACGACGGACACGATCGAGGACAAAGCCGGCACCATCGGCGACCCGATGCCCGGCGTCGAGAACGCCGTCGTCGACCCGGAGACCGGCGAGATCCTCCCGGTCGGCCAGATCGGTGAGTTCGTCACACGCGGGTACCACGTGATGAGCGGCTACTTCGAGATGCCGGACGCCACCGCCGAGGCGATCGACGCCGACGGCTGGCTCCACACCGGCGACCTCTGCGCCATGGACGACCGCGGCTACTGCACGATCGAAGGCCGCCTCAAGGACATGATCATCCGCGGCGGCGAGAACATCTATCCCCGCGAGCTGGAGGACCTGCTCTACGCCCACCCGTCCGTCGGCGACGCCGCCATCGTCGGGCTGCCCGACGAGACGTGGGGCGAGACGGTCGGCGCGTTCATCCGGCCCGCTGCCGGCGAGGAGTTCGACAAGGACACCCTGTTCTCGTACCTGCGTGAGCACCTCGCCCCGCACAAGACGCCGAAGCAGTGGTTCGAGGTCGAGGCGTTCCCACTGACCGGCTCGGGCAAGATCCAGAAGTTCGTCCTCCGCGAGCAGTGGGAGAAGGGCCTCCACACGGAGGCGTGAAGGGGCGCCGCATCGGCCGCTCGGGTTCGATCGTGCAACCGTTGCGACGACCCTGGACTCAGGGTGGGCTCTGCCATCCTTGCGCCATGTGGTTGATCCCGTGCGCCACTCCGACGACTGTCATCATCGTTGCTTGCACGGCCTCAGTGCAGACCGCTCGAACCGCAACATCGCGGGACGGCCCGGCAAGTTCAAACGGCTCCTAGAAGCGGCCCGCTCCGGGTCAGCCGCTGAGCTTCTGCCACCACGACCGCTTCCGCCACCCGGCCTTGTCGAGAGCGTTCTGCATCGGTCTCGACCTTCCGGCTGTGTTGATCAGCCGCTCGCGAACTTGTCCGTGGATGGCTACTGGCGGTGTCGCCCAGTCCTGGCGGTACCTGGCGACGATGTTCGCGCCCTGGTTGTTCCCCTCCGCCGTTGGGAGAAGGATGCCGAGGATGTATCTCGCACGGTGTTCGTCTGACTCCAGCCGGAGCAACGATGTGAGTTTGATCAACGATTCCCGCTGCGCGTTGTTCGTCGCATCCGCGTAGGCGGCTTCGATCTTGGCGAGTGCTGCGCCCTTGGCGTCTTCGTCGTCGACATCCACGAGAGCGCGGATGGTGCGCTCGTCCGGCTCACCGTTGTCTGTGTCGATACCGACCGCAACGAGGAGATCGACCCACTCGTCGGTCGTCAGCCGGCGGACGGCCTCGGTGGCCGACTGCCCCCACTCTTTGCCGTTCGGTAGCCGGTCGTCGTTCTCGCGGAGGAAGTTGCGCAGGTCATGTTCGCGTGCGTGTTCCATCAGCCAGAGGACGGCGCCGTGCGCATCTCGGCCGTACGACTTGGCCATGTGTCCGTAGTCCCCGGCCGCATAGTTCGTGGTGAGCCCATGTTCATGGGCGGCGTGCGTGACAACGTTCATCTTGAGCGGCTCGTCGAGCCATGCGCACGCGTCGCAGGCGGTGACGAGTTCCTCGGCATGATCGGGCGCGTGTTTGGCTGCGGGAATGGCTGTCGCCTCGATGATGCGCTGCGCTGCTGCAACGTCTGGCACTGATGCAACGGGCGTCGAAGCAAGAGCGATCAGCGCTGAGGCTGCTCCGTCTAGTGGTGTCGGGTCGGCAAGCCCGAGCTCGACGAGTGAGACGAACCGATGGAAGTCGCGTACGTAGTCGGCGTCGGCGGGAGCCGCCTTCTGAGCGAGAACGTCGTCGAGTGACGTAGCTGTGCCAGAAAGGTCGGCTCGGTCGGTCCCACTTGCGACGACGCGGCGGCACTCGCCTACAGCGGCAGCCCATTCGTCGTCACCCTCGAACGGGCTGCACTTCGTCCAGAGCAGGTCCACTACGGCTGCCGGCTCCGAGACTGCATCGTCGCCGATGTATCCCAGGGCCGTGGCGAAGAACGACGGGTCGTCGTCCTCGTCCGTGGCTTCGGCAAGTGCGAGGATCTGCGTGATGAGGTCCAGGTCCGTGTAGGTCTGCCCGGCGAGGGCGCCGAGGGCGTCCAGGCCGAGAGAGGCGCCGGGGCCAGCGATGTCCAGCGCGAGGAGCGCACGCGCTGGCGGTACGAGGAGCTCGGCGCGGGTCTCGGCTGCCAGGTCGTCGAGTTGCGCGATCTGTTCTGCGAGCGCCGGGAGGACGCGACGGGCCAATTCGACGTTGCGTTCGTTGGAGGTCGCGGATTCGACGAGAAGGTCCGCAGAGGCCCGGAACGCGTCATGCCGTGCCCGGTCGTCGGTCGCGAGCGCCTCCCCGATCCACATCGAGGACCTAAGAGCGAGCCACCGTGCTGCGCTGACTACGGCGTCGCTCGCCCGTGATCCGACGACGGATGCCTGCGAGAACAGAGTCTTGAGGAGCCCGACGTCGGCTCTTGGCCCGACTCTGTCCGCTGCGGTCTCGATGAGGTCCTGTGCGGCTGCGTGGTTGGGGTCTGCGAGTCCGAGACGGAGGAGACCGTCGGGGTCCCACTGGGCCCACGTCGAGGGACGATGGGCGTGGCTCCGGATCGCATCGATAAGCTCTCGTGCGACGGGCTGGAGTTCTGAGTCGCCAACGCTCTTCGCCACAACCGAGATCACGCGGACGACGTTGTCCGCTTCGAGGCCGGGCGGAGTCTCTTTGGCGACAGCAGTGAGCAACCGCAGTGCGGCGGTCCGGTCCGACGGGTCCAAGCCGGTGACGACTTCGACGAGGCGATCCGTGTTTCCGTCGACGGCAGCGGTCGCCAGAGTGTCGGCGGTGGGCTCGTCGAGTCCGAAGACCTGACCTGAGGACTCGAGCCTGATGATGTCGGGCCGCGGCTCGCCGATCACCTCTGTCCGCTTCAGGTACGCGTAGAGCGATTCCCGCAGAGTTGCGATGGGCGAGCCGTCCGCGACGGACTCCGGGTCGTCGGACACGATGAGCGCAACGGGGGACCACCTGTCATCGCTGACGACGTCCAGTGCCCGCGACGCAGTGGCCCTTGGGGTCGAGGCCCGGAAACCGGCGAGCAGGGCATCGCGCACGGTCGGCTTGCTCACGAATCCATCCCTGTCGTCTTCAGCGTCCTCGTCGACGACATGCGAATCGACCTCGTCGCCAACAGCCGCATGCTCCGGCCGTTGTGGCAAGGCGCTGTCGCGTATTGCTTCCCACGCATGCACGTACGCGGCGCACAAGCCCGGATGGTTAGCGAGTTCATCGACGAACCTGGGGAACTCGCGCTTGAGGGTCGTGAGCTTGGCGATCTCAGGTGCCCTGTCGGCAAGATCGGTATCCAGCATGCCGTTCTCGGCTCGGCGGAGGGCGAGGCGATAAAGGTGCGCGAACGCGTTGAGCAGCACCTTCACGCGACGGGGACTGCGGACGTGGCTGGGCACGAGGACCGAGACCACACGCTGTCGGTCGAGGGCGACCCAGATGCCTTTCGGGTCGGTGTCGACCAGTCGCAGCGCGTAGTCGTTGAGGCGCCGTGGGAGCGGCGTCGGCAAGTCGATCTGGTGCCCGGCGAAGACCTTGTCGAGGTACGAACCGCCGGTGCTGTAGTAAGGGCTGCGGTCGTCGACGGGGGTCGCCTGGCGAGCGCTCTCAGCGATCGCTGACTCGATGGCGTTGCGGTCTGCGGCGACGACGTAGACGCAGCCTTCGACGTCGAGGAAGGTGCGGAGGGCGTCGAGGGTCTCGACGACCTCGTTCGGGGCGCACCGGTCAAGTTCGTCGATGAACACCACGACCCGGCCGTACTTCGTGACCGGTCCGCTAACGAGGTCGCGGAACAGTCGTTCGAACTGCTCGTCAGAAGACGGGGAACTCGTCGTGCGGTCGATGGTGAGAACGCGACCGGCGATGGCGAGCACGGAGCCGATGACGACGGTGATGAGGGTGGTCTGCGGCAGCCATCCGTCGAGCACGCCCCCGAGCGTGTCGGTGTAGTCCGCTTCGCTGAGCAGCATGATCGCCCACGCGGCGAGCGCTGCCAGGAGTGTGATGGCTGCGGTGGCGACAGTGAACGTCGACGCTAGGACTGCGACGACGCGGCCCCACGTCTTCCAGGATGGAGTCTGGAACCTGGCCTGGGTCTCTTCGTCGTAGAGGTTGGCGTTTTCGAGCCACTTCGGGTCGATCTGTTCGGCGACCTGGCTCAGGAAGTGGCGCCGTAGAGGCACCTCGGCGTACTTGAAGGCGTCGTAGCGGACGAACGGCACGTTGCCGTTGTCGCTGAGCCATGCTCGGAGCAGTTCTCCGAGGCTGCTCTTGCCAGATCCCCACGGGGCGAACAGGGCGATGCTCGCGGGGGTGTCCACTGACGTCACGAGGTCGCCGATCTCCTCGGCGAAGTGCTGGTGTCCGAAGCGGTCGGACTGGGGATCACGGACGACCGATGAGTCGACGATGTCGTCCCTGATACTGCTCAGCCCACCTGTTTCCACCACTTCGTCGAATCTAGCGAGCGGCTGTGTCACGAGTCTTGGAGTGCTGGCCAGCCGGCAAGGGGGTACGTCGCCCTATTTGGCCGACTTCTCGAAGCGTCGTCGTGGTCGGTTCTGATGCCGGGCGGGGCCTCGGGCCATGACCAGGGCCGGGACGCCGGGAGCACCTGCTCGTGCGGCCGTCGAGACGGGTGTCGTGGCGTGGGTGCTGCTCGGACCGACCGCAGACTGGCAGTTCGACATCGTCCTGCACAGAGGCCGCAGGCAGCCCGACCGTCGCGTGACGCGTGAACACAACGTCGATAGTCCCTACTCGCTCGTCGTTTCTAGCGGTCGTCGACGGTCCCAGCGCCGTCGAGCAGGTGCGGGAGACCGCCCTCCGCCTCCAGTGAGACTGCCCGCCTCACGGCACTCGCCCCGGGGCTAGCAGTCCCGGAGTCACTTGACCTGCATGTGACCACCAGATGACCCGGCTACACCACGCACCGCCGCAGTACGCTGCCACACGGCGTCGGGGGACCTCAGCTGACTACCCGACGAAGGCGTTGCGCTCTCACGGTCCGAACTCGAACGGATCTTCGCCGCGCTGCGAGCGCTCGTGTCCGGAACCGATGAGCTCGACCCGAACCGCTCCCATACCGTCGACATCGCATACACGATCGCCGAGGCGATCGAGCGGCAACGCGGAGGTGACACATGACGGACACTCCCACTGGAATCGACTGGCTCGAGCAGACGACGGGTCAGCAGCTCAGGCGAGGCGACGCGACGCGACGCCGTCGTCGCAGGACCGACACCTGTCAGTCCGACTCCCCGCCGAGCTCTCCGCAGGCCTCGACGCTATGGCGGCCGAGCTGGACACGACTGCGTCCCAGGTCGTGCGCGACCTGCTCGGCGAGGCCATCGCTTGACGCCAGAAGACTGCCGACCTCGACGCCGCTGAGCTGTCTGACCGCCTCGCTGCCGACGTCGCCGAAGTCCGACGACGCCTCGCAGGCTGAGATCCGTGCAGCTGCAGCGTCGGCCGCACGCCGACGTCGCTGTCCAGCTGAAGGAGCTCGCTCACGACCATGCCGTGACCTCGTCGTCGTTGAGTTGGTCGAACAGGGCATCCGGGACCGAACCACCCAGAAACCCCAACCGACGCGGCACGTCATCCCCGATCGGCACGAGTCGAGCCACCGGCCGGCCGGAGCGGAGGATGACAACGTCCTCGCCTGCCGTAGCGGCATCGAGCAGCTCGGAGAGTTGATCCTTCGCCTCGGCGATGTCGCACTGCCTGGCCATGTCGACCAGGTTTGCATGGCTGCCGCCTCAGTCCCTCGGACGTTCGCCGTAGTCGGCCCAGGGGGCGTCACGGTCGCGGATGACCTGGCGGAAGCCCTGTTCGCCGAAGTCCTCGACCCAGCGGTAGGCCTCCTCGGTGTGGCGGGTCACGCCGTCGAAGAACGTCCCCAGCATCTGGCTGGTGCGCAGGCCCATGTTCTCGAAGGCCTGGTTGATCAGCAGCTTGTTGAGGGCGAGCTGGTTGGCCGGGATGTGGGCGAAGCGCCGGGCCTCGGCCTCGATCTCGTCGGCCAGCTCGTCGGGCGGACAGACGTGGGACACCAACCCGATCCGGTAGGCGGTCGCGGCGTCGATCGCCCGCCCCGTGAGGATGAACTGCTTCGCGTGCTCGAGGCCGAGCCGGTAGACCCAGAGGTTGGTGGTCGGCGTGCCGAAGATCCGGCTCGGGGCGTACCCGATGTGGGCGTCCTCGGCCATGAAGAGCAGATCGCAGCACAGCACCATGTCGGTCGCGCCGCCGACGGCCCAGCCCTTGATCTCGCCGAGCACCGGCTTCGGGCACTCCCAGATCTTCATGAACCGGCGGACGTTGTTGCCCATGAACTGGTAGTCCCGCACCGGGTCCCAAGCGCCCTCGCGGGGCTCGGGGCCCGTCGCCCCGTACGGCGTCGACCAGCGGGGCTCGTCGCTGCCGGAGGTGCCGACCGTGCCGCCGTCGGTCAGGTCGTACCCGGCGGTGAAGGTGTCACCGGCGCCCCGCAGCACGATGGCGCGGACCTCGGGAGACTTGGTCGCGGCGTCGATGCCGTCGGCCACGCCCTGGATGACGGCGTCCGTGAGCGTGTTCTTCTTCTCCGGTCGGTTCAGCGTGATGATCGCGATGTCACCCCGCTCCTCGTACAGCGTCACCGGCTCCGACACGATCCCCTCCTCCGACGGCCTACGGCCGCAGCCTGCCACCGACTGATGCGTTCGCACTAGATCGGGGTCCACCACCTGGCTGCGGCGGAACCACCTCCAGCACGATTCCCCGGCGATGCGGGGTCGCGACGATGGAGTCATGGACGCAGCCATCGAGCTCACGGGGCTCACGAAGACGTACGGCGAGCGGACCGTCGTCGACCTCGACCTCACCGTCGAGCGCGGCGAGCTGCTCGCCATCCTCGGTCCCAACGGTGCCGGGAAGACCACGGCGACCGAGATCTGCGAGGGCTACCGCCGGCCGACGACCGGAACGGTCCGGGTGCTCGGTGAGGATCCCATGCAGGCCGGCCAGGCGTGGCGGTCCCGGATCGGCATCGTCACGCAGGAGACCGGAGCCTTCGATCGGCTGACCGCTCGGGAGGCGCTCGGCCACCTCGCGGGGTTCTATCCTGACCCGCTCGACATCGACGAGGCGCTCGCGCTCGTCGACCTCATCGAGCAGCGCGACCAGAAGGTCGATGAGCTGTCGGGCGGCCAGCGCCGCCGACTCGATCTCGCCTGCGGGATCATCGGGCAGCCCGAGCTGCTGTTCCTCGACGAGCCGACCACCGGCCTCGACCCCGAGGTCCGCCGGCGGCTCTGGGGCATCGTCGACGACCTCCGCCGCCACAGCGTCACGATCGTGCTCACGACCCACTACCTCGAAGAGGCCGAGGCGCTCGCCGACCGGGTCGCTGTCATCGACGGCGGCCGACTCGTCGCCCTCGACACCCCCGAGCGCCTCGGTGGCCGAGACCACGACGGTGTCGTCGTGTCGTTCCTGACCCCTCCGGGGTTCACCGAGCACCAGATCTCGCTCGACGCCGACCCGGCGGACGGGGACCGCACCTCGATCCGCACGACCACGCCGACAGCGCTCATCGCCCGCCTCCACACCGACCTCGGCGCGGAGCTCGACGAGCTCACCGTCACCCGCCCGTCGCTGGAGGACGTCTACCTCCGGCTCGTGAGCACCGAGAGGGTCCCGTCATGACCGCCACCGCTCCGACCGCACACCGCCAAGTCGGCCTCCTCACCGCCTCGATGCGCCGCACGCGCATCGAGCTCCTCCGGTTCCTCCGGACTCGGGAGCAGGTGCTCTTCACCTTCTCGCTCCCCCTCGCGCTGATGGTTCTGCTCACCACCGTCCTCGACGGCGAGATCGGCGACACCGGCGTCAGCTTCAGCACCTACCTGCTGGCGGGTCTGACGGCATCGGTCGCCCTCAACGTCGGCGTCGCCGATCTCGCTCCGCAACTGGCGATGGACAAGGACGACGGCACGGTCAAGCGGCTCGCCGGGACGCCGATGCCGCCGGCCGCCTACCTGCTCGGCAAGCTCGGCTCGGTCATCGTCGTCGCGACGGCGCAGGCCGCAGCGCTGATCGCCCTCGGCGCGCTCGCCTTCGACGCCGACCTGCCGAGCGGGGGCCAGCTCGTCACCTTCACGTGGGTCTTCCTGCTCGGCCTCACCTCTGCCGTGCTGCTCGGCATGAGCATCTCGACGATCGCCACCAACCCACGGTCCGCCGGAGCGGTCGTGACGTTCCCGTTCATCATCCTGCAGTTCATCTCCGGGATCTGGTTCATCTTCTCGGACCTCCCGACGTGGCTGCAGAACGTCGCGTCGATCTTCCCGTTGCGCTGGATGGCCCTCGGGATGCGGGCCTCGTTCTTGCCGGACTCCTTCGCCGCGGTCGAGCCGGGCGGTGGGTGGCAGCTGGGTACGGTGGCGCTCGTGCTGGGAGCGTGGACGGTCGTCGGGCTCGGGTTCGTCGTGGCCCGCTTCCGTCTCCGGGTGGAGCGATAGCTCGTGACCGACGTGGAGCTGCCGACGGCGGTCACCCAGGATCGCTTCACGATCCGCGGCTTCCCGATCGCCCACGCCGGGATGATCAGCTTCCTCACGATCCTCTTCGCGTTGGCCGACGAGGATCTCGAGCTCCGGATCGCCGTCCCCATCGCGATCGCCACCTGCGCGATGGCGTTCGTGGCCCTCCGGCTCGACTGGTCCCAGGACGACCTCGCCACGGTCCTGCGACGGTTCGGCGTCTGGAGCGCCCTGGTCGGGCTCTGGATCCCACTCCTCATGCTGGAGACGTCCTACCTCCAGGCGATGTTCACGCTCTTCCCGCTCACCTACGCCATGCTCCCCCTCCCCTGGAGCATCGCCGCAGCGCTGGTCCCGCCTGCCGCCTGGGGAGTCGCAGAGATCGTGAACGACGGCAGCGTCTTCGAGTGGCTGGTCCTGCCGCTGGCGATCTGGGCGCTCAGCTCGCTGTTCTCGATCTGGGTCGCACGGATCATCGACCAGAGCGAGGAGCGGGCCCAGCTCCTGGCGGAGCTGGCGGCGACCCGCGCCGAGCTCGCCGAGGCCGAGCACCGCGCCGGCGCCCGTGCCGAGCGGGAGCGGATGGCCCGCGAGATCCACGACACGCTCGCCCAGGGGTTCACGTCGATCGTGCTCCACAGCCGCGGTGCCCTCGCCCGCCTCGATCGAGGCGACCCGGCGACCGAGACCCTCGAGCTCGTCGAACGGGTCGCGAGCGAACACCTCGCCGAGGCCCGCCGCCTCGTCCAGGCCGACCCCGCCGAACAGGTGGGTGGATCGCTCCTCGAAGCGGTCGAACGGGTCGCTGCCGCCGACGAGCCCCGAGCCGTGGTGCGCTCCGACGGCGAGCTGACCGGCTTCGGTGGCACCGTCGACGTCGCCGTGTTGCGCGTCGTGCAGGAAGCGGTCGCGAACGCCCGCAAGCACGCCCACGCCGAGCGCATCGACGTCAGCCTCAGCCGCGCCGGATCCGAGGTGCTCGTCGACGTCGTCGACGACGGCTGCGGCTTCGATCCGGCGACGGGCCCGTCGAGTGTCGCCGGCACGACCGGTGGCACGGGGCTCGGCGGTCTCCGGCGACGCATCGAGGACCTGGGCGGCCGCGTCGTCATCGAGAGCGAGCCGGGCGGCGGAACGTCGTTGTCGGTCGCCCTGCCCGTGGGGTCGAGGTGATCACCGTCGTCCTCGCCGACGACCACCCCGTGGTGCGCGCCGGCATGGCGCAGGTGCTGGTCACCGACGACGACATCGAGATCGTCGCCGAGGCCAGCCACGGCGGCGAGGCCATCGCCGCCGCACGCGAGCATCGACCCGACGTCGTGCTCATGGATCTCCGGATGCCCGAGGTCGACGGCGTGACCGCCATCTCCGAACTGGTGCGCACCGACCCGCACATCCGCGTGCTCGTGCTGACGACCTACGACACGGACGACCTCATCGTCGGCGCGGTCGAGGCGGGCGCCGTCGGCTACCTGCTCAAGGACACCGACCCGGCGACGTTGCGCGACGCCGTGCGTCGGGCCGCCCGTGGCGAGACGGTCCTCAGCCCGCCGGTCGCAGCCCGACTCGTCGGCCAACTGCGACGGCCCGACGCGACGTCGCTCACCGCGAGGGAGCTCGAGATCCTCGGCCTCGTCGCAGAGGGCTTCACCAACGCCGACATCGCCGCGCAGCTCCACGTCGGGCGGGCGACCGTGAAGACCCACCTCGCCCACGTCTTCGACAAGCTGGGCGTGAGCGACCGGACCGCCGCCGTCGCCACCGCCTTCCGGCAGGGCATCCTCTCGCCCCCGAGCCGCGACTGACGCTCAGCCCTCCCAGGCGGCTCGATCGGCGGGACGCCACCGATGGACCCTCACGACGGCAGCGCCGGGGATCGCGCCATGGAGGTGGGGGAAGTGCTGACCGGGATAGACCTCGGGCCAGCGGAGGTCGTCCAGCCGGTCGACGTCGAGCTCGACGAGCACGAGGTCGTCGACGCCGGCGAGCCAGCGCTCGGTCGTCGCCACCACCTGCGCAGCCGTCGAGCAATGGACGAACCCCTCCGACTCGAGCGACGTGGGCTCGAGGTGCCCGTCCTCGACGAGCCGCTCGGCAGAGCAGGGATCGGTGATGTGGAAGACCCGGCGATCGGACCCCTCGACCGGCTGACTCACCGCTCGATCTCCGTGGTCCGGTCGTCACGCAGCGGCGGTTCGGCTCCTGACACGCTCGCAGTGTCGCAGCTCTAGGGTGTCGCGGTGGCCGTGCACGTCTTCGTCAGCGACCAGGGCGTCGACATCCGCTTCGACGGGTTCGACACCGTGTCGACGCTGCGACGACGACACCACGTGCCCACCGACGAGCTCGTGTCGGCCCGGGTCGTGCCCACCGCCGAGGCCCGGAGCGGGCTCGGCTGGTTCCTCGGCGGTACCTACGTGCCCGGCGTCGCGACCGCCGGCCGGTTCACGATCGCCGGATCGCACCCCGGACGTCGCCAGCTCTGGTGCGTCTACCGCGACCCCGAGGTGCTCGTCATCGAGACCTCGTCGTCGACCTGGTCGCGGGTCGTCCTCCAACATCCCGACCGCCACGACCTGGCCTGGTGGATCGGCGAGCGCGTGAACGGCGGGGCGGGCTGACGTGCGCCGCATTGCGCTCGTATTCGCCCTCCTCCTCGCCGTCCTCGCCCCGCACGGATCGGCCGCCGCGCAGACCGACTGCGACGCTCTCGCCGCCGACGAGACCGGCGAGGTCGATCTCGCCGCCCTCGAAGAGGCCGCCGAGGAACTGCGTGCCGTGGGACCCGAGCCCCGCATCCGGGCCATCGAGGATGCCGGCGGCAACATCGACACGTGGGCGGCCGCCGAGGTCGAGCGCTGCGCGTCGTGGCAGGGCGCCGACGGCGGGACCCGGACCAACCTCATCGTCGTGGCCGTCTCGCTCGACCGGCAGAGCGGCATCTTCTTCGGCGACCAGTGGTCCGACGAGCTCGCCGATGTGTGGCCGACCATCCGGGCCGAGGAGATGAACCCCAGCTTCCAGGACGGCGATCTCACCGGGGGCCTGATCGGCGGCGTCGACGGCGTCATCGCCGCCATCACCGCTCCACCCCCGACGGAGCCGCCGGCCGAGCCGGAGTCCGCACCGGTGCCCGCCTCGGACGACGGCGACGACTCGTCGCGACGGAACGCTGGCTGGATCCTCCTCGGTGCGACCACGGTGAGCGGAGCCGGGTTCGCCGGCTACGGCGTCGTCAGGCGGCGACGCCGGACCCGGGAGGCCCGCGAGGCGGCCGATGCCGCCGAGCAGGAGGTCTCCGCCAAGTTCCTCGAGCTCCAGGAGCGCTGGGACGCTTCGTCGATCCGGGCCGAGGTCCTCATCGACGACGCCGCCGAGGGCGAGTACCCGGCGCTCGAGCTCCGGCTCGCCGAGCTGGCGAGCGGGCTCGGTCGGGTCGGGACGGGCATGACCGACGCGCCGGTGGCCGCCGCAGCGAGGAACGCCGACGAGTCCGAAGCGCGACGTGCTCACCACGACGAGCTGAGCGAGGTGCTCGTCGAGGTCGAGACGCTCTTCGACGATCTCGATGCGGTCGTCGATGCCGAACGATCGGAGAAGCAGCGACTCGGCGAGCAGCTCGAGGAGCTGCCGGAGGCGACCGTCTCGCTGCGCCGGGTCGCGGACGAGGCCGCGAGCCAGGGCTGGATCGTCGATCGGGTCCTCACCGAGGCCGGCCGGGCCGAGGACCTCACGGCGACGGCCAAGGGCCTCGTCGCTGACCGCCGCTTCGACTCCGCAGAGCAGCCCGCCGCCGAGGCGATGGCGACCATCGAAGCGGCCCGCCGCTGGCTTGCCGGACGCGCCGAGCTCGCCGAGCAGGCCCGCGTCGACCGTGCCGAGCTGACCTCCCACCGGGTCGACCTCGTCGACGATCTCACCCACGCCCGCCGCGTCCTGGCCGCGCTCGAAGCCGACCATGCGCTTCGCTCCTTCGCCGACCACGCCGACCTGCCGACCTGGGGTGACCGTCAGCTGTCCCGCTTCGACGAGCTGCTCGGCACGGCGCAGGTGTTGAGCGGCGCCGACCAGCAGCAGTTCGAGCAGGCCCTCGGCCGCCTCACCGATGCCGAACGGGTCGCCGAATCGATCAGCGAGCGCATCGCCGCCCTGGACCAACTGGACCACGACCTCCGCGAAGCCGAGCGGAGCGCACCGCAGGCGATCACGTCCGCCACGACCAGCGTGCGCGGCGCCGAGCGATTCATCACCGCCCATGCCGCCGACCTCCCGGGGTGGGAGGAGCGGCTCGAGCCGATCTCGGAGGACCTCCGCTCGGCGGTCGACGAGGTCAAGCGACTCGACGTCCACTGGCTCGCGGCGCTCACCGCGGCCGAGCGGGCGCAGGCCGCCGCCGACCGCCTCCGGTCCGAGGCATCGGATCGCGTCGACGAGGTCCGCGCCGCTCGTCGACGGGTCGCCGAGCTCGAGACCGACCTCGAGGCCAGGGCCGACGCGCTCGAGCGCTACCTGGCGAAGCACCATGGCGACATCCGCCCCGGAGTCGATGCCGTCGTCGCGACCACCCGGGCCGCGCTCGACGAGACCGACGGCGACCCGGTCGAGCAGATCGCCCGCCTCCAGGCCGCGGCCGAGACGATGACCCAGGCCGAGGACGACGCCAACTCCGATGTCGCCGACGCCCAGCGCCGCCGCGAGCGGCGGGGCGGCATGATCATGGTCGGCGGCGGCTGGCCCGGCGGGTTCAGCGGTGGCGGCTTCGGCGGCGGCGGTGGCTTCGGCGGCGGCGGCTTCGGTGGTGGGGGCTTCGGTGGAGGCGGAGGTCTCGGGGGTGGCGGCGGTTCGTGGTGAGCTCGCTCGCCGATGAGGTCCGCGATCTCCTGGCTCGGCGAGCGCCCGAGCTCGGCGTGCCCGGTGTCGTCGTCGGCGTGGTCGACGGCGACGAGACCGCGGTCGTGGCCCACGGCCACCCCGCGGTCGATGATCCCCGAGCGGTCGACGGGACGACGCTGTTCCAGATCGGTTCGGTCTCGAAGCCGCTGACCGCGCTGGTCGTCGGCTCGCTGGTCGCCGAGGACCGTCTCGACCTCGATGCCCCGATCACCGACCTGCTCCCTGCCTCGTCGTTGCCGGCTGCGACGATCCGTGACCTGCTCACCCATCGCGTGGGGATCGACGGCGATGCGCTGCTCAGCCGACCGCCCGCCGTCGCGACCCCGGCCGGTGCTGTCGACGCGCTCGCTGGTGCCGACCCGCTCGGCGCCCCCGGCGGGCCGTTCTCCTACTCCAACGCCGCCTTCTCGGTGCTCGGCCGGATCGTCGAGGTCGTCGACGACCGACCCTTCGCCGAGTCGCTCCGGCGGCGCCTGACGCGTCCACTCCGGATGCGCCGCACCGTCACGACCGCCGACGAGGCGATCGCGCACACGGTCGCCCTCCCCCACGACTCGGCGGGCGGCTCCCCGCAGCCCGTCCCGGGTGGGATGGGGTGGCAGCCGCGATGGGAGCTCGGCGCCCACGACGTCGCCCCGGCCGGCGTCATCTCGTGCGCCGACGACCTCGTCGCGCTGCTCGTGTCGCTGCTCGGCGGAGACCGCCGGCCGGTCCCGGACGAGATCGTCCATGACCAGTGGTCGCCGATCGCTCCGGTGACCAGCGACGAGTCGATCGGTCTGGGTTGGCTCGTCCGGGGGACCGACGACGAGCGCCTGGTCTGGCACCCCGGCGTGACCGCCGGGTACTGCTCGGTGCTGGCGCTGCTCCCCGAACGGCGGCGCGGGTGGGTCGTGCTGACCAACGGAACCGCAGGCGGTCGCCTGCACCGAGACGTCGGCGAGCTGCTCGGAGCGCCCACCCCTCCACCGACCGGAGCGGCGCAGGTGCCTCCCCCGTCGATCGAGGGCACGTACGTCGGGGGTCTCGGCAGGACGACGGTCGAGGTGGTGGACGACGAGGTGCTCCTCACCCACGACCCACTCGACGACGGGCGCTGGCAGCCGTTCCCCGACGCTCCGGTGCGGCTCCGCTGCCACGGCGATGAGCTCCGCGGCGTCGACGCCGGCGGCGGCCCGGTCGTCGTGCCGTTCGGCGGCGACGACGAGGTGTCGTGGCTGCGCTGGGGACGCCGGCTTCGAGTCCGCCCCAGGTGACGTGCCCGAAACACCGGGCTGCGACACTGACCCCATGAGAGTCGACGCCAACTACTACGGATCGGTCCCGATGCCTGACGCCGGGGCGGGTGACCCCGCTCCGGTCGACCGCCGGTACGGCAACGACGACTACATCGCCTGCTACGACAACCTGACCCACTGGGCCAAGACGATGGACCGGCTCGGCTACGACACGATGTGGCTGACCGAGCACCACTTCCAGTACGAGGGCTACGAGGTCACGCCGAACCTGATCCTGTTCGGTCTGCACCTCGCGAAGGAGACCGAGCGGCTCCGGCTCGGCCAGATGTTCAACGTGGTCCCGCAGTGGCACCCGCTGCGCCTCGCCGAGGACGCGGCGATGGCCCAGATCGTCACGGGCGACCGCATGCAGTTCGGTGTCGGCCGCGGGACCGTGCCCAGGGAGGCGCAGTCGCTCGGTGGGGTCGTCGCCTCGGGCGACAACGAGATGTCCAAGGAGCTCGACCGGGTCAACCGGGAGATCTTCGAGGAGTCGATGGAGATCATCCGGTCGGCGTGGTGGAACGAGCGCTTCTCGTTCAGCGGCAAGCACTTCACCCTGCCGCCTCCCGGCATCCCCGACCGTGGCTCCACGGTGAAGGACCTCACGCTGGTCCCGAAGCCGATCGCCCCGATCGACATCTGGCAGGCCGTCACCTCGCCCCCGACCCTGGACTACTGCGCCCGGGTCCGGCACCACGGGGTCATGCCGGCTCGCGGCCCGGCCAAGACCAAGCAGTGGTGGGACCTCTTCGGCGAGAAGGCCGCCGAGAACGGCTGGGACCTGGCCCCCGGGGAGGCCCGCTGCCTGGCGATCAATTGCCACATCGGACGCACTCGCGAGGAGGCCATGGCGACCGGGCGGGACCCGCACGACGAGTGGGTGAAGTTCCTGGCGCCGTACGGCCGGTTCCGGTCCTACGACATGCCCGACGGGAGCGAGCCACCCTTCGGCCACCGCCCGCCGCTCGAGGACTCGATGGACCAGCAGATCATGGCGATCGGCTCGATCGACGAAGTCGTCGACATGCTCGGCACCTACCAGGACCTGCTCGACCTGCAGCACATCGTGCTGTTCTTCGACATGCCCGGCATCGAGACCGAGCAGATGGACGAGCAGCTGTCGATGATGGCCGAGGACGTCCTCCCCCAGCTCGGCGTCCGGCTGGGCTGAGCTGCAGCCCACCGGCCCTCCGCTCACCGAAGAGGGAGATCAAGTCGGCTCGACGCGCCTGTCCCCTGAGTGCTTCCACCGGCGAGAGGACTCGAGGAGTCTGGCGACGTCTTCGAGTCCGAAGCCGAGCTGCTCTTCCAGAGTTGCTCTACTCACGCCGTGTGGATAGCCGTTCAGGTTGTTCGCAGCGCTCACCCCGGCGGCCTCTTGCTCCGCTGAGAGCGGTTCCTCGACCTCACCGGACTGAGGATCGGACGGCCAGGCATCGGCGAGTGCACGCATCTCTTCACGAGACATGCCCATGAGGGTGGCGAACTCCCAATCGGGGAAGTACGGACCGTCGACGGCCAGCCGAAGACAGCTCCCGAGTAGCTCGATGTCACGGGGCTCCCACACAGCGCGCAGGATGCCATACCCGCCGGGGGGCCATGAGCGGCGTACGGATCGTCCGAACGGCTCGGCCCTGAGCGGCGCCTCGTCAGGGGAACTCGTCCGTCCAGATGTCGATGAGGTAGATCACGATCGCGCCATCGCGAGGATCGCCGATGTCGTCAACACCGAACAGGTGGAAGCCAGCGACGGAACGGCCGTGAACGGTCAGTCGTCTCCCTGGACCGTGGGGCACCGAGACCTCATCCCATGTGGCCGGATCCTCGCCCAACGTCTCGAGCACCGGTCGAAGGTCGACCCGCTTGAACTCCGCAGCTCGATCAGCAGAAAGCTGCCGATCGATGTCTTCCAGCGCAGCGTCGGCGAGGCGTACGGCCCTCAACCGCGACGCAGCGCCCTGTCGATCGCGGCCTGGTGTTCGTCGGCTGAACGGCGGCGGAGCGCGTCCTCAGCAGCTGGGGAGAGCGGTTCGTCAGCTCGGTGGAAGCGGACCGGCGGCTCGGCAGCTTCCTCGATCTCTTGCCGTGCGGACTCCATGGCCTCACGTTAGACGCCGGGTGTGACACCCACCGATGCCAGGCTCAACTGGTCGGCGACTCGACCGGGTGACGAGGTCATCATCCGCGTCGGCCTCCCGACCCCCGCGTCACGGGCTCGCTGGCAGGTTCCTCGTCGGGCGTGCCCGGCCGCTCGCTCAACACTGAACGAGGCTCAGCCCGCCATCAGGGGATTGGCAACGTGAAGTCCGAGTCGACCGGCCGCATCGCACAGGTCCTCGTCGGCGCTGCTGAGGACAGTGGCGCCGATCAGCACCGCGGCGGCGAGGCGGACCACGTCATAGCCCCGGAGTGCCTCGGCATCGGCGAGATCGGCGGCAATGAGGATCAGCTCCTCGTTCACCTCCACGATGTAGAGGTCGTCGACCAGCACGTCGACGTTCTCGCGCGCCTCGGCGTGCTGCTCGGCGGTGAGTCGCCGTCCCCGCTTCGCCGCTGCGAGCGCAGCGCTCGACTCGACGACGATGAGTGCGACCGAGGCGACGGCGTCAGCCGACGTCCAGATCGTGTCGGCGCGATCCGATCCATCCTCGTCGATGACGAGCTTCAGCAGCGTGGAGGTCTCGACGTAGGTGATCATCCCGTGCAGGGATCAGCGTCGTTGCTCAGCCACGAGGTCGCTCACCGGGCCGTCCGGGTTGATGCGGCGCCTCGGTACGTGACGCTCGCGACGAGCGGGTGCACGGACCACTCCTGCGGCCACGAGGTCCGCCAAGCGGTCCTCGGAGGCGTCGACCGATGAGAGACGAGCGACGGGTCGTCCTCGGTCGGTCACGATCACTTCCTCCCCGGCTCGAACACGGTCGATGTACTTGCTCAGACCGTTCTTGAGGTCGCGGATCCCGACCTCAACTCGACGAGTAGCTACATTCACGCCACATTTGTAGCCACATCCGTGCCCGTCAAACGCCACCCGGGCCTGAGCCATCCTCGAAGGGGTCCAGGACGTCCGCCCCGGTGTTCGCCACGTCCTGCGCGTTGCGGGTGACCAGCACGAGGTCGTGCTCCAGCGCGGTCGCGGAGAGGAGCCCGTCGACGACCGGCAGCGGATCGGGCACGTTCATCTGCGCCCACCGCTCGGCGATCGGTGTCGTGATCGGGAGGAACCGGTCGCCGAAGTCGCTGGCGATCGACTCGAGCCGCGTCCCGATGGCTTCCCGACAGCTGGATCCCGGCGACCGACCAAGAGCACGCCACGGCGGAGTTCACCGATGGTCAGCACGGAGAGCCACAAGTCCGAGGAGGCGTGGGCATCGAACCGGCGCAGGACCGACCCGGTTGCCCCGGTCGCCCTTGCGGAGCTCCGAGACGACGTTGGTGTCGAGCAGGTGGCCCGTCACAGCTCCACATCGCGCGGAAGGTCGCCGTGCCGCTCGAAGTCGGCGCCCACACCGACGTCCGGGATCTCTCGGAGACGGCGTGCGAAGGCGTCGTTGTCGTCGCGCAGCGCTCGACGAAGGATCTCGCGATGGGCTTCCTCTGCGGAGCAGCCCAACTCGGCCGCCCGGCGCCTCAGACGGGCGACGAGGTCGTCGTCCAGGTTGCGCACGATCAACTGGCCCACTTCTACCTCCGGGGGCTTGATATCGGTGATGTCAGAGCGGAGAGATCCCAGTCCGACCGCACCCGTCTGCGGCGGCAGCTCCAGATCGCCTGCGTCCCGACGCCGAGCGGTGATCGATCGGTCGCCGCGATGATCAGGTCGTGCGCGCCGCGAGGTCGACCGGCTCGGCGAACGGCAACCAGCCGGCTGGCGTGCCGGAGCCCGACGGGTTCGTCGTCGGGCAGGACCGGGATCGACGCAGCGATGGTCTCGACGTCGGCCTGGCGTCCCGCTCGCCGACGGCCTGATGCCAGTTCCACACCAACGGTCAACTCAGCAAGGGTGATGGCCGCGATCGCAACGTCATCGTCGTCATGGATCACGTCATCGAGCTCGGCGGCGCCGCGTTCGGCGTCCACCGGGAACGTCGTGTCGAGCAGCAGCAGGATCACGGGCGGCTCTCGACCTCGAACAGATCGCGAACCTCCTCGAGATCGTCTGCCCAACCCTCGTCCGGGTGGTGCTGACGGATGAGGGCCTTCACGTCGACCCCCCGGCCCTGCATCACGGGCTCGATGTGAGCGACGGCCTTACCGCGACGCGTGATCGTGTATCGCTCGCCCCGGTGCTCGACTGCATCGAGAAGATCGGCGAACCTGCGGGCCGCCTCCGTTGCCGTGACCTCGGACATGCGATCAGATCATCTGATTTAGCGCTCCGAGCGCGTCACGCGAGGGCCTGGTACATCCAGACCGCCGAGACCTCGATCCCCGACCCACGAGCCCGGCCCGGCGGGCCCACCTGCGCATCGCCACACCCCTCGGACCGGACCCCGGACGCGAAGCAGCGCCGCCCGGGGAGCCGGACGGCGCTGCCTCGATCGAGTGCAGTTGAGGTGTTCGGCCGGTCAGCGGACCGGCCGGGGCTCGCTCAGCTGGCGGCCTGCATCTGCCGACGGCGACGACGGGTGTCCTCGAGGCTGACGGCCTCGTCGCGGAGGCGCATGCCCCGCACGCCGACCTGGCCGACCTCGACACCGCAGCCCGGGCAGTTCAGCTGGCCGGACGAGGTGGCGGAGAACCGCAGGTCGTCGGGGTGCAGCACCAGCCAGCGCTCGCCGTCGACGTTCTCCACGACGTGGGAGCCCTCGGCCACGTTGGCGGCCGGCACGGCGGCGAGCGGCCAGCCGAGACCGGCCGAGCAGCAGGCGCACGCCGGGGTCACGAGGTCGGGACGACGACGGGGGCGCAGCGGCGACGGCTCGGCGATGCGGCCGGCACGGCGCTCCTCGGGCGTCCAGCCGCCCCAGATCCCGTCGGCCACACCCTGGTTCACGGCCTCGCCACGGCACTCCTCGCGCACCGGGCAACGGCCACAGATGCGCTTGGCGCGTCCGATCATCTGACTGGAGAAGAATGTCTCCACAGGTTCGTCACGGCATGCCGCCTGGGACCTCCAATCAACAACGGTCTCAGCGACTGCGGTGGTGCTCATCTCTCTGCCTCCTCGATCCACCGACGCATAGACGCGTGGCCCATGGGGGTTCTCGCGGTTTCGCGGAAGATTTCTCGGAAGAAATCTCAGGAGGCGGCAGGAACCTGCCGATGAGGCTGCTCCGGGAGACGGAACGAGGCCGTGAGGGTCGCCAGCGTCACGCCGATGACGAAGCCGATCGGGATGGCCCGACCGTCGCTCAGGTCGGAGAGCACCCCGACGATCGGCGGGCCGATCAGGCCACCGAGACCGGTGGCGAGGAACAGCAGCCCGAACGTCGTCCCGAGGCCGACGACGCCGAGCAGGTGCACGGTGACCTCGGGGGCGAGCGAGACGAAGCCGCCGTAGGAGATGCCGAGCAGCACGGCGAAGAGCACCAGCAGTCCGTACCGGTCGCCGCCGAGCAGCCAGACGACGTAGGCGACCGGCTGCACCATCAGCGAGCCCTGCAGGAGCCGGACCGAGCTGAGCCGGGCGGCGAGCGCTCCGATCGCGAGGCGACCGAGCACGCTCGAGGCGCCGACGACGGCCACCAGCACCGCGGCCCGGCTGCTGCTGAACCCCTCGTCCTCGGCGAAGGGCACGACGAAGGCGAAGGCGGTGAAGATCGAGATGTTGGCGAGCACGGTGACCAGGACGAGGGTGCGGAAGGCCGCCTCCTCCCTCAGCTCCGTCGCCCGGACCGAGAACCCGGGTCCCGCGACCGGGGACGCGTCGGCGCTCTCGGGGGTCCGAGGGAACCGGACGGCAGCGATGACACCGAGCAGCAGGATCCCGTCGATCACGGCGAGCCAGACGTAGGCCGTTCGCCAGCCGTCCGAGCTGATGATCCGTTCGGACAGCGGGACGAGGGTGAGGGTCCCGATGCCGTTGCCCGCCGAGACCACCCCGAGCGCCATCGCCCGTCGCCGGACGAACCAGCGGCCGGCCGTGGCGTAGAGCGGCGTGACGAACAGCCCGCTGCCGAAGCCGACGCCGATCCCGTACGTGGCGTAGCCGAGCCACAGCGACTCGACCCTGCTGGTGGCGAGCAGGCCGAGGACGAGCAGGACGCCGCCGGCAGCCACGAGGCGGCGGGGTCCGACCCGATCACTGAGCGGGCCGGAGACGACCCCTGTGCCGAAGAACAGCAGCAGGGTGAAGGAGAAGACCAGCGCCGTCGATCCTCGACCGGCGTCGAACTCCTCGGCCATCGAGTCGAAGAAGGTGCCGAAGGTGTAGGCGGTGCCGAAGGTGAGGCCGCCCGAGACGGCGATGGCGACCGCCACCACCCAGGCACGGGCGGTGTCACGCTCGTCGACGACCGCTGCTCCGGCGCTCGGCGCCACCTCGTCGACCACGAGCCCAGTCAAGCCGATCACCGGGTCCGCGACCTGATCGCGGACGGGGTGGGAGGCTGGCCGACCCCATGACCGCTCTCCTGGCGCTGGCGTCCGCAGCCTCGTTCGGCACCGGCGACTTCCTCGGTGGCCTCGCCTCCCGCGAGGCCGACGCCCGACGGGTGACACTGGTCGCCAAGGCCGTGTCGCTGTCGCTGATGCCGGTCGCCGCGCTGATCGTGTCCGGCCTGCCCACCAGCTCCGGGCTGCTCGCCGGGCTCGCCGCCGGGGTGTTCTCGCCGTTCGGCCTGGCGTCGTTCTACGCAGCGATGGCTCGTGGACCGGTGAGCGTCGTGTCGCCGCTGACGGCGCTGTTCGTCGCCGGGGTGCCCGTCACGGTGGCGGTGATCGGGGGCGAGCGCCCTTCGGTCCTGATCTGGCTCGGCGCTGCGGTGGCCGTCCCAGCCGTCGTGGCCATGTCGATCGCCGGTCCGATCGACGCCCGCCCCTCCCGGATCACGGTCGGACTGGCGCTCGTGGCCGGGCTCAGCTTCGGCGCCACCTTCGCGCTCTTCGGCACGGTGCCCGACGACGCCGGCCTCTGGCCGGTGGCCGTCTCGAACGTCACCGCCGTGTTGGTCCTGCTCGTGCTGGTGCGGGGCGTGCCGGTCTCCCGAACGCCGCCCACGGCGATCGCGGCCGGCGTCTTCGATGCGCTGGGGAACGCGACCTTCGTCCTCGCCGCGCAGATGGGGTCGCTCGTGCTCGTCGCCGTGCTCGGCTCGCTCTACCCCGTGGCCAGCGTGGTGCTCGCCCGGCTGGTGCTGCACGAGCGGCCACGACCGATCCAGCTCGCCGGTATGGCGCTGGCGCTGGTCGCCGTCATCCTGCTCGGCCTGGGGTGACGGCGCGCGAGGATCGGGGCATGGCCCTCACCACCTATCGGATCGATCGCGACGGCGCCGAGCGGCTGCTGTTCCTCCTGCACGGCTGGAGCGCCGAGCAGCACCACCTGGCGGCGTACGTCCCCCTCGTCGATCCCGACGAGCGCTTCACCGCCATCTGCCCGAGGGCGATCCACGACCTGCCCGAGGGTGACGGCGCGTCCTGGTACGAGCGTGGCGCGAATGGACCCGATGCCGCATCGTTCGGCCAGGCGGTCGAGGTCGTGTCGGAGCTGATCGCCTCGGAGTCCGCGGCGGCGGGCATCCCGCTCGATCGCTGCGTGCTCGGCGGGTTCTCCCAGGGCGGCTTCCTGAGCCTGGCGGTGGCCGGGCGCGTCGGGGCGCCGAAGCTCGCCGGCGTCTGGGTGATGTGCTGCGGGTTGCCCGAGCTCGACGGGCTGGAGCTGGACCTCCCTGCCGGCGCGGGAACGCCCGCCCTGGTCCAGGTGGGCGAGCAGGACACGATCATCCCGCCGGCCGCCGGGCGCGCCGCGGCGACGGCGTTGCGGGAGGGCGGTTGGTCGGTGACCGAAGCCGGCTACGACATGGCTCACTCCCAGCGCATCGAGATGCTCGTCGATGCCCGGGAGTGGCTCGCCGGCCTGCGCTGACTCAGCCGGCGTCGACCCGACGCCGACGACGCCGCGGCGGAGCGGTTCGGCGCCGTCGACGTGCTCGTCGCGAACGCCGGAGAGACGGGCCGCTCTCCGGTCGGGCGCACCGAGGCGGGCACCTACGACCGGATCTTCGACGCGAACGTCCGGAGCGTCTGGGCCCTGCTGGAGGTCGCGGCCGACCGCCTCGCCGATGGCGGCCGCATCGTGTTGCTGTCGAGCGTGAGGACGGTGATGAACACACCGGAGACCGCGCGCTACGCCGGGTCCAAGGCGGCCATCGAGGCCATGACCCCGATCCTCGCCAAGGAGCTCGGCCATCGGGGCATCACCGTCAACGCCGTCGCTCCCGGCGCGACCGACACGGCGCTGCTGCGGTCGGTGAACGACCAGGACGCGATCGATGCGATGGCCGCGGTGACCCCGTTCGGCCGGGTCGGGCGACCGGAGGACATCGCCGGAGCCGTGACGTTCCTCACCTCACCCGATGCGGCGTGGATCACCGGACCGGTGATCCACGCCTCGGGGGGACGGGGGTTGTGAGCGAGCGTCGCCTCAGCTGAGGCGCTCGACCACCATGGCCATGCCCTGGCCACCGCCGACGCACATCGACTCGAGGCCGATCGACTTGTCGGCGTCCTGGAGGCCGTTGATGAGGGTGGTCATGATGCGAGCGCCGGTCATGCCGAAGGGATGACCGAGGGCGATGGCGCCGCCGTTGACGTTGAGCTGGCTGTCGATGTCGATGCCGAGCTCGTCGGCGCTGGGCAGCACCTGCGCAGCGAAGGCCTCGTTGATCTCGACGAGGTCGATGTCGCTGATCGACATGCCGGCCCGGGCGAGGGCCTTCTTGCAGGCCTCGATCGGGCCGAGACCCATGATCTCGGGGTTGAGGCCGGTGACGGCCGAGGAGATGACCCGTGCGAGCGGCGTGATGCCGAGCTCGGCGGCGCGGGTGTCGCTCATGACGACCACGGCCGCCGCGCCGTCGTTGAGCGGGCACGCGTTGCCGGCGGTGACGGTGCCGTCGGGCTTGAAGACGGGCTTGAGGCCGGAGAGCGCCTCGAGCGTGGTCTGCGGCCGGGGACCGTCATCCTTCGCCACGACGGTGCCGTCGGGAAGGGTCACGGGGGTGATGTCCTGCTCGAAGAACCCCCGCTCGAGGGCGGCGCCGGCCTGCTGCTGGCAGCGGAAGGCGTACTCGTCCATGCGCTCACGGGAGACGTCCTTGTGCTGGGCGACGTTCTCGGCCGTCTGCCCCATGGCGATGTAGATGTCGGGGAGGCCCTCGGCCTCGGCCCACCCGGGAGCACCCTCGGCGAGCCCTGCGGCGCTCCGCGCCTTGGCGTCGCCGAACAGCGGGTTCTCGGTGTCGGGGAGCGAGTCGGAGTTGCCCTTGGTGAACCGGCTCACGGTCTCGACGCCGGCGGCGATGTAGGCGTCGCCCTCACCGGCCTTGATCGCGTGGGCGGCCATCCGGATGGTCTGCAGCGACGACGAGCAGTACCGGTTGACGGTCGTGCCCGGGACGTCGGGGAGGCCGGCGAGGACCGAGACGACGCGGCCCATGTTGAAGCCCTGCTCGCCGCCGGGGAGCCCGCAACCGAGCATCAGGTCCTCGATCTCCTCGCGAGGCAGCTCCGGCACCTTGTCGAGGGCGGCGGTGACCATCTGGCTGGCCAGGTCGTCGGGCCGCATGTCGACGAGCGAGCCCTTGAAGGCTCGCCCGATCGGGCTGCGGGCGGTGGCGACGATCACGGCTTCGGGCATGACGGGCTCCCTCCGGAGGAAGTCGAACCCCGCCAGCTTGTCGGTTGCGCCCATCCGGCACCAGCCGAGTGCGTCCCTGGTGCGGGTGCAGGGCGCCACCTTGCCTACCCTGGCGGCGTGGACATCCATGATTCCGTCCTCGATCTCATCGGCAACACCCCGATGGTTCGACTCCGCCAGATCACCGAGGGCATCGAGTGCCCGCTGGTGGCCAAGGTCGAAGCGACCAACCCGGGTGGGAGCGTCAAGGACCGGCCTGCCGTGACGATGATCGACGCCGCCGAGCGCGAGGGGCTGCTCAAGCCGGGCGGCACCATCGTCGAGCCGACGTCGGGCAACACCGGTGTCGGTCTGGCGATCGTGGCGGCCCAACGGGGCTACCACTGCATCTTCGTGATGACCGACAAGGTCTCGAGCGAGAAGGTCGAGCTGCTCCGGGCCTACGGCGCCGAGGTGGTCGTGTGCCCCGTGGCGGTGCCACCGGACGATCCACAGTCCTACTACTCGACCGCCGAGCGGCTGGTGCGGGAGACCCCCGGGGCCTTCCGCCCGAACCAGTACGACAACCAGAACAACCCGGCGGCCCACTACGCATCGACCGGGCCCGAGATCTGGGCGCAGACCGAGGGCAAGATCACCCACTTCGTCGCCGGAGCGGGCACGGGCGGCACGCTCAGCGGCGTCGCCCGGTACCTGAAGGAGCAGAACCCCGACGTCCAGATCGTGGCCGCCGACCCGGAGGGCAGCGTCTACTCCGGCGGCTCGGGTCGGCCCTACCTCGTCGAGGGCGTCGGCGAGGACTTCTGGCCGACCACCTACGACCCCTCGCTGGTCGATCGCACGATCGCGGTGAGCGACTACGACTCGTTCATGACCGCCCGGCGCGTGACCCGCGAGGAGGGCCTCTTCATCGGCGGCTCCTGCGGCACGGCCGTGCACGCGGCGATGCAGGTGGCGAGCGAGCAGGGCCCCGACGATCTCGTCGTCGTGCTGCTCCCCGACACCGGCCGGGGGTACCTGTCGAAGGTCTACTCCGACGAGTGGATGACCAACTTCGGGTTCCTCCACCACGGCGGTACCACCGTCGCCGACCTGATCGAGGCCAAGGGCACCGAGGCGCTCCCGCTCGTCTACGTCTCACCCGAGACGTCCGGTCGCGTGGCCATCACGACGATGCGCAAGTACGGCGTCTCGCAGCTGCCCGTGGCAAAGGGCGAGATGCCGATCGCCGCCGCCGAGGTGATGGGCTCGGTCACCGAGCTCCGCCTCATCGAGCGGGCCTTCGACGACAGCGGCGTCCTCGACCTCCCGGTCGAGGAGCTGATGGGCCCGCCGTTGCCGACCATCGGCGTCGGCGAGCACGTCCAGCACGCGGTCGACATCCTCGAGCAGGCCCCGGCCGTCCTCGTCATCGATGGCGGCCGTCCCCGCACGGTCGTGTCCCGCACCGACGTGCTCTCCTTCCTCTCCCCCAGCGGCGGCGACGATGACTGACGACAAGTTCCGCGAGCCCGGCGAGTTCGGATTCGCGACCCGTGCGATCCGAGCGGGCCAGCCCCACGATCCGACGACCGGTGCCGTCGTCACGCCCATCAGCCTCGCCACCACCTACGCCCAGCTGCAGGTGGGTGAGCATCGCGGCTTCGAGTACTCCCGGTCTGGCAACCCGACCCGGGCGGCCCTCGAGGCCTGCGTCGCCTCGTTGGAGGAGGCCGACCACGGCATGGCCTTCGCCAGCGGGCTGGCCGCCGAGGACGCGATCCTGCGCACGCTCACCGCAGGCGACCACCTCATCCTCGGCAACGATGCGTACGGCGGCACGTACCGCCTGATCTCCCAGGTGATCGCCCCGATGGGCATCGAGTGGTCGGCCGTCGACCTGACCGACCTCGATGCGCTGCGGGATGCCTGCCGGCCCGAGACGAAGCTGATCTGGCTCGAGACGCCGACCAACCCCCTGCTCACGGTGGTCGACATCGAGGCCGTGTCCACCATCGCCAAGGAGTTCGGCGCCCGCACGGTCGTCGACAACACGTTCGCCACGCCGGCGCTGCAGCGTCCGCTGACCGTCGGCGCCGACGTCGTCGTGCACTCGGCCACCAAGTACCTCGGCGGGCACTCCGACGTCGTCGGCGGGTTCGTGGCTACGAACGACCACGCGCTCGCCGAGCGGGTCGGCTACCTCCAGAACGCGGTCGGCGCCGTGCCGGCACCGTTCGACTGCTACCTCGTGCTCCGAGGACTGAAGACGCTCGAGATCCGGATGGAGCGCCACTGCTCGAACGCCCGGGCGATCGTGGCGCTGCTCGAGAGCCACGAGGCCGTGACATCGACCCTCTACCCGGGGCTGCCCGACCACCCCGGCTTCGACGCGGCCAACCGGCAGATGCGCGACTTCGGCGGCATGGTCTCGTTCCGGCTCGCCGGCGGACGCGACGCAGCGCTCCGGGTCGCGGCGCAGACCGAGGTGTTCACGCTGGCGGAGTCGCTGGGCGCCGTGGAGTCGTTGATCGAGCATCCGGGAGTGATGACGCACGCGAGCGCCGCCGGTTCTCCGCTCGAGGTCCCGGACGACCTGGTGCGCCTGAGCGTCGGCATCGAGTCGGTCGACGACCTCGTCGGCGACCTCCGACAGGCCCTCGACCAGGCGGGTTGACCGCCTAGACGGAGCGGCCGGCGAGCCGGTCGACGAGGCCCGAGATCGAGCCCTCCGGCTCCTCCATGAAGCGGACCCGTGCCCGCCACCACCGACCGATCGGGGTGACGGCGAGGATGGTGCCCCGCACCGAGAGCTCCTCGGTCGGAGCCCAGCGCACCGCGAGCTCGATCTCGCGCCCGACGGGCAGGCGGTCGTCGAGGAGCAGCCGGATGCCCGCGTTGGACAGGTCCTCGCTGCGACCCCAGCGCCAGTACTGGTCGTCGAGACGACGCCATCGGACCGGCTGGTGGAAGGGCACCCGGGGGTGCACCCGGCGCTCCCGGGCGACCGCGAGCTGGACGACGAGGCGCCGGCCGGAACGGACGACGCGCCCCTCGCGCTCGCGGCCGATGCCCTCACCGTGGAGCTGGACGGTCGAGCCGGGCGGGAAGTCGCCACGCAGGAACTCGGTGAGATCGATCTCGACGAACGCGCTCCCCCAGCGGCGGATCTCGCCGGTGTGAGCCGCGCCGCGCTCGTCGACGATGTCGACGGCGTTGCGGTCAGTCAGACCCGGCAGCCCGGCGGGGGCGTCGCTCACACCTCGCAGGGTACGCCAGCTCTCACCTCGCGTCGCTTCACCACCACACAATGCGGTCAGGCGGCGGGAGTTCGTGGCGGACCGGCCACGATCCGGGCCGATCGGTCGTCGACCACCGGCTCGCGGCCGGCGAGCACGAGGCCGACGATGATCGTGGCGACGCCGATCCACCCGAACCAGGCGAGCCGCTCACCGAGCACCACCACGGCGGCGAGCGCCGCCGTCAGCGGTTCGGCCAGCGTCAGCGTCACGGCCGTCGAGGTCGACAACGACCGCAAGCCCCAGCCGTAGAGCACGTAGGCCACGCCGACGGTCAGGATCCCCAGGTGGGCCGCCATCAGCGCTCCGGAGGGCTCGGTCAGCCAACCGCTCGGCTCGATCACGAGCAACGGCGACAGCGCCGCCGCTCCGACGGAGAACTGCCACGCCAACGCCTCGGTCGAGTGCACGCCGCGCTCGATCAGCGTCTTGGTGGCGATGGCGTAGAGGGCGTAGCCGAAGCCAGCGCTGAGCGACGCGGCGATCCCGAGCGGGCTGAAGGTCGCGGCTCCCCCACGACCGGCGACGACGACCACACCGCCGACGACCATCACGATGGTGACGATCGCCCACCAGCGCGTCGGGCGCCGACCGAACCACATCCACTGCAGGAGTCCGGCGAAGACCGGCCCGCTGGCGAGCGCCACGATCGTCCCGAGCGCCACGCCGGATCGCTCGGTCCCGACGAAGAAGCCCGGCTGGTACACCGCGACGCCGAGGGCGCCGACGGCGATCACCCGGTGATGGCGCCGGAGCGCCACCAGACGAGGCGGCCGGCGAGCGAACAGCCAGAGCACCACGGACCCGATGGCGATCCGCCAGGTGCCCACGCCGAGGGGCGTCGCAGCGTCGGGACCGAGCTCCTGCGCCGTGCCGGTGGTCCCGAACAACGCGGCCGCGGCGACCACCGCCCAGACCGCGCTCCGTCTCGTCACCGAGCGAGTCTGCCATCGACCGGCACGTCGCCAGCCGGACGTGAGCTAGAGCCCGATGACGGTGGCGGCCTGCTCGGCCGACTCGAGGGCGCGATGGGCGACGTCGTGGAGCTCGGCCGCCGTCATCTCCACGGAGTCCGGGAGGTGCGGGACGAGCAGTTGCCCGATGGTCCGGACGTCGAGGCGGCCCTCGTTGGCACCCGGAAGCGCCGAGGGGAAGAGGGCGAGGTCGACGAAGTGCACCAGCCGAACGAGCCGGACGACCTCGACCGGGACCTTGTCCGGGAACTCGCGCTCGTGGTGGAGCGCAGCGACCATCGTGATCGAGGAGGGCAGGCCCCACTGGCGGCACGCGACGGCGGCGATCTCGGTGTGGGCGAGACCGCACACCGATCGCTCCTCGCGGATCAGGTCGTCGGGCGACGCCCACCCGCCTTCGTCGATCCGACGCAGCTCGTCCGGCGCTTCCTGGAAGAGCACGAACCGTCCGATGTCGTGGACGAGGCCGGCGGTGTAGGCCGCGCCCGGGTCGACACCCCAGCCGTCGCACGCCGAGGCCAGCTCGCGGCAACCCGCCGCGGTCTGCAGACCGTGGAGCCAGAGGCTGCGCTCCCACGGATCGCGGGGCACGAACATGTGGGTGAGCCCCACCGCCATGACCATCGAGACCGCCTGGCGGGGACCCAGCCGAGTGACCGCGTCGCGCAAGGAGGTCATCGGCATGGCCGGCGCGCTGGCGCTCGAGTTCGCCGCGGAGAGGACGCGGGCAGCGAAGTTCGGGTCGGCTTCGAGGACCGTGAGCAGCTCGTCGACGTAGTCGTCGGAGCCCGGATCGAGTTGCATCAGCGCCGTCACGGCGGACGGCAGACTCGGCAGCTGATCGAGACGCTGCCTCAGTCGATCCCGCATGCCGGCGTCGAACTCGGTGAAGACCACACCCTCCTTGTCGGCAGCTCAGACGACCGAGTTCAGTCCTGGCCCCGCTCGCGGCCGAGACGGCGGAGCTGTGTGGCGATGTAGGGCCGGGCCCGACGCTGACCACCCCGCGCTGCGATGGCGGTGCGGAGCGCCTCGAGCTGGACGACGATCCGATCACGGTCGGCAGGCCAACCGCGGTCGTCGCAGGTCCGGAGCCAGACGTCCGGTGCCTGGTGGCCCCGCTGCGAGTTGCAGCGACGGCAGGCGGCGAGCTCGTTCTCGATCCAGCTCGGCCCACCCTTGATGCGGGGGACGAGGTGCTCGGTGGTCGGGATGATCAACCGGCCGTCGAAGTCCCTCGCGCACCACACGCACCGGGCACCGTCGCGCTCGAGGATGCGCTCGAGTCGGGCGGCCCGTCCGAGCTGACGTTCGTCCACGCCACCGACGATAGAGATCAGGCGATGGCCACGACCGAGGACGGCTGCGGCTCCTCGCCGGAGGTCTCGTAGCGGGCGCGGACACGGTCGATGAACCCGCCACCGGTCTGATCCTGCGGGCCCGCAGTGGTCTCGGGAGCAGCAGACGCGGCCGGGGCGAGCGGCTCGCCGGCCGGCGCGTCGCCACCCGTCGTCGGTTCGGACTGGGCAGCGGCGATCGTCGATGCGTCCGACCCGCCCTCGCCGGAGGACACCCCGAGCTCGACAGCGGCGATCGTCGACCCGCCCGACCCGCCCTCATCGGAGGAGTCCGCAGACCCGCCGGTCGCAGCGGTACGGTCCTCGTCGCCCTCTGCGCCCTCCATCCGCTCCTGGGCCAGCTCCGCGCGGGCCTGGGCCGCCGTCTGCGCAGCGGATGCGGCGACCGCTCGATCGGCACCGGACGGCTCGGCCGGTGCAAGGGCAGCCGCCCGAACCTGCATCATCTTCATGATGGTGGCCTGGGGATCGTCCTCGGGAGAGGTGTCGATACCGACCTCGCCGCCGACGGCGTAACGACGACCGTCGGGACCGGATTGGTAGCTGTAGGTCGGGCCGCTCGTCACGTGCGCGCCGCCGGCGGCGACGTGGGCCATCTCGTGAGCCCGCACCTCGGCGTCGCGGGCCTTCATCTCCCGGACGACCTGCTCCTGCTCCGTGGTCAGCTCACCCTGCTCGACCTCGTCCTCATCCTCGGCACCGGGCCCTCGCTCGGATCCTTCGCCGTCCTCCCGCCCACCGCGTTCCGTGCTCTGCGGACCAAACGGAGTCGGGGCACCGACGGCCTCGCGCTCGGTGCCGGCCTGGGTGTCGGGACGATCCCGCTCCTCGCCCTCGGAGTCGGACCGGCTCTCACCACCGCGGGCGAGGACGACTCGGCGGCTGCCGTCGGACTCGTTGGTGCGGCCTCCGGCGACATCATCGGTCCGGCCGTCGCCGGCCTCGACGTTCAGCGGGCGCGGCTCGATCACGGGCGGCACGAAGCCGACAGCGCCGATCGCAGACACCGACATGGCGTCCCTTCGGCAGACCGCACCGGGTTCTTGAGGCGACCGTAGGCTCGTCGCACGATGGCGACCGGCCGATTCGCTCCGAGCCCCACCGGGCCGCTGCACGTCGGCAACCTTCGCACGGCGCTCCTGGCCTGGTTGTTCGCCCGGTCGTCAGGCGGACGGCACCTCCTGCGCTTCGAGGACCTCGACGCGGCGACGGCCCGACCCGAGCACGAGGCGGATCAGCAGCGGGACCTGGCGACGCTCGGACTCGACTGGGACGGCGAGGTCGTCCGGCAGAGCGATCGGTTCGACCACTACCGCGACGCGCTCCGTCAGCTCGACGCGACCGACCGGATCTACCCCTGCTACTGCACCCGGCGGGAGATCCGCGAGGCGGCGAGTGCCCCGCACGGGGACCTCCCCGACGGCGCGTACCCGGGGACCTGCCGTCGGTTGACCGCCGCGGAGCGACGGCGACGGGAGGCATCCGGCCGGCGCCCGGCGTTGCGGCTGCGGGCCGACGGCGAGCGCCGTCGGTTCGTCGACCGCGTGCTCGGCCCCGTCGAGGCGATGGTCGACGACTTCGTCGTCCAGCGGGGCGACGGCACGCCGGCCTACCAGGTGGCGGTCGTGGTCGACGACGACACCCAGGGGGTCGAGGAGGTCGTGCGGGGCGACGACCTCGCCGGCTCCACGCCCCGGCAGCTGCTGGTGGCCGAGCTCCTCGGGATCGAGCCGCCGACGTACGCCCACGTACCCCTGGCGCTCAACCGCGACGGCGCACGCCTCGCAAAGCGGGACGGGGCCGTGACGATGACCGAGCTGGCCGCCGTCGGCGTCGAATCCTCGGAGGTGCTCGCCCACCTCGCACGGAGCCTCGGTCTGTCCGGACCCGGTGAGCGGCCGACCGTCGCCGACCTGCTGGAGCGCTTCGACCCCGCAGCGGTGCCGACCGAGCCCTGGATCCTGGACCCCGACGACCTCCTCACCCCGCCCTGAGCGTTACTCCCCGGCCACCGCCGGGGCGGGTTCCGGAGCATCGTCCGCCGCGGTCGCGCGACCAGCGGCAAAGGCTCCGATCGCCAGGACCGCGATCAGCAGGAGCATCACCGGGAGCCACTTCTTGGTCTCGTCCTGGACCTTCTGGGCGGCGTACCGGATTCCGCCGAACACGGCGAGGAAGAGAAAGAGCCCCAGCGCCAACGGCAGCACCACGTGCCATGGGCTCCCCCATCGCTCACCCTGATCGATCGCCGACTGGAAGAGGTCGAGCACGGGCTGCCACGGATCAGGTCCTGCGTCATTCGACGACTCGCCACCCACCACACCGAACATGCCCACGTACCAGACGCTAGGTGGCGACCTCCGGCGACACGCGGACCTGGCGCCGGCTACCAGCCGTGGGCGGCGGCGCCGGCCTGGTTCGCCCACGCCCACGACATCGCCGCGGTCGAGCGGACGGCAGCGAGCCGACCGACGCGGTCCACGAGGATGAGGCCTCCCGTGCCGCCGTAGCGATCGACGACCTCCTCCATCGCACCCAGGGCGGCGAACGACGCATCGGCGCCGAGGCGGCACGCCTCGCCGGCGAACCGCGCGGTGCCGGCCCGCAGGAACGCCTCCCCCGTCCCCGTTGCCGAGATGGCGGCGGAGCGGTCGTCCGCCCAGGTCCCGGCCCCGACGACCGGCGTGTCGCCGATCCGGCCGGGCCGTTGCCCGACGAGTCCGCCGGTGCTGGTCGCCGCGGCCAGGTGCCCGGCGGCATCCAGGGCCACGGCACCGACGGTGTCGAGCCCGTCGGCCTCGATCGGCTCGCCGAGGTGCGCGTGGAGGCGCGCGATCGAGCGAGGCGTCCGCATCTCGGCCAACGACGACTCCTCGCAGCCCGCGCTCCGGGCGAGCTCGGCAGCGCCGTCGCCGGTCAGCAGGACGTGGCGGCGATCCTCCAGAACGGCTCGTGCGGCGCGAATCGGGTTCCGGAACGGTGGCAGCGCAGCGACTCCGCCGGCACGGAGGCCGGTGCCCTCCATGACCGAGGCGTCGAGCTCGAGGCCGCCACCCTCGTGGAGCGCTCCGCCGGTGCCGGCGTTGAAGCGCGGGTCGTCCTCGAGCACGACCACGGCGGCGATCGCCGCGTCGAGCGCATGCCCGCCCTGGCGCAGCACCGCAGCCCCCGCCGCGGCGGCGGTCGCGCACCCCTCGGCGAGCTCGTCCGCCTCACCGACGCGGGCTCCGGCACCGCCGTGGACGAGCACGACGGGGCTCGCGACGGCGTCGACCAACGATTCGAGCCCGGACATGACCGAAGTCTGCACCCCCGCCGTGCCCTGCCGACGGAATCGGTGCGACACTGGTCCGACGAACCACCGGGGAGGTCGCGATGGAACTGGGCAAGGTCGTGGATGTCGTCGAGACGCGGCGCCGGGCCGTCGAGGTCCCCGAGGAGCTGCAGGCCCCGGATCCGACGCCTGCAGAGGTCGATGAGGACGTCACCACCCCCCGCATGAGCTGAGGTGGAGCCGGGCGACGAGCTCGACCCGCTGGTCGCCACCAAGCGGTGCCGACTGGGGTTGGTCGACGGGCGACCGGGCCTTCGTCCCGCCGTGCGGGGCACCTTCTTCCGCGCCAGCAGCCGGGCGACCTGCGGTGAGGGCCACGTCCACCGCGTCCCGGAGCCGAACTGCACGTGCGGCTTCTACGCGCTGCACGACTCCGACGAGCTCGCCGACCGCCTCGGACCGTGGCGTCCGGAGGAGGTCGAGCTGGACGTCGAGCTGACCGGCCGGGTCGTCGTCCACGAGAAGGGCCTGCGGGGCGAGGAGCAGACCGTCCTCGGCGTCCGCGTCCACCCGATGTGCGCGCTCTGCACGTCACGCACGCCCCGCCCGACCGTGGTCGTCGGGCGCGTCGACTCCGGCCGACGAGCCGACTGGGACGGGCTGCTCCCCCTGTGCGACCTCCATGCCACGGCCGCCTCCGAGCTGTGGACGATGGCCGGATTGGCCGCTGCCCTCGAAACCGAGGTCATCGTCGACCATGGAGCCAGCCGGGCACAGCCCAGCCGACGCCTGACCTCCCGCACCCGCCTGCGCATGGCGGTCGGGGCCACGATCGCCGCGGCATACCTCGTGCTCGGTCTCATCGTCGCCATCCGCGGAGTCCGGGTCGTCGATCCACCCGAGCCGCAGGTTGCCGAGGCCCGCCAGCTCGCCGACGACCTCGCCGTCGCCATCAGCGGCACCGAGACCGACGTCGACCTCCTCATCGCCGAGGCCCGGACCGTCGCCGAGGCCAGCCTCGACCGGACCGACGTGATGCTGACCGCCTCGCTGGGCGGCGGGGTGCTCGTGCGGGTCGATCTCGGCGACATCTGCGTGATCCGGGCCGAGAACGAGACCTCCGCCGCGACCTCGATCACCGAGGACGGTCCGTGTCCCGAGCCCGTGCCGACGCCGGGCGACTTCCTCGCCGGGGACGGATCCGGATGATCGGCACGGTCCTCGTCGTCGTCGCCATGCGAGCCGAGGCGCAGCCGATCGTCGACCGGCTCGGGCTCGAGCCGGTCGACGGCGTCCCGGCGGGGTTGCCCTTCGCCTGGCACGCCGGTTCGGTCGGTGGTCTGCAGGTCGCCGTGACGACCAACGGCATCGACCCGCGGCACGGCGTGGACAACATCGCCACGCAGCCGGCTGCGCTCAACACCTACGTCAGCATCGACCGGTGGGCGCCCGATCTGGTCCTCACCGCCGGCACCGCCGGGGGGTGGGCGGCCCGGGGCGCCGACATCGGCGACGTCTATCTGTCCGGTGGCGATCTCGTCTTCCACGATCGCCGGATCGGCATCCCGGCCTTCGACGAGTACGGCCACGGCCGCTATCCGACCGTCGACGCCGCCGGGCTGGCCGCTCGGCTGGCCCTCAAGACCGGCGTCGTCACGACATCGAACAGCCTCGACGACCCCGAGCCCGACCGGTCGATCATGCGGGCGCACGGCGCTGACGTGAAGGAGATGGAGGCCGCTGCGGTCGGCTGGGTCACCTGGCTGCTCGGTGTGCCAGTGATGGCGGTGAAGGCCATCACCGACCTGGTCGATCACCACACCGAGACCGCCGAGCAGTTCCAGGCGAACCTCGCGATGGCCACGGATCGGCTGTCCGATGCGGTCACCGCCGTGCTGTCCGACATCGACGGGCGCACGGTCGCCGAGCTCGCCTGAGCTCAGCTCACCGCGATCACGCGCCGCAGCAGCAAACCGCCCACGACGGCGGCGACGAGCACCACACCCATCGGTGCCCGTTCGTCGGTGAGGGCGACCGCCACGCCGGCGAGGGCCGGCATCGACGTCGCCCCGACGTTGCCCGCGATGAGCTGCCATCCCGACACACGAGGCGCGGCGACGATCCCGACACGGTCGGCCGTCGAGGCCATCAGCGTCGGGAACATCGGCGACAGCGCGAGGCCGACCAGCGCGGCCCCGGCGATGACGGTGACCCCGGGCAGCACGGTGACCGTGACGATCGCCCCGGCGAGGGCCAACGCCAGTACCGGGAGGTGCCGTGGGCCGACGCCCAGCGCACCGAGCAGGAGACGACCGATCGTCACCCCGCCCCAGAACCCACTGACGGCGAACCCGGCCACCTGGCCATCGATCTCTCGAGCGTCCTCGAGGTAGGTCGCCGTCCACTGCCCCATCGTCACCTCGATGCCGATGAAGGCATAGAGGGTCAGGAACGACAGCAGGACCGGTGCGGTCCGCCACTCGACGGCGGCTGGCGACGCGGTCCGCTCCTCCGTCACGCCGCCTGGCCACCGGAGCCCGGGCCGCACGACGGCGAGCGCAGCGGCGCCGCAGACCACGGCAGCGACGACGTAGGCGAGCTGCCAACGATCGCCGATCGCGGCCAACGCTGGCCCGATCGTCGCGCCGATCCCGTAGCTCCCGGCGAGGAACCCGGCGACGCCGACGCTGCCGACGGCGGCGATGAACCGAGCGCCCAGCGAGTCGAGGGCGCCCGAGGCGAGGCCGGCGACGAGCATGGCGGTGAGCAGGAGCGGCCAGCTCGGCGCGCTCGCGACGGCCAGCGACGCGGCGCCGAGCACGCCGATCGACACGGCGCCGGCGACACCGAAGCGAGCCCGGCGCAACAGCACGCCTCCGGACGCCGACATCGACAGTCGGCCGATCCCGTAGGCGGCACCGAGCAGGCCGAGGGCCGCGTTCGGTCGATCGAGCTGATCCCGGAGCGATGGCCAGGCGACGCCGAGCATCGCGATCGGCATGGCGAAGCCGAGGTAGACCAACCCCATCGTCACCAGCGTGGGACGGTCGCCGGACCCACCCGACCGGGTGGGCTCGCTCACTTGTAATCGAGGACGGCGAGCTCCGGGGTGGTGAGCGAGGCGTCGTCGCAGGCCGAGTCGCAGGCCATGGTCGGTACCCGACGGCCGATCCCGACGATCGCCGAGCGGGAGCCTGCGCCCCGCAGCGGGGCGAGGGTCACGATGGTGCGCTCGTCGTCGAGCTCTTCGACCTCAGCGGCCCGAGGACGGCCCGTCCACGGCCAGCCGAGCTCGACCCAGGCGTCGCGATCGAGGATCTGCGCGACCTGGGGCAGTGCGGCGTTGCCGCGGAGGTGATCGGCGAGCTCGGCCCGGTCGCCGGTGCGACGGATGATCTGATCGCACACCTCGACGTCGAGGTGACCCCAGAACCAGCCCTCGGGGAACGAGATGCCCGTTGGCGCGAGGTGGTGCCCACCGATGTGGCTGATCCGCCAGACGCGGACGTCGTCCCACCGCGACGCGAGCCGCTCGAACAGCTGCAGGCCCAATGCGCCGCAGCGCTTGTCGCGTCGGCCGTGGGTGCAGATCAGGAGATCGCGGACGTCACCCGGATCGTGCAGCGGTGCCGGGTCATCTCCGTCGACGACGCCGATCACCGTGTCGGCGAACTGCTCGACCTCGACCAGGGCTTCGGTGCGGGCGTAGCTCGAGCCCGTGTGGGAGTAGCGGATGACGCGGGCGGTACCGGCCGGCGACCCGCTGCCGCTCCCCGGCACGAGGCCGAGGACGCGCGTGGGCTCGCCCCGCTCGGCGGCGCGATCGACGGCCAGCTTGACGCCGGCGAGGGCCTCGTCGTCGAAGATGTCCCGCTTCCACGGGAGCCGCCACTCGACCAGCACGAAATGCGCGTAGTGCCCGGCCGTGCCGATGGGATCGATGCCGAATCGGTCGTAGGGCGCGCCGTCACTCACCCCCTCAACGCTACCGAGCAACCCCTCCGGATACGGTCATCCACATGGCTCCCGACCCCCGAATCCTCGACGTCCGCGCTGACGCCTCCCCCCACCTGCCGACCGACCTCGACGAGGTCGGCGGCCCCATCGGCCTACGCCTCGACCTCACCGGCGTCGAGGACCCGGACGCCGTCACCCGACAGGTTGGACGCGAGCTGTGGGGAGCGAGCGACCTGCTCGCCCGAGACGGCGTCGGGCTCGCCGTCCTGCACGATGGCTCGTCGACGGCCGAGGCGGTCCTGGCCGGCTTCGGCCGGGCCGTGCTCCCGCTCACCGCCCACTCCGATCCCGCGGTCGTCGACGGCTGGCTCACGGGTCAGCTGACCGCCGGACCGCAACGGGCCCGCCCGGTCGCCGGGAGTCGATCGACGGGCGGATCGGCCGAGCTCCACGACTACGTGCTCGCCCACGGCGACCCGGACGGGGATCGAATCGCCGCCGAGCTCGCCGCGGAGACCGCACGTCGGTACGGCCCGCTCGGCGGCATGAACATCGGCGAGGACCAGGGTCGGTTCCTCCAACTGCTCACCGAGATCCTGGGCGCCGAGGTGGCCGTCGAGGTCGGGACCTTCACGGGGATGTCCGCCCTCTGGATCGCCCGTGGTCTCGCTCCCGGCGGGCGCCTCGTCTGCTGCGACATCAGCGAGGAGTACCCGGCGGTCGGACGCCGGTTCTGGGAGGAGGCCGACGTCGCGGATCGGATCGAGGTTCGGACTGGTCCGGCGCTGGCGACGCTCCGGGCGATGCCCAACGACCCCCACATCGACCTCGCCTTCGTGGACGCCGACAAGACGGGCTATGCCGCCTACGTCGACGAGCTCCTGCCCCGGCTCCGGCCGGGCGGGGTCATCGCCATCGACAACGTGCTCTGGGGCGGTGCCGTGATCGATCCGTCGATCACCGACCCGGACACCGAGGCGCTGCGGTCGCTCAACGACGCTCTCGCTGCACGCGACGACCTCGACACCCTGATGCTGACGATCGGCGACGGCGTCACGCTGGTCCGCCGCCGCTGACGCACCACCCACGCCGGCGTCGGACACGGCCCGGGCCACGGGCCGTCAGGCCGAGGACACTGGGAGGAGGGTGGGGCTCCCAGGGCCCGCCCAGGCATCAACGCGGCCTGGGGACGTGCTGGTCGAGCATGATCACGTTGCCATCCGGATCGGTGAGCACGATCGATCCGGGACCGTCGGCGTTGTCGGCGTCGACCCGCTGCGCCAGCTCGATGCCCGCGTCGTCGAGTCGGGACTCGATGTCGCGGACGTCGGTGAACGACTCGAGCAGCTCCATCCGGTTCGTGAGGCCCGGGTTGAACGTGAGGATGTTGCCCTCGAACATCCCCTGGAACAGCCCGATCGTCGACTCGCCGTTCTTCATGATCTGCCAGCCGCCGTCAGGGTCGCCCCCGGTCACGACGAACCCGAGGTGTTCGTAGAAGCTGCGCGAGGCGGCGAGGTCCGCGACGCTCAACGAGACCGAGAAGGCCCCCAGCTCGATCGAACCGGGCAGAGACGGATCGGCGCTCGGGACGGTGGGCATCTCCGCCCCGAACTCCTCGGCGTCGTCGGACATCGCTGCTCCTCGGTCGACGGTGCCGACGGACGCTACCCGGCCATGCGGAAGCGGCGGACGGCGCGCAGGTAGCGTCCCGGTGTCCGAGGAGGAGGGGTCGATGCCGGACGAACTGGTGGCGGTCGGTGACGGGCGGTACATCTCGTCACCGGCCAACGAGCGGTTCCCGGTGTGGACCCGCGGCAACGCGGGCGAGGTCTACCCGGAGGTCTTCTCTCCACTGAGCTGGTCCGTCGCGTCCGATGCCGGGGAGGCGGCGATGCGCCGCGCCGTGCTCCGCACCGGACTGATGACCGAGGCCGACTTCGCGGGACAGGAGTACACGTTCACGGCGGTCTTCGGCGGGTACGCCTACCTGAACCTCTCCGTGCAGCGCACCATCGCCCACCGCATGATCGGCGCGAAGGTCGACGACGTCGATCAGACCTACCTGGGCAACGCCGACGTCGTGCCCCCGTACCGGTCCCATCCCGCGGATCGGAACCTGCGCGCCAGCCTCCGAGGTTTGCGACACACCCTCCGGGTGCTGCGAGCGACCGACGTGCCGGAGCTGCGCGACGACCAGCGCGAGGTCGAACGCTGGCGGGCATCGCTCCCCACGCCCGCGGAGGCGAGCGATCAGCAACTCCGCCGGCTCAGCCAGGACTTCCTGCCGATGTTCGAGCGGATGTTCGAGACCCACCTGTTCGTGTCGGGTGCGGTCGCGATCCCGGTGGGCGCGCTCGCCAACCTCTGCGAGCGGCGCCTCGGCGACCGCAGCCTGCACATCGTGCTCCTCGGGGGCATCGGCGACGTCGAGTCGGCGGCCCCCTCCTGGGCGCTGTGGGAGCTGGGGCGCCTCGTCGCCGCAGATGCGACGCTCACCGGTGCGTTCGACGACGGCGTCGACGGGCTCCTCGATCGACTCCGAGGCGAGGCCGCGGCCACGCCGTTCCTCGCCGCGTTCGACGATTTCCTCGTCGAGCACGGGTGCCGCGGCCCGAACGAGTGGGAGACCGCCTGCCACACCTGGGGCACCCAACCGGAGCTCGCGCTCGCACTGGTCGACCGACTGCGGATGGCCGACGAGCCGCAGGCACCGGCGGTGCAGCACGCCCGCCTGGCCCAGGAGCGCGAGGCGGCGACCGCCGACGCCGAGGCACGCATCGGCTGGTTGCGTCGGCGGAACTTCCGACAGACCCTCGCCGCTGCGCAGCTGTGGTCGCAGGCCCGGGAGCGATCGAAGACGACCGTGATCCGGGCCATCCACGAGCTCCGACTCGCCTCCCACGAGCTCGGACGCCGATGCGCCGAGCGGGCGGGCGGCGACGCCCAGCCCGACGATCTCTGGTTCCTGCTCGAGCCCGAGATGGACGACTACATCGCCGACCCGGCCGGCTTCTCGAGCCTGATCGCCGAGCGGCGGCGGATGCGGGATCAGCTGGCCGAGGTCGAGCCGCCCTTCTTCTTCGAGGGCGATCAACCGTCCTCGTCGACGTGGCGGCGACGTGACCGCACCACCGAGCAGCTCGGCGCCGGTGCGGTCGTCGAGGGCATCGGTGGCTGCCCGGGCACCGCCTCGGGCCGGGCCCGGGTGGTGACCGATCCGTCCGATCCGACGGCCCTCCGCCCCGGCGACGTGCTCATCGCACCGATCACCGATCCTTCGTGGACACCCCTGTTCGTGCCCGCGAGCGCCGTGGTCGTCGACGTCGGCGCCGAGCTCTCGCATGCGGTGATCGTGTCGCGCGAGCTGGGCATCCCGTGCGTGGTCAGCGCCACCGAGGCGACGAGGCGGATCCCCGACGGCGCACTCGTCGAAGTCGACGGCACCAGAGGCGAGGTCCGCGTCGTCGAGGTGTGACCGCTCGATGGGGCTCGGGGACCCGCCAGGGAATGAGGTCAGGTCAGGGCGGAGGCGAGCACGTCCGGCAGCGCTCGCTGATGCACGACCGTGAGCCTCTGGGTCGTCCGGGTGACGGCGACGTAGAGGTCGCTCAGGCCGTGGGTGCCCTCGAGGATCGATGCCGGTTCGACGAGCACGACCGAGTCGAACTCCAGACCCTTCGACTCCACCGGCGTCAGCGCGTGGACGGCCAGGCCCGACAGGTCGGGCAGGTCCATGCCGATCACGGCGAGCCGGGAACCGGGGCTCCGCTCGACCTCGGCTCGCACGATGGTCTCGAGCTCCCCCACCGCGTCGCCGACCTCCATCACCGTCGGCGCCTCGCCCGTCGACCGGATCGCAGCCGACGGCGTGAGGTCGGGGGCGAGCGTACGGAGGAGGGCCGAGGCCACCTCGTTCACCTCGGCCGGTGAGCGGTAGTTGACCGTGAGCTCGCGGTGAGAGACGTCGCCGAGCTCGGGCGGGAGGTGGTCCTCCCATCGGCCGGCCGGGCCGAGCGTGCGCTGCGCGAGGTCGCCGACGATCGTCATCGACCGGTCTCGGGCGCGGCGCACGAGCATCCGCCACTGCATCGGCGTGAGGTCCTGGGCCTCGTCGACGATCACGTGGCCGTACCGCCAGGCCCGCTGACGGGCGGCGAGCTCGGCGACGGCGGCCTGCTGCTCGGCGAGGCGATCCACCTGGGAGATGTGCAGCTCGGTGATCGGCTCGCCGTCGTTGTCGAGCAGCGGCGCCCCCGTCTCGGCACGCACGACGCGGTCGAACTCGGATCGGCGGTTGGCTCCCGAGCGATCAGTCACGGTCACCCCAGGTCTCGTCGTAGGACAGCAGGTCGAAGTCCGCGTCCTCGAGGTCGGGGTCGTCGAGCCGGATGGCGTCGGGATCCTCCACCGCATCGTCGTCCGAGAGGTCGATCTCCTCGTCCGCGATCTCGGCGAGCTCGAACTCGTCGGTCGCATCTCGACGGTTGACGTCGTCGTCGAGCGCCTCGTCGGGCACGACGGGACCGAGCAGGGCGAAGAGCTCGTCGAGGAGCGGAACGTCGGCCGGGCTCCGCCGACGGTCGTCGAGCTCACGTTCTGGGCAACGTTCCCGGGCGAGCATCGCGAGGGCGGCGGCGTCGAGCCCGGCCCGCTTCCCGGCCGATCGCAACAGACCGCCGCTGCCCAGCAGGTCGTTCAGCGTCTGCTCCGGCGTGAGCGTCGGCCACTGGCGGAGACAGAACCGCTCGAGGTCGACCGACCCTTCGAAGTGCTCCCTGGCGTCGTCGAGGTTGGGGAAGGTCGGGTCGTAGACGGCGGCGCAGAGCTCTTCGATGAGGCTCTGTCGGAACGCGTAGGCGCCGCCGTTGTGGGTCGCCTGCGTTCGAGCCCGGTCGTAGATGGCGACCAGCCGTTCGCGCTCGAGGCGGACCGACGCCGTGCCGTAGAGCAGCTCGAGGTCGGCCTTCGGCCGCCGCTGGCGATCAGCGACCGCAGCAGCGAGCAGCTCGACCATCTCGATGCGGCCCTTGAGCTCGGCGAGCCCCGGCGGATCCTCGGGGCCGATGAGCACCCCGGGGAAGAGGTCCTTGATCGTCGCCGACACGACGCCGGACTCACCGAGAGAGGGCAGCACGCCGGAGATGTAGGCCAGGAACTGGGTGCTGGGGCCGACGACGAGCACGCCGGTCTCGGCCAGCTGCACCCGCTGGTCGTAGAGCAGGTAGGCAGCGCGGTGGAGTGCCACCACCGTCTTGCCCGTGCCGGGACCACCCTGGACGACCAGCGGGCCGTTGGACGGGGCGCGTACGACGGCGTCCTGCTCAGCCTGGATCGTCGCCACGACCGATCGCATCTGGTCCTCGGTAGGCGCCGAGACCGAGGCGAGGATCGCCGCCTCGCCCCGCAGGCCGAGGCCGTCCTGCAGCGCGGCGACGTCGAACACCTCGTCGGAGTAGCTGACGAGGTCATCGGGCCCACCGACCTCGCCGTAGAGCAGGTGGCGGCGGCGCTCCACACCGAGCCGGTCGATCGGGGTGGCCCGGTAGAAGGGGATCGACGCCGGCGCTCGCCAGTCGACCAGCAGGACGTCGTCGCCGTCGACGACGCTGATGCGGCCGATGTCGAGACGCTCGCCGTCCTCGCCGATGACGTGCCCGAACGCGAGCGCCTCGCCGGCCTCGTCGAGCTCGATCACGCGCTTCACCGCGCCCATCGCCGCATCCGCGGTCTGGCGGACGAAGGCGGCCTGGACGGCGGTGTCGGCCTCGTCGTCCGGGTCGAAGATGTCGCGGATGCCCTCCTCGGTCGCCTCGGCGGCCTCCTCGGCCAAGCGTTCGGCGAGGCGGCGCGCGCCGTCGAGCTGTCCGCGATGGACGGTGAGGACCCGGGCGAGGCGCTTCCGCTCCTCGGCCAGGACGTCGGCGACGGCGTCGTCGGGGCTGTGGGGGGCGATGCCTCCAAGTGTGCCTGACGATCGTCGCGTTCCCGACCCGCGAGCAGACGGCTGATCGTCCGATGTCTCGGCCATCGCTGCGCCGGAGGTTGGAGCCGTTGCCGACTCGCGAGCGGGCTACCTTCGCCCGAATGCAGCTCGGCGACCGGCTCCCACCCCTCGATCTCCTCACGCCCGACGGCGAGGCCGTCCCCCTCGGCGACCTGATCGAGCGCACGACGGTCGTCGCGCTCCCCCGCTACTTCGGCTGAGCGCCCTGTCGGGTGATGCTGCTGCAGTTGCAGGAGCGACGTGACGAACTGTCGGCACTCGGCGCCGACGTCATCGGCGTCTCCAAGGGCGCCGACTTCCAGGCCGACGAGCTCCGAGACGACGACGGGGTCACCTACCCCTTGCTCGTCGATCCGGAGGAATCACTGAAAGGTGCGCTGCGCTTCCGGCGGATGAGGCCGTGGCAGTACCTCGTGCCGTCCACGCTCGGCCGCTACGTGGCGAGCGTGCGCCACGCCCGACCGGGGAAGATCACCGGCGACGTGCTGGCGCTACCCGGGGTCGTCGTGATCGACGGCGACCTGCAGCTCCGCTACCGCTACGAAGGCCGGACGCTGGCGGACTATCCCGAGCTCGACGAGGTGATCGCCGCGGTCGCTGCGATCTGACCGGCCCGCCTGCTGCCAGCACCGTCCCGCCGCGGCCGGTTCAGCGGCGAGGACCTGCAGAGGAGGCGTGGGCCTTCGGGACCCACGCCCGGGCGACAACTCAGCTCAGGCGACTCGGTCGGCGGCACGGTCCACGATCATCGAGCCGATGGCCAGCGCCGCGGTCGCAGCCGGAGACGGGGCGTTGACGACGTTGACCACGCGGTCGCTCTCGGCGAAGGCGAAGTCGTCGAGGAGGGCGCCGTCGGGGGCGAGGGCCTGGGCCCGGACGCCAGCAGGCGCAGCGACGATGTCGCCGACCTGGAGCTCGGGCACGAGCTTCTGGAGCGCCTTGACGAACGCCCGCTTCGAGGCGGACCGCCACATCTCACCCATCCCGGTGCGCCAGTACTTCCGGGCGAGCACCCGGAACGCCGGTGAGGAGAGCACCTCCCACAGATCGCGGTGGTCGACGTCACGCCAGCGGTATCCCTCGCGAGCGAGGGCGAGCACGGCGTTCGGGCCGCACTCGACGCCGCCGTCGATCATCTTCGTGACGTGGACCCCGAGGAAGGGGAACGCCGGATCGGGCACCGGGTAGATCAGCGTGCGACACAGGTGGCGGGCGTGGGGCTCGAGCTCGTAGTACTCGCCGCGGAAGGGCACGATCGCTGCCGGGCTCGTCTGGCCCGACAGCGCGGTGATGCGGTCGGAGTGGAGGCCGGCGCAGTTGACGACCAGGTCGGCCTCGAGCTCGTCACCGCCGGCCTCGACGACGCTGCCGCCGGAGACCGAGCGGAACCCGGTCACGGGCGAGCCGGTGCGGACCTCACCCCCGGCCTCGCCGACCAGCTCGGCGAGCTTGGCGCACATCCCGACGTAGTCGACGATGCCGGTGTCGTGGACGTGGAGGGCGGCGATGCCGGCAGCGTGCGGCTCGATCTCGCGCAGGCGGTCGGCGCCGATGCGCTCGCAGCTCACACCGTTCTCGCCGCCGCGACGTTCGAGCTCGTCGAGGCGGGTGATCTCGTCCTCGGAGGTGGCGACGACGACCTTGCCGCACAACTCGAAGTCGACGTCGTGCCGCTCGCAGAACTCGATGAGCTCCGCCCGACCCTGACGGCAGGTCCGGGCCTTGAGCGAGCCGGGCACGTAGTAGAGCCCGGAGTGGATGACGCCGGAGTTGCGACCGGTTTGGTGCAGCGCGAGCTCCGGCTCCTTCTCCAAGACGGTCACGGTGGCCTCGGGCCACCGCTCGGTCAGCCGGTGAGCCGTGGAGAGGCCGACGATGCCGCCACCGATGACGACGACGCGCCTCGGGCTCATCGGTTCCACCCCAGCTGGTCGAGCGGGCCGTGGCCGGCGCCCAGCCGCCACTCGGCTCCACCTCGCAACGCGGCGTCGACGACATCGACCGCGGTGCGGACCGCGGTGAGCACGTCGTCGTCGGCTCCGAGGCGCACCGCGAGGGCGGACGACAACGTGTCGCCGCTGCCATGGTCGTTCACGGTGTCGAGTCGGGGGCGTCGGAGCTCGGTCACCTCTCCGGCGTAGCAGATCACATCGATCACATCGGCACCTGGAAGCGCACCTCCAGTGATCATCGCCGCCTCGACACCGAGCTCGACGAGCGCCATGGCGGCGTCTCCCATCCCGGCGGCGTCCTCGACCGGCAGTCCGGTGAGGAGTCGGGCCTCGTGCACGTTCGGGGTGACGATCCGACCGGCCGGCAGCAGCTCGTCACGGTAGGCAGCGAGCAGCTCGTCACCGGCGAGGGGGCGGCCGTGCCGATCGGCGAGGACCGGGTCGACGACCAGGTCGGGCAGCAGCCCATCCCTCGCCAGGACGGCGACGGCCCGAACCGTGTCGGGCACCAGCAGGAGACCGGTCTTGGCCGCAACCACGGTGAGATCGCCGGTGACGGAGGCGATCTGATCGACGACGAGATCGGTCGGCAGCGGCAGCGCGCGGTGCACCCCGGTGGTGTCCTGCGCCGTCACCACGGTGAGGGCGAAGGTGCCGTGGGCGCCGAGGGAGGCGAACGTGCGGAGGTCGGCGGCGAGGCCGGCGCCGCCGGCGGGATCGGCACCGGCCACGGTCAGCGCGACGAGTGGGTCGCTCATCGCGCCCAACGCGCCGACAACCCACCGTTCGTGAGCCGGGAGAAGCTGGGGGGCAGCACGTGCGGCACGGTACCGTGAAGCTCGCCATCGACATCGTGCGGGAGAGACCCACCTCGAGTGGGCGCCGAAGGAGCAACCGCCCCGGAATCTCTCAGGCACCCGGACCGCACGGGGCAGGCACCGCTGGAGAGCGGGTCGGGTTCGCCCGGCCCCACCGACGGGGGAGGGTCGCTTCGGCGACCGAACGCTCTCAGGTCACCGGACAGCGGGGGCACCAACCCACGAGCCGTGAGAGGTGCCAGCCATGTCCGCACGCCCGGGCGAGACCACGTTCGCCGACCGCCACATCGGACCCCGCGACGGCGACGTCGCCGAGATGATCGCGGCGCTGGGCTACTCATCGCTCGACGAGCTGATCGCGACCGTGGTCCCCGACTCGATCCGTGACGGCTACGTCCCGGCGCTCCCACCCGCGGCGAGCGAGCGGGAGGTGGCCGCCGAGCTGGCCGAGCTGGCGGCCAGCAACGTCGTCCGCCGGCCGATGATCGGCCTCGGCTACCACGACACGATCACCCCGCCAGTGATCCGTCGGAACCTGCTCGAGAACCCGGCCTGGTACACCGCCTACACGCCCTACCAGCCGGAGATCTCGCAGGGCCGCCTCGAGGCGCTGCTGAACTTCCAGACCGCGGTCGCCGACCTCTCCGGCCTCCCGCTCGCCAACGCCTCCCTGCTCGACGAGGGCACCGCAGCAGCCGAGGCGATGACCATGGCCCGCCGGGCGTCGAAGGCACAGAGCGACACGTTCCTGGTCGACGCCGACTGTCACCCGCAGACCATCGACGTGGTCAGCACCCGCGCCGAGCCGCTCGGCCTCAAGGTCCGGGTCGCGAAGCTCGGCAACGAGATCGACACCGACGTGTTCGGCGTGCTGATCCAGTACCCGGGCTCGTCGGGCGAGATCGCAGATCCGACGCCGATCATCGAGCAGGTCCACGCCGCCGGCGGACTCGCCGTCGTCGCCGCCGACCCCTTGGCGCTGACCCTGCTCACTCCCCCCGGTGAGCTCGGCGCTGACATCGTCGTCGGCTCCACCCAGCGCTTCGGTGTCCCGCTGTTCTACGGCGGCCCGCACGCCGGCTACATCGCTACGACCGAGGCGCACCGCCGGACGCTGCCCGGTCGCCTCGTCGGCGTGTCGGTCGACGGCGCCGACCGCCCGGCGCTTCGCCTCGCGCTCCAGACCCGCGAGCAGCACATCCGCCGCGAGAAGGCCACCTCCAACATCTGCACGGCCCAGGTGCTCCTGGCCGTCACCGCCGGCATGTACGCCGTGTGGCACGGCCCCGAGGGCCTGACCCGCATCGCGACCGAGGTCAACGAGTCCACCAACCGCCTCGCCGCTGCGGTCCGCACCGCCGGCGTGGAGATCGTCAACGACCGCTGGTTCGACACCCTCACGCTCCGGGTCCTGGGCCGAGCCGATGCCGTCGTCGAGGCCGCTCGGGAGCGCGGCGTCGAGCTGCGTCGGGTCGATGCCGACCACGTCGGTGTGGCCTGCGACGAGACCACCACCGACGCCGAGCTCAGCGCCGTCGTCGAAGCGCTCGGCGGCGGCGAGGTCCCCGCCGCAGCCGAAGCGACGATCCCGATCGAGCTGCGTCGCAGCTCGACGTTCCTCGACCACCCCGTCTTCCACCAGCACCGATCCGAGACCGACATGCTGCGCTACCTGCGCAAGCTCTCCGACCGCGACGTGGCCCTCGACCGGGCGATGATCCCCCTCGGCTCGTGCACGATGAAGCTCAACGCCACGACCGAGATGGAGCCCATCTCGCTGCCCGGGTTCGCCGGGCTGCATCCCTTCGCTCCGCTCGATGCCGCCGCGGGCTATCAGCAGCTCATCGGCGACCTCGAGACCTGGCTCGCCGAGGTCACCGGCTACGACGCCGTGTCGCTGCAGCCCAACGCGGGCAGCCAGGGCGAGCTCGCCGGACTGCTGGCGATCCGCCGCTACCACGAGGACCGGGGCGACAACGCCCGCCGGCTCTGCCTCATCCCCGAGTCCGCCCATGGGACCAACGCCGCCAGCGCAGTCATGGCCGGCCTCACGGTCGGCGTCGTGCGCTGCGACGACGAGGGCAACGTCGACCTCGACGATCTCCGGGCCAAGATCGAAGCCCATCCTGACGAGCTGGCCGGCGTGATGATCACCTACCCGTCGACCCATGGGGTCTACGAGGAGACGGTCGCCGAGCTGTGCGGCATGGTCCACGACGCCGGGGGCCAGGTCTACGTCGACGGCGCCAACCTCAACGCCCTCGTCGGCGTCGCCCGGCCCGGCCACTTCGGCGCCGACGTCTCGCACCTGAACCTCCACAAGACGTTCTGCATCCCCCACGGCGGTGGCGGTCCCGGCGTCGGTCCGATCGGCGTGCGGGCGCACCTCGCCCCGTTCCTGCCGAACCACCCGTTGGTCCCCGAGGCCGGCCCGGCGACCGGCCCCGGCGCCATCGCCGCCGCCCCGTGGGGCTCGGCCGGCATCCTCCCGATCCCGTGGGCGTACATCCGCCTCATGGGAGCCGAGGGCGTGACCGAGGCGACCAGGCACGCCGTGCTCGCCGCCAACTACGTCGCCCACCGGCTGCAGGGACACTACGAGGTGCTCTACACCGGACGCGACGGGCTCGTCGCCCACGAGTGCATCATCGACACCCGGCCGCTCAAGGACCACGCCAGCGTCGACGACATCGCCAAGCGGCTCATCGACTACGGCTTCCACGCCCCGACGATGTCGTTCCCGGTCGCCGGCACACTGATGATCGAGCCGACCGAGTCGGAATCGAAGGCCGAGCTCGACCGGTTCTGCGACGCCATGATCGCCATCCGCGACGAGATCCGCCGGGTCGAGTCGGGCGAATGGCCGGCAGACGACAACCCGCTGGCCAACGCCCCGCACCCGGCCGAGGACCTCCTCGGCGCCGAGTGGACCCACCCCTACAGCCGGGAAGAGGCCGCTTACCCGGTCCCGGGTCTGCGGAAGGACAAGTACTGGGTTCCGGTGAGCCGCATCGACCAGGCCTACGGCGACCGCCACCTGGTCTGCAGCTGCCCCCCGATCACCGACTTCGTCGACGACTGAGCGCCCGGCACACGGCCCGGCCGCAGCCCGTCAGGGCGGGGACCTCGGGAGGAGGCTGGGGCCGCGGGGCCCCAGCCGGGTGTCAGCGCTGCTCGACCATCGCGCCGAGCAGCTCCTTCACGAGCTTGCCGCCGAGCATGGCGGTCATGTCGTGGTGGTCGCGGCGCGGGTTGACCTCCACCACGTCGGCGCCGACGAGTCGCACCCCGTCGGCGTCGGCGACCTGGTGGACCAGACCGAGGACCTGCCGCGTCGTCAATCCACCCGGCTCGTGGTGGGACACGCCCGGGGCGAACGCCGGGTCGAGTCCGTCGACGTCGATGGTGACGTACACGTCGCCGTGCACGTCGGGGAGGCGACCGTCCCATCCGCTGGCGGTGTGGGTCTCGACGCCAAAGCGCTCGGCCTGCTCGTGTTGATGCGCGGTCGCCGTCCGGATCCCGAACTGCACGAGCCGCTGGGCGAGGCCTCCCTCCATGATCCGGGCGAACGGACAGGCGTGGCTGAGCCGGTCGCCGTCGAGCTCGTCGTAGAGGTCGGGGTGGGCGTCCACGTGCAGGATCGTGAGCGACGGATGTCGGGCGGCGAGCGCGGAGACCAGTGGGTAGGTGACGAGGTGGTCCCCCCCGATGGCGACCAGCGGGGCATCGAGCTCACCAGCCGCCGTTCGGATCTGCTCGACCGCGGCCGCCGACCCGTCCGGCACGTCGAGGTCCCCGGCATCGCGCCACCGACCGAGCTCCGGGTCCAGGTCGATGCCCCGCTCCGTCGACCAGTTCGCCGACCCGGCGTGGAGCACGCGGCGGATCGCAGCCGGCGCCTCCGCGGGTCCACGCAGGAAGGACGACGCACCGTCGAAGGGGAGACCGAGCAGGACCGGAACCGACATGGTGGGAGTCTGCCGCGCCGCCGATGCCGGGATACCTTCCCGGGATGCTCGATCTGCTCGACGGAGTGCGGGTCGTCGACCTGACGACCATCATCCTCGGCCCCTACGGCACCCAGATCCTGGGGGACCTCGGCGCCGACGTGGTCAAGGTGGAGACGCCCTCCGGCGATCTCCTCCGCTACGCCCGGCCGGGACGCTCCGACGATCTCGGTGCGACGTTCCTCGGCTTCAACCGGAACAAGCGCTCGATCACCCTCGACCTCAAGAGCGACGACGGGCGCGATGCGCTCGACCGCCTCCTCGCCTCAGCCGACGTACTGGTGCACAACATGCGGCCCGCAGCGGCCGATCGGCTCGGACTCGGACTCGACGAGGTGAGCGAACGTCACCCACACCTCGTGTACGTCCGCTCCCCCGGCTTCGACCAAGACGGGCCCGACAAGGACCGCCCGGCCTACGACGACGTCGTCCAGGCCGCCTCGGGCTTCGCCGGGCTGATGGCCGGACCCGCGGGCGGCGAGCCGCAGTACGTGCCCAGCGTCGTGTGCGACAAGGTCGGCGGGCTCCACCTCGCCATCGCCGTCCTCGCCGGACTCGTCAACAAGGAGCGCAACGGCGGTGCCGGCCGGCGGATCGAGGCACCGATGTTCGAGAGCATCGTCTCGTTCCTCCTGAGCGAGCACCTCTCGGGACACAGCTTCGAGCCGCCCCTCGGCCCGGTCGGCTACGCCCGCGTCGTCGACCCCGGTCGGCGTCCGTACCGCACCGCCGATGGCTTCCTCGGCGTCTTGCCCTACGACACCGGTCACTGGCAGCGGATGCTGCGGCTGCTCGGTCGGGACGATCTCGCCGAGGCACGGTGGGTGGCCGAGCCGGTCGAGCGGGCGGGCCGGGTCGGCGAGCTCTACCAGGCACTCGCCGACGGCCTCCCCGCCCGGACCACCGCCGAGTGGGTGGCCGCCATCAACGAGGCCGACATCCCGTGCTCGCCGGTCGCCCACCCGGCCGACCTGCTCGACGACGAGCACCTCGAGACGGTCGGGATGTTCCCCGTGGTCGATCATCCGACCGAGGGACGCATCCGCCAGGTCCGCTCACCGTTCCGCGATCGGGACGGCCACGAGCCTCGCCCCGACCGCCCCGCGCCCGGCCTCGGCGAGCACGACGACGAGGTGCTCGGTCCGCTGCGGCCATGAGTGGCTCGCACGGGAGGGCACGTTCGGCGAAGATTGTGCCCGAACGACGAGGGGACTCCCGACATGAAGCAGCTGACCGGCCTCGATGCTTCGTTCCTGTACATGGAGACCTCGACGACCTACGGGCACGTCAACGGGCTCAGCATCTACGAACGCCCCACTCCCGAGTTCGACCCGTACCAGGTCGTCAGGGAGCGCTTCGGTTCGCTGGTCGGTCACCTGGAGCCGTTCCGTCGTCGCGTCGTCGAGGTCCCGATGGGACTCGACCACCCGTACTGGATCGCTGACCCCGACTTCGATCTCGACTTCCACGTCCGCCAGATCGGACTCGCCCGACCGGGCAACGACCAGCAACTCGCCGAACAGGTCGCCCGCATCATCGGCCGGCCGATGGACCGCAACCACCCCCTCTGGGAGGTCTACGTCTTCGACGGTCTCGAGGGCGATCGCTGGGGGCTGCTGACCAAGTTCCACCACGCCACGATCGACGGCGCGTCGGGCGTGATCATGATGCAGCTGATCAACAGCGACACACCGGATGCCCCCTGGCCGTTCGACGACGTGGAGTGGGAGCCCGACGAGATCCCGAGCGACGGTGACCTGCTCCGCCGAGCCGTGGGGAACCTGGCCGCGAACCCGTTGCGGGCGACGCGATTCCAGCTCCGCCTGCTCCGCGACATCGCCGAGTCGGCCGGGCTCGGCAGCGTCGGCGACATCGCCAAGCAGTCCCGCAAGATGCTGACCGCCGCCATCGGACGCTCCGAGGACGCCGAGTCGGTCAGGTCCCAGCTGCGCAACGTGTCGCTGCCTCCCGTCCAGGCCCCGCCGACGCCGTGGAACCAGCCGGTCGGACCCCATCGTCGCTTCGCCCTCCGCAAGGAGCGGTTGTCGAACATCAAGACGCTCAAGGACGCCACCGGTGGCACGGTCAACGACGTCGTCATGGCCGTCTGCGCCGGTGCCCTGCGCGAGTACCTGCTCGCGCGGGACGAGCTCCCCGAAGGCCCGCTGCAGGCGATGGTGCCGGTGTCGATCCGGACGGGCGAAGAGGACGATCCGTGGACCAACCGGGTGTCTGCGATCGTCGCCGAGCTCCCGACCGACTGCGACGACCCCCTCGAGCGCGTCGCCCGCTGCCGTGACGCCATGGCCGACGCCAAGCGCCAGATGGACCTGGTCCCCGCCGACACGATCGCCGAGGCGACCGACTACACATCGCCGGTTGTGGCCACCGCAGCGGTGCGCCTCGTCGCTCGCCTGTCGAGCCGGGTGACGCTCCCCATCAACGTGGTCATCTCGAACGTGCCCGGTCCCCGCAAGCCGCTGTACTTCGCCGGCGCGAAGCTCGAGAACTACATCCCGGTCTCGACGATCACCAACGGGGTCGGCCTGAACATCACGGTGCACAGCTACGAGGACCAGCTCGACTTCGGCCTCGTCGCCGATCGTGACCTCATCCCGGATCTGCAGGGCCTCGTCGATCTCCACATCGCCGAGATCGACCGGTTGTTCGAGCTGACCGGAGCCGAGCGGAACCCGCGGGTCGACGAGGAGCGTGCGGTCGTCGAGGTGGCCGAGTAGCCGAGGACCTCAGCCGAGTCCGAGCTGGGCGGAGCAGACCGGCCACGCATCCCACCCCTGCAGCTCGAGGAGGAACTCGGCGCGCATGATCTGCTCCTCTCGGGGCACCTGGTCGGCTCGACCCAGCCCACCGACCTCCTGCCACGAGTCGATGGTGAACTGGAGCCCGCCGTAGAAGGGGTCGTTGACCGACGTCCAGTCGCCGGTGGACTCGCACTCGGCCACCGCGTCCCAGAGCGCGACCCGATCGTCAGGGAGCCCGGCGACGAAGCGCTCGGCCTCGGTCCGGTCGTCCCCGCGCCGAAGGCTCCCCACGCCGAACGCGACGGCCCCGACCACCGCCACGACGACGGCGAGCGCGACGAGACGGCGAGCACCGACGCCCAGGCGCCACCACCATCCGGGGAGGGGCGCGGTCCCGGGAGGGCGACGAGCCGAGCCGCCGCGCTCATCCCTCGTCCTCCCGCCGTCCGCCACGACGCGGACCCTAGCCCCGCAGCCGCTGCGACCCGTCGCCGCGGACCTCATCACGGGCTGCGTGTCCGGTTTCTGCCACCCTGGTGCCATGACCAAGACGGTTGCGGTCATCAACTCCAAGGGTGGCGTCGGCAAGACGACGGTGACGTTGGGTCTGGCCAGCGCGGCGCAAGCGGCCGGCGACACCGCCCTCGTGATCGATCTCGATCCGAGCGCGAACGCCACGTGGGGCCTGCGGCCCGGCGAGATCGAGGACGGGCGGACCACCGCCGACGTCTTCAGCGACGGCCGTCGCGGCTCGTTGGCCGATGCGGTCCATCCGAGTGGGTGGGGGCTCGAGGTCGACGTCGTCCCGTCGGATCCGACGCTCGCCCAGCGTGAGGCCGACCACGTCAACGTCGATCACATCGCCCGCTTCCGCAGCGCGATGGAGGGCGTCGTCGACGACTACGACCTCGTGTTCATCGACTGCGCCCCGTCGCTCGGACGCATCTCGTCGGCGGCGCTGGCCATCGCCGACATGGTGCTGCTCGTCACCGAGCCGTCGGCGCTGTCGGTGCGTGGCATCGCCGGGGTCGAGCGTCGTCTCGACGAGCTCAACGAGGAGCTCGGCATCGACATCGTCGTCGGCGGCGTCGTCCTCAACAAGGTCCCGGCGCGGGGATCCGAAGCGTTCCGCCAGGTCGACGAGCTCCGGGGCCTGGTCGGCAAGCGGGCCATCTGGGAGCCGCACCTGCCGAATCGCGTCGTGCTCAGCGAGGCGTTGGCCGATGGCACCCCGATCCACTGGTGGGGGTACAAGGCGGCCGAGGTCGCCGGTCTCTTCGACTCGCTCTACGCCAAGCTGCAGCGCACCCTCGCCAGGGGTTGAGCTGCGTCACCACACGGCGCCGACGATGAGCCGGAGCGCGAGCGCGGTGAGCACGACCCGGAAGACGGTCTCCAGCTGCGCCGGCTCGGCCCGGCCGAGCAGGTTCGTCCCCACCCGGCTCCCGAGGGTCACGGCGACCACCCCCACGGCGATCACGTCGAGGTGGTCGAGGAGCGAGAAGTCGGCGAACAGGTAGGCCGTCAGCTTCGCCGTGTGGGCGATCACCTGGCTCGCCGCGGAGGTCGCCACGTATGCGACGTGGCCGGCCGTGACCGCCTTGAAGAAGGGGGCGGTGAACGGACCACTCGCCCCGACGGTGGCGTTGATGAACCCGGCGACCCCGCCCACCGGCGCCATGGCGCGGGCCGGCAGCGGACGACCGCCTCGCCACCGCAGCAGCGACGGCCGCCACCCCACCACGAGCACGAACAGTGCGAGCAGGACGCGGAGCACGTCGGTCGGCAGCGCCGTCGCCAGTCGCACGCCGAGCAGGCTGCCCGGCAACACGAGGAGGGTCGACCACCCCACGGCGGGCCACGAGATGTCGCCTCGGACGAGGATCGCCCGCGAGCCGTTGGCCGCGAACTGGATGGCGCTCTGGAGCGGGATCGCGACGAGCGGGGTGAAGAACTGAGCGAGCACCACGAGCAGGATCAGGCCGCCGCCGAGCCCGGCCACCGCGGACAGCACGGCGGTCAGGAAGGAGGCGATCCCGATGATCACCAGCTCGACCGCCCCCGTAGTCATACAAGTAGAATACATGTAGACAAGGAGCGGACACGTGGCGATCCGATCAGCGGTCAGGCGTCGGGGTCCGGTTCGCCGACGGCTGCCCCCGTGACGCCGCGCTCGAGGAGGCGACGGTGCGGGATGAAGACCCGATCGTCGCCGACCTGCAGCTCGACGGCGGCCGAGTGCAGTTCGACGATGCGCCCGGTGTGCTCGCCGATGGTCACCTCGTCGCCCGGGGTGAGCACCTGGCGCCACGCGCGGCCGGCGGCGATCTCCGCCGCGACCTCGCGACCCCCCAAGCCGATCAGCATCGCCCCGGCGGCGGCGACGCCGAAGAGCAGCGCCGCCGCGGCGAGCGTGATGATGGTCGTGTCGACGCCGAGCTGGTCGGCGGCGAGGATCAACGTCGCAGCGAGGATCGCGTACCGCACGACCGCAGGAGCGGAGCGCTCCGCTCCGCTCCCGGCGGCCGCCCGGGAGACCGCCGTCGAGGCGAGGCCGCTCACGATGTTGCCGCCGACCATCACGATCACGGCGGCGAGGAACCGGGGTAGGTAGGCCACCAGGTCGTCCGGGATCTCCTCCAACGAGTCGGGGTTCACGATCCCGAGCGCGGTGACGAGGGTGGCCACGAGCAGGAGCGAGAACACCAGGCTCGCCACCGGCGCGGCGAGCTGCTCCAGCCGGCCGCCGCGGGCGGTGATCAGCGTCCTCCTCGTCACCCGACTCACCACGGTCGCGAGCACCAGGCCGACGCCCAGGGCGATGGCAGCTGCGATCCACTCGTTCACGATTCGGTTCCTTCCTCTGGTTCGGGTGGCGGCGCGAGCACGCTCCTGGCCGTCTCGATCCCGATGCCGAACATCTCTCCGAGGAGCTGGAGGTCGCGGCGGGTGCGCTCACGCTCCTCGACCCGCCGAGCGACCTCCTCGCTCACACGATCACCGAGGCCGACCGGTGGGGCCAGCGCCTCGCGGAGCATCCCGCCCAGCGCGTCGTCGCCCGACGCCGCCCCGGCCAGCTCCTCGATCACGGCGGCGCAGCGGGAGCAGTCCTCGACGTGCGCGGTGATCCACTCCGACTCACCGGTCTCGAGCCACCTCGCCAGTTGGGAGCGACGGGGGTGGAGCCAACGGGGGCGCTTCATGGCCGCCACCCTTCCAACACGTCGGTCAGCACTCGGCGCGCCCGCATGAGCCTGGTCCTGACCGCCGGCACGCTGATCTCGAGCACGTCGGCGATCTCCTGGTAGCTGAGCCCCTCGACCTCGCGGAGGACCACGAGCGAGCGGCTGATGTCATCGAGTCGGCCGAGGGCCTCGTCGAGCTCGTCGACGGCGAGGTACCCCTCGACCCGTCGGGCCACGCCGATGGCTTCGGCGCGGTCTGGGAGCAGGTTCGGATCCGTCGCCTGATCCCGGACCCGCCGCAGCGTCGCGATGGCGGTGTTGTGGGCGATGCGGAGGATCCAACCCCGGACCGACCCGTCACCCCGGAAGGTGTCGAGACGTTCCCACACCCGGATCATCGTGTCCTGGGTGACGTCCTCGGCCAGCGCGGGGTCGCGCACGACCGAGCGGGCGAGGCGGTAGACGGCGTCGCCGTGCTCGACGACGAGCGCGTCGATGCGCGACACCGCCCCACCGGCCGAGGCCGGTGGGGCGACGCCGCCCGAAGCGGAAGTGGAACCTGCGGGTGGATTCAGGCTCCGCTCCCGTTCAGGGCCGACGATCCGTGACACCGATGAGATCGGCGTCGTCACGCCGGACAGCAGGGCGCTCCTCAGCCGACCCGATGGCGTCGTAGACCCTCGGCCAGAAGCGATCGCGGGCGGCCCAGATCCCACCCACGCCGAACTTGATGACGATGATGAGGCCGAGGCTGGCGACCAGGACCTGGAACAGGGTGTCGACCACGACCGGGGCGACATCGAGCTGGTCGAGGGCGCCGAATCCACCGATCACCCAGACCGCCACGGTGGCGACCTGCACGATCCGCCCATCGAAGTCGAGGTGGTGCACCGCGGGCCTCACCAGCGTGGCGACGGCGTTGGCGACGACGCCGGTGAGGACCACGATGATCAGCGCCACGAACAAGCGGGGGATGAACGCGATCATCCCGTCGAAGGCGCTCTGGACGGCGCTGTCGCCGAACACGCCGACCGCCATCTGCAGCACGATCAACATCACGCCGGAGAAGACCACCGTGGCCATCAGCCGGTTCGCGTTGTCGTACCCGGCCTTGGCGAGCGGTTCGCCGAGCCCGCTGCGGTCCACCATGGCGTCGAAGCCGACGCGGCCGAGCGCGGTCGCGACGATCCGACGGATCGCCCGTGCGATGAGCCACCCGATGACCAGCACGGCGACGGCGGCCGCCAGCTTCGGGACGAAGGCGGCGACGTCTGCCCACGCTTCCTCGATCCCCTGGGTGAGCTCCACCGCGAGCAACATGTGTCCTCCTGCGTGCTTCGACGTTCCGGGGGGAGGACGCGTCCAGTCGCGGATTCGTCGCGAGGTTTCTTCGAGATCTTTCTCAGGCGCCGTCTGCGAGACCCTGGAAGCCCGATGGTTCGTGGGGTCCGATCACCAGCTGCTCGAGCACGCCGACGCCGACCTGATCGCCGAGACGGGCCCGGACGACCGCCTGGATGTGGAGGTTGTCGAACTCGAGCGGGTCGAGCTCGGCCAGGGTCACGGTGTCGTGGGTGACGGCCTGCTCACCGATCCACGAGCCGTGGCGGAACTCGGGGTGGAAGTAGCCGACGCCGCGCATCTGGAACTCGACGAGTGGCTCCAGCTCGATCTCGAAGGGCGCGTCGCGCCAGGGCTCCATGCTGAGCCGGGCCCGGTCGGCACGGCGGGTCCCCGGCCTCCAGACCACGTCGGGACGGGCGCGGCCCATCTCCTCCCCCGGAGCATCGGGACCCCACGTCGGACCGTCCCCCACATCGGGCAGCACGACACCGGAGGAGTACCAGGGGATGCCGCCGGCGCTGTCGTTGAAGGCGAAGTGCACGCACCGGTCGTCGAAGTGCAGCGGAGCCCAGAGCCAGTAGAACTGCGGTAGGCCCGACGGGGGCACGCCTCCTTCGGGCTCGCCCACCGAGCGGATTCCCCAGGAACGATCCCGCACGCCGACGAACTCCGCCGGGGTGATCTCGTGTCGCTCACCGTCGACCTCGATCCAGCCCGACCACCGTCCCCACTGCGTGAGCCGCGTGTAGTCCATCGTGAGCCGGGTGTGATGAGCGTGGCGGGTGAACCTGGGCTCCTGCCACGCCGCCGACCTGGCGGTGTACCTGAGGTCGGCCTGGATTCCGCCGTCCCGATCGTCGACGACGAGGCGGAGTACCCGCAACGGCTCGACGACCTCGATGCGCACGGGGCCGACCGACGTCTGCTGCCGATCGAGCGGTATGCGACCCGAGGCGAGCACCGAGCGCTGCACCCCGTCGTGCACGACGCTGAACGCGCCGTCGACCACCTGCCGGTTCGGGTAGAAGCCCATCGCCGCGGCGAAGAACAACGAGCCGTCCCGGGTGTGCCCGTTGAAGAAGTACCGGTCGTAGTGGTTCCGATCGCCACTCGACGGGTGGGCGACCGGATCCGCCGTCTGGTGGATCGGATAGTCGTCAGCCGGAGTGAGCACGGCCGGACCCTACGCGAGACCGCCCCGACGGAACCGGCCCAACGTCCGCTCCCCGGGTGGTGGTCCGGGGCCAGGCTCGGGATCCTCGTCCACTGGGGGCCGTCGTCGACGGTGACCGCTGGCGGCTCAGGCTTCCGAGGTCGATCCCACCGACACCGGTGCTGACGGTGCGAGCTCCTCGTCGTCCTGACGGTCCTTCCGACGGCGCCTGAGCGCCACCGACGCACCGAAGGCGACCACGAGCGCACCACCGAACCACCAGGCGAGCGTCGTCGCTCCGATGTCGTTGATCTGCTGTGTGACCCACTGCTGGACGTCCTCGCCGACCCCGGCGATCGGGTCGTCGGAGAAGTCGCCCCGCAGAGTGCGCACCTCCCACCATCCGTACCAGGCGACGTAGAGCCCGGCGAGCACGAGCAGCACGCCCGAGACCCGGGTCACGTACGGCAGCGCCTTGCGGATCGTCGTGACGACCGACGTCTGCGCCAGCGCCACGGCGAGCGTGAGGATGCTGATCAGCAAGCCCATGCCGAGGCCGTAGGTGACGAAGGCGAGCACGCCCGAGGCGTAGTTGGCCGAGCGGAACGTCGACGTGGTCACCGCAAGGAACGGGCCGATCGTGCAGCTGAGCGAGGCGACGGCGTAGGAGATGCCGAAGAGGAACATCGACGGCAGCTCACGGCCGCCGCCGGCACCCATCTTCGGTACCGACAGCATCACCTGTTTGCCGGCCAGCATCGCCACACCGAGGATCGCCAAGGCGATGCCGATCACGATCGTCACCCATGGCAGGTGCTCCTCGATCGAGATGGCGAACGGTGTGGTGATCAGACCGAACACCCCGAACACGAGCACGAAGCCCGCGGTGAGCACGAGGCTCACCATCAGCGCGCGGGTGATGCTGCGCCCCTGGTCGGCGCCCTCCTCGCCGGTTCCGACGAAGTAGGTGAGGTAGGCCGGCAGCATCGCGAACCCGCACGGGTTGAGCGCTGCGGCCATGCCGGCGGCGAGGGCGAACGCCCAGGGGACCTCCAGCATGACGTCAGGTCCCGAGCAGCCGCTCGGCGGCGGCGGTGAGGGATTGGGCCCCCTGCCGACCGAACACCAGCTCGACCGTGCCGTCGTCGTCGATGAGCGCGAAGGCCGGCTGGCCCGTCACGCCGAAGCCGGCCCAGATGGCACCGCTCTCGTCAGCCACGTGCGTGAAGTTGTCCGCACCCGTCTGGTTGACGAAGTCCTGCATGGAGTTGAACTGACCGCTCCCCCCGATGCCCAAGATGTTCACCTGTCCGGCGAAGTTGGCTGCGACCGCAGCCACGTCGGGAGCCTCCCGACGACAGCTGCTTCACCACGGCGCCCAGAACCAGACGATGGTGTCGGTCCCGGCCAAGGTGTTGGCATCGAGCTGCCCGTCGCCGTTGATGATCGGCGCGGAGAAGTCGAGGACGGGGACCGACGATGCACCGTCGGCTGCGGGCGTGAGCGGTGCTGCCTCAGCAGGTTCCGAGGAGACCGTCGTGGACGAGTCGCTGCTGCACGCGGCGAAGCCGAGGCTGCCGGCGAGCACGAGCGCGCCCAGACGGAGTCGAGTACGGGGGTATCGGCTCACGGACACATGAACGCGACGACCGCGGTGTTTCGTTCCCGAAATGCCCAAGTTCCTCATCCGTTCACCAGAACCGGGAGCCGGGGCCGCCCTTGAAGGGTCCGGCGACCTTCGAGGTGATCCAGCCGCCGTAGAACCCGCCCTCCTGGGGCTGCACCCGCTCGCCGTCGACGGTGCACTCGAAGTCGGCCGGGTACATCGACACGTGGTCCTTCAGCGCCGCGAAGCTCCTCGACGGCGTCGGGTAGTCCCAGACCGCACGCTCGAGGGTGATCTGCGGGGTGACGACGTCGTAGTAGCGGGCGGATCCCTTCCACTCACAGAACGTCGACCCGGCCGCCGGCCGCAAGAGGTCGAGATCCACGTCCTCCGGCGGGAGGTAGTAGGTCGGCGGATGCGAGGTCTCCAGGACCTTCTGGGAGCGCCGGGTGTCGGCGACCACGACGTCGCCGAGCTTGACGACGACGTGCTCGTCACTGGCGACCAGCGCCGGTGGCCGGGGGTAGTCCCAGACCGACTCCTGGCCGGGCCCGACGGGATCGGGTTCGGGATGGTGGGGCTGCCTCATGAGGTCCAGTGTCCCGCGGTGCGCGGCCCCGCCCGACACCCCGACGGGATCTGCCGGCCGGAGCGGCAGTATGTTGAGCGAGGCGTCAGCTGGGCGTCACCGGGGAAGGGGCCACCATGACCGACACCGCCGAGGACCAGGGACTCCTGCCTCCGGGCACGATCCGAACGCCCGAGATGGAGATGGCCGACATCGGTGCCGGCGTGCCGGCTGCGGCCGACCTCGCCCTGGACGAGATCAATCCGCTGAACGCCCACCTGTTCCGCGAGGATCGCTGGCAGGACCACTTCGCTCGCCTCCGGGCCGAGGACCCGGTCCACCTCAACGAGATCGAGACCGCCGGACGGTACTGGTCGATCACCAAGTACGACGACGTCCGCACCGTCGACGGCGACTGGGAGACCTACTCCTCGGCCTCGGGCATCACCCTCGGGGTGAAGGAGGCGATCGGCCAGCGCCAGCGGCTCCAGCCCTTCATCGCGATGGATCCGCCCGAGCACGGCAAGCAGCGGGCGACCGTGCGCGGCGTCGTGTCGAAGAACAACCTGGTGAACCTCGAGCCCGTCATCCGTGAGCGGACCGCCGCTGTGCTCGATGCGCTCCCCGAGGGCGAGACCTTCGACTGGGTCGACACCGTCTCGATCGAGCTGACGACGCTGATGCTCGCGACACTCTTCGACTTCCCGCTCGAGGACCGCCGCAAGCTCACCCGCTGGTCCGACATCGTCTTCGCCATCCCGCAGCCGGGCGGCATCGTCGAATCGAACGACCAGAAGTTCGCCGAGATGATGGAGTGCGTCGGCTACTTCGAGCAGCTCTGGGCCGAGCGCCGCGACAACCCCGGGTTCGATCTCGTGTCGATGCTGGCCAACGGCGAGGCCACCAAGGACATGCCGACCCGGGACCACCTGGGCAACCTGCTGCTGCTGATCGTCGGGGGCAACGACACCACGCGCAACACCATGACCGGCAGCGTCTACGGGATGAACACCTTCGGCGATCAGTACGACAAGCTCATCGCCGACCCGGGACTGGTGCCGAACTTCGTGTCGGAGATCATCCGCTGGCAGACCCCGCTGTCCTACATGCGGCGGACCGCCACCCGGGACCACGAGCTCGGCGGCAAGCAGATCCTCGAGGGCGACCAGGTCCTCATGTGGTACATCTCCGCCAACCGCGACGAGGACGTCTTCCCCGACGCCGAGGCGATCGACATCGAGCGACCCAACGCCGACCGACAGGTCGCGTTCGGCTACGGCATCCACTTCTGCATGGGCAACCGGCTCGCCGAGCTCCAGCTCCGGATCCTCTGGGAGGAGCTGCTGGCCCGCTTCGAGCGCGTCGAGATCCAGGACGAGCCGGAGCGGACGTTCTCGTCGTTCGTGCACGGGTACACCAAGCTCCCCGTGCAGGTGCGGCGGCGCTAGGCCCACGAAGCAGCGCCCGCAGGCTGTTCGTAGGGAGTGCGCTGCGGGGTTGAGTCAGCGGTGCCAGCGGGTCTGCGCCAATCAGGCGGAGCCGGACCTGTCCGCAGTCAGATCGACGGTGGCGGTTGGAATCCGACGCCCTCTCGGTCCTTGCGACGTGAGATCACGCTGCCTCTGTGTCGGTGGCTCCTGCTCGGCTGAGCAGGAGCTGTCGGAGGCTCATGGCGTCGGCGACGGGCAGTGATGTCGTCGAAGAAACTGCGCGCATCCTGCTCGACCCAGTCAGCCAGGAGCGAACGAACCCCACCTGTGAGGACCTTCTCGACGATCCTCGGCGCGTCGCTGTCGAGTGCTGAGTACTTCGCATTCGTTGGCAGCTTTGCCGTCCGCCACCGCGGCGGACCTGCCCACAGAATCGCAAGGAGCTCCTCGCTCGAGAGGCCTCTCAACGATGACGCCACCAACGGCTGAACCATCTCAAGGTTTGGCGGCCAGGGTGCAACCGACTCATCGATCTGCTCAACGAGGTACTCAAAGGCAGCAGCGACGCCGAGAGACGACACCCGGAGCTCTACTGACAGCCTCCGTCGGAGCTGTGTCGCAGCCTCAGCGAAAGGCAGCCTCTTTGGCTGAAGCTCGACGCCGCGGTTGTCGTACGCCCTTCCGTTCGCGTCGAAGAGATCGAACAGCAACGCCGTCCCCAGGAACCGGGAGCAGTGTGTACGTGGCTCTTCGACGATCGACCCACCAGCTAGCGAATCCACACCTCAACAAGCTACGGATGGGGTGTTCGCCCGGCGGGGACCTCATCCGATACGGCCCGCCACGTCAACGCCGTGCAACTCCGACGGAGAGGATCGAGGCTTCTACATCAGGGGGCGGTCGAAGGCGCCGACAGGGGCCGGCAGGGCGGTCTCGCCCATGAGGTCCCGATCGACCGACGCCGCTGCCGCACGGCCTTCGGCGATCGCCCACACGATGAGGCTCTGCCCACGACCCTGATCACCGGCGACGTAGACGCCGTCGACGCTCGAGTGGTACTCGGCGTCGCGCTTGACGTTGCCCCGCTCGTCGAACTCGCAGCCGAACGCTCCGGGTGCGGTGTGCTCCGAACCGGTGAAGCCCAGGGCGAGGGTGACCAGCTCGCACGGCAGCTCGGTGCGGGTGCCCTCGACCGGGTCGAAGCGCATGCGGCCGTCCTCGACGACCCGCTGGACCTCTTCGAACACCACGCCGCGGACGTTGCCGTCGTCGTCGCCGAGGAACTCGACGGTGTTGACCGAGTAGACCCGGTCGCCGCCCTCCTCGTGGGCAGAGGTGACCTTGTAGGTGAAGGAGAATTGCGGCCACGGGTTGGACTCGGCCCGCTCGTCCGGGGGCCGAGGCATGATCTCGAACTGGTGGATCGACTCGGCACCCTGGCGATGGGCGGTACCGAGGCAGTCGGCGCCGGTATCACCGCCGCCGATGATCAGGACCCGCTTGCCCTCGGCGGTCAGGGACGGCGCCTCGGCGTCGCCCTCCTGCACGCGGTTGGCGATCGGGAGGTACTCCATCGCCTGGTGGATGCCGCCGAGCTCTCGGCCGGGGATCGGCAGGTCGCGGCGGACCGTGGCGCCGCCGGCGAGCACGACGGCGTCGAACTCGTCGCGCAGCTCCTCGGCGGTGACGTCCTCGCCGACGTGGACGCCGGTGCGGAACTCGGTGCCTTCGGCCCGCATCTGATCGAGGCGGCGGTCGAGGTGGCGCTTCTCCATCTTGAACTCGGGGATCCCGTAACGCAGCAGGCCACCGATGCGGTCGTCCCGCTCGAACACGACCACGCCGTGACCGGCCCGGGTGAGCTGCTGGGCGGCCGCGAGGCCGGCCGGGCCGGACCCGACGACGGCCACGCGCCTGCCGGTGGAAGTCGCCGGCATCACCGGCTCGACCCATCCCTCGGCCCAGGCCCGGTCGATGATCTCGACCTCGACCTGCTTGATGGCCACGGGATCGGCGTTGATGCCGAGCACGCACGCCGACTCACACGGAGCCGGGCAGAGGCGCCCGGTGAACTCGGGGAAGTTGTTGGTGGCGTGCAGGCGATCGATGGCCTCGTGCCAGTAGCCCCGGTACACGAGGTCGTTCCAGTCCGGGATGATGTTGCCCAGCGGGCAGCCGTTGTTGCAGAACGGGATGCCGCAGTCCATGCAGCGTCCGGCCTGCTCCTTCAGCGAGTCCTCGGCGAACGGCTCGTAGACCTCGTTCCAGTCGAGGAGGCGAACCGGGACGGGGCGGCGGGTCGGGGTCTCGCGCTCCCAGCGCAGGAAGCCGGTGGTCTCTCCCATCGGTACCGCTCCTCTCAGCCCTGCGACGCGGCCATCACGGCGGCGTCGACGTCGTCACCCTCGGCCTCGGCCCGGGCCATGGCATCCAGCACCCGCTGGTAGTCGCGGGGCATGACCTTCACGAACAGGGGGAGCGACGCGTCCCAGTCGGCCAACAGCCGGGTGGCGACCGCCGACCCGGTCTCGTCGACGTGGCGCTGGATGGTCTCGGCGAGGAACTTCTCGTCGTCCCCGCTGAGCCCGATCAGGTCGACCATCTCGGGGTTGACCAGCGACGGGAACATGCCGCTCTCGTCGAGCACGAAGGCGATGCCGCCCGACATGCCGGCGGCGAAGTTCCGTCCGGTCGGGCCGAGGATCACCGCACGGCCGCCGGTCATGTACTCGCAGCCGTGGTCGCCGATGCCCTCGACGACGGCCAGCGCGCCCGAGTTGCGCACGCAGAAGCGCTCGCCGACCTTGCCGCGCAAGAACACCTCGCCGCCCGTCGCCCCGTAGAGGATGACGTTGCCGGCGATGATGTTGTCCTCGGCGACGAGCGGCGCCTCCTCCGGAGGGCGGACCACGATGCGGCCGCCCGAGAGGCCCTTGCCCAGGTAGTCGTTGGCGTCCCCCGTGACCCGCAGCGTGATGCCACGAGGCACGAACGCGCCGAAGCTCTGGCCGCCCGATCCGGTCATCTCGACGTGGATCGTGTCGTGGGGCAGGCCCTCGCCGCCCCAGCGCCTGGTGAGGTGGTGGCCGAGCATCGTGCCGACGGTCCGGTTCACGTTGCGGGTGGGCATCTCGATGCGGACCGGGGTGCCGTCCTGCAGCGCAGGCTTCGCCCGGGCGATGAGCTCGTTGTCGAGCGCTCGATCGAGACCGTGGTCCTGCTCCTTGGAGCAGAACAGCGTCTGGTTGAACGGGATCTCCGGCTGGTGCAGCAGCGGCGACACGTCGAGCCCGTGGGCCTTCCAGTGGTCGACGGCCTGTGCGGAGTCCAGCAGGTCCACCCGACCGATGGCCTCCTCCAGGGTCCGGCATCCGAGCTCGGCGAGGTGCTCACGCACCTCCTCGGCGATGAACTCCATGAAGTTCACGACGAACTCGGGCTTGCCGTTGAAGCGCTTGCGCAGCTCCGGGTTCTGGGTGGCGATGCCGACCGGGCAGGTGTCGAGGTGGCAGACCCGCATCATCACGCAGCCCGACACGACGAGCGGCGCGGTGGCGAAGCCGAACTCCTCGGCACCGAGCAGCGCCGCGATCACGACGTCGCGGCCGGTCTTCATCTGCCCGTCGGCCTGCACGACGATGCGGTCCCGGAGGCCGTTGAGCAGCAGCGTCTGCTGGGTCTCGGCGAGGCCGAGCTCCCACGGGGTGCCCGCGTGCTTGATCGAGTTGAGCGGCGAGGCGCCCGTGCCGCCGTCGTGGCCGGAGATCAGCACGACGTCGGCGTGCGCCTTGGACACACCGGCGGCGACGGTGCCGACCCCGACCTCGGACACGAGCTTCACGTGCACACGAGCCTCGGGGTTCGCGTTCTTGAGGTCGTGGATCAGCTGGGCCAGATCCTCGATCGAGTAGATGTCGTGGTGGGGTGGCGGCGAGATCAGGCCGACGCCCGGCGTCGAGTGCCGGGTCTTGGCGATCCACGGCCAGACCTTCTTGCCGGGGAGCTGGCCGCCCTCGCCGGGCTTGGCGCCCTGCGCCATCTTGATCTGCAGGTCGTCGGAGTTGACCAGGTACTCGCTGGTGACACCGAAGCGGCCCGAGGCCACCTGCTTGATGGAGGAGCGGCGGAGGTCGCCGTTCTCGTCGGGGGTGAATCGTTCGGCGTCCTCGCCGCCCTCACCGGTGTTCGACTTGGCGCCGAGCCGGTTCATCGCGATGGCGAGGGTCTCGTGAGCCTCGGCGGAGATCGAGCCATAGCTCATCGCCCCGGTCGAGAACCGCTTGACGATCTCGGAGACCGGCTCGACCTCGTCGATCGGGATCGGCCCGGCGACGGCCGGCTTCAGCTCGAGCAGGCCTCGCAGCGTCGAGGTGTCGCGGGCGTGCCGGTCGACCGAGGAGGTGTACTCCTTGAAGACGTCGTAGCGACCCTCGCGGGTCGAGTGCTGGAGCTTGTAGACGGTCTCCGGGTTGAAGAGGTGGAACTCACCCTCGCGGCGCCACTGGTAGTCGCCGCCCATCTCGAGCTCGCGGTGGGCCACCTCGGCGTCGTTGTCGAGGTAGGCGGAGGCGTGGCGCTTCGCGACCTCCTCGGCGATCTCGTCGAGGCCCATGCCCTCGAGCTGGGTGGTCGTGCCGGTGAAGTACCGGTCGATCACGTCGCTGCGCAGGCCGATCGCCTCGAAGATCTGGGCGCCGGTGTAGGACGCGACGGTCGACACGCCGATCTTCGACATGACCTTCACGACGCCCTTGGAGAGCGCCTTGACGAGGTTGCGGTAGGCCCGCGGCACCTCGACGTCGGTGATCTCGCCGGCGCCGATCATGTCCTCGATCGACTCGAAGGCGACCCACGGGCAGACCGCACCGGCGCCGTACCCGAGCAGCACGGCGATGTGGTGCACCTCGCGGGCGTCGCCGGACTCGACGATGAGTCCGACCTTGGTTCGGGTCTTCTCCCGGATCAGGTGGTGGTGGACCGCTCCCGTGAGCAGCAGCGACGGGATCGGCGCCAGCTCGTCGGTGGCACCCCGGTCGCTGAGCACCAAGATCTTGGCGCCGCGGGCGATGGCCTCGGACGCCTCGGCGCAGACCCGGTCGAGGGCGGCCTCGAGGGCCGCTCCCCCGCCGGCGACCTCGTAGAGGCCGGTCACGACCGCCGCTTCGAAGTGGGGCAGGTCACCGTCCTCGTTGACCCGGACGATGGTGTTGAGCTCGTCGGGGGTGATGACCGGATAGGGCAGCTCGATCTGGCGGCAGGCGTGCGGCCCGGGATCGAGGACGTTGCCCTCGGGCCCGATCGTCGAGCCGATGGCGGTGACCAGCTCCTCGCGGATGGCATCGAGCGGCGGGTTGGTCACCTGCGCGAACAGCTGCTTGAAGTACTCGAACAGCTGGCGGGAGCGCTGCGACAGGACGGCGAGGGGCACGTCGGAGCCCATCGAGCCGATGGGCTCGGCGCCGTTGCGGGCCATCGGCGCGAGGAGGATGCGCAGCTCCTCGTGGGTGTAGCCGAACGTCCGCTGGCGGCGGCGCACGTCATCGTGCTTCACGATGTGGTGCGGGCGCTGCGGGAGCTGCTCGAGCGCCACCTTGTGCTCGCGGATCCACTCGCCGTAGGGCTCGGCGGCGGCCAGCTCGGCCTTGATCTCGTCGTCGTCGACGATGCGGCCCTGCTCGGTGTCGACGAGGAACATCTTCCCCGGCTCCAGCCGGCCCTTGCGTACGACCGAGGCCGGGTCGATGCCGAGCAGGCCGGTCTCGGAACCGAGGACCACGAGGCCGTCGTCGGTCACCCAGTAGCGCCCGGGACGGAGGCCGTTGCGGTCGAGGACGGCGCCGATCACGGCACCGTCGGTGAAGGCGACCAGCGCCGGGCCGTCCCAGGCCTCCATGAGCGAGGCGTGGTACTCGTAGAACGCCCGCCGGCCGGGGTCCATCGTCTCGTGGTTCTCCCATGCCTCCGGGATCATCATCAGCACGGCGTGAGGCAGCGAACGGCCCGCCAGGTGGAGCAGCTCGAGGCACTCGTCGAACGAGGCGGTGTCGGAGCCATCGGCGGTGAGGATCGGGAAGATGCGGTCGAGGTCACCGGGCAGCACGTCGGAGCGCATCAGGGCCTCGCGGGCACGCATCCAGTTGCGGTTGCCCTTGAGGGTGTTGATCTCGCCGTTGTGGGCGATGTACCGGTACGGGTGCGCCAGCGGCCACGACGGGAACGTGTTGGTCGAGAACCGGCTGTGCACCAGGGCGAGGGCCGAGGTGACCCGCTCGTCGGAGAGGTCCGGGTAGAACTCCTCGACCTGCGCCGAGTCGAGCATGCCCTTGTAGACGATGGTGCGCGGCGACAGCGAGGCGAAGTAGACGTCGAGCTCGGTGCGGCTGCGCTTGCGGCCCATGAACACCCGGCGCTCGAGGTCGATGCCCGAGAGCCGACGACCGACCGGCGAACCGACGAACAGCTGCCGGAACGTGGGCATGGCGTCGCGGGCCATGGTGCCGATCATCGAATCGTCGGTCGGCACGTCCCGCCAACCGAGTACGCGCAGGCCCTCGGACTCGAAGATCGCCTCGACGCGTCTCGCCGCCTCGACGGCGGCCGCGTCGTCCTGAGGCAGGTAGGCGCACCCGGCGGCGTAGTGACCGGCCTCGGGCAGCTCGAAGTCGACGACCTCGACGAAGAACTCGTGGGGGACCTGGATCAGGATCCCGGCGCCGTCGCCGGTGTTGACCTCGGCGCCCTTCGCGCCCCGGTGCTCCAGGTTGCACAAGGAGTCGAGACCCTGACGCACGAGGCGATGGCTGCGGCGACCCTGCACGTCGGCGACGAAGGCGACACCGCAGGCGTCGTGCTCGTTCGCGGGGTCGTAGAGACCCTGAGCCGGGGGCAGATCGCTTCGCATGTGACTCCTCGTGAGGCCAAGTGCCGGCGGTGAGCCGGGGCCGTAGGCGAGCTACGGGGAGCGGGACGGCGCTGGCCCGCGAGGGGAGACCCTCATGCTAGTGGTGGCCCGAGGTGTCGACTCAATCCCCGGAAAGGGGGACAAAACACCCAGCTCAGGCTCGCTGCAGCCAGCCGATCCGCACCTCGACGCCCGGTGTGGCGTGGACGAGGGGCTCGTGCAGGATCGATCGCTCCAGCCGGAAGCCCGCCGCGTCCACCAGCTCGTCGTTCAGCTCCACGAGCTCGGCCCGGTGGAGCGGCCACGGCGGATGGTCGACCGCCCCGTGCCACCACCGCCCGAGGTGGTGGGTGGCGAGGCCCCAGCGGGCGGTGAGCCAGTGCTCCAGCGGGGAGACCTCGGCGGCCGCGATGGGCTCGCCGACCCGGACGTCGAGCTCCAGCCGGGCCCGATCGTGGGGCCAGCGCCGCTGCGAGCGGTAGCGCCAGAGGTCACCATCCCTGGTCACCGAGGCCGCAGCCCACCGGTAGGGCAGGCCGAACGCTGCCCTGGCGACCGCAACGGCCGCGGCGCGGGGCACGTCGAGCGTGGAGAACCACACGGCGCGACGACCGTCCGGGAGCACCACGTAGGTGCGCACGTTGGTCTCGGGGAAGGTCCCGACCCACGGCACCGCAGGGGTTCCGGGCAGGCGGATCCGCTGCATCTCGAACGGAACGAGGCCGACCCAGGCCGCCCCGTCGAAGGTGTCGACGGCCACCCCGGGCGGGAGCAGGGCCGCGACCTGATCGGGATCGACGGGCCAGTGGACGTAGGTCAGCGAGTCCCAGCGCTGCAGCATCACGGGTCGCTGGACCGGGCGCGGCGTCTCGGCGGTGATCGTCTCGCCGGGGCCGGCGCCGGACGCGGAGGGCTGCGGAACCATGGCTCCACCGTACGGAGCGCAGCGAGCGGGCCACAGTCCGGCCATCACCCGGCCGTCGGGCAGCGACCTCCGGGCCGGAGATCTCGGGACCAGGTCCGGGACCTCCGCCTCTCGCGCCTCCGCGCGATGGCGGTCACGGTGAACCGGGGGATGACCGAGCTGCACGACCGGAGAACGCCATGACAGACCAGGCGAGTGACATCGACACGGGGACCCTCGAACGCCAGATGGAGCCCGTCCCGGGCGAGGCGTCCCCCGCCCATGGCCGCGCCGCGGCCCGCGCCATCCATCGAGCCGACATCGACGAGCGAGTGGTCGTCGACGTCTTCCGTCATCACCGCTACCTCGAGGCGGTGGTCGCCATCCCGAACGACACGCGGCCCTCGGTTCGCGCGTGGATCCGCCAGCGCATCCACGCCGGTCTGCGTCAGTACGACCGCGACGCGACGCTGATCACCGTCACGCTGACCGACCTGGACTGAGGCTCGACCGTGGCGCGCCGCATCCGCTCGCTCGACCGGGGCGCTCAGCCCGCCTGCAGTTCCTCGACCACCGGCGTCCAGAAGTCGTCCTCGACCTGGTACGGGGCGTAGAAGCTGATCCGGTCGGCGGCCCCGTTGAAGCGTCGGAGCAGCTCGCCGGCGACCTTGTCGGGCTCCTCGACGACAGCGAACGTGTTGAGGATGTCGTCGTCGATCAGGTCGGCCATCTCCGCCCACTTGCCGGCCTTCGACATGGTGTTGAGCTCGGTCTGCAGCTCGCCCCAGCCGTGGTGCTCCAGCACGCCCCGATAGGCGGGCGTCGAGCCGTAGAACGAGATCTGCCCACGCACGCCGGCGGCGGCGGCCGCCATCTCCTCCTCGTTCTTCCCGGTCACCACGAACGCCGGGTACGAGATCTCGAAATCGTCACGGGAGCGACCACCGGCCGCCATCCCCTCCTCGAGCGCGGGGATCGTCACGTCCTTCATGTACTGCTCGGTCGTGAAGCCGTGGGCGAGGAAGCCGTCGCAGACCTCGCCGGCGACCTTGGTCATCAGCGGACCGACACCGGCGATCATGATCTTGGCGTCGCCGTGCGGGTTGGGGCCCGGGTTGAAGAACGGCGTCATGATCGTGTGGGTGTAGAAGTCGCCGCGGAACTCGAGCTTGGTGCCGTTGTTCCAGCAGTCCCAGATCGTGCGGATCGCCTGGATCATCTCCCGCATCCGCGCCGCCGGCTTCGACCACTCCATCGAGAAGCGCTTGGTGATGTGCGGCTTGATCTGCGAGCCGAGCCCGAGGACGAAGCGACCACCCGAGTAGGCGTTGAGGTCGTAGCCGATGTTGGCCAGCAGCATCGGGTTGCGGGCGAAGGCCACGGCGATCGACGTGCCCAGCGTGATCGACTCGGTGTGCTCGGCGGCCAGCACGTGGGGCATGAACGGGTCGTGGCTCGTCTCGGCGGTCCAGAGCCCGTCGAAGCCGGCCGCTTCGGCTGCCGTCGCGGCTGTCGGAACGTCGGGGAGGAACGTCCCCGTGGTGGTGTCGACCTTCATGACCTGGCCCCCTCGGCGCTCGTCTGTCCGGTGACGGTAGTGCCGAGCGGCCTCGGCTCGAAAAGCGTGTGCGGGTCGGTCCACGGCAAGATGGGTCCGGGCGCGGTGCTTCCCGCGCCCTCGACGACGCATGGACACCACCAGTCGGAGCCCACAGGGGCTCGCCACCCCCCGCACGGCCTACGCCCGGAGCGGGGAGATCCACATCGCTTACCAGACGATCGGCGAGGGCGACGTGGACATCCTCGTCGCGCCCGGCTTCGTGTCCCACCTCGACCTGCAGTGGACGATGCCCGGCTTCGCCAAGTTCGTCCGGGGCCTGACCCAGCTGGGCCGCGTGATCCTGTTCGACAAGCGCGGCACCGGCCTCTCGGACCCGGCGCCCGACGCCGACCGGTTCGACCTGCGGATGAACGACATCGAGGCCGTGCTGGACGCGGTCGGGTCGGATCGGACCGTTCTGTTCGGGGTGTCCGAGGGCGGCCCGCTCGCCGCGTTGTTCGCCGCCACGCATCCCGACCGCGTGCAGGCGCTCGTCCTCTACGGCACGTTCGCCCGAGGCGGCCTCATCCCCGAGAGCACGCTCGACCGGTTCCGCCATGCGGTCGACCACTGGGGGGACGGCCTCACCGCCGACATCTTCGTGTCGCCGGGCGACGTCGGACCGATGGTCCGCAACGTGACGGGCCTGTTCGAGCGGGCGTCGACGCCGCCAGGCCTCGCTCGGGCACTGCTCGGGTCGATCCAGGAGTGCGACGTGCGCTCGGCGTTGGGGTCGATCTCGTGCCCGACGCTCGTGATGCACCGCAGCGACGATCCGTTCGCCCGTCCGGCCTGGGGCCGTGAGCTCGCCGACGGGATCGACGGGGCCCGCTTCCTGGAGCTGCCCGGAGACAGCCACGTGCCCTGGATCGGCGACAGCACCGAGGTGATCGCCGAGATCGAGGAGTTCCTGACCGGTACCCGGTCGGACCCGGCCGACCTGGAGCGGGTGCTGGGCACGGTGTTGTTCACCGACATCGTCGGTTCGACTCCCCTGGCCGCGCGCCTGGGCGACGACAGGTGGGCCCAGCTGCTCGACGCCCACAACAACGTGGTGCGAGGTGTGCTCGCTGGCTATCGCGGCAACGAGATCGACCGCGCCGGCGACGGGTTCTTCGCGTTCTTCGACGCTCCGGCTCGGGCCGTCGAGTGTGCCCGAGCGCTCACGTTCGCCGTCCGACCGCTCGGCATCGAGATCCGCGCCGGGCTCCACACCGGGACGTGCCAACTCGTCGACGGCCACAGCCTCGCCGGGATCACGGTGCACATCGGCGCCCGGATCGGCTCACGGGCCACCGCCTCGGAGGTGCTGGCCTCCCGCCACGTGGCCGACCTGTGCACGGGGACGCAGCTGCGCTTCGCGTCGGTCGGCTCGACCGAACTCGCCGGCGTGCCCGACCCGGTCGAGATCGTGCGCCTCCTCCCCGACGGCCCACCGTCGCCCGCCACCGACACCGGCCGTCGACTCCGTCGCCTCGACCGCCTGTCGCTCGGCATCGCGAAGGGCGCACCGTCGCTGTTGCGCGGCGCCGCGAAGCTGGCCGGCGCCCGCACCTGAGGCGCGCTCGCCACCACCACGCGCAGTGAGTGCCGAGCGGGCGCCCGCGGATGAGTACCTTGTCGGCCGCCGGTGGCGATGCGGGATGCGCGGATGCGGGACGACGAACCGATCGATCGAGCCGACCCCTTCATGGCGTTCGGCGTCGGGCTGAGCCTGATCCTCGCCGTCGCTCTGTCGGTCGTGGTCGCCTTCGGGTTCGGGCAGCCCGCGGGTCCCGTCGCCTCGAGCGAGTCCTCGCTGCCGACCACCACCACGATCCCCGCGACGACCACGACCGCACCGGCGCTTCCCGCTCCCCTCGGGCTCTCCGTCGACTGGGACCCGGACGGCACGGCGCTGGTCCGCGGTCGGGTCCAGAGCGACGAGCAGCGCGACGCGGTCGTGTCGGCCGCCGAGGCGGCATTCGGCGGCGAGAACGTCGACAGCGGCGCCCTGGTCGTCGCCTCCGAGGGCGGTGTCGACGCCGATGATCGGATCGGATTGCTCGTCGCCATCGTCGGTCGCATGCCCGAGCGACTGCTCAACGGCACGGCTCGCCTGCAGGACTCGGTCCTCACCATCGAGGGGGTCCTCGCCCCGGGCTTCGACGAGGACGTGTTCGCCGATCTGCTCGACGAGGGCACCGACGTGTCCGCCGTCATCACACTCGTGCCCGCGCCCGAGCTGCCGGCCTTCAGTCGGACCTACGAGCTGACCGAGGACGGCGTCTCGCTCTTCGGCACCGTCGCCAACGAGATCGAGCGCTCACGCATCCTCAACGACGTCGCTCGGCTGCTGCCCGAGCTCGTCATCGACGACGCCCTCACCGTCGACGAGGTGTCCCCCACCGACGGCTCGGTCCTCCTGCTCGGCGAGGCGCCGATGGAGGTCATCGATGCCCTACGGGAGGTCGTGTCGACCGGAGACGGCGTGGTCGTCGACGACCGCCTCGTCGAGCTCGACGTGACGACCGACGCGGTGGACCGCCTCAACGAGCTCTTCGGGCTCGCGCCCATCGAGTTCGACACCGCGGCAGCCACGATCCGACCGGAGTCGGAGCCGACCCTCGATGTCGCTGCGCAGATCCTCGGCGAGATCGACGGTGTGGCGTTGCGGGTCGAGGGACACACCGACAGCCTCGGCGACGAAGCGGCCAACCTCGAGCTCTCGCAGGCCCGGGCCGAAGCGGTGGTGGCCGCGCTGGTGGAACGGGGTGTGGATCCCGACCGGCTCGAAGCGGTCGGCTTCGGCGAGACCCAGCCGATCGCCGACAACACCACGATCGAGGGCCGCCAGCAGAACCGCCGGATCGAGTTCAGCCTGCTCGGGGCCTGACAGCTCGTGCGGCCCCATCGCCGCCGGCCGGATGACGCTCAGTCCACTTCGATGCTGCGGCCGTAGATCTGCTCGTAGAGCTCGCGGGCCTGCTGCACCCAACCGTCCCGCTCGATGCGCTTGGCGATCGTCGGCGCCCGCTCGACGAGCTCTTCGACGTGACGATCGGTGAGCAGGCCCAGCTCTCGGAGCGAGTCGATGCCGTTCTGGCGGAGCGTCGCCGCCATCTTCGGTCCGACGCCGTTGATCTGCTGAAGGTCATCGGAGACCGTCTCGCCTCGACGCGACGGGCCTGCTCCGTTCGTGGCCGCTTGCTGCTGGTGCGACAGCTCGGACTCCAGCTCCGCCGATCGGGCTCGCTGGTCCGCCAGCTCGGACTCGAGCTGAACGCCGCGCGCTCGCTGTTCGGCGAGCTCGGACTCGAGCTCGACCAGGCGGCGTCGCACCTGGTCGTCACCGCGCCGGCTCACGGCCTGCTCGAGCGCGGTCTCCAACGCTCGGATGCGTTCCGACGACGACGGGGTCGTGACCCTCAGGTCCCGCAGCTCGCCTTGGAGCGCTGCGATGCGCTCCTGTTGCTCGGTGTGGCTCTCCTCCCAGCGGGAGAGGGCCACGTCGCGCTGGTGCACCGCCGTCTCGAGCTGCGAGAGCCGCTCGGTCCGGTCGGTGCGGTCGGACTCCCAGCGGGCCAGGGCCACGTCACGCTGTTGGACGGCCTTCTCGAGCTCGGCGATCCGCTCGTTGCGAGCGACCGAATCGACCTGCCAGTGCGCCAGTGCCTCGTCGCGTTCGCCGAGCGCCGCCTCGAGGATCTCGATGCGCTGGGTCGCGGCATCGCTCGACGTCGCGGCGGCAGCGAGCCGCTCCTCCCGTTCGGCCAGGGAGCCCTCGACCTCGGCGAGCCGGGCTGCGACCTCGTCGCGCTCCACGACCACCGGCTCCAACTCCGCGAGACGAGCCGCGGCCGCATCCCGCTCCACCACCACCGGCTCCAGGTCCGCGACACGCGCCTCGCGCTCGGCGACCGCCGCCTCGAGCTCAGCCAGACGAGCCGCCGCCCGATCGCGCTCGACCACCACCGGCTCCAACTCCGCCACCCGCGCATCCCGCTGCGCGACCGCCGCCTCGAGCTCCGCCAAACGAGCCGCCGCCCGATCGCGCTCGACCACCACCGGCTCCAACTCCGCCACCCGCGCATCCCGCTGCGCGACCGCCGCCTCGAGCTCCGCGAGCAGGCTGTTCCTCTCCGCGACCACCGGCTCGAGATCCGCCGCCCGGGCATCGCTCTGCGCGACCGCCGCCTCGAGCTCAGCCAAACGAGCCGCCGCCGCATCCCGCTCCACCACCACCGGCTCCAACTCCGCCACCCGCGCATCCCGCTGCGCGACCACCGCCTCGAGCTCAGCCAAACGAGCCGCCGCCGCATCCCGCTCCACCACCACCGGCTCCAACTCCGCCACCCGCGCATCCCGCTGCGCGACCGCCGCCTCGAGCTCAGCCAAACGGC
>JBCDAU010000005.1:0-195481 GCA_039185015.1 Actinomycetota bacterium
CCCGGCCGCGCTCGTCCCGCGTCGCCTCGGGTGCCGCGTGGGGCACCGGCTGCTGGGCGGCTCAGTCGATGTGGGGGTGGGGCGTGCCGCCCCCCCCGCTCGGCACCCACGTCTCCTCGCCTCCCATCGGCTGGTCGATCGGCGTCACGCTCGACCAGTCGACGCGCAGGTGACGCCGGGAGATCTTCCAGACGCCGCCCCGCTCCTCGTACCGGTCGATGTAGCGACCGTTGAAGGTGTGCAGGCGCCGCCCCTCCTTGGCGTCCTCGGCGTGGAAGGCCAGCACGTACGCCTCGGCTCGGGCGGCGCCGTCGTCGAGCAGGTCGACGCTGAGGTTCGAGACCCGGTGCTGCGTCGCGTAGAACCTGTCGCCCAACGACACCACGACCCGCTCGGCGAAGGCACCGATCGGCACGGGGTCGGGGGCGTAGTCGATCAGCAGCGCATCGTCGTGGAACGGCTCGGCGATGATGGCCGGATCGAGCCGATCGACGCCCCGGCAGTACGTCGCGAGGGCCTGGTCGACGATGAAGTGCAGCTCGTGGGCGTCCATGGCGGCAGGCTAGGCGCTGCGGCGTTCTACGATCCCCTTCCGATGACGGAGCGGATCGATCTCGGTGACCTGTCGGAGCTGCGAGACGGCCAGCTGCGCGTCTACCCGGACGTGGGCGAGCACGGCGTGATCGTGTGCCGCCTGGCCGGGCAGCTGCATGCGATCGAGGACAACTGCTCGCACCGCGACGCCAAGCTCTCGGAGGGCCGCCTCCGCGGCGGATTGCTGACCTGTCCGGTGCACGGCGCCCAGTTCGACCCGCGGACCGGCGAACCCCAGGGTCCGCCGGCGGTCACGCCCGTGCCGTGCTTCGCCGTCCACGAGACCGAGGCCGGCTGCTCGCTGGAGCTCGGAGACTGACGCTCAGTCGACGTCGACCTGGGCGGCATCGAACGCCACGAGTCCACGCAGGATCGCCGCCGCCTCGATGGTGTCCACGTACGACCAGGCCGCCTCGGTGACTCGAGCGTCGTCCACCACGACATCGAAGTACTCGGTGTCGCCCTTGAGCGGGCAGTGTGTCGACTTTTCGAGTCCGGCGAGACGGTCCATGGCGACATCGTCACGAGGAAAGTAGACGACGGGGTCGTAGACGTGGCGGCCGATCTCCTTGACCACCAGCGCCCCGGTGGATCGGGCGATGACGACTCCACCGATCGTCGCCGTTCGCTCCCCGGAGGCCGGCACGACCTCCATGAAGTGCCGAGGCTCGTTCGGGTTGTGGATGGCGTTCTCGATGAGGGTCACGTCCGACGGGGTCATGACCGGAACAACCACGGTGGACCGGGCGAGCTTCCCGGTCGATCCGGAGCAGGGTGCGATCTGCCCGGAACAGCGATCGGTCGACGAGTGCCGAGCATGGGCATCAGTCCGATTCGTCCGGGGGCGGTGCCCACATCTCGATGCCATCGACATCGAGGCCGATCCCGTCGGTGTCGATGTCCTCTGGATCAGAGGGTGCCTCCTCGACGATCGGGATCTCCTCCCGCTCGCGGGGCTCGTAGATGTCGCTGATCGCCAGCATGATCCCGGCCATCGCCGCGCCGGTCACGCCGGCCCGACGGCGTCCCGCTTCGACGACGGCCTTCCGCCGTGCCGCCTCCGCCTCCTCGGCGATGATCGCGCGCACGTCGATCTCGAGCTCGTCGTCCTCCGGGAACGGCGCCATCCGGTCAGGCTAGCGACGCGGTCGTCCGAGACAGGTCGCCGGCCCCTACGCTCGAACCATGAGCGATTGGAACACCCAGGTCATGGCCGAGTTCCGGGCGAACGGCGGCAAGGTCGCCCAGTTCGGCGACGCTCCCGTCGTGATCCTGCACACGATCGGGGCGAAGAGCGGCAAGCTCCGGGAGATCCCGCTGGTGGCGCTGGTCCAGGACGACGACATGTACGTGTTCGCCTCCCGAGGCGGATCGCCGTCGAACCCGGACTGGTTCCACAACCTCGTCGCCACACCCGAGATCGAGGTCGAGTACGGCACCGAGCAGTTCAGGGCGCGCCTGGACCAGCTCCCCGAGGCGGAGGGGGATGCCCGTCTCGCCGATCAGGCCGCGTTGATCCCGCAGTTCGGCGAGTACAAGGAGTCGGCGAAGCCGCGGGTCATCCCCGTGTTCTCCGTGAACCGGCTCGACTGAGCTGACCGGCGGTCGCGCTCATCGGAGCAGGTCGAGCACCAACCGGGCCGCACGGAGGTGGACCGTGTCGATCGTGCCCACGAAGAGGTGGTCCACGATCGGCGTCGGCGTCACCTGCGACGCCGACGAGATGCTCAGGTGCAGCCGTAGCCGCTCGTGCGTCCCGCTGCCGCGCCAGCGGACGGTCAGATCGGCCGCCGAGTTGGCGACCCGTTCGTCGTCCCAGTGGTTCGCGCTCGTCGAGATGCGCAGGCGGTACCGCTCGGTCACCACCTCCCCCCACACCTCGTCGCCGTAGGGGCACCAGGGCGGCTCCACACCGTCCATCGGGCTCCAGCTCCGCCGTCCCGACCAGTGCAGGGGCCGGGGTGCAGGCGGCATGTCCAACAGCGCGAGGATCTCGGGCGCGCACGCTTCGAGCGCAGCACGTGCCTCGGACAACGGCCACTCGCCGATCGGCACGCTCACGTACGCCTCGCCGTCGTGTGGCGAACGGCCCGCCTCGACGTCGGCGTCGAGCGAGAGCTCGACCAGCGCCACCCATGGCGGTCGGTGCGATCGCGCCCGGGCGCGATCGATGTGCTCAGGACAGAACCACCGTCGCGTGTCGTGCTCGAGGCCCAACTGCCCGATCGAGGGCTCGATCGGCGTCTCCGGAGCGAAGGTCACGAAGGCGTCGTCGCCCGGAACGACCTCGACGTCACAGATCTCGCAGTACGGCGCCCGCACCGACTCCCATCGGCACCTGCCGCCGGGCCCGGAGCGAACTCAGGGTCGGAGCTTCGGCTCGACTCCGTAGGTCTCCCGGACCGCGGCCGACGGTAGGGCGCCGCCGCGGCTCCGACGCTGCAGCCACTCGTCGACGTGGCCCCGCCGCACGTGGCGGGTCGCGAGATCCGAGAGGTAGGCGTCGATGCTCATGCCCGCCGCACGGGCGCGGCGGCCGAGCTCGGCGTAGGTCTCAGCGTCGACGTCGAGGATCCGCACGGTCCTGCTCACGGGCGAGACGCTAACGAGCCTCGACACACCGTCCCAAGGACGGAACCACAACAGAGCGTGGGCTGGACACCCGGACCTGACTCTCGCTAGGGGACCAACGTCCCCCGCCGGCCCCGACCGGTGGCCCAAGAGTCCCGGACCCTCGTTTCCTACCGTCGAGATCAGGAACGAGGAAGCCGAGGAGGCAGCCGTGGGAGTCCCGCAGTACGTGCGTCATACCCAGCTGATCGAGTGGGTCGACCAGATGCAGGCGATGTGCGAGCCCGACGAGGTGGTGTGGTGCGACGGCTCACCCGAGGAGTATCAGCGGTTGTGCCAGGAGCTGGTCGACGCCGGCACCTTCATCCGCCTCAACGAGGAGCTCCGCCCCAACAGCTTCCTCGCCCGCACCGACCCGTCGGACGTGGCCCGCGTGGAGGACCGGACCTTCATCTGCAGCGCCAGCAAGGGCGACGCCGGGCCGACGAACAACTGGATGCCGCCGCGTGAGATGAAGGAGCAGCTCACGAAGCTCTTCACCGGCTCCATGCGCGGCCGGACGATGTACGTCGTGCCCTTCAGCATGGGCCCGCTCGGCTCGCCGATCTCCCAGCTCGGTGTCGAGATCACCGACTCGCCGTACGTCGTCGTCAACATGCAGATCATGACCCGCATGGGTCGTGACGTGTACGAGCACCTCGGTGTCGACGGCGAGTACGTGCCGTGCCTGCACTCGATCGGTGCCCCGCTGGAGCCGGGCCAGCAGGACGTCGTCTGGCCGTGCAACCGCGACGAGAAGTACATCGTCCACTTCCCCGAGGAGCGGGCGATCTGGTCGTACGGCAGCGGCTACGGCGGCAACGCCCTCTTGGGCAAGAAGTGCCTGGCGCTGCGCATCGCCTCGACGATGGCCAGGGACGAGGGCTGGCTCGCCGAGCACATGCTGATCCTCGGTGTCGAGGATCCGGGCGGCGACAAGACCTACGTCGCGGCGGCCTTCCCGAGCGCCTGCGGCAAGACGAACTTCGCCATGCTCGTGCCGCCGGAGACCTACGGGGACAAGGGCTGGAAGGTCACGACGGTCGGCGACGACATCGCCTGGATCAAGCCGGGCGCCGACGGGAAGCTCTACGCCATCAACCCCGAGCGCGGCTACTTCGGTGTCGCTCCCGGTACCTCGGCGGAGACCAACGCCAGCGCGCTCGAGTCGGTGCGGGCCAACTCGATCTTCACCAACGTCGGCCTGACCGACGAGGGTGACGTCTGGTGGGAGGGCCTCACCAAGGAGCCCCCGGCGCATCTGATCGACTGGACCGGCCAGGATTGGACGCCGGACTCCGACCGTCCCGCCGCCCACCCGAACGCGCGGTTCACCGCACCGGCCGACCAGAACCCCGTCATCGACGAGGCCTGGGAGGACCCCCGGGGTGTGCCGATCTCGGCCTTCGTCTTCGGTGGCCGCCGTTCGAGCGTGGTGCCGCTCGTCTATCAGTCGTTCAACTGGGCCTACGGCGTCTACCTCGGCGCCACGATGGGCTCGGAGACCACGGCCGCGGCGTTCGGTCAGCGAGGCATCGTGCGACGGGATCCGTTCGCCATGTTGCCGTTCGCCGGCTACCACATGGCCGACTACATCAGCCACTGGCTGGACTTCGGCCGGACGGTGCCGAACCCGCCCCGAATCTTCGGGGTCAACTGGTTCCGCCGTACCGAGGACGGCTCGTTCGCCTGGCCCGGCTTCGGCGAGAACATGCGGATCCTCCAGTGGATCGTCGAGCGGTCCAAGGGCGAGGCCCGTGCCGTCGAGAGCCCGATCGGCTGGATGCCGCGGCACGAGGACATCGACTGGACCGGACTGGAGTCCTTCACGGTCGACGACTTCACCGAGGCGATGGCCATCGACCGGCAGGAGTGGGCCGAGGAGGTGCTCCTGCACGAGGAGCTGTTCATCCGCCTCTACGACCGCCTCCCGAAGGAGATGGTGGCGATGAAGGACCTGATCCTCTCGGCGCTCTATCGCTCTCCCAGCCACTGGGAGCTGCGTTCCGACCCGACCTGAGGGTCCACGCCAGGAGCTGAGCTGCGGGGGCCGTCGTCGATGAGCGACGATGGCCCCGTGGCGCGCAGGATCATCGGTCTCACGGGCGGCATCGGTGCCGGCAAGAGCACGGTCGCAACGCTCCTCGCCGGACTCGGGGCCGACGTCATCGACGTCGACGCGATCGGCCGCACGGTCGCGGACGTCGGTGGCCGGGCCCACGACGCCGTCGTCGAGCGGTTCGGCTTCGGCATCCTCGACGAGGAGGGGCGACTGGACCGCGCCGTGCTCGCGTCGATCGTGTTCGCCGACCGCAGCGAGCTCGATGCCCTCGAGGCGATCAGCCACCCGGCGATCAACGCGACCCTCGCCGACGCCGTCGCCGACCTCCCCGCGGATGCGATCGTCGTCCTCGACATGGCGATCCTCGTCGAGTCGATCCTGGGACGCTGGGGCGCGGGCAGTTCGGAGGGCTACGACACCGTCGTCACGGTCGAGGCCCCCATGCCGGTCCGACGCGCGCGCCTGATCGAACGCGGCATGTCGGCCGGCGACGCCGAGCGGAGGATCGCCTCACAGGCGGATGACGACGCCAGGAGGTCCGTCGCCCAGCACGTCGTGACCAACGACGGGGATGTCGCGGCGCTCCGGCTCGAGGTCGAGAGGATCTGGCCTCAGCTCTCCGCACCCCGGAGCACGTCGAGCACCTCGAAGTAGTCGGGGAACGTCTTCGAGACGCAGCCCGGGTCGGCGATGGAGATGCCGGGGTGCACGAGGCCCAGCAAGGCGAAGCTCATCGCCATCCGGTGGTCGTCGTAGGTCCGGACGACGCCGGGCGTCGGCGTGCCCGGCTCGATGGCGAACCCGTCGTCATGCTCGTGCGCGTCGATGCCCAGGCGGCGTAACTCGGTGACGACGGCGCGGATGCGGTCGGTCTCCTTCTTGCGGATGAAGCCGATGCCGGTGACCCGGGTCGTCCCGCTCGCGAACGGAGCGACGGCTGCCAACGTCTGGGCGGTGTCGGAGATCTCGCCGAGGTCGACGTCGACGCCTCGGAGGAGGCCGGTCCCGCGGACCGCCGTGTGATCGCTCCCCCGCTCGACCACAGCGCCCATCCGCTCCAACACGTCCACGAAACGTAGGTCGCCTTGCACGGTGCTGCTGCCGAGTCCGTCGATCCGTACCGATCCTCCGGTGATGGCTGCCGCCGCGAAGAAGTACGACGCTGCGGACGCATCGGGCTCGATGTGGAGGTCTGCGGCGTCGTACCCGGTCGGCTCGACACCGAATCGTCGATGGTTCTGGTGCTCGACCTCGGCGCCGAACGCCCGCATCGTGGACAGGGTCAGATCGAGATACGGGGTCGAGACGGGCTCGTCTGACAGCTCGATCTCGATGCGGCCGGACGCAGCCGGCGCGCTGAGCAGCAGCCCGGAGAGGAACTGGCTGCTCACCGAGCCCCGGAGCCGGACCGTTCCGCCGGCCAAGCGATCGGGCGCGTCGAGTCGCAGCGGCAGGGTGCGGCCCGAGACGAGCACGCCGAGTTGGCCGAGGCCGTCGATGAGGTCGTCGAAGGGACGCTCCCGGAGCTGCTCGTCGCCGTCGAGCACGTAGGTCCCGGTGCCGTGCGCCAACATCGGCAGGACGAACCGCCCGGTCGTGCCCGACTGCCGGGCATCGAGCGGTGCGGCACCGCCGGGCACCTGTCCATGGACGCCGGTGACCTTGGCCGTGCGTCGATCCCGATCGACGACGAGGTCGAGACCGAGCCGATCGAGGATGCCGAGCATCGCGTCGGTGTCGTCGGCGAGCAGGATCCCTTCGAGCGTGGAGGTGCCGCGAGCGAGCGCGGCGCAGACGAGCGCACGGTTCGTGTGGCTCTTCGAGCCGGGGACCCGGACGGTCACGTGAGGCGGCACGGCGAGCGGCTCGATCGTTCGCGGGTTCGGCATCACGGGTCGAGTGTGGCGGATCGGCGGCGGACTCAGGCCGACGGCGCGAGGTCGAGGTCCCCGACGACCTCGCGGAAGAGCTCGACGACGGCATCCAGTGCCGGGCGGCCGCGGCTGGCGCGTCGATGCGCGAGCTCGACAGAGCGCTCGATCCGGTCGACGAGCGGGACGACGCGCACCCCGTCCGGGAGCTCCGTGAGCGCCAACGTCGGCAGCAGCACCACCCCGGCCCCGGCCGCGGCGAGGTGGATGGCCGAGGGGAAGGTGTCGATGCCGTGGCGGATCCGGGGCTCGAACCCGGCATCTCTGCAGGCCTGGATGACGCAGCGCCCGCAGCCGAAGTGCGAGGGGGCTCCGATGAGGTCCCGTTCGGCCAGGTCCGCGAGCGCGACCGGCTCGGGACCGAGCGGGTCGTCCTCTGGCACGAGCAGCTCGAAGCGATCGACGAGCAGCCGGTGCCGTTCGACGTCGGCCGGTCGAGGCCCCGGCGCGTGCGGGTAGTCGAGGATCACCGCCAGGTCGATCCGTCCCCGGTCGACGGCATCGAGCGCGACGTCGGGGTCGAGCTCGGTGCTCGAGATCTCCAGGTCGGGGTGCCGCTCACGGGCTCGGGCCAGGACCGGGGCGACGACGGGGCGGAACATCGATTCGAACGAGCTCACGGTCAGCCGACCGGCGACCGCACCCGTGACCGCCTGGAGCGCAGCTTCCGCCTGTTCGAGGCGTTCGAGCACCGCACCGGCGTGGTGCACGAGCTCTCGGCCGGCATCGGTCAGGCGCACGTTCCGTCCGACCCGCTCGAGGACGGCGGTGCCGGCGGAGCGTTCCAAGGACGCGAGCTGCTGGGACACCGCCGACGGTGTGTATCCCAAGGAGTCGGCCGTGGCGGCGATGGTCCCCCGGTGGGAGAGCTCACGGAGCATGCGCAGTTGTCGCAGTGACACGTCCACGGTCCGACCGTAGCCGATCATGTAGCTCAGCTACATGGTTGACATGCGAAAGGTTCGCTTTTCACGCGTGACCCGCGCCCGCAGGATGGATGCATGTTCCTCCACCAGTGCCCGACCTGCGGCGAGCGGCGCCTGCGCAGCATCCACGCCATCCAGGACGTCATCAACACGCCCGACGGCCCACTCGCCGTGGTGCGGTGCGGTCGCGGTCACGATGCCGCTGTCGACTTCCGCCGACCGCACGAGCCCGTGGCGATGGCGCTCTGAACCCGTCGATCTCCGCCGACCGCACGAGCCCGTGGCGGTGGCGCTCACCTCTCCCAGCTGGTGACGGCGCGCAGGACGTCGACGCCCTCGGGGAGCGCCTGTGTCGACTCGCACACCGGGCAGATCGGCCCGCCCGGCGAGCAGCTGCTGCCTCCGGGTGGACCCACGAGGAGCTCGCTGCCGCAGGTCGTGCACCGATGGGCGCCCTCCACGACCGCGGCCCCCGTGTCGAACGGCTCCGCGGGTGCGCAGACGGCCACCGGCGCTCCCGATGCGAACAGTGTCACCGGACCGTCCTCGCTGACGACCACGACCAACGCCTCGGGATGGTCGAAGCTGTATCTCCGGGCCGAGGTGTGGCGCATGCCGCCGCTGGCCGGGACGAGCTCCTCGGCGCGCGGCGTGGCCAGGAGGCCGACACCGGTGTGGTGCACCGTGCCATCGAGGTCGAGGGTCACGGCGAGGTCGGTCTGCATCAGCGAGGCGAACAGCGCGGCGTAGTGGCGGCGATGCGAGACCGACAACGCCGGGGCTCGCATCGCGCGCCCCAGATCCAGACCGCCCGCCGGCCCGGCGCCCGGAGCGACGACAAAGGTCGTGCCGATGCGGGCCGGGCTCAACCAGTGCACGGCGAGATCGAGCAGGCCGGCGAGCACCGCCTCCGGCAGTCGTGGGAGCAGCGGAGCCAGCACCGAGAGGTGGGCTCGGGCGCCCAGGCGTGTCGTCCACTCTCGACCGGTCCACTGCACGACGCCCTCGTCCGAGAGCAGCCGCACCGTGCCCATCACCGTCCGCTGGACGATCAGCGCACCGGTGGCCTGCTGGATCTCGACCAGATCGGCCTCGTACTGCACGCTCCGCTCGAAGCAGGCAAGCATGAGCTGCTGGTCCAGGCTCCTGACCAGGAAGCTCGACCGGCCGTCGGCGAACCGCCGCGCAGCATCGAGGTCGAGCATGCCGAGGTCGACGAGCTCGGCGATCCGACCACACGTGCTGGGCGCGGTCGTCGGACCGAACACGATCGAGCCGTAGACCGGCGTACGTCGCTCGAAGACCGGAGGGCGACGGGCGTGGTCCAGTTCGTCGAGCGCTGCCGCCACCACCCACGGATGGGCCGGCAGCCGGACGCCGTCCTCGCTGAGCTCGTCGTGGAGCCGCCGCAGGGGCGGCGCCCAGGTCCCCACATCCGACATGACCGACGACGCTACCGAACCGCTCGGCTCAGCCCATCGACGCCAGGATGCGCTCGTGGACCTCGTCGAGCTGCTCCGGTGTCGCCCCCCGGCCGGACAGGTCCACCGGGAAGTGGTCTCCCGGCGACCTCGGCATGATGTGCAGGTGGGTGTGGAACACCGTCTGCAGCGCGTCGGCACCGGTGTTCGACATGAGGTGGAAGGCCGTGCCGTCGACCGCTCCGGTGACCTGCGGAGCGACGTGACGGGCCAGCTCGACGGTGGCAGCGAGATCGTCGGCGTCGGCGACCACGAGGTTCTCGCTGTGGATCCGTGGGATGACCAGCGTGTGCCCCGGCGTGAGGGGAGCGATGTCGAGGAAAGCGATCGCCCGGTCGGACTCGGCGACCATCCGCGACGGCGCGACGCCCTCGACGATCGCGCAGAAGATGCACTGACTCATGTCGTCCCGCCGTTCCTCGTGGTCCGTTCTCGTTGCCGGGACCTCGACCTCCCCATAGTGTCGCCGCCGGCACGACCGACCAGGGAGCGTCCATGTCCACCACTCGCCTGCTCGCCGCCGAGCTCATCGGCACGTTCCTGCTCATGCTCGGCGGACCGGGCACGGCGGTCTTCGCCGGCGACCGGGTCGGGGTGCTCGGCATCTCGCTCGGCTTCGGCCTCGCGCTGCTGATCGCCGCCTACACGGTCGGGCCGATCTCGGGCTGTCACGTCAACCCCGCGGTGACGCTCGGGATGACGTTGGCCGGCAAGCTCGATCGCCCCCTCGCGCCCTACTACCTCGGCGGCCAGCTGCTCGGGGCGTTGCTCGGTGGGTTCACCATCTGGGTGATCCGCAACGGCGCGTACGACGACTTCGAGGCCGCGCCCGACACCTTCGCGACGAACCTGTGGGGCGCCGAGCACGGCTTCTACAACTTCGGAGCGATGGTCGTCGCCGAGGTGGTGCTCACCGGCGTGCTGGTGCTCGCGGTCCTCGGGACGACCCGTCGGGGCTTCCCCCCGGCGGCGACCGGCGTGACGGTCGGCCTCACGCTCACGCTGGTCCACCTGATCAGCATCCCGATCGACAACACCTCGGTGAACCCCGCCCGCAGCTTCGGCATGGCCCTGTACGCCGGCGGGGCCGCCATCGAGCAGCTCTGGGCGTTCGTCCTGTTCCCGCTCATCGGTGCGGGTCTCGGCGTCCTGGTCTGGAGCGGCCTCGAGGGCATCCGGCTCGCTCCGGCTGACGGCCCAGGCGCAGCAGCAACCGACGACGAGGTGGTCGACCTCGCCGACGCCCCCGCCCCGGAGGAGGCTCCGGTCGATCCCGAGACGGTCCCGGCAGCGATGAGCGCCGCGACCGCGCCCGGCACCGTGAAGCTCCGCCACCCGTACGGGCCCGGCTCCCATGCCGTCCTCGACGAGCCGGGCACGATGCCCGAGGGCTATCCGGTCAAGGGCGAGGTCGACTCCCTGCGCTACCGGGGTCCGGACGATGTCGGCTACGACGACGGTGCGGCGGAGGTCTGGTTCGACACCCCGGAGTCCGCCGAGAGCGCCGGGTTCACGCGGGCCGAGGACTGACGGGAGCCGCTACTCGGGGACGAACCGGACCTCGAAGGCCTGGGGCCAGAGCTTGCCGGTGATGAGGAAGCGATCCTCACCGAGGTAGGCGATCCCGTTGAGCACGGCGTCGGCGTCCTCGTCGGCCGGGTCGGGCTCGATCAGCCCGGCGGCGTCGACGACCACGTCGACGATCCCGTCGTCGACCTCGAACGACACGATGGCGTCGGTCTGCCAGATGTTCGCCCACACCCGGTCGTCGATGCACTCGAGCTCGTTGATCAGGGCGATGGCGTCGCCCTCCACCGTCACCTCCACACGGTCGAGCGCCTCGAACGTCGCCGCGTCGCGGATCGTGATGGTCGGAGAGCCGTCCGACATGGCGAGACGACCATCGCCGAGCTCGCACAGGCCCCAGCCCTGCGTCTCGTAGGAGAAGGTGCCCACCAACGACAGGTCCTCGATGTCGTGGACGAAGGCGGTCGACTCCTGCCAGCTCAGCACGATGACCCGGTCGTCGACCACGGTCAGCCCCTCGGCGAACACGTCATCGGGCAGGTCGACCCGGTCGATCACGGACCAGTCGTCCGGGTCGACGCGCCGCAGGTCCGACAGGCCGTAGAGGCCACTGCTCTCGAAGAGGACGTCGCCCGACAGCTCGAGTCCCTGGGTGAACGCGTCGGGCACGCGGTCGATCGTGCGGATCACCTCGGGTCGCAGCCGGATCAGCTCGCCCGGCGACGCGTCCGGTGGCGACAGCGGCGCCGATGTGGTCGTCGGTCCGGTCGAGGACGGCGGCGCCGTCGCGGTTCCCGCCTCGTCGTCGCCCGCCACCGGTTGCGAGGCGGAGGCGTCGGTCGTCGGCTCCGCGTCGAGGATGGTCAGCGCCGGCGCGCCGTCGTCGGACCCGGAGGAGCAGCCCAGGAGGAGGCCGGCGGCCCAGCCGAGGACGAGGAGACGTCGCACGCCCCAGGACTATCGCGTCTCGTTCACGAAGGGCGCGCGCCGGGCTAGGTTCGTTCCGTGCCCACGCCTCACATCTCGGCCCCCGATGGGGCGTTCGCTCCCACCGTCCTGCTCCCCGGCGACCCGCTCCGCGCTCGTTGGATCGCCGACAACTTCCTCGAGGACGCCGAGTTGGTCACCGAGGTCCGCAACATGCTCGGTTACACCGGCACGTGGCAGGGATCGCCCGTCTCGGTCATGGGGACCGGAATGGGCATCCCGTCGGCATCGATCTACGTCACCGAGCTCGTGAAGGACTACGGCTGCGAGCGGCTGATCCGCGTGGGCAGCTGCGGTGCGATCCAATCGTCGGTCGCGCTCCGCGACGTCGTCATCGCCATCGGTGCGTGTACCGACTCCTCGGTCAACCGGGCTCGCTTCGAGGGCCACGACTTCGCAGCGGTGGCCGACTACGAGCTGCTCCGGGGCGCGGTCGAGGCGGCGACGGCCGGCGGGCACTCGGTCCACGTCGGCAACGTCTTCTCCTCGGATCTGTTCTACGCACCAGCCGGGGTGGGCTACGACATCGCCACGGCGATGGGCGTCCTCGCCGTCGAGATGGAAGCCGCAGGCCTCTACGGCGTCGCCGCCGCTTACGGTGCGAAGGCCTTGGCCGTCTGTACCGTGAGCGACCACATCCTCACCGAGGAGGCGCTGCCCGCCGATGAGCGGCAGGAGAGTTTCTCCGACATGGTCGAGATCGCCCTCAGGGCCGCCTTCGACTGAGTCGGTGAGTTCCCCGATCGTTCATCGCAACGGGGAACATCGTCGTCGAGAATGGGCGTTCGAACCGGTATGACCCAGACCACCACCGCGCCAGTCGAAGCGTCGTCGGCACCTGCTCCGCCGACCACCGGCCTCGACGCGCTCGCCGGCTTGCTCGCCGCCGCCGTCGCGCTCGGGGTGTCCGAGCTGTTGTCCGGGTTCGGCCGTTCCGTGCCGTCGCTGGTGACCTCGGTCGGCACCGCCGTCATCGACCTGGGGCCGAAGTGGTTCGTCGACATCGGCATCGACCTCTTCGGCACCAACGACAAGCCGGCCCTCATCATCGGCACGGTCATCCTGACCCTGCTCACCGGGCTCTTCGTCGGTGCGCGGGCCCGGCGCCTGCCGTGGCTCCCCGTCGCGGCGTTCCTGCTCTTCGGCGTCGTGGGTGCGGCCGCCGCGGCCCGTGATCCCCTCGCCTCCGACACCGCCGGCCTCGTGGTGGCGGTCATCACGGTCGCGACCGGCATCCTCACGCTTCGCTGGCTGCTCGCTGCCATCGACGGGCGCGTCCGTCCCGTCGTGGGTGCGCTCCTCGCATCCCAGAGCGACGATCCGGCCCCCGTGGTCCTGGCCACACCCGGTTCACGTCGCGAGTTCCTCGCCCGGGCCGGAGTCGTCGCCGGTGTCGCCGCGGTCACCCCGCTCGCGGGTCGCCGCCTCCGTGACCGCTTCGCCGTCGAGGAGATCCGCTCGAGCATCGAGATCGCTTCGGCCACGCCGACGGCCGCCCGCAGCACGGGCCTGGACGTCCCCGGCATCACCTCGCTCTACACACCCAACGACGACTTCTACCGCATCGACACGGCGCTCGTGATCCCGCAGGTCAACCCGGCCAACTGGTCGCTGCGGATCACCGGCGAGGTCGAGGAGGAGATCGAGATCTCCTACGACGAGCTCCTCGATCTCTCCACCGACGAGTTCGACGTCACCATCGCGTGCGTCTCCAACGAGGTCGGCGGCGGGCTCATCGGCAACGCCCGGTGGCAGGGCGTGCCCATACAGCAGCTCCTGGAGCGGGCCCGTCCCACGTCGAACGCCGAGCAGCTCATGGGCGTCTCGGTCGACGGCTTCACCGCCGGTTTCCCGATCGAGCTGGCCTCCGACGGCCGCCCGGCGCTCGTCGCGGTCGGCATGAACGGCGAGCCGTTGCCAATCCGTCATGGCTTCCCGGCTCGGCTGATCGTGTCGGGTATCTACGGGTACGTCTCGGCCACGAAGTGGTTGTCGGAGATCCGGCTCACCCGCTGGGAGGGCAACGACGGCTACTGGATCCCCCGTGGCTGGTCGAAGGAAGGCCCGATCAAGCTCCAGTCCCGCATCGACGTTCCCAACAATCGGGCGACCGTCCAGGCCGGCACGGTGGCCGTTGCGGGCGTCGCCTGGCATCAGCACACCGGCATCGCCGGGGTTCAGGTGCGGGTGGACGAGGGCGAGTGGGTCGACGCCGAGCTCGGCGAGGAGCTGACGATCAACACCTGGCGCCAGTGGCTCTATCGCTGGGACGCCGCGCCGGGCCAGCACGTGATCGACGTGCGGGCCGTCTCCGTCGACGGCGAGGTGCAGACCGCCGAGGTCGCTCCGGTGGCTCCCGACGGTGCCACCGGGCACCATCGGGTCCAGGTCAACGTCTCCTAGCCCACTGGTCCGGCCGTCCGGATCAGCTCGACCGACGCCCCGACGGGGGCGACGGCGGCCACCAGCTGGTCGAGACCGCCGGTGGGCACCGTCGTCACGACCGCTCCCCCACTTCCGCTGTAGTTGACGTGCGCACCCGTGCCGCGTGCGGCCTCGACCAGGCCGACGTGGCTCGGATGGAGCGGCATCATGGCGGCCCGAAGCTCGTAGGACGCCGTCATGGCCGGCCCGAGCGCCCCCACGTCACCGGCGGAGAGGTCCCGCGCCGCTCGTCGTGCCAGATCGGCCAGGCGAGCGATGCCGGCCCTGACCGTCGCGTCACCCCGGTCCCAGCGTCCTCGCAGATCGCTGTGCGGCGTCGCCGACGACTCCCCGGCCGTCGGCAACCACGCGATCGCCAGCGGCGGCAGGAGCTCCGGCGTCAGGCGGGTCACGGCGCCGATCTCGAACCCGTCGAGCCAGAGCAGGTCGTCCTCGGCGAGCTCGCAGCGGACGACTCCCCGGTGGACCTGGGCGATGCGGTCCTGCAGCCCGCCCGGGATGCCGAGATCGTCGGTCTCGATGCGCAGCGCCAGAGCGGGGAGGATCTCGTCGGGCGGGTCGATGTCCGCGGCGAGCGCCGTGGCCTGGAGGGTGGCCACGATCACGGCCGACGAGCCTGCCAGGCCGACCTCCCGGGGGATGTCACTGGTCACGGCCACGCTGGCCGCGGGAACCGGCCAGCCCTCGCGGCGACAACGAGCCCGGGCCGCCCGCGCCAGCTGCTGCAGACCCTCCGCGCCCTCGAACCGGTCGGCCTCACCCTCGATCGGATGCAGCTCGACGGTGGCCCCCCAGTTGTCGACGGCCATCGTGAGCACCGCACCGCCGTAGCCGTCGGACGGGTTGCCGACGAGCGCCGTGCGAGCCGGCGCGCTGGTGCGGATCACGGCCCGCCGAGCTCCCGGTGGGCGTCGAGCACGTTGAGCTCGTGATCGAGCGCCTCGTGCAACGTCTGGAGATCGGCGCGCGTCGCATCGGCCGCCGCGTCGCGGCTGAGGACCACCACGCGGTCAGCCACCGACTGGAGCTCCCGCACTCGACCTCGGAGCACCCCGATGACCGGACCCAGGGCACCGTCACCCCGAGCTGTCATGTTCGCCAGATCGGCGTCGAGCTCTTCACTGGCCCCCTGCAGTCGGCGGACCGTCGTCGCGAGATCGATCGGGCCGGGCCCGACGGCCTCGGCGGCCGCAGCGGCGGCGTCGACGCTCTCTCGCAGCTCGACCCGGAGCCGGACCACCGTCCGCGTCGGGCTGGGCGGCAACGCTTCGGCACGCTCGATCAGGTCGGCGAGCCCCTCCCCCGTCCCCGCAGCGCGCTCTTGCCACCACCACCAGGCACCGACGGCAGCAGCGATCAGGAGCACCAGGATGACGGCGGCGGCAATCGCCATGGTGGTCGGTTCCCTCCCTCGGAACGCCTCGGGCGCGACGCTACCGTGGCAGGGGACCCGTTCGGCCACCGCGAAAGGTGACTCGATGCGTTGCCCCACCGACTGCGACGTCGATCTGCTCATCACCGAGCGCCAGGGCGTCGAGATCGACTACTGCCCTCGTTGTCGGGGGGTCTGGCTCGATCGCGGTGAGCTCGACAAGATCCTCGATCGCGCCTCCGACGAGGTGGGCCGGATCGTCGAACGCGAACGCAACGGCGAGCGCAGCGACCTGCCCGAGTGGTCCAGCGAGTACGACGAACGGGGCCGGGACCGATGGGCCTCGTCGTCTGGCAGCCGCCGCCGGGACGACGACGATGACGACCGCCCCAAGAAGAAGAAGCGGAAGAAGGACAAGAAGCAGCGAGCCTTCGATCTGCTCGAGGACATCTTCGACTTCTGACCGGGCGATCCGACACGGCGAGATGGCGTAGGCGGTCGACCGCTCGCCTTCGATAACGTGGGCGCCCGTATGTCACGCCGCCTCGAGGTCGAGCTCACCAGCCAACGCGACGACGGAACTTGGACCTGGCGAGCCGCCGGTGCCAAGCAGCCGAAGGGCACGCTCGACGGAGCGTTGCTCTACGACGGCGTCGCTGCCGGCGACGTCGTCCGAGTCGAGGCCGACTTCGACGTCGACGGCATCATCGTCACGTCGGTGCTCCCGCCCAAGAAGAAGCGCTCCGAGCCCGAACGACTCGAGCTGATCAGCTCGTCGTCCGAGGTCGTCGGTGTCACCACGCAGCTGGCCGGCCGACGTGGTGGTCGCGGGGACCGTCGCGATCGACGCGACCGAGACGATGACGAGCGTGGTGGGCGGCGCCGTGAGCGGAAGCCCCGTGGTCGGGGCGGTGAGCGTCGCGAGCCCCGCCAGGAGCGCGAGCCGGCTCCGGAGCGTCCGAAGCCCAAGCGGCTCCGCCCCGGCAAGGCGCACCGGAACGCCTGGGTCGAGAGCCTGCCCGAGGAGCAGAAGCCCGTCGCCGAGCAGCTCGTGCTGGGCGGGATCCCCGCGGTCCGCAAGGCCATCGACACCCAGAACTCCAAGGCCGCGCAGGACGGCAGCCCGCCGGTCAACGCCGAGCCGCTCCTGGCCATGGCCGAGCAGCTCCTCCCCCGCCTGCGCACGGCGGAGTGGATGGATCGCGCCGACGCAGCCAAGAAGTCGCTCGACGAGCTCGACCTGCGCGACCTCCGCAGCGTCGTGGTCGCCGCCGACGACTCGGCACGCACGGACGAGGCGCGAGCGCTCGCGCAGGAGCTCAAGGACGGCCTGTCCCAGCGCGTCGAGGCCGAGCACCAGACCTGGCTCGACGAGATCAACCAGCTGCTCGGCGACGGCCGCATCGTGCGTGCCCTGCGGGTCAGCTCCCGGCCGCCCAAGGCCGGTGCTCCCTTCCCGAAGGAGCTCGCCGACCGCATGGTCGAGCAGGCCAACGCCGCGCTGAGCGGCGAGGTCTCCCAGCAGCGCTGGGGTGCCGTCCTGGAGGCCGTGGCCTTCTCGCCTGTCCGGACGGCGGTCGAGCCCAGCCACCTCCCGGAGAACCCTGGCGACGAGCTCCAGGAGACGCTCAAGAAGATCGCCAGCCGCGTCCCGGAGATCGCCGGCAAGCTCGGGGTCACCCCCAGCCGCAACCGACGTCGTCGTCGCTCCGGGGGCTCGGGCGGTGGTGCGACCCCGCCACCGCCGCCGGCCAAGGGCGACGCCCCGGCTGCGCCGGCCGCCGAGCCCGAGGCGGAGGCCCCGGCTGTGCCGGCCGAGGCCACCCCCGACGCTGCTCCTGCAGTCGCTGCCGCTGCAGCACCGGAGCGCGAACCTGCTCCTGCGCCGGAGGCGGCTCCTGCACCCGAGCCCGAGGCGGAAGGAGCTCCTGCACCCGAGGCGGAGGCGGAGGCAGCTCCTGCACCCGAGCCCGAGGCAGCTCCTGCACCCGCACCCGAGCCCGAGGCGGAAGGAGCTCCTGCATCCGAGCCCGAGGCGGAGGCGGAAGGAGCTCCTGCACCCGAGGCGGAGGCGGAGGCTGCTCCTGCACCCGAGCCCGAGGCAGTTCCCGCACCCGAGCCCGAGGCGGAGGCCCCGTCCGCGCCGGAGTCCGAGGCTGCGCCGGAGCCGGAAGCCGACGCAGAGGCGACGCCCGAGACGGTGGCCGCCAGCGACGAGACCGCCTGAGCTACTCCGCGATCGCCGGGATGATCCCGTGATCGTGCAGGAAGCCGGCCAAGCCATCCACGAGATCGAGCTCGGCGACCTCGTAGATCGACACCCACCGGGCCTCGGCAGCATCGGACGCCGCCTGTGGCTCGTTCTCGTCGAGCGGGGTGGCCACGAAGTCGAGGATCACGAAGTGGTGCTCGTCGGAGATGCGCTCCACCCAGCCGAGCAACTCGCCGCACACGACGGTCAGCCCGGTCTCCTCCTCGACCTCACGCACGACCGCAGCGGCGAGCAGCTCTCCGGGCTCGACTCGGCCGCCGGGCAACGACCACCGACCGATCTCCGGCGCCGTCGCGCGGCGAACCAGGAGTAGCGACTCCCCGGTGACGACCACCCCGCCGACGCAGATCTCCGGGCGGGCCGCCACCGACGTTCAGGCCTCGTGGTCGAGGACGTGGTGGACGACGAGCGCTCGAGCGGTGAACCCGAAGGTCTCGAAGAAGTTCTTCGTCGACCGGTTCCCCGGCAGCGCCAGCGCGTCGATGCCCCGGCATCCGCGATCGCGGCACCATTGGACCAGCGGCGTCATGATCTCCTCGCCGAGTCCGACGCCACGGGCGTCCGCCAGCACGAACAGGTCGCTGATGACGCCGAGGCGAGATCCGTCCCTGAGCTCCTCGGTGTGGGCGGCGCCGTAGCCGAGCGGCGTGCCGTCCAGCTCGCCGATGATCACCAACTCGTCCTCGTCCGCCAGCGAGGTGGCGAGGCTCTCGACGTAGGGAGCAGGCCGAGTCTCACGAACCGACCAGATCGGACCACCCCGTGCGTCCCGCTGCTCGTCGACCGCCTCGGCCGCCAGAGCGGCGAGCAGCGGAGCGTCCTCGGTGACAGCAGGACGCGCCGTCAGGTTCACGAGACCTCGCCCCGCAGCTGGGCGACTCGGTGGAGGATCGTGCGCCGGCCGCGGTTGGAGCTCTCGTAGCGCTCGATCGAGGCCAGCGCGTCGTCGTCGAGCGCATCGAGGCGCGGCACCACCTGCACGGCGGACAACGAGTCGTAGTCGGGGATCGGCAGCTCGTCCGCCGCGAGCGCCTGCCCCTGCTCGGCTCGCGCCGTGGGCAGGTCGACAACGGGGGCGAGCGGCGCCTCGTCGTCCTCGTCCGCCGTCGCAGACGAGGACCCGCTCGTCGGGAGGAGTCCCAGCGGATCCAGGCCCCGGGCCCGCAGCTCGTCGAGCACGCTGGGGAGCTGCCGGCGGGCCTGGGTCACGGCGAACTGCCCGATCGACCGGGCGGTGAGCACCTGCATCCCGAGATGACGTCGCCCAGCGTCGGCGAGCTCCGGGAAGCGCGATCGGATCTCCAGGGCGGCACCGACCGGCGCGTAGAGCACGAGGTCGAGCGGATCAAGATCGCGGCTCACAGGGGTGAGAGCTCTCCGACCGCTCCGCAGTGGGGGCAGACCGCATCGGTCAGGTCATCGAACTGCGCAGCGCTGACGAGGAGGAAGCAGCTCCCGCAGATCAGGTCCCCGGTCTTCGTGGCGATCTCCGCGCTGACGGCGACCTGGGCGCCGTCCTCATCCTCGTCGTCGTCTTCGTACTCGTCCTCGGGGTTGACGAGGCGATCACGGAGGATCTGGTCGAGATCTTCCTCGACGTCGTCCTCCTCGTCGTCGTCCTCCTCCTCACCCGACCGCTTGCGCTTCTTCGTGGCGTCGGTGGCGCCGCTGTCCTCGTCGTCGGTGGCGGCGTCTTCGGCGTCGCCGTCGGCCGCATCGTCGTCGTCGCCGTCATCGATCTCGAGTTCGTCGTCCTCGAGATCGTCGTCGTCCAGCTCGTCATCGTCGAGCTCGTCGTCGAGGTCGGGATCTTCGTTGTCCAGCTCGTCGTCGGCCATCTCAGACTCGGTTCGGGGGGTGTGGGGGCGGAGCATACACACACCGCCTTCGTCCGCCACCCACCACGCAGATGCGCGGGGCGCGAACGCTCATTTGGCTCATTCGGCGGGTCGTCGTCCCTCGAGGCGTCGCTCCGATTCGAGACGGCCGAGCTCGGCCTCGCTGCGGTCGAGGTAGCGGAGCATGTCGGCGACGATCCGATGTCCGGCTTCACGCTCGATGCGGTCCGCCATCTGCTGCACCACGTCCCGATAGGCCGGGTGACCGTGCGGTGCGCTGCGCAGCTCGATCATGTGCATCGCCTCGCGGGCGTTGAACTGCATGACGTAGCGGACCCGGTGCGCCATCGGCACCGCATAGGACGCTGCGCTCGGGAGGTCGTCGGCGAGCGCGTCGTGCAGGTCGGCCGCGATGCCGATCGCCTCGTCGAAGTCGGCGGTGAGCCCGGCCTCGTCGACGACGAGGGGACGGACGTAGCCGTGCCGAGTCGTGAGCCGCTGCCATTCGATCGTGAGCATCCGATGACGCTGGAGGTCGCGAAACGCCCCGTAGTCGGACAGGACGTCGAAGCGATAGTCGGTCCGCTCGAGCGCTCGACCCGGCTTGTGGCGCCGGTTGCCCCGCTCCCCCACGTAGGCCCGCACGATGCGGGCGCGATCGTCCGCGCTCATCGCCCGGACCTGCTCGACGATCTGGTGCTCGGGGAGCGTCGCGTGGGCGTAGAGCATGGCGGCGATCAGCTTGATCTCGCCGTCCGGGTCGTGGTCGAGGAGGGTGACCGTGTCGGCCGATGCTGGCTCCACGCCGCGGAGCAGCTCGCCGGCGATCTCGTCCATCGCCTCACGGTTGTTCTGGAGGTAGTCGGTCCAGGCGCCGCCCCGATCAGGGAGGTCGACGCGCCGCAGGAACGACGGGATGATCTTGCGGAGCTCGCCGAGCATCAGGTCGGCGTAGTACCTCGCTTCGGGCAGCGGGTGGGCTCGCATCCGGAGCAGCAGGGCCTCGTAGCCCTGCCCGGTTCCATAGATCCCGACGTTGGAGAGGGCCGCAGCCGGCAGCAGGCCACGGACGGCATCGAAGCTCCGGGCCCGGATGGCCCGGCGATGCGCCATCTCGGAGGTGCCGGGTGCTGCCGGGTGCTCACGTCGGAGGTGGTCCTGGATACGGGGCACCAGCGAGGCGTACGCGTCGAAGACCCGATCGAGATCGCCGACGTAGCGGGCACCGAGCGAGCTCGACAGCACCTCGGGCGGACGGTGGTAGCGGTAGCGGCCACCGATGCGCTCGTCGTAGCTGAGGTAACGGGTCGACTGCTCGAGGTACGACATGAGCCGACCCCACTCGAGCACCTTGGTCAACAGGTTGGAGGCCTGCTCACACGCGAGGTGGACGCCGCCGAGCTGGGCGACCGAGTCGTCCCCGTAGTCGAAGAACACGCGCTCGTAGAGCTCCTCGGCCCGCCGCATGCCGATGGCGGCGTCGACGGTCTGATCGCCGGTCGTGTCGAGCTCGTCGACGAACTCGTCGAGGAAGAGGCGACGCAGGCTCTTGTGGGTTCGCGAGTACCGGGCGAAGAGCGCGCCCTTCACGACCTCGGGCAGGTTGACCAGGCCGAAGACGGGTTGGTCGAGGTTCGTGAAGTACGGCCGAAGCACATCTCGTTCTTCGGGCGTGAAGCTCTCGACGGCGTAGCTCGTCACGCGTCCCTCCGGCCGGGGCAGTGCGTTCGGCGGCACGGCGTCAGGGTAGGAGGCGGGCCACCGTGGACCGCGGATGGGTGGAAGCCGCCGCACGGCGGGGCGTCAGACGACGACGACCAGCGCATCGGGCTCGACCTCGACCTCGATCATGGATGCCCGACCCACCGTCGTGCCGTCGAGTCGCACCCGCAGGGGGCGAGGGAACGTCCAACTGTGGGACCCCTTCCGGCGGATGGAGATGGCCGGGTGCGGGACGTGGCTGGCGCTCGGCAACCGCCGCCAGGCGACGTAACGGTCGCGGGCGCTCATGCCCTCGCAGAGCACCGCATCGAGCAGGCCGTCGTTGGGGTGGGCGCGCCTCGACACGTCCCAGGTACCGACGAACTCCGCGTTGGCGACGACCAGCACGGGACCCCACCACCACCCGCGATGGGCGACGAGATGCGACACGAACCGGTGCTCGACACCATCGAGACGCACGTGCGCGAGATCGACGGGGAAGTGATGGGCATCGTCGGAGTCGAGCCGTGACGGCACCGTCGTGGCGCCGAGCGTTCGGTGGAGGTCGCCGCCGCCCAGACCGACGACCGGTGGGTCACGGTCGGATCGGTCGGCGCAGGAGAGGATCTCTGCGTCCGTGGCAGCGATCGGCGCGCCCTCCGGGAGCCGTCCGCTCCACCCCCAGTCCTCGCCCTTCCTGATCGTCACGACGGGTCGGCGTCGCCCACCCCGGCGTGGTCGGCGGTCGGATCCGCCGGCTCGGCCGTGGCACGGCCCGGATCGGACGCGGGATCCTCGACCCTGGTCGCCGCGACGAGATCTCGGTCGAGCGCCTGTGCGGTGCGACGGGCCGTGGCCGCGAGCGGCGAGGGCGCGATGGTGCCGATCTGACGGAGCAGGTCGATGACGAGCCGGGCCGAGCGGACGAAGTCGCCGGGCGAGAGCAGTCGCCGGTCGAGCACCTCGCTCAGGTTGAGGCCCAGCATCCACCCATCGATGATCGGGACGAAGCCAGGGTCGGGCGGACGCGTCTCACCGAGACCGGACCGACGCTCGAAGTCTGCGATGTCGGCGGCGATCGATGCCACGTCGTCGAAGCGGCGGCCGAGCTCGTCGGAGGGGAACCACGGCTCCGGGGGTGGATCGGGCGATCGATGCTCGTAGACGAAGCACGACACGAGCGCGGCGAGGCTGGCCTGGTCGAGCCCGTCGAGCAGTCCGGCATCGATGGCCTCGGCCACCAGCAGGTCGGACTCGTGGTAGATCCCGGCGAGCATCTGCCCACGATCCGTCAGGGCCCAGCCGTCGAGAAAGTGCCGGCGTTGGAGCTCGCTCTCGACGCGATCGAACCGGTCGACGAGGTCGTCGGCGCTCGCGGCGATCCGTCGATCGAGGGCGAGGAGGTCCTCGTCGAGCCGTCCGAGACGGCGGACCTGCCGCCGGTCCGGTCCGCTCAGCCGCTCGCGGTCCCGGTCAGCGCTGCCGGTGCGGTGGTAGTGCCGCGCGGGACCGTGGCGAGCCAGCCGACGGCCGAGCTCGCGCCTGGCCTCGGCCGAACCGGGATCGAAGGGCGAGGGCAGCTCGACCTCACCGAGGGTCTCGGGCACCGAGCGCAGGTCGGCCGCGGAGAATCGCCGTGTGCGAGCGCGCCGGTCGACGGCGTTGACGACGAGCCCGTCCTTGCGGGTGGAGGTCGACAACACGACGACCGGGCGACCGTCGACCACCACGACGGAGCCGGGGCGGACCGAGGACAGCACCTCGTCCACGCCGTCCACGACACCGGGCTCCTCGGTGGGCCCGGACCGCCGACCACGGCCGCCGAGCGTGCGGAGGGCCTCGTCGACGGCCGCCTCGTCGCCGAGACGCTCGACGAGTCCCTCCTGCACGCCCGCTCGCTCCTCGGCGAGCCGGTCCCGGCGGCGCCGGAGCCGAACGAGCTGACCGTCGGCCTGGAACTGCGCCAGGCTGCGACCCAGGACCGTGCGAGCGCCGTCGCGGTCGTGGTTCGAGACGAGGTTGGCGACCATGTTGTAGGTCGGCCGGAACGCGGATCGCAGCTCGAAGTCGCGACTCGATGCGAGTCGAGCGAGGTCCTCGAAGCGGAGGAAGCGGTTCCAGCAGACGACCGCCTCGCCCGCTACGTCGATGCCGCGACGACCGGCGCGTCCGGTCAGCTGGGTGTACTCCCCCGCCGTCAACGGTGAGTGCCCGTCGCCGCGGAACTTCGACAGCGACTCGATCACGACCGAGCGGGCCGGGAGATTGACGCCCATGGCGAGGGTCTCGGTGGCGAACACCACACCGAGGAGCCCCTCGGCGAAGCACTCCTCGACCGCCTCCTTCATCGGCGGCACGAGGCCGGCGTGGTGGGCACCGATGCCCTGCTCGAGTTGGCGGCGCCATTGCGGGACCTCGAGCGCCTCGAGCGTTGCATCGTCGAGACCGGCGAGATGCCGATCGACGATCTCGTTGATCGCCTCGGCGTGCGGCCGATCGACCAGTCGGATGCCGGCCTGGGCAACCGCGCGGGCGGCCTCGTCGCAGCCCGCGCGGCTGAACACGAAGTAGATCGCCGGCAGCAGGCGCTCGTGGGCGAGCTCCTCGATCGTCTCGACCCGTCGAGCGGCGAAGAGCCGGGAGTTCCGGCTCCGGCCCGAGCCGGCGGACTCCGCCCGCTCCAGGAAGTCCTGAGTGCGGCGGATCGGCCGGCCGCGCTCGTCGACGACGTCGAAGAGGCGCAGGCGGCCGGTCGCCTTGTCGCCGACGAGCAGGTGGTTCCGGAGCGGGACCGGTCGCCGATGCTCAGTGACCACGCCGGCGTCGCCTCTGACGGCGGTGAGCCACGCCCCGATCTCATCGGCGTTCGACACGGTGGCGGACAGGCACACGAGCTGGACCGCCCGATCGACCTGGACGATCACCTCTTCCCAGACCGGACCGCGGTACGGATCCATCAGGTAGTGGATCTCGTCGAGCACGACGACGCCGAGATCGCGGAGCTGCTCGGAGCCCGCGTAGATCATGTTGCGAAGCACCTCGGTGGTCATCACGACCACCTCGGCATCGGGGCGCAGCACGTTGTCGCCGGTCATGAGCCCGACGCGCTCGCGACCGAACAGCTCGCCGAGATCGTGGAGCTTCTGGTTCGACAGCGCCTTGATGGGCGTCGTGTAGAAGGTCCGTCGACCGGCGGCCAGGGCGCGACCGATGGCGTGCTCGGCGACCAGCGTCTTCCCCGAGCTCGTCGGCGCCGCGACGAGCACCGAACGGCCGCTGTCGACGTGGTCGATCGCTTCGCGCTGGAACCGGTCGGGTTCGATGCCGCGACGTCGTGCGACGTCCGGAGCCGCCTCGGACCGGTCTGCGGGCTCGCTCACTGGCGTCTCCGCAACAGCAGCTTCCCGATGAGCGCACTCGCCTCGTAGAAGAGGTACATCGGGATCGACAGCGCGAGGAGGCTGATCGGATCGCCGCTGGGCGTCAGGATCGCGACCATCACGACGATGAGCACGATGGCGTACCGCCGGAACTGGCCGAGCTGGCTCGGCTCGATGATCTCGGCGAGCTGCAGGAAGATCAACAGGATCGGGAACTCGAACCCGAGCCCGAAGGTCAGCATCATCAGCGTCACGAAGCTCAGGTACGGACCGACCGAGAGCAGTGGATCGACCTGGTCACCGGCCACGGTGAGCAGGAACTCGAAGGCCCGCGGCAGGGTCCAGTAGGCCAGCCCGGCGCCCATGATGAACAGGATGATGGCGCTGAGGACGAAAGGCACCGCCCAGCGCTTCTCCCTCGGGTGCAGCGCCGGCGTGACGAAGCGCCACAGCTGCCACAGCAGTACAGGCATGGCGATCCCGATGCCGGTGTAGAGCGATACCCGGATGCGGACGGCGAAGCCCTCTGCCGGTCCGGTGAAGATCAGCCCGCAGTTGCCGGTGATCGGTTCGTCGTTGCGTTCTGCGAGGAGTGGGACGAGGGTCTCGCAGTACGGATCGACCAGGAACTCGAGGAGCTGGTCGTAGAACGTGAAGGCGACCCCGAGGCCGACGGCGATGGCGACCATGCTGATGATGATCCGCTTGCGGAGCTCCTCGAGGTGCTCGACGACGGTCATCTGGCCCGTCGTCCGGACGGGATCCGCCTTGCGGCGCCAGGGCAGTCGCATCAGGCCGGGCGCCCGTCCTGCGCCTCGTGCGACGAGGCCGGGGCCTCAACGTCCGACACCGACGGCTCGGCGGCCGGCGGTTCTGGCGAGGTGCCGTCGCCCGCAGCCGGAGGGTCGGCAACCGGCGGCTCTGGCTCGCTGTCCATCGGTACTGCCTCGGGGACCTGATGCGGAGTGGCAGCCGGCAGCTCGGACGTCACCTCCTCGGGTGCCTCGGCCTCCTCGGCCTCCGACGACATCGGTGGGTCAGCGTCGGCGGCCGCGGCAGCGGCGAAGGCCGCCCGGTCGCCCGGGGGCTCGCCGTCATCGGCGCGCGGGACGGACTCGGGCTCCGGTCCGTCCCCCTGGGCGTCCTCGTCCGGCTTCGAGGACGACATCGGTGGCGTCGGCTTCGGCGGCGGGGTGTAGCTGACGCCGGCCTCGGCGGCGGCAGCGTCCTCCTGGGCGTCCTCCAGGGCGTGGCGAACCTCGTCCTGGAAACCCGTGGACACCTGGCGGAGGGTGCGCATGGCGTTGCCGACCTGCCGGGCGGCCTCGGGCAACCGCGTCGGGCCCAGCACGATGAGCGCGACCAGCAGGATGACCAGGATCTCTCCGGATCCGAGGTTCACGTCGAACCCCCGGGGGGCAGCTCGGTCGCAGAGGGTGCGGTGGCCTCGAGCGCGGGATGGCTCCGCGTGCGCTCGATGTCGTCGTCGAGGCGTTCGAGCGCACGGCGCAGGCCGTCGATCTCGGGGCCCAGTGCCCTCGTCGACTCGACCTCGGTGCGCAACGCTGCGGCGTTTCGCGCCAGGCGCACCGTGAGCCGTGCGGTCACCACCGCAGCGACGACCAGGACGGCGGCCATCGCGACCCAGGCAGGTTCCATCGGCGCCGAGGCTACTGCCGTCCGGGCTCCGAGACGATCCACCCGACGAGGCCGTGACACGTCACGAACGCGGACTCGGGACGAGCAGCTCGAGGCGATCGCTCTCGATGGGATCCGGTCAGTCGTCAGCCATCTTGGTGAGCTCGTCGAACCAGGTCGGGTCGCCGAGGAGGTCATGGAAGTCGAGCAGATCATCGTGGGTGAAGAGCGCGCCACCCGTCGGTCGCTCACGTAGCTCGAGCGGGAGCGTCCAGACCTCGACTCGCACGCCGGAGGCGGCCAGCAGATCCACCACGTGGGGCTCCGCCGCCTTCAGGGCCGTCATCCGACACACCGGGCAACGGAACGAGTAGGAACCGGAGTCGTCGTCGGCGCAGACACGCACGGTCACGTCCCGGGTCGTGAGCTCGACGTCCCCGCAGGTTGGGCACGTCGCCCTAACGGTCGCCATCGTCTCGGTCCTCCTCGTTCACGCCCCTCCATCGGCGTCAACCCGCGCTCATAAAGACAACGGACGCCCCACACACGTGGCTCGTGGCACGTCTCGGGCGGCACGATGTGGGGGTGCAACTCGTCCGCCACCCGTCCCGCCGGCATCCCCCGATCGTGTTCGCCCAGGGTGGAGCCAGTGCCCATGCCGAACCCGACACCAGAGCGGCGATCGAGTTGGCACTCACGCTCGGGGCATCCGGGCTGGCGACCACCGCGCAGCGAACGGCCGACGGTGCCGTCGTCCTCTCCGAGCGCACCTCGATCGGCCGTTGGCCCCGGCGGGCGTCGATCTCGACGTCCACCCGAAGCGAGCTGAGCGAGTTGCTGTCGCTGGATGACGTGTGGTCGCTCGCTCCGAGCTCCGTGGTGGCCGTCAACGTGGCCGATCGTGCGACCGGGGACGCCGTGCTCGACGCGGCCGCGGCTGCGGACCGGATCGGACCGCTGTGGCTGTGCGCTCCGGATCTCGACGCGCTCGGCGCGTGGGCTGAGACGGGTGTCGACGCCCATCTCGTGCACCTCACCCACATCGGCGCGATGCGGGCCGGTCCGGAGCGCCACGCTGCGGATCTCGGGCGGCTCGGCGTCACGGGTGTCTCGATGCCGGGCTCGGAGTGGACGGGCGGCCTGACGACGCTCTTCCACCGCTTCGAGCTCGACGCCGTCGCCCGCGACGTCCGGGTCGAGCGGGTCGTCACCGCGCTCGTCAGGATGGGGATCGACGCCGTGATGGGGGACGACGTGGAGACGATGGTCGAGGTCGTCAGCGCCGACGCCGGGTCGGCCTGAGCCTCAGCGCCTGGACCGTCAGAGGCCGCCGATGGAGTTGAGTGGCCAGACCCGGACGAAGGCCTGGCCGACGATCGAGTCGATCGTGATCGCGCCGAACACGCGGCTGTCGGTGGAGTTGCCCCGGTTGTCGCCCAGGACGAAGACCGAATCGGCCGGCACCACCGTCTCGGACAGACCGGCCGTGAAGGTGCCCTCCGGGAGGTACGCCTCCTCTAGGGGAGCGCCGTTCACGAAGACGATGCCGTCGCGAGCCTCGATCACGTCGCCCGGGAGGCCGATGACTCGCTTGATGAACTCGTCGATGTCGGACGTCGGCAACGTGTCGGGCTTGTGGAAGACGATCACGTCGCCCCGCTCGACGTCGCCGAACTCGTAGGCGAGCTTGTTGACCAGGACCCGGTCACCGACCATCAGCGTCGGCTCCATCGAGCTCGACGGGATGTAGAAGGCCTGGAACAAGAAGGTCTTGATGAGCAGCGCAGCGAGCAGCGCACCCACGATGACGGCGAGCCACTCGAGGACGGCCCGGACGGGGTGCGGAGGCTCCTCCTCGCCGGCTCGGCGCGCGAAGACGTCCTCGTCGGCACCTTCCCAGCCCGGACGGTCCCGGAACAGGTCGGCGGTCGTCTGGGGCGTTTGGGCGCCCTCACCCGTCGTCATCGTCACTCCGGCGTCAGCGTATCTGGGGTGCAGCGGCGGCGTGACGCACCCCTGACCGGGCAGTCCGCACGCACGGTGACGGATCGTGCGAGATGTGCGATGTGTGTCGTCACGGGACGAGGTCGGCCGCCACCGCACCGGCTGCGGCGGCCAGATCGACGAAACAGGGGTCGTCCCCAGCCGGCCGTCCCATGCTCGTGAGCTCGATCCCGGCCACGGAGAGCGCGCCCAGGACGCCGGGCGCGTCGACGTGGACCACCTCGTGCCGCGGGTCGATCGTCTCCAGGTCAATGGCGAGCCGCTCGACCCAGGCGGTGGCGACGGGCACCCTGACGGCCCCGCCGAGGAGCTCGAGCACGCTGAGGCTGTGGTGACTGATCCCCCGGTGCCGGTCCCGGCCGTCGGCGAAGCTCGCTCTCAGTCCGAGGATCGGCCTGCCACCCAGCCGGCCGGCGAGATCGAGGGCCGGGACCTGTCCCAGCGCGGAGGTGCCCAGCCGGGTGGAGGTGCCCACGTTGCCCGGGCCCATCGCCACGACGGCGACGTCGGCGTCGAGTCGATGCCGGGCGTGCACGAGCCCGGACGCCACCGTGACCGCCTCGTGCGCACCTCCGAACGCCTGGCCGCACGAGATCGTCGTGGAGACCAGCCCCGACCGCACGAGGTCGTGCACGAGGTCGCTCAGGGCCAGCGGGAGCGCTCCGTCGTCGGTCATCACGTACGCCACGCGGGTTCCGGGCCGGCGCTCGGCGATGGCAGCCGCGATGGGAGCCACGAGGCTGTGCAGCCCGGTCGCCACCACCGGCAGCCCCTCGAGCGAGTCAGCCGAGGCAGGATCGAGCTCCTCGATGCTCCCGGTGTCCAGCTGGAGGCCGGTGTACCGCAGCTTCATGATGTGGCCGGGTCCCGGCTGATGGAGCTCGTCGCGAGCGAGGTTCCAGTGCACGACGTGCCAGCCGCCGGTTCCGAGGCCGAGGTCGACTGCGGTCGTGTTGACCACGACCCGGTCGCCGACGCGGACGGGCCCGATCAGCTCGGTGAGGACGTAGGCCCGCTCACCGTCGACGAGGACCCGCTGCAGACCGGTGCGCTCGCTGAGGATCTCCTCGACCGCTCCGGTCCGGAACGACGGCACCGGCTCAGAGCGAGGCGATCAGCTTCTCGACCCGCTCGTCGTGGGCCTTGAAGGGGTCCTTGCACAAGACGGTGCGCTGGGCCTGGTCGTTGAGCTTCAGGTGCACCCAATCGACCGTGTAGTCGCGCTTGCGCTCCTTTGCGACCTTGATGAACTCGCCGCGGAGGCGGGCACGGGTCGTCTGGGGCGGGTGCTCGATCGCGTGATCGATGTCGGCGTCGGTGGCGACGCGCTCGACGAGCTCCTTGTCCTGCATCTTGTAGAAGATGCCCCGGTCCCGGGAGACGTCGTGGTATTGCAGGTCGAGCAGCGCGATCCGAGGGTCGCCGAGGCTCAGCCCGTGCTTCTCGCGGTACCGCTCGATCAGGTGGTACTTGATCACCCAGTCGACCTCGCGGTCGAGCTGCAGCGGGTCATCGGCGAGCGCCGTCATGCAGTGCTCCCACATGTCGAGCGCCTGCTTCTCCAACGGCGACAGCTCGTTGCGCTCGGCGTAGCGGAGGGCACGGTCGAGGTACTCGGCCTGGATGTCGAACGCCGAGGCCTCGCGCCCGTTGGCCAGGCGGATGCGTCGACGACAGGTCATGTCGTGGCTGATCTCGCGGATCGCCCGGATCGGGTTCTCGAGCGTCATGTCGCGCAGCACGACCGAGGGGTCCTCGAGCATGCGGAGCAGGATGCTGGTGGCACCGACCTTGAGGAAGGTCGTGTACTCGCTCATGTTCGAGTCACCGACGATGACGTGGAGGCGGCGGTACCGCTCGGCGTCGGCATGGGGCTCGTCGCGGGTGTTGATGATCGGGCGGGACCGGGTCGTCGCCGAGGACACGCCCTCCCAGATGTGCTCGGCCCGCTGGGCGATGCAGTACATCGCACCCCGTGCCGTGTGGAGCACCTTGCCCGCGCCGGCATAGATCTGGCGGGAGACGAAGAACGGGATCAGGACCTCGGCGTAGTGGCTGAAGTCGTCGCTTCGGCTGGTGCAGTAGTTCTCGTGACAGCCGTAGCTGTTGCCGGCGGAGTCCGTGTTGTTCTTGAAGAGGTAGATGTCGCCCCGGATGCCCTCTTCCTCGAGGCGCTGCTCGGCCGAGACCACCAGCTGCTCGAGGATGCGCTCTCCGGCCTTGTCGTGCACGACGAGGTCGTAGATCGAGTCGCACTCGGGCGTGGCGTACTCGGGATGCGAGCCCACGTCGAGGTACAGGCGGGCGCCGTTGGCCAGGAACACGTTGCTGCTCCGGCCCCACGACACCACGCGACGGAAGAGGTACCGGGCGACCTCGTCGGGGCTCAGCCTCCGCTGGCCGCGCAGGGTGCACGTGACCCCGTACTCGTTCTCGAGTCCGAAGATTCGCCGCTCCACGAACCCACCGTAGCGGGCACTCTGCGCGAGGCGGCAGCCCTCGTGACGTCACGTGGTCGCCGGCCGGGTCGCCCTAGCCTGTCGCCGTGGCCGACCTGGTCCCGCTCGTGACGCTCGACGATCCCTTCGCGGCCCGCGTCCTGGTGGCTCGACTCGGCGCCGACGGGATCCTGTGTCAGCTCCGGGGGGCGATGGACGGCCCGTACCCGCTCGGCCCGGTGGTCGTGCTCGTCGAGGCCGACCGGGCGGACGAGGCGAGCCAGCTCCTGCTCGTGGCCGAGGCCGAGGAAGCGGTCGATGAGATGGAGCGGCGCCGGCGCCGTCCGATGGGGGCACGGGCGCTGGCGGCGGTGGCCGTGCTGATCCTGGCGCTGCTGGTCGTGCGCCTCTTCTGGTTCGTGGTCTGACCGGGCGAGGTCAGCCGGCGAGCGCGGCGGCGACCTGATCGTCGCCCCACCGCACGAAGGCTCGCCCGGTCTCGGACCGGTCGAGCACCGCGACCTCGAGCTCCTGGGCCGACAGCTCCCGCTCGGGGCCGGCCAGGGCTGCCGCGGCGGCCTTGAGGCCGTCCGCGACCGGCATCGCCTCGGTGTAGCTCTCCTCGAGGCGCTCTGCGATCGCGGCGGTGTCACCGCCGAGCACGGTGAACTCGCTCTCGTCGACCACCGTGCCGTCGTAGAGGATGTGGAAGAGCTGATCGCTGTCGGGGTCGGCGCCCAGCTCGGCGACGAGGATCTCGACCTCCATCGGCTTCATCTCGTGGGTGAAGACGTTGCCGAGGATCTGGGCGTAGTTGTTGGCCAGGCTGCGGGCATCGACGTCCTCGCGGCTGAAGGTGTAGCCCTTGAGATCGGCGGCACGGACGCCGGCGATGCGCAGCTGGTCGAACTCGTTGTAGCGACCGACACCGCCGAAGGCGATGCGGTCGTAGATCTCGGCGATCTTGCGCAGCGTGGACGAGGTGTTCTCGGCGCACAACAGGATGCCCTCGGCGCAGACCAACGCGGTGAGGCTCCGGCCCCGGGCGATGCCCTTGCGGGCGTAGTCGGCCCGGTCCTGCATCACCTGCTCGGGGGCGACGTAGAACGGCATGGTCATCGGCCGACCTCCCCGGCGTCCTCGATCGATGCGCTGACCGTGCCCAGCTCGTCGTCGTCGAGACGGTCGAAGCCGACGGCGGTGATGGTGGCGACGACGGGGAAGATGCCCCGGCGGGCGTCAGGCATGCCCGTGGCGGAGTCCTCGTCTGCGGCCACCATCAGCGACCGGACGACCAGGCGGACGGCGGCCTCGCGATCGAGGTCGTCAGCGTGCCCGATCTTGATGACCGTGCTGGCGTGGAGGCTGCCGGAGCCGCTGGTCGCGTAGGACTGCTCCTCGTACCGGCCGCCGGTGACGTCGTACTCGAACAGCCTGCCGACCTGCCGTCGATGGTCGAAGCCGGCGAAGATCGGCACCACCGCCATGCCCTGCATCGCGAGCGGCAGGTGGCCCCGCACCATCGCCGACAGCTGGTTGGCCTTGCCCTCGAGCGAGAGTTGCGTGCCCTCGACCTTCTCGTAGTGCTCGAGCTGGAGCTGGAAGAGCTTGACCATCTCCACAGCCGGACCGGCGGCGCCGGCGATGGCGATGCCCGAGTGGCGATCGGCGGCGAAGACCTTCTCGATCCGGCGGTGACTGATCCAGTTGCCGGCGGTTGCCCGCCGGTCGCCGGCCATGACCACGCCGTCGGCGTAGCGAACCGCCACCACGGTCGTCCCGTGAGGTACGGCCGGAAGCTGCCCGTCGGCGGGCAGGTCGATGCCGGAGGCGGCGCCGGTGCGGCGGACGAGCTCGGCGAAGTCGGGGCCCGGGTCGTCCCCGGGAGTGAAGAAGGGGATCGCCATCGGACGGGTCGGCGCCCGAAGGCGCTACTCCCCGCCCTTCTGGACATAGTTCTTCACGAACTCCTCGGCGTTGGTCTCCAGGACGTCGTCGATCTCGTCGAGGAGGTCGTCGAGCTCGGCCTTCAGCTCCTCGCCCCGCTCGGAGGTCGCCGGCGCTTCCTCCACCGTCTCCTCGGTGCGCTCGGGCGCAGGCTTTCGGATCTGCTCACGTTCGGCCATGCTCGCACTCCTCCCTGCTCGATCTCCGACGACACCGGGGGTGTCAGGACCCCAGCCGATCCAGGAGATCGGCGGCCGTCTCGCTCTCGTCCAACAACCTACCCACGTGCTGTGCGGTTCCCCGCAACGGTTCCATCATCGGGACCCGCCGCAGCGGATCGACACCGACGTCGAACACCAACGAGTCCCAGTTGGCGGCGACGATGGACTCCGGGAACTGCTGCAGGCAGCGGCCCCGGAAGTAGGCCCGGGTCCCCTCGGGCGGCTCGGTGATCGCCCGCTGCACATCGGCATCATCGACCAGTCGGCGCAGATCGAGCCGACGAAAGAGGCTCTTGCCCGGCCGCATGTCGTGGTACTGCAGGTCCATGGCGGCGATGCGCGGGTCGTCCCAGCCGATGCCGTGACGCTCCATGAACCCCTCGTAGAGCCGGAGCTTCGCCGGCCAGTCGAGACGATCGGCGAGGTCCATCGGATCGCGCTCGAGGCCGCTCAGGGCCGTCTCCCACTCGTCGAGGATGCGCTCCCCCACCACGTCGCCACCGACGTGCTCGAACCCGTGGGTCTCGGCGAACTTGCGGGCCCGCTCGAAGGTGTCCCACTGGATCTCGAGGGCGGTCATCCGACGGCCGTCCGTGAGGCGCAACGGCAGCCGCAGCGTGAGGTCCTGGCTGACGAGCTGGAGGGCGTGGACCGGGTCCTCGAACACCACGTCGGTCGGAGCGACGTCGTCGTCGATCATCGCCAGCACCAGCGCGGTGGTGCCGACCTTGAGGAACGTGGATGTCTCGGCGAGGTTCGCGTCGCCGATGATGACGTGCAGCCGGCGATACTTCCGGCTGTCGGCGTGCGGCTCGTCTCGGGTGTTGACGATCGGGCGCTTGAGCGTCGTCTCGAGCCCGACCTCCTCCTCGAAGAAGTCGGCCCGCTGGCTCAGCTGGAACGGCACCTCGGCCGACGACGCGCCGACCAGCTCGGTGCCGACCTTGCCGGCCCCGCAGTAGATCTGCCGGGTGACGAAGTGCGGGGTGATCTGGCTGACGATGCGACCGAAGGGCGTCTCCCGGTCGAGCAGGTAGTTCTCGTGGCAGCCGTAGCTGTTGCCCTTGCGGTCGGAGTTGTTCTTGTAGACGACGATCTCCTGCCCCGGTGGCAGGGTCGCGGCGACCGCCTCCATCGACCGGACGAGGATCTCCTCGGAGGCCCGGTCGTGGACCAGCACCTCCATGGCGTCGAGGCACTCGGGCGTGGAGATCTCGGGATGGGCGTGATCGACGTAGTACCGGGCCCCGTTGGTGAGCACGGCGTTGACCAGGTGGGTCTCGACGTCCGGTGCCAGGGCGTCGAACTCGGAGTACCCGCGGGCATCGGCGCCGGGGGTCTCGTCCTCGAAGTCCCACCCGATGCGCTCGGTGTGCTCGGACACGTAGGCGTTGATGAGCGTCGACGACGCCGCCACCGGGTTGGACTCGCCGTCGTGGCGATGGACGATCCCGTACTCGGTCTCGATCCCGCAGATCTTGTGGACGGCCATGGGCTAGAGATACTGCCCCGTCTGCACCCGCTCGATCGCACGGCCACCGGAGGGATCGTCGTCGGTCTTGGTGATGAGCGTGCGGATGAAGACGATCCGCTCGCCCTTCTTGCCCGAGATCTTCGCCCAGTCGTCCGGATTGGTCGTGTTGGGCAGGTCCTCGTGCTCGCGGAACTCCTGTTGCACCGAGGAGACCAGGTCGTCCAGGCAGATGCCCCGCTCGCCGCCCTCGATCTCCCGCTTGATCGCCAGCTTCTTCGAGCGCCGCACGATGTTCTCGATCATGGCGCCGGACGCGAAGTCCTTGAAGAACATGATCTCCTTGTCACCGTTCTGATAGGTGACCTCGAGGAAGCGGTTGTCGGGGTCGGTCCGGTACATCTCTGCGACGGTCTGCTCGATCATCACGGCGACCGCCTTGGCCACGTCGCCTCCACCGTGATCGTCGACCGCCGACGGGGCGATCGGCAGCTCCGTGTCGAGGTACCGGGAGAAGATCGACGTGGCGGCGCCCTCGTCGGGCCGATCGATCTTGATCTTCACGTCGAGGCGGCCCGGGCGCAGGATCGCCGGATCGATGAGGTCCTCACGGTTCGAGGCGCCGATCACGATGACGTTGGTCAGACCCTCGACGCCGTCGATCTCCGCGAGGAGCTGGGGGACGACCGTCGACTCCATGTCGGACGAGATGCCCGACCCGCGGGTGCGGAACAGCGAGTCCATCTCGTCGAAGAAGACGATGACCGGCCAGCCCTCTTCGCTCTTCTCGCGGGCTCGCTGGAAGACCAGCCGGATCTGGCGCTCGGTCTCGCCGACGTACTTGTTGAGCAGCTCCGGACCCTTGATGTTGAGGAAGTAGCTGCGCGCCTTGGCATCGCCCGACACCTCGTTGACCTTCTTGGCCAGCGAGTTGGCGACCGCCTTGGCGATCAAGGTCTTGCCACAACCGGGGGGACCGTAGAGCAGGATCCCCTTCGGAGCGGGCAGGTCGTACTCGGCGAACAACGACCGATGGACGAACGGCAGCTCGACCGCGTCCATGATGTGCTCGATCTGGGTGTCGAGGCCGCCGATGTCGCTGTAGTCGATGTCGGGCACCTCTTCGAGCACGAGCTCCTCGACCTCGGGTCGTGGGAGCTTCTCGATCAGGAGCCCCGAACGAGGATCGAGCAACAGGGTGTCTCCGGCGCGGAGCTTCTCACCGAGCAGCTCCTTGGAGAGGTCGGCGACGCGCTCGTCGTCAGCTCGGCCGACCACCATGGCGCGAAGTCCGTCCTCGAGCAGCTCCTTCATCGTCACCAGCTCGCCGGTGCGGTCGGGTTGGCGGGCGAGGACGATGTTGAACGACTCGTTGAGCACCACCTCGGCACCCCGGTCGAGCTCCTCCTCGGCGATCTCGGGGTGGGCGCTCACCCGCATCTTGCGGCCGGACGCGTGCACGTCGACGGTTCCGTCGTCGTTGACGCCGAGCACGACGCCGTACGCGCCGGGCGGCTGCGTGAGCTTCTCGACCTCTTCGCGGAGCGCGGCGATGTGCTCGCGCGCCTCTCGCAGCGTGTACGTGAGCTTCTCGTTCTGGGACACGGCCTGGGCCAGCTGCCCCTTGGTCTCGAGCAGCCGCTCCTCGAGGGTCCGGACCCGCTTCGGCGCGTCCTGGAGCCGGCGCCGCAGGACGACGATCTCGTCCTCGAGCGCCTGGAGCTGCTCGTGCAGCTCGGCGTCGGCCTCGGGGTGGTCGCCCCCTGCGGCGTCGCCGGTGCCTCGTGCCATGTGGTGCGCTCCCCCGGTCGTTCGACTGCCTGCGGCCACGGTACACGGGGGGCGCTCTGACGGGGTGAGCACGAACCGCATTTACCTCGCCCTGACCGTGTAAATTATGATGCGAGGATCGAGCGGAGGTCGGGGGACCGTCTCCGAGCTCGAGACGAACCCACGACACGCAATCGGAGCGACGCTGATGAAGGTCTGGATCGACCAGGATCTCTGCACCGGGGACGGCCTGTGCGAGGAGATCGCCCCTGACGTGTTCACCCTGCTCGACGACGGCCTCGCCTACGTCAAGGAGGGCGACAAGGTGTTCTCCGACCCCGGCGGCTCCGAGGGCATGGCCAACATCCCCGAGGGACAGCTCGAGGCGACCATCGAGTCCGCTGAGGAGTGCCCCGGGGAGTGCATCTTCATCGAGCCGTGAGCGACGGGGTGGCCCGTCACCCGAGGCACGGACCTGAGTCGACGACCCGCGCCGTGTCGAGTCCTCCCAGCAGCGACTCGATCTCGCCGATCGACACCGCGTAGGCGACGCTGTCCTGATCGGGGGCGATCGCGAAGGCGATGCCCACGAGCGCTCCCCCGTCATCGACGAGTGGCGCTCCCGAGTCCCCGGGCTCCAGGTCGGCTGCCAGCAGCAGGACGTCACGCTCCGGCGCGGGATCGCCGTACAGATCGTCGCCTCGGGCTCGCAGACGCCGATCGATCCGGAACGGCGACACGGTGAGGTCGCCGCCCGAGGGGTGACCGAACACGCCGCCCTCGTCACCCAGGTCGGCCCGACGTCGCGGGAGCGCGAGCCGGTCGATCTCCTCACCCCGGAGCACGGCGAGGTCGCGGCCCGGGTCGAGCGCGACGAGGTCGACGACGATCACCTTGCGGTCGTCGCGCACGATCTCGATCTCGTCGGCACCGGCCACGACGTGCCCGTTGGTCATCACCAGATCAGGCCCGACGACGACCCCCGACCCTTCCTGGATCTGTCCGCACGCCGTGGCCCTGACCAGCACGACCGAACGGGCCGCCTCCTGGAGCGAGACGGCGGTCAGCGCGAGCTCCGCTGGCGGCGGCCCCTCGACGTCGGGGTCCGCCTCGAACACCCGGGGGAAGCGATCCTCGCCCACGATGCGTCGAAGCGTCTGGAGGGCTGGCGGCGGCTCCGGGAGCACCCGCCGCACCAGCGAGCTCTCGGCCTGCGACGACGGCCACACCGAGGTCTCCGCCATCGCCGGGAGCACCAGCCACACGGTCGCGAGCACGCCCACGCCGGCGACGAGCGCACCCCCGGCGCGATCGACCGAGCGGAGGCGACCCGAGGGCAGCGCGAGGCGCAGACGTGAGCCGGCCACCAGGCCGACCGCCTGCCCGAGGAGGGCCCCGGCGAGCAACAGCGCCAGCCCGGCGACGACCAACGCGGTCGCGTTGCCGTCGGAGGCATCGTCGCCCAGCACCAGCGGAACGGCCCGAGCGGCGAGGACGAGGCCGACGAGCATGCCGATCCAGGAGACGGCACGGGTGAGGAAGCCGATCCGGTAGCCGCCGTACGCTGCGGCCGCGACCGTGAGGATGACGACGACGTCGAGGACGTTCACCTCGCGCTCCCCCGCCGCTCCGCCGAGGGAGCCCGGCTCATGACCGGAGTCCCCGGTACCGCCCATGGGTGAGGAAACCGGTGTGCGCGACCATCCGGTGGTCCGGTCGCACCGACTGGCCGTCGACGTGCCAGGTCCGCTGCATGATCTCGACGGTCTCGATGGCGGCGAAGTTGGCCATCTCCATCGACGTGCGCAGGCGCATGACCTGGGTGACCGACGGGGTGTAGGCGACGAGGATGCCGCCGGGACGCAGCACGTCGGGGGCGAGGTTGGCGGTGACCTGCCACGGTTCCGGCAGGTCGAGGAGCACGCGATCAAAGTCGCGGTGATCGATCGACTCGTAGGCGTCGCGGACGTGCACGTCGTAGTGGTCGAGCGCCTCCTTGCCCAGGCCCCGCTCGACGTTCTCGACCGCTCGCCGCGCGAAGTCGTCGCGCACCTCGTAGCCGGTGACCTCGGCGCCCGCTCGCAGCAGCGTCGTCGACAGCGCACCGGAACCCAGGCCGGTCTCGAAGACCCGGACGCCGGGCTCGATGTCGGCGAGCATGAGGATCGGCCCCAGATCCTTCGGGTAGATGACCTGGGCGCCGCGCGGCTGCTTGAGGACGAGGTCCGACAGCGTCGGGCGGAAGACGAGGAAGCGGGCCGCGCCGGTGGAGGTGACCTGCAGTCCCTCGTCCTGACCGAGCACGTCGTCGTGCGGGACGAGCCCGGCATGGGTCTGGAAGGAGCCGCCGGCCTCGAGGATCACGAGGTAGCGACGCTCCTTGCGGTCGACGAAGAGCACCTGCTCACCGGGCACGAAGGGCCCGCGTCGGCGCGGAGCGGCGTCGGTCATCCCTGCCATGGTGCACCACCGGCCCGTGGCGCGGTGCTCGCCGCCACGGTGAGCGAGCGGGTCAACTCGGCGGCTTCTCGCCCAGGTCCCGGAACGACTCGAGCAGATGGCCGATCTCGAGACGTTCGCCCGGCGCGAGCTCGGCCCGCCAGATGACCTCGCGCCGACGCCGGACGTGGCCGAGCGCGCGGAACCCGAGGGAGACGATCCCGACGGCCATCCACGCGCCGTTGCCGCGCATTCCGCGCGACAACCCGATGTCGCCGAGGGTGCGGAACTGGCGAGCGACGAGCGCCTTCACCGGGGTCAGATCCGCCGGATCTCGACGACGGTCGAGGAGGTGCGGCCTCGGCTCCGACCGGAGAGGAACGCGAGGAGGACGAGGATCACGACGACGGCCGCGCCGACAGCGATGGCCACGTTGCGGATCTGCTCGGTCGTCTGCTCGACCTCACCCGTGACGTTGCGCAGCTTGGCCTCGAGGTCGTCGCGGCTGATCCGCGCCGGCTCCTCGGTGGCCTCTGCGTCCGACTTGCTCATGTTGAACCTTCTCCGCTGCGTGTGGCGACGACCATGAGGATGGCGACCGTGATGGTGAGCGCCACGACGGTGATGGCGTAGGGCAGCCACGAGAGGCTGCCCGTGGTCCACGACCCTGCCTCGTCCTGGAGGACGCGGAGCAGCGCCATGCCGAGGAAGACGAGCCCGAGCGCGAGCACCAGCGCGCCTGCGATGCCGAAGCCGAGGTACCGGCCGGCCCGCTTCAACGGGTCGACGGTCTCCTGCTTCGCGTAGGTCCTGACCAGCTCGACCAGTTCCTTGATCTCGCCGACCGTTCCCGAGGTCCCGGACCCGTCCGCCATGCAGCTCCCTTCGGATCAGCCCGGCATCCTAGACCGACTGACGGCGCCGCGGACCGGACCGGTGCCCGAACCCGCCACGGCGCCGCTCACTCCGGCAGCGACCACTCGTCGTCGTCGCCCCGACCGGCCGCGAGCTGGAGCTCGAGACCCTCGATCGCCTCGGCGAGGTACCGACGTCCGAGACGGAAGCGATCGCCGAGGGAGGGGGCCGCGAGGAGGCGGAGCCGGTCGATCGACGGCAGCGGTGAACCGCTGGTGACCTGCCACCCGAGCACCTCCGGGTCGTCCGACAGGTCGCTCGTCGCCGGCGCCGCGGCCAGGCCGATCTCGGCGGCGAGCGCGAGGGACCGGCGCAGGGTGTTCCGGACGGCCTCGACGTCGTCGGCATCCGGTTCGCCCGGCTCGTCCGGCCAGGCCTCGGTCACCGCGAGTGGGTACGGATCGTCGTCGAGCCACTCGGTGATCTTGATCCGCTCGGTGCCCACCGCCACCAGGGCGAATCGGCCGTCCTCGAACCGGTGGGCGTCGACGATCCGGGCCAGGCAGCCGATGCCGAAGCGGGTGTCTCCGCCGCCGACCTCCTGGCCGCGCTCGATCAGGGCGACCCCGAAGGGCGCCTCGTGCTCGAGGCAGTGCATCGCCAGCGCCCGGTACCGGTCCTCGAAGACGTGGAGCGGGAGCGGCATCCCTGGGACGAGCACGGACCCGAGCGGGAACATCGGCGTGGAGCCCATGTCGAGGAGGCTAGGCGTGACCGGCGTCTCTGGGGCTCTCCCGGCTCGTCCTCCCGCTCAGGGCTCGCTTCCCGCTCAGGGCTCGCTTCCTCGATGCTCAGCCCTCGGCGAGAGGGAGATCGACGATCGGCGGCACGATCGGCTGGTCGACGAGGAGTCGCGCCAGCGCGTCCTGGAGCTCGAAGCCCTCGGTGGAGTCGACGGGTAGGCCGTTGGTCAACAGCGAGAAGCCGATCGTCGTGCCGGAGCGACCATCGACGAACCCGACGAGCCCGTTGACCTCGTTGAGGAAACCGGTCTTCGCGCGGAGCAGCCCGTTGGCGGGGTGGTCGGCGAAGCGGCGAGCGAGGGTGCCCGTCTCGCCCGCCACGGCGAGGCCGTCGGCGATCGCCGAGTCGGGCCCGGCGGCATCGAGCGTCGTGAGCAGCAGGTCGCAGGTCGCCCGGTTGCCTCGGTCGAGACCGGAGCCGTCCTGCATGAGCAGCCCAGCGGTCGGCAGCCCGAGGCGGGTGAGGAGCTCGACGGTCGAGTCGGTGCCGGCGTCCCACGTGCCGGCGCCGGCCAACTGGAGGCCCAGCTCCTTGATGAGCAGCTCGGCGGTCGAGTTGTCGCTCTCCCGGAGCATCTGGTGGACGATCTCGAGCGTCGACAGCGACTCGACGGTCGCGAGCACGAAGGGATCGGTCGGCGCCGAGCCGCTCGCGGTGCCGCCCTCGATCACGATCCCCTCGTCTTCGAGGAAGGCTCGCACGGAGAGGGCGCCCCAAGCAGCCGGATCGTCGGCGTGGACGACCGGTGCCTCGAACTGGGTGAAGGCGTCGTTGACGCTCAGGGCCGACAGCGGTCCGGTGTTGTTCTGCACGATGTATCGCTCGGGCCACGACGGCAGGTAGCGGACGGTGTCGTACCGGGCTTCGTCGCCGAGGATCGATCCGGTCACCGACGTCAGTCCCGCAGCGACCGCGGCGGCGCCGATGCCCTCGATCTCGGTCCGCACCTGCGGCTGTCGACCGAACGCTGCGGCGTAGTCCGCGGTGTACAGGAGCGGATCTCCGCCACCGATCACCCAGACGTCGCCGTCGACGACACCGTCGACCGGGGGCGCCTCGGAGACGAGGCTCGTCACGAAGCGGGTGTCGGGCCCGAGCGTCTCGAGGACGGCGACGGCGGTGAGGAGCTTGAGCGTCGACGCCGGGATGAGCGGCTCGTCGGCGGCCACGTCGAGGGTCCGCACGCCGTCGAGCGAGACCGAGAGGCAGGCCTCGTCCGGCAGGGTCGCGACGAACGGGGCGAGGCTCCGGGCCAACCGGTCACGGGCCACCGGTGCGGTGAGGGCGATCGGTGTGCGGCGAGCCGTGAGCAGGCGGCCCGACAGCTCCGGTGTCGCCTCGGCGGCGATCGGGATCAGATCGGCCCGATCGTCGGCGTCCTCGTCGATGCCGTCGGCGTCGCGCAGCAGCCAGATCGGGACGGCCGTGGCGAGGAGCAGCAGGACGGCGACGACGATGATCGCCCGCCGGGGGCGCCGTCGCATCAGACGGGCAGGCCTCGCCGCTGCCGCCACCGCGAGTGCCGCCACAGGTGCTCGAGCGCCGTGACGGCGCGGTTGGCCGAGCCGTAGCAGAGGCGGCCGGACTCGCGGACGGCGGCGGGCCCGGCGTTGGCCGGGTCGGCGACCGAGAGCTCGGTGGCGGTGAGGATCGGCTTGCCGGTGCGGTCGGAGATCTCCGCGGCCGCCTCGGCGAAGCGGGCGTCCTGGCGCTCGTGGTAGGCCACGATCCGCTCGAGGCCGTGATCCGGGTAGAAGTGGCCCTCACGCATGAGGCGCGCCTGGTTCGATTGGATCCCGAGGCCGAGATACACGATCGCGTCGACCTCGTCGTGGGAGGCGATCAGCTCCAGCACGGTCGGGATGGTGTCTCGGGTCTCGCCGCCGGCGAGATCGACCGGGTTGTTCCGCGACCACCGGGGTGGCAGGTGCTCGTCGACCGCGGCCAACAGGTCCTCGGGCAGCTCGAGCAGCTCCAGGTCGCTCGACGTGATCGCGTCAGCGGTGACCACGCCCCATCCACCCGCTGTGGTCATCACGACGGTGCGCGGGCCCGTGGGCAGCGGTTGGGTCGCGAAGGTCGCAGCCGCCTCGTATGCCTCCTCGACGTTGGCCGCCCGGGTCACACCGATCTGCCGGCACACACCGTCGAAGACGCCGTCGTCCGCAGCCAACGCGCCGGTGTGCGACGCGGCCGCGGCCGCTCCGCCCTCGGTCGCGCCACCCTTCACCACGACGAGCGGCATGCGCTCGGTGATCGACCGTGCTCGATCGGCGAAGGCCCGCCCGTCGACGATCGACTCGACGTACGCGAGCCCGACCTTGGTCTCGGGGTCGTCGGCGTAGTGGTCGAGGTAGTCCGCGACGGTGACCATGGCGGCGTTGCCGGCCGACACGGCCCGGCTCACGCCGATCCCCGACCACACGGCCCAGTTCTGGAACGACGACACGAAGTTGCCCGACTGGCTCGCGATGCCGATGCCACCGGCAGGCGGATAGGGCGCCACGATCTGGGCGCAGAGCTTGGACGGCGTGGACACCACACCCTGACCGTTCGGACCGGCGAGCAGCAGGTCGAGCTCGGCCCCGAGCGCGATGAGCTCGGCCTGCGCGGCCTCGCCCTCGGGCCCGGCCTCGCCGTACCCGGCCGAGGTGATGAACGCCGCCTTGATGCCCTTGGCGGCAGCGGATCGCAGGAGATCGGGGTTGGCGGACGCCGGGGTGCAGACGAAGACGAGGTCGTACTCGCCGTCGGGCAGATCGTCGATCGACGGGACCGTCTCGATGCCCAGGACCGTCTCGCCACGCAGATTCGTGCCGGCGACCTTTCCCTCGTAGCCCGAGGCGAGGATGTTGTGGAGCGACACGAACCCGAACTTGCCCGGATGGGTCGCGGCACCGGCGACGACGACGCCGCGAGGATCGAAGAGCGCCTGGAAGTGCTCGGGCCGGAGGTGGTGGGCGCTCACGTCGTCTCCTCGGCGGACAGCTCGACGAGGGCGTCGACGGCGACGGGGGCGCCGTCGACCACGATCAGCGGATTGATGTCGACCGAGGAAATGTCGGGTCGGTCCTCGGCGAGGCGGGCGAGCCCGCGCACGACCGCCACCAGCGCGGCGCGATCGACGGCGGGCTCCCCCCGGAACTCCCCCAGGAGCCGCTGGGTCGCGAGGTCGTCGATCATCTCCTCCGCGTCGACGTCGTCGAGCGGCACCATGCGGAAGGCGACATCACGAACCGCCTCGGCGAGGATGCCGCCGACGCCGAGCATCACCGTGGCACCGAACTGCGGGTCGCGGTGGAGGCCGGCGATGAGCTCTCGACTGCCCGAGACCATCTCGGCGACGAGGACCTCCACCTCACCGTCCTCGGGTCGAGCGAGGGCGAGCAGCTCGGCAGCCGCTGCGGCGACCGGCTCATCGCCCTCCAGGCCGAGGCGCACGAGACCGCGCTCGGTCTTGTGCGCGATCGCGTCACCGCAGAGCTTGACGACGACCCGCCCGCCGAGCTCCCGGGCGGCCGCGACGGCGCCGTCGGCGTCGGGCACGACGCGCTCGGCGGCGATCGGGACGCCGTACTCGGCGAGCAGGTTCTTGGAGGTGGATTCGTCGAGCGTGCGTCCGGCGTTCGGTGGTGCTGCCATCGGGCGTCGACCGTAGCCGAGGGCTGCCATGGGGGAGCCAGCGGTGTACGGGTCACGGGTAGCCTCGCCGCCGTGGAGATCCTCGCCGCCCTCTTCGTGGAGAACTTCGACATCCGGCAAGCCGCCGGAGGTGCCGCCCGCCTCGACCTCGGTGGTGCGCACTTCTCGTTCGCGGCTCCCTCCGAGCCGCCGGTGTCCATCGAGCCGCACCTGATCGTGATCGTGCGCTGCCCGGCCGACCACTCCGGCATGGCCGCGCTCGAGGTGGTCTTCATGCGCGGGGACGAGCAGGTGGCACGCAACGTCCAGCCGCTGCAGGTCGAGCCGGGCAAGTTCAACTACCGGCTCGTCAAGGGCGAGCTGACGTTCGAGTCGTACGAGACGATCGAAGCGCACTGCCGCATCGATCAGGGCGACCCGATCGTCGTCCCGCTCACGATCCTGCCCCCGGCGTGAGCTGGGCGGTCGGTGTCTCCACGCATCCCTCGGCGCGCGACGCCACCGGCGAGGTCATCGGCCAACTGCTGGAGCGCGTCGGTGACGACGTCGATGTCGCCACCGTCTTCGTGTCGGGCCATCGCACCGATCTCGACGAGATCCTCGCCGCGCTCCGGGCGACGCTGAGCCCACGCGTGCTGGTCGGTACCTCGGCCGGCACGATCGTGGGCGGCGCCCGCGAGCTGACGTCGATGCCGGCGCTGTCGGTGCTCGCCGGTCGAGCCGACGGTGTGACCGGTCTTCGACTCCGGACGTCGAAGGTCGAGCGCGGCACGAGGCTCGACGGCCTCGACCCGGCCGTGCTCGCCGCCGCCCACTCGGTCGTGCTGCTCGCCGACCGGCACACCTTCCCCGCCGCTGCGGTGCTCGCCCACCTCCAGGCCCGACACCCTCACCTGACCGTCGTCGGCGGCGTCGCGTCCGGCGTCCCCGAGCCAGGAGCAGCGCGGCTCATCCTCGACGGCAGCGTGACCGCCTCCGGGGCCGTCGCTCTCGCCTTCAGCGGGCCGACGAGGGTCGAGCCCGTGGTCTCGCACGGCTGCCGTCCGATCGGCGACCCGCTCACCGTGACCGCGTCCGACGGCCCGATGGTCCTCGAACTCGGCGGGAGACCGGCTGCGGAGCGGCTGGCCGAGGTCCTGCGGGCGCTCGAGCCCGAGGAGCGGTCGGTCGCGGCAACCGGCCTCCTGGCCGGTATCGTCGTCGACGAGCAGCAGGAGTCGTTCGGTCCCGGCGACTTCCTGATCCGAGCCATCCGCGCCGTCGACCGGGAGGGTGGCGGCGTCGCCATCGGCGACCGCGCGCCGCTCGGTTCCACGTTCCAGTTCCAGCTCCGCGACGCGGACCGGGCGAGCATCGACCTCGGCACCGCCCTGCTCGGACACCGGGCGCAGGCGGCGCTGCTGTTCACCTGCGAGGGACGTGGCGAGCGGCTCTTCGGCCACCCCGACCACGACGCCGCCGCCGTGAGCGAGGCGCTCGGAACCGGGGCGATCTCCGGGATGGCGTGCGCAGCGGAGATCGGGCCGGTCGGCGGACTGCCCCGTCTCCACGGGTTCACCGCCTCGGTCGGACTCCTCGTCGACCGAGCCTGACGTCGGACCGAACGCGGCGCGGCGCCGCGCCGGGCGGCGAACCACGGCGAGTCGGCCGGCGGTAGGCTCACGCCACGTGACAGCTCCCCCCTCACCCGAGCTCGAATCCCTCGCCGTCAACGTCGCCCGCGGCCTCCAGATGGACGCCGTCGCCGCGGCGAACAGCGGCCACACTGGCACCGCGCTCGCGCTCTCACCGCTCACCCACGTCCTGTTCACGCGCATCATGGACTTCGACGCGGCGGACCCGACGTGGCCCGATCGCGACCGGTTCGTGCTCTCCGCCGGGCACGCGTCCATGCTGCAGTACTCGTTCCTGCACCTGCTGGGCTACGGGCTCACCCTCGACGACATCCGAGCCTTCCGGCAGTGGGACAGCCTCACGCCGGGTCATCCCGAGGTCGGCCACACCGCCGGCGTCGAGGTCACCACCGGACCGCTCGGTCAGGGCTTCGCGAACGCGGTCGGCATGGCCATGGCCGAGCGCTGGTTGCGGGCCACCTTCGGCGATGACCTCTTCGACCATCGGATCTACTGCATCGCCTCCGACGGTGACCTCATGGAGGGCATCAGCCACGAGGCGGCCTCCTTCGCCGGTCACCAGGGCCTGGGGCGACTCGTCGTGATCTACGACGACAACCACATCACGATCGACGGCGCGACCGAGCTGGCCTACAGCGACGACGTCCCCGGTCGGTTCCGCTCCTACGGGTGGCACGTCGAGGAGCTCGGTGAGGTCGCCGAGGATCTCGACGCGCTCGAGGCCGGCATCCGCGCCGGCATCGCGGCCGACGATCGGCCCTCCCTCATCGTGCTGCGCAGCCACATCGGCCACCCGCTGCCCAACGTCGTCGACACCCCGGGCGCTCACGGCGCCGTGCTCGATGCCGACGAGCTCGCCGCGGGTCGGCAGATCATGGGCCTGCCCGCCGACGAGCGGTTCTGGGTCCCCGACGAGGTCGCCGCGCTCTACGCCGACGCCGGTCGCCGCGGCGCCGATGCACGTGCCGCCTGGGCCGCCCGCCTCGACGGGTGGGACGGCGACCGGGCCGCGCTCGACGCCGCCCTCGCAGCGCGCCCGCTCGACGGGCTGCGCGGCGCGCTGCCCGAGTTCGAGGTCGGCACCGCGATCGCAACGCGCAAGGCCTCCAACACCGTCCTCGAGGCGATTGCTCCGCAGGTTCCGGGCCTCGTCGCGGGCTCCGCCGACCTGACCGGCAACACCGGCGTGAAGCTCGCGTCGGAGCCGATGGGCCCGGAGGCACCCGGCGGCCGTGCCATCCACTACGGCGTCCGCGAGCACGGCATGGCGGCGGCGATGAACGGCATGGCGCTCCACGGTGGCGTCCTGCCCGTCGGCGGCACGTTCCTCGTCTTCAGCGACTACGCCCGACCGTCCGTGCGTTTGGCCGCCCTCTCGCGCGCCAAGGTCGTTTACAGCTTCACCCACGACTCGATCGGCGTCGGTGAGGACGGTCCGACCCACCAGCCCGTCGAGCACGTCGCCGCTCTTCGGGCCATCCCCGGCCTGCGCGTCGTACGTCCCGCAGACGCCACCGAGGTCGCCGCCGCCTGGGCGATGGCGCTCGAGGGTGACGGCCCGACGGCGCTGATCCTCACCCGCCAGAACGTCCCCGTCCTCGCCGGCACCGGCGTCGGCGTCGAGCGCGGCGGCTACGTGGTGGGCACGGCCCCGAGCGAGCCGGACGTCGTGCTCGTCGGCACCGGGAGCGAGCTCCAGTGGTGCGTCGGGGCTGCCGACGCACTTGCCGGCTCGGGCGTGCGAGCACAGGTCGTGTCGATGCCGTGCCGCGAGCTGTTCGAGACCCAGGACGCGGACTACCGAGCTGCGGTGCTGCCGGCCGGCGTGCCCGTGCTCGCCGTCGAGGCCGGCGTGCACGACGGCTGGGACGGACCCGCGAGCGCGACCGTCACCCTCGACCGCTTCGGCGCCTCCGCTCCGGGAGGAACAGCGATGCGGGAGTTCGGGTTCACCACGGAGAACGTCACGGCCGCAGCCGCCCAACTCGTCGAACGTCATCAGGAGGCGTCGTGAGCAAGCTCCAGGACCTCTACGCCGACCAGGGTCAGAGCCCCTGGCTCGACAACCTCCGCCGAGGATGGATCACCGGTGGCGAGATGCAGGAGCTCATCGCACAGGGCATCCGCGGCATCACGTCGAACCCGACGATCTTCCAGAAGGCGATCACGGGCGAGGACACCTACGACCGCCAGTTCGCCGACCTCGTCGGCGGCGGGGCGACCATCGAGGACGCCTACTGGTCCATGGTCGTGCGCGACATCGAGTCCGCGCTCGCCCTCCTCCGCCCCGTCTACGACGCATCGGACGGACGCGACGGCTACGTGTCGGTCGAGGTCGCGCCCGAGCTCGCGAACGACACCGAGGCCACGACCGAACAGGCCCGCGAGCTCCACACCCGCATCGACGAGCCGAACGTGATGATCAAGATCCCGGGCACCGAGGCCGGGCTCCCGGCGATCGAGCAGATGATCGCCGAGAAGCGCTCGATCAACGTGACCCTGATCTTCGGCCTCGACCGATACCAGGACGTGATGGAGGCCTACCTTCGCGGCCTCGAGCGGGCCGACGGTGACCTGTCCCGGGTCGCCAGCGTCGCCTCGTTCTTCATCAGCCGCGTCGACACCGAGGTCGATCGCCGTCTCGACGAGATCGGTACCCCCGAGGCGCTCGCCCTCAAGGGCAAGACCGCGGTCGCCAACGGCCAGCTCGCCTACCAGCTCTTCGAGCAGACCTTCAGCGGGCCGCGCTGGGAGGCGTTGGTCGAGCGCGGTGCCCGCGTGCAGCGGCCGCTCTGGGCGTCGACGTCGACCAAGGACCCGTCGTACCCCGAGACGCTCTACGTCGACACGCTCATCGGCCCGGAGACCGTCAACACGATGCCCGACGCCACCGTGGATGCCTTCGTCGCGGGCGGCACCGTCGCCCGGACCGTCGACGCCGACTACCCGGCCGCTCAGTCGGTGATCGACCAGGTCTCCGCCCTCGGTGTCGATCTCGACGAGGTCGTCCAGCTCCTCGAGGATCAGGGCGTGGCCAGCTTCTCCAAGTCCTTCGACGAGTTGCTCGCGGCGCTCGACGACAAGCGCGACCGCCTGAGCTGAGCGCCACACGCCCGTGAGCGACCTCCGCAGCACCGGCGACCCGGCGCTCGACGCCGACCTGGCGACGCTGCTCGACGACCTGGGCGCATCGGACCACCGCGACCAGCTCATGGAGCTGTTCGTCGCAGCGGTCCGCGCCGCTCAGGGCCGGCATGACCGGCTGGACCTGAAGATCGCGTCCGCCGCGCTCCGAGAGATGCAGTCCGCGTTCGCGATGTTCGCTCCCTACAGCGACCGGCCGAAGGTGACGATCTTCGGCTCGGCCCGCACCGACGCCGACGACCCCAGCTACGGGGCGGCACATGACGTCGCCGCCCGCCTTGCCGAGCTCGACTGGATGGTCGTCACCGGCGCCGGACCCGGGATCATGGAGGCCGGGCTGGCCGGGGCCGGTCGGGAGCACGCCATCGGCGTGTCGATCCGCCTGCCGTTCGAGACCGAGGCCAACCACGTCATCGCCGGCGACGAGAAGCTCGTCGAGATGAAGTACTTCTTCACCCGCAAGCTGATGCTGATCAAGGAGTCGAAGGGCTTCATCTCGCTGCCTGGCGGCTTCGGCACGCTCGACGAGACCTTCGAGCTCTTCACCCTCCAGCAGACGGGCAAGGCCGACCCGGTGCCGATCGTGCTGCTCGACCAGCCCGGCGGCGACTTCTGGACCGATCTCGACGGCTTCATCCGCTCGACGCTCGTGGCCGATGGTGTGGTGTCCGAGCACGACACCGGCCTGTACCTCGTCACCGACGACGTCGAGGCCGCCTGCCGTGAGGTCGTGGACTTCTACGCCAACTTCCACTCGATCCGCTACGTCGGCGATCGGCTCGTCGTCCGCATGAATCGGCCGCTGCCGGATGACGCGTTGGCGGCCATCGATCGCGACTTCCGGCACCTCGTCGACGACGGCGCCATCGAGACGACCCGGCCGCTCCGCCCCGAGATCAGCACCGACGACGTCGTCGACCTCCCCCGGATCGCCTTCCGCTACGGACGCGGCCACTACGGCCGGTTGCGGCCGCTGATCGACCGCATCAACGCCGCCGGCTGACCGGGTCCGCGGCGGTCGCGTACCGCCGGACCACGCGCCCGACGACGAGCCGACGTGGCACCGGGCCGACATGCCGGCTGTCGGTCGACCGATCGGGCTCGTCCCCCCGGACGTCGACGCCCTCCTCACCGACGTCGTGCACCCGCTTGACCCACAGCCCGGTGTGGCCGCGCGGAGCGCGCAGGACGATCACCTGGCCGGGTCTCACGCGGCGGGTCCGCCAGACGAGCAGGCGGTCACCGTCGTCGTAGGTCGGCTGCATGCTCGGTCCCGAGACGCGGACGCGCGTCGTGCGACGGACGCCGACGGCGACCGCCGCCGCGGCGAGGCTTCCGGTGACGGCCGCGACGCTCGCTAGAGTCGTCGTCGTCATCCATGAACCGAGAGGTGTAGCCCCATGCTCGATTCCCTGTTGCGTCTCCTCGACCGGACCGTCGAGCCGGCCGTGGCCAGCGCGCACTGCGACCTCCCCTGCGGCGTGTACGACCCCGCCCAGGCCCGGATCGAAGCAGAGTCCGTGAAGGGCTGCCAGGAGAAGTTCCAGGCGTCCGACGACGACGTCTTCAAGGGCCGCGCCGTCGCCATCAAGGAGGAGCGGTCCGAGATGGTCAAGCACCACCTGTGGGTGCTGTGGACCGATTACTTCAAGCCCCCGCACCTCGAGGCCTTCCCCGAGCTGCACGGTCTCTTCTGGAACGCCACCAAGCTCGCCGGCGAGTCGAAGAAGTCCGAGGATCCGGCCCAGGGTCAGCAGCTGCTCGACGCGATCGCCGAGATCGACCGCATCTTCTGGGAGACCAAGAAGTAGCCACCGGGCCGCTGCGGCGGCTCGGACGAGCTCCGATACGAGGGACGGGCTCCGGCCCGTCCCTCGTCGCGTCCGGGCTCAGCCGCGCAGGACCCGGCGGCACCACCGGTCGACGGCCGGATCCTCGAGCGCGAAGGACCACATGGCGGTGAGCCATCGCTCGGCGGGCTCGATCAGCTGCTCGAGGCCGCGGTCCCGAGACCAGGCACGCGCCACCGCCCGGTCCCGCTGATCGGCGTCGGGGGTGATCTCGGGTGCCTCCAGGTAGACGACCGCAGAGACGGCATCGACCCATCGTGCGCCGCGCGCGCACGTCGGTCCGAAGTCGATGACCGCGGTCACCTGGTCCCGGCAGGCCAGGACGTTGTCGACGACGGCATCGAGGTGGACCAGACATCCCTCGGCTCCGGTCGGGAGATCTCCGACGATCGCCTCGGCGTCCACGTGATCGAACAGCGACGAGCTGCGAAGCGACCGTTCCGCTCGCTCGACGAGGTAGGCGCGCCAGGTCGTTGACCGGAGTGGTTCGGAGCCGAGGAGCTCGCCGAACCACGGCCGTGGTGCCAGCGGCAGGTCGGCGAGGGCGGCAACAGCGTCGAGGTGACCCTCGATCAGTCGGTCACGACCACGACGGTCCAGCGTGCGGAGCACCTCCCCCACCGGGCGGCCCGCGACGCGACGCTCGACGGTGTAGGTGCGGCCGTCGTGCTCGCCGATCTCGAGCACCTCGGGGATGGCGACGGCCGGCCTGCCACGCCGCATCTCGTCGAGCAGCTCGGCGCGGGCGCGGACCACCTCGACGGCGGTCGGCAGGCGGAGGATCCGCAGCACACGCTCGTCGTCGAGCCCCAGCACCCGAGCCTCGCCGCCGGACCCGAGGAGCGACCCGTCGGTCGAGCGCAGGAGGCCCAGCAGTCGTCGGTCGCGGTCCGCGTCGTCGGTCGGTCCCGGCGCGGACCCGTCGGTCACCCGTCGTCGCTGGCGCGCAGCAGGTGCGTCGCCTTCTCGACCGAACGTCGAGCGCGGGTGATGCGCCGCTCGATGTCGGGTCGCTTCGTCCCTCCGTCCTCCAGGGCATCGCGCAGCGCGGACATGGCGAGATCGGCGAGCTCCTCGTTGATGGACTCGAGCTGGTCGGCGATCCGGTCGAGCTCGTGCTCGCTCACGGGAGCCTCCGATCGCGGAGCGCGTCGGCCACGAGTCGCATCGGGTGCCGCACCTCGACCCCGGCGACCTGGAGCTCGGCCGCCCAACCCGGGTCGTTGCTCGCCACGATCGGGGCGCCGGCGGGTTCGATCGACGGCAGCCTCCGCTCCCGGCCGGCAGCGTCGAACGTGCTGTCGCGGACCCAGTCGTACCCCACCACGTCGCCGAGGTCGTCGATGAGGTTCCCTCCCATCGGACCGAGCGTAGCTTCGGTGCTCGATGCGATTCGGGTCGTGCGCGTTCGAGCCGCCGCCGACCTCTACGCTCGCGGCGATGCACGATCCCGATGCGCCGGGCGCCGACCGCCCCCGGGAGTGGTTGGCCGTTCCCGATCCGGAGGAGGAGCGCACCTGGTTGTTCGACGTGTCGTTCCTGACGAGCGCCTGGACCTGCATCTACGGAAGTGGCTGCCCGGGCATCGAGGACGAACCCGATGTCGAGGGCATGATCGGATGCTGCTCCCACGGCGCCTACCTCGATGTCGACGAGGACGAGGCGCTGGTCCGCCGAGCCATCGCAGCGATGGACCCGTCCGAGTGGCAGTTCCACGCCGAGGCCGAGCGCATCGGTGATCCCCTCTTCGTCGACGACGACGGCAACCTCCGGACCCGCGTGGTCGACGGCGGTTGCATCATGCTCAACCGACCCGAGCACTCCTCCGGAGGCGGCTGCGCGCTCCACCAGGCCGCGATGCGCCGCGGCGAGTCGATCCACGACTGGAAGCCCGGCGTGTGCTGGCAGGCGCCGCTGCGCCGTGAGGACATGCACGACACCGCCGGGCACGTGTGGTCGACGATCCGCGAGTGGAAGCGGCGCGACTGGGGCGAGGGCGGCCTCGACTTCGGCTGGTGGTGCGTCGAGGATCACGGCGCCTTCGTCGGTGCCGAACCGGTCTACCGCTCGTGCCAGGAGGATCTCGAGGCGCTCACGTCTCCCGCGGTCTACGGCGAGATGCGGCGCCTCCTCGACGAGCGACAGGCCACCACCTGGCTGCCGCTGCCGACGCGGCGCGAGGCCCACACGGCGTGAGCCGTCTCGATCGAGCCGTCGACGTCGTCCGGCAACAGGTCGCCGACGGTCAGCAGCGCGGGGCCCAGCTCTACGTGAGCCTCAAGGGCGAGACGATGCTCGACGTCGGCATCGGCACCACCCACACCGGTGCTCCACTGACGCCACATCACCTGCTCCCCTGGCTGGGTTGCACCCGCCTGCTCGTGACGGTCGCGGTGATGCAGCTGTGGGAGCGGGACCGCCTGCTCCTCGACGATGAGGTCCGGGTCCACGTCAGCGGCTGGGCCGGGGGCAAGCAGGCCTGCACGATCCGTCACCTGTTGACCCATCTCGGGGGCTTCCCCGGCCTCGACACGAGCGGTGGCGACGAGATCGACCCGCACGAGCTGTCCCGCCAGGTCCGGGAGGTCGAAGCCGAGAGCCCACCCGGCACGCGTGCCGTCTACCACCGGTCGGCAGCGTGGGGGGGGGGGGCCGGCGGGGGCGGGGCCGGCGGCCGCCCCCCCCGCCAGCCGGCCCACCCCCCCGCGGTGAGGGGCCGGGGCGGCCGGGGGGCGCGCGCGCGCCGCCGTGACCGCGGCCGCCGCCGCCCGACCGATCCAGCGGTACCTCCGCGACGAGGTCTGGGACCGGCTCGGCATGGAGGCCACCTACCTCGGTCTCGACGATGCCGACCAGGAGCGCCTCGCCGACTGGGCCGTCCCGCTCGAACGGACCGGGCCGACCCGTAGCGGCTGGCGCGGCACCGCCGGGGTGCCGCCGGTGCAGGTCGCGGCCCACGGCGGGGGTGTGGAGCTGGCCCGAGTCGATCCCGACCTCGGCGCGAGGGGCCCGGCCCACGACCTGGGGCGACTGCTCGAGGCGGTGCTGCTGGGTGGCGCACCGGTGCTGCGGGACCGGAAGACGGTCGCCGCGATGATCTCGCCGAACCGCATCGGTCTGCGCGACGCAGCCTTCGCCGGGGAGCGGGTCCCGTGGGGGCTCGGTGTGATGGTCGCCGGCGCCTTCGCCGGGACCGTGGGCTACCGGGCGTTCGGTCACGACGGCCTGCCGGGCGGCCGGGCGCTGTGCGACCCCGACGAGGGGCTCGTGATGGTGTTCCTGCCCAGTGGCGTCAGCGGCACCGAGGACGATGCTCGGCGACTGGCCGCGGTGACCGACGGCGTCTACGACGCAGCGGCGCCGCGTCCATCGGCGGCGTGGGTGACCGGCGCGCCGGAGGAGGTGGCGCTGCGGGGGTGAGGGTCGAGCTCAGCGCTCATCGTCGTCCTCGTCGTCGTCGTTGTACTTCGCTGCGAGGTCGGCCCAGGGATCGTCGCCGCCGTCGGTGTCCTCGTCATCGTCGTCGTTGCCGAAGAAGGGGTCGGTCTCCAGATCGATGTCTTCGATGGAGCTCGACTGGCGCTTGAACTTGCGCGCCTCCTCGTAACGTCGATGGCGTCCCTTCTTCACGGACGTCTCCCCTGGTCGCAGACTGCTCTGTCGGAGCTGTGCAGCGTCGCTCGCTGCTGGTGCGGACCACCCATGTTAGTGGTCACTCCGCCTCTCCGGACACATCGGCATGACCACCCCGCGCCTCCAGCAGAAGTCCCTGAGCGCCGTCGAAGGCGAGCGCCGCCCGCCCCTCGACCAGGTCGCGGATCGGGCCGCCGAGCAGCTCGTGACGCCATCCGTGGTCGATCCTGCTCGTGCCGTCGGCGCGGAGGAATCCCTCGATGTCGGCCCGGGTGCCGAGCAGCGACGGATCGAAGCGCTCGTCCCGGGCCACCTGGGCGACCCAGGCGGACACGAGCGTGACCGCCGGACGCAAGCTCGGATCCAGTCCGGCCGGGGGCGGCGTCGAGCGGTCGTCGGTCGGGGCCGTCGCCGGGTCCGCCCCCTCGGCGACCGCGCGCAGGATCCCGGCTGCGGCGCCGTTGCGGAGGTGCCGTCCGTCCACACCGCGAAGCTTCCGCAGGGCGTCCTCGTCGGCGGGAGCGGCCTGCGCGACGGAGACGAGCGCCAGGTCGGACAGGACGAAGCGAACCGGTTGGTCGGTCTCGGCCGCCGTCCGTTCCCGCCACGCCGCGACGGAGCGGGCGATGCTGCGGGCGGTCCCCCGAAGGTGACGCACCTCCTTCACCCGTTGCCACGCCAGATCCGGATCGAGGCCACCGCGGGGCCGGTCGAGCAGCGCCTGCCCCTCGGCGTCCACCCACGCGGTGCGGCCGAGGTGGGCCAGCTCGGCGGTCAAGCGGTCGTGCAGGTCCAGCAGGTGGGCGACGTCGGAGGCGGCGTAGCTGCGCTGTGCCTCGCCGAGAGGTCGGCGGAGCCAGTCGGTGAGACGGTCGCCCTTGGGGATCCGCACCCCGAGCTCGCCTTCGCAGAGCTTGGTGAGCGACGGGGTCGCGTAGCCCACGAAGCCGGCGGCGATCTGGGTGTCGAACAGCTTCCGGGGCACCGCTCCGCACGCCTGTTCGAGGACCTCGAGATCCTGCTGGCCGGCGTGCATGATCGCGAGCGCGTCGCTGTCGAGGACGGCGGCGAGTGGGGTCAGGTCGACCGCGAGGGGGTCGACGAGCACCAGATCGCCGTCCCAGGAGAGCTGCAGGAGCGCGAGGTGGGCGAAGTAGGTCCGCTCACGATGGAACTCGGTGTCCACGCCGTAGCGATCGACGCCGGCGAGCGCGTCGACCACGTCGGCGAAGGCGGCGTCATCGTCGATCCAGCGGTGGGCCACCGTCGACGTCGTGCGACGACTACGACGGCGACTCACCCGTGGTCGACCTCTCTTCCCGACTCGATCCAGGCCAGCGTCCCACCGGCGACGTTGACGGCGTCGACCTCCTGTTCGCGGAGGAAGGCGACGGCCTGTGCGCTGCGACCGCCCGAGCGGCACACCAGGTAGACGGTGCGATCGGTCGGGAACTCGGCCAGCCGCTCGGTCACGGCCCCGAGCGGGATCAACGTGACCCCGGGGACGCGCACCTCTTCGTACTCGTCGGGCTCCCGGACGTCGACGACTGGAGCTCCGGCGGCGAGCTGCTGGGCGAGCTCGTGCACGTCGATCTCCGGTACGTCCATCGGGTGGTCCTCTCGTCCGCGCGACTGCCGCAGGGTAGCAACGCCCGCGCGTCGTGCGCGATACCGCTCGACGTCGTCGGGCCGATTGAGGTTGGCGAGGTCAAGATCGGGTACGTCGACCTCGACGGCGGCGACGGCCGCCAGCGCCCGATGGACCGCCACGCCCCCGGGGTCGGCGTCGACGAGCGCGACCAACGCATCGACCGCGTTCGCGGACCAGGCAGACACCATCGGCTCGACGCCACGTGCCGAACGCACCGCCGCCGCTCCCGCTGCCGGACTCGCCCGCAGGAGCTCCATCACCGCGGTGACCAGGTCGGACGGCACATCGGGGAGGTCGCAGGCGAGCACCATGACGTCGGTCCGAGCGTGGAGCAGCGCGGTGGCGATGCCACCCACCGGGCCGGCACCGGGCCATCGGTCGGCGAGCCATCGTGTCCCGGCCGGTGCGGCTGTCTCCCGCCCCGCCGTCCCGCCCACGGCGAGGACCTCCGACGCACCCGCCTCGGCCAGGCGTCGAGCGGCGACGAGCGCGAGTGGTCCCTCGCCCAGATCGAGCAGTGCCTTGTCGCGGCCCATGCGGCGACTCTTACCGCCGATCATCACCGCCCCGGTCCAGGGCGCGGCGTCAGCCGCCATAGTTCATGCGGGTGTCCTCCATGCGGAGCAGCTCGGTCTCCTCGTCGGCCTGGAACGCGGCGTCGACGACCTCGCCGATGAAGAACGTGTGCCCGCCGGTCTCCACCGCCTGACGGACCTCGCAGTCGAGGTACCCCGGCGCCTGATCGAGGATCGGGGAGCCGGTCACGCCGTCGTGGTAGGCGAAGCCGTTGAGCGTCATGGCGGCCCGGTCGTCCTCCACCGGCTTCGTGAACTTCCGGATGATCGCCCGGTCCTCGCGGGAGACCGTGCACAGACTGAACACGCCGCCGGCCGTGATCAGGTCGTGGGTGAACGCGCCGTGCTCCACACCGATGCCCACGAGCTTCGGGTCGAACGCCACCTGGGTCGCCCAGTTGAGCGTCATGCCGTTCCGCCGGGCCCCGTCGACCGAACCGACGATGTAGAGCCCGTAGGGCATCGACCACATCACGCGCCGACGGAGCTTGTCGTAGTCGATCTGGGCGTCCTCGTCGTCGCCGACGCCAGAGGGGAACGGGCCGATCACACCGGGGGTCGCCATGCCGGCCAACCCTATTGCCCACCGCGACCGATCCCGGCCGCTCGGTCAGCGGTGCACGCGGATCGTGGGGACCTTCCGGTCGGCCGTGCGACCGTGCACCGGTCGACCAGCCCAACGACCCCGCCCCTGGACGACGCCGGCTGCCTGCAACCGGACGGCGGTCGCGGCGTCGTCGACGCCGGCCGCGCTGACGGCCACGTCGAGCACGTCGCCGAGCGCGACGGCTGCGGCCACGGCGCTCGCACCGACCTCGCCACCTCGGGAGGCGGCCACCTCACCGATCTCCAGCATCGTCGGACGGGCGCCGGCGAGGGCCTGGAGCGACGAGACACCGTCGCCGACCCCGGCGATCGCGAGCGGCATGCCCTCGGCGTTCATCCACCTCACCGTGCGCTCGAGGTCGGGGCTGCGGGCCAGCTGGTCGTCGAGCACCTTCACCACCACGAGGTCCGCGGGGAGGTCGGCCTGTTGGGCCACATCGAGGAGCAGACCGAGCACCGTCCGCCCCACGAGCGCCTCGGTGGGGAGGTCGAGCAGGACCGCCGGCGGCACCGACGCTCGCCGGGTCCGCCAGTCGACGACCGCGGCGATGCAGCGCCGGACGAGGTGCTCGGCCAGTGGTTCGAGCAGATCGACGGTGCGGGCGACGTCGAACAGCTGGGCGCCGTGCAGCCCCGGCAGGTGAGCGCTCCGCCACGTCGGCACGACCTCCCACGCGACCGCCTGACGGTCTGCGAGGCCAACGATCGGTACCCAGTCGAGCCCGATTCGCCCGTGCGAGAGCGCGACCGCCAACTCGGTGCCCACGGCGTTGCGGGCGTCGTCGTGGGGAACGACCGAACCGACCACGCCCCGACTCGTGCCCGGACCGATGCGGGCCGCAACGTCGGCGGCGCGCAGCGCCCGTTCGAGGACCTCGTCGGCGTCATCGTGGGTCCGACCGATCGTGTGCCCCATGGTCACGTCGAGCTCGCTGTCCGGGATGTCGCGCACCGCCTTGCGGCACCGCTGTGAGAGCTCGCTCAGCTCCCCGGGCTGACCGATCGGTTCGAGCACCAGCACGAAGCGCTGCCGATCGACGCGGGCCACGACGTCGCCAGGACGAACCGCACCCTCGATCGCGTCGGCACCCCGGCCCAGCAGCTCGGGCGGCGCCGAGCCGAGGAGGTCGAGGACGAGCACGCCGACGCCCGTGCCGCTGCGCTGCGATCGCGCGAGCGAGCGACGGAGGTGATCGCCCAGCAGGTGCTCGCCGGCGAGGCCCGTGGTCGCATCCCGCCAGCCGGCGGCCGCCTGGCGCTCGCCGGTCGGGCCCGGTGCGTCGACCTCCAGGCCGGCCATCGTCAACCAGCGGATCTCGCCGCCCGGGCCGACGCCACCGTGGACCACGAGGTCGACGTCGAACGGTGTGTCGGTGGCGTCGATCATCTGCACGCGGCCGCGCCAGGTGCCGTTGGCGACGAGCGCCGGCCGGACCCGCTCGTAGTACTCCAGGAACAGCTCGTCCGGGAAGATGTCGGCGGTGGTCATCGCGACCCCGTCGTCGAACCCGAACCGTCGGCGGGCCGCGGCGTTGGCGTTGACGACCCGGCCCTCGCCGTCCACCTCGCCGATCAGGAGCTCCGACGCCGCGAGCAGATCGAGGCGGCGGCGCTCCTCGACGGATGCGTGCTGCGCGTGCTCGTCCACACCCGGTCCCTCTGCCCGCTGCGGCGGCTCAGTCTAGGTGACCACCATCGGTGAGCGGAACGACCGTCTCCGCACCGACCGTCACTCCCGGGCCGCAGGACCCTCCGGGTCGAGCTGCGCGAGGAACTGGTCACAGCGGGTCGCCTCGTCGGACTCACCGATCGCCGTCGCGGCGTCGCGCAACCCGGCGAGCGCTCGGAGGAAGCCCCGGTTCGTCTCGTGCTCCCAGCGAACGAAGCCGCTCCCCCGCCACCCGCTGCCCCGGAGGCGGTCCAGGCCGCGGTGGTACCCGACGCGGAACGCGGCGTACGCCTCGACGTCGTCACGGGCGAGGCGACCGAGTTGCGCCCACGCGTCCAGGAAGGTCGGCCACCGCGCGACCACGGCGCTGACCCGGTCGCGACGCTCGGCCTCGGGGGCGGCGAGGGCAGCCGCGAGCGCATCGAGCGCGTCAGTCGGCTCGGGCGCGATGACGGTCTCGGGCGGGCCGCTGGACGACAGCGAGACGGGCTGGTTCATGCCCGGAGCCTACGGCTCACCACAGCGGGCCGAGCGCCGTCGCCTCCACGGGTGGTCGTCGGGGAGCCACTACTCTCCGCGACGTGACCGCCGTGACGTTGCCGACGTGGCTCGACGCCGACGTGATCCGAACCGTCCTGCTGCTATCCGTCGTGGCCATCCTGATGTGGGCGTACGTCGTCGCACGGTTCGCCCGAGCGATCGTCGGCCGGGCGGCAGCGGCGATCGTGGCGATCGTTCTCGTGGTCGTGCTGCTGGGCCAGCGATCGAACCTGGAGGACTGCGTGCGTGACACGGACTGCGAGTGCACCTTCGTCGGTCTCGAGGTGCAACTCCCCGACGAGGTCGATCGACTCCGCTGCGGCTGAGCGCCTAGGGCACCTTGGCGAAGCGCAAGACGTCGGTCGCCCTGGTCTTGAGGCTGGAGCCGGCGAGGACGAGCACGAGGTCGCCGGCTCGGACCTTGCCCACCTCACGAGCCTTGATCAACGCGTTGTCGATCATCTCGGACGAGTCGGCCGACTCGCGTGACTGCAGCGGCTCGACACCCCACGAGAGCGTGAGCTGCTCGACGGTGCGCTCGTTGGGGCTGAAGCCGAGGATCGGCGTGTCGGGGCGGAACCGCGCCATCGACCGGACCGTGAAGCCGGTCCGCGACATGCACACGATCGCGGCCACGTCGACCTGCCGCGCGGCCCTCCAGGCAGCTGCCGTCATCGCGTCCGTGATCCGCTCGCCAGGGTCACCGCTCTCGGCGAGACGGATCTCCTCGACGGTCTCCATCCACGTCTCGTAGTCGAAGGCGAGGTCGGCGCGCTCGGCGATGCGGGCCATCGTCTCGACGCTGTTCACCGGGTCGCGCCCGATGGCGGTCTCGCCGGAGAGCATCACGGCCGACGAGCCGTCGAACACGGCGTTGGCGACGTCGGACGCCTCGGCACGGGTGGGGCGAGGAGCGGCGACCATGGACTCGAGCATCTGGGTGGCGGTGACGGCGGGGCGACCGAGCGCGATGCAGTCGCGGATGATCCGCTTCTGCAGGTGGGGCAACTCCTCGAGCTGGAACTCGGCGCCGAGGTCACCGCGGGCGACCATCACCGAGCCCGACGCCTCCACGATCGACCGGAGGTTCTCGACCGCGGCCCGCGTCTCGATCTTCGCCATGATCAGCGGGCCACGGGGGGCCGGCTCGACCCCGAGTCGTCGGATGTCGTGGGCGGACCGGACGAACGACAGCGCCACGATGTCGACGCCGAGCTCGACGAAGGCGTCCAGGAACTTGAGGTCGGCGGGCGTCGGCGCCGTGATCCGCAGCCGGTCCGAGGGGATGTGGACGCCGGGGCGGCCCTGGACGCTGCCGCCATGGCAGACGAAGCCGACCAGCTCGTCCCCCTCGACGGACTCGATCTCGACGTTGACGGCTCCGTCGCCGAACGCGAGCCGGTCGCCGGGGACGATGTCCTCGAGCAGGGTGTCGTAGTCGACGTGGACGAGGCCGGCCGTGCTCGGGTCGGTGCCCGGTGTCAGCCGGATCGGGGCGTTCTCCTCGAGCATCACGCCACCGTCCGGGAACGCTCCCGCCCGCACCTTGGGCCCCGGGAGGTCGACGAGGATGCCGAGCTGGCGCCGCTCCTCGGCGGCCACGGCGCGGATGCGGTCGTACTTCTCGATCGCCGAGTCGAGTCCGCCGTGGGCCAGGCCGATCCGGGCGACGTCCATGCCAGCGCTCATCATCTTGCGCAGCGTGTCGGGTGACTCGGACGCCGGGCCGATGGTGGCGATGATCTTCGTGCGACGAGGCATGCCGTCCACGGTACTCCTGAGATCCGGCGACGTAAGCGCTTTCACCGCGCGTCTTCTCGACCGTCACCCGCCGTCTCCTATGGTCGGACCCGTGGACCTGCTCCTGATCCGTCACGCCCTTCCCCTGCGCGTCGAGCGCGCCGACGGCCGGCCGGCCGACCCGCCGCTCGCCGACCTCGGCCACGAGCAATCGCGCCGGCTCGCGGAGTGGCTGGTCGCCGAGCACGTCGACGCCCTCTACACCAGCCCGATGCAGCGGGCCGTCGAGACGGCGGCGCCGTACGCGCAGGCGTCAGGGCTGGCACCGACCGTCGAGCCGGGTGTGAGCGAGTTCGACCGCGACTCGGCGAGCTACGTGCCGATGGAGGAGCTGAAGGCGAAGGACTACGACGCCTGGCTCCAGCTCGTGGAGAACGGCGGCTTCGACGACGGCGTCGACCCCGAGGAGTTCCGCACCACGGTGGTCGACGCTCTGGAGGGGATCATCGACGCGCACCGGGGCGAGACGGTCGCGGTCGTGTGCCACGGCGGCGTGATCAACGCCTGGGCGACCAAGGTCGTCGGTCTCGACGAGCACTTCTTCTTCGAGCCGCTCTACACCGGCATCAGCCGCTTCGTCTGCTCGAGCCGGGGTCACCGCTCGGTCATGAGCCTCAACGAGATCCCGCACCTCCGCGGGCTCACCACCGCCCGCGAGACCTTCGCGAACGGGGCGACCGGATCGACGCCCGCCTAGCTCGCGGTGCGGTCACCGATCCTGGCGACCCACGCCGAGTCGCGCACCACCGAGGCCCGCCGTCCGGCGCCGGCCCGCTAGTTGCGAGGCACCTCGCTCCAGGGCTTGTCCTTGTCGACCCGGATGTCGCCGGGCAGGCCGAGGACACGCTCGCCGAGGATGTTGCGCATCACCTCGGACGTGCCGCCCTCGATCGAGTTGGCTCGGGCCCGCAGGAAGGCCTGCTGCAGCGTGGCCGACGACATCGCGTGCGCCGAGCGCTCGATGTCGTAGTCGCCGTACAGGAGGCCCTCGGCGCCGAGGAGCTCCATGGCGAACTCGAGGATGTCCTTGTTCGACTCGGCGAACGACAGCTTGCCGGTCGATCCCTCCGGGCCCGGGGTGCCGCGCTTGCGGTTCTGCGATGCCCGGATGTTGGTGAGCCGATTGCACTCGGCCTGGATCCAGAGCTGCATGAGCCGATCGCGGGTGGCGGCGTCCTTGCGATGCTCGGGGAGCTCGTTCCAGACCTTCACGGCCTCGCCGATGGCGCCGGAGCCGCGTGGCGCGACCGCGCCGCCGATCGAGACGCGCTCGTTCATGAGCGTCGTCAGCGAGACCCGCCAGCCGTCGCCGACCTCGCCGAGGCGCTCGGCGTCGGGGACTCGGGCGTCGGTGAAGTACACCTCGTTGAACTCGGCGTCGCCGGTCATCTGACGCAGCGGCCGCACCTCGACACCGGGCTGGTGCATGTCGACCACGAAGTAGGTGAGACCGGCGTGCTTGGCGGCCTCGGGGTCGGTCCGAGCGACGAGCATGCCCCAGCGGGACACGTGGGCGAGCGTGGTCCAGACCTTTTGGCCGTTGACGACCCACTCGTCGCCGTCACGGACCGCCTTGGAGGACAGGCCGGCGACGTCGGAGCCGGCGCCGGGCTCGCTGAAGAGCTGGCACCAGATCTCCTCGCCGGTGAACAGCGGACGGAGGTAGCGCGCCCTCTGCTCGTGGGAGCCGTGCGTGTACACCGTCGGCGCGCCCATCCCGTACCCGATCGGGTTGCGGAAGTACGGGCTCGGCGCTCCGGCCTCGTTCAGGCGGGCGTTGATCGTCGACTGGAGCTTGGGTGACAGCCCGAGGCCGCCGTAGCCCTCGTCGAAGTGCACCCAGGCGAGGCCGGCGTCGAACTGCGCTCCCAGGAACGCGACGCTGTCGGTCGTCGCCGGATCGTGCTCGGCGAGCAGTTGCTCGCACGCCTGCAGCACCTGCTCGGCGTCGGAGACCACCTCGGTCGTGCTCATCGGTTCCCCTCCTGGACGTCACCTCGACCGCCGGTCAAGGTACCGGCGTCGACGCCGGTGGACCGAATCCCGGACGGGCCGGTCCACTGCTCAGTTCAGCTTGGCCAGCAGCATCCGGGCCTCGATGCGGAGCCGGTCGGCGTCCGCCGGATCGTCCGTGGCGTCGGCGAGGGTCGTGAGCTCGGCGGCGGCGTCGACGAAGCGGCCCTGGGTCGCGAGCACCGAGGCCAACGCGCGACGCTCGCTCGGGTCGACCCTCGGCAGCATCGTGCGGAGCCGCAGCACCCACACGAGCTCGGCGAGGTCCTGGCTCCGGGCGTAGGCCAGCCGCAGGTTGGTCAGCATGCGGGTGATGACGTCGAGCGGGGCCACCGGCGCCAGGTAGGCGGGATGGAAGCCCTGGTCGTCGCCCAGTACCCGCGCGTGCAGACCCTGGGCCGCGACCTCGTCGAGGCGGCGAGCACCATCGAACGGGTCGAGCAGCAGCCCGTTCACCCCCGTGTGGCGCACGAGGAAGTGCCCCGGCATCGACACCCCGGCCAGGGGTACCCCGACCCGACGCCCCACCTCGATCAGCACGACGGCGAGGCTGATCGGGATGCCGAGCCGACGATCGAGGACGAGGTGCAGGAACGAGTTCACCGGATCGCCGTAGGTCTCCATGTCACCGCGGAAGCCCGACGTGCGGTACCAGTCGAGGAGCCCGTCCAGGGACGGCTCGGACACCTCGCTCGCGAGCGAGTCGAGCCGGACGAGCAGCCCGTCCACATCGACCTCGGGATCCCCGTGCGCGGCGATCAGCGCGGCGCCGAGATCGAGCCGATGGGGCTCGTCGGCGACCATGGCCGCGAAGCGATCGGTCGGGGACAGCGGAGACACGACAACCGGCAGGCTACGAGAGCCGGGCTGGGGAGGGGGATGTGCCGGCGGCTACCTTGCGAGCCGCGCATCGCCGAGGAGGGGACGTCCTGATGCATCTCTACGAGGTCGCCGGTGTGGAAGCCGACCAGCCGGCCTACGTGATGGCCGGCACCGGTCGAGTGGTCACCTACGGCGAGCTCGACGCCGAGTCGAACCGGCTCGCCCAGTTGTTCTTCGACGCCGGTCTCCGGCCGGGCGACGCGATCGCCTTTGTTCTGGAGAACCACGAGCGCTACTTCCACATCACCTGGGCCGCGCAACGGTCCGGCCTGCAGTACACCGCCATCTCGTCGCGGCTGGGCGCCGACGAGATCTCGTACATCGTGAACGACTGCGGCGCCCGGATCCTGATCGGCTCGTCGTACCTCCGAGAAGCCCTGGTCGAGACGGTCGCGACGACGCCCGAGGTCGAGCTGCGGCTGATGATGGACGGCATCGCCGAGGGCTTCGAGTCCTACGAGGACACCGTCGCGCGCTACCCCACCGAGCCGATCGCCGAGCAGCTCGAGGGCGGCGACATGCTCTACTCCTCCGGCACGACGGGGCGCCCGAAGGGCGTGAAGGTCCCGCTGACGCTCGAGCCGTTCGGCACGCCGCCGGCCCTGCTCGGTGTGGGGCAGCTCCTGTTCGGGTTCCAGCCCGGCATCCGGTACCTCTCCCCGGCGCCGCTCTACCACGCCGCACCGCTGCGCTTCTGCATGAACGTCATCCGCATCGGCGGCACCGTGATCGTCATGGAGCGGTTCGACCCGGAGGATGCCCTGCGCCTCATCGAGGAGCAGCGGGCGACCCACTCGCAGTGGGTGCCGACGATGTTCATCCGCATGCTCAAGCTGCCCGCGGAGGTGCGGGAGCGCTACGACGTCTCCTCCATGGAGGTGGCCGTCCATGCCGCCGCACCGATCCCGGTCGACGTGAAGCGCCAGATGATCGACTGGTGGGGCCCCGTGCTGCACGAGTACTACGCCGGCACCGAGGGAAACGGGTTCGTGTACTGCAACAGCGAGCAGTGGCTCGCCAACCCGGGAACGGTCGGCCAGGCCCTCGCCAGCGAGATCCACATCTGCGACGAGGAGGGCAACGAGCTGCCGGCCGGAGAGTCCGGCACCATCTACTTCGGCGGCGGCGGGACCTTCGAGTACCACAACGATGACGAGAAGACCCGTGGCTCACGCCACCCGGACGAGGAGGGCTGGTCGACCCTCGGCGACATCGGGTACGTGAACGAGGACGGCTTCCTGTTCCTCACCGACCGCAAGGCCTTCATGATCATCTCGGGCGGGGTGAACATCTACCCGCAGGAGGTCGAGAACCTCCTGGTCGTGCATCCCGACGTGATCGACGTCGCGGTCTTCGGCGTCCCGAACGACGACTTCGGCGAGGAGGTCAAGGCCGTGGTCCAACCCGCTGACACCTCGATCCTCGGCGACGCGGAGGCGGAGGGCCGGTTGGCGCGCACGCTCATCGAGCACTGCAAGGTGCACCTGTCGTCGGTGAAGTGCCCCCGGACGGTGGACTTCCGCGAGGAGCTGCCCCGCCATCCCACCGGCAAGCTGTACAAGCGACTCCTGAAGGACGAGTACTGGGCCGCTGCCGGCCGATCGATCTGAGCGACCGGTCGTGCGGATCGCCTCACTCGTCCCGGCCGCGACGGATCTCGTCGCCACGCTGGGCCTCGCCGACTCGCTCGTCGGCGTCTCGCACGAGTGTGACCACCCGGCCGTCAGCGGCTTGCCGGTCCTCACCCGCTCCTTGGTGCCCGCAGCCGGTGCGGTCGGGGCGACCGATCCCGGCGAGGTCGACCGCGCCGTCTCCTCAGCGCTGGCGGCGGGCGACGCCCTCTACGTGACGGATCGGGAGCTGTTGGCCGAGCTGCGGCCGGACCTCGTCGTGACGCAGGGCGTCTGCGACGTCTGCGCGGTGACGTCGTCGTCGGTCGTCGGGCTGCTGCCGCCGGGCGCACACATCGTCGAGCTCACCGCGACCACGGTGAGCGGTCTGGGCGACGACGTGCGGAGGGTCGCTGCTGCCGCCCGCGTCGATGCCTCGGCGCACGACGTGATCGCCGAGGTCTCGGCCACGCTCGACGCGGTGCGCGCGGCGGTCGCCGGTCGACCACGGCCACGCGTGCTCACCTTGGAGTGGGGCGATCCGCCCTTCATCGGCGGTCATTGGGTTCCGGAGCTCGTCGGGTTCGCCGGCGGCGACGACGTGCTCGGCACCGTCGACGCGCCATCCCGACGCGCGAGCTGGGACGAGATCGTCACGAGCTCCCCGGATGCGATCGCGTTCATCCCGTGCGGCTACGGCCTCGACGACGCCTCGGCCCACCTCTCCGAGCTGGTCGACGGGCCGCTCGGCCAGCTCGGGGCCGTCGCGGCCGGCGAGTGCTGGGCGTTCGATGCCAACGCGCTGTTCTCCCGCTGCACCCCAGACGCCGTGGCCGGTGCGGTGCGGGCGCTCGCGCAGGCGCTGCACCCCCACCTTCCCGAGCCGGACGCGGTGGTGGCTCGCCGGCTCGCCCGGTGACCCATCCCTACTTCGACCACCCCGGTCCGATCGCCGTGGCCCACCGAGGTGGAGCCGGCGTCGAGCCCGAGAACACCATGCGGGCCTTCCGGCGCGCCGTGGATGCCGGCTACCGCTGGCTCGAGACCGACGTGCACGCGACCTCGGACGGCGTGGTCGTCGCGTTCCACGACCCGACGCTCGACCGCGTCACCGATCGAGGAGGCCGGATCCGGGACCTCGCCTGGGCCGACGTGTCGGGCGCTCGCGTCGCCGGGACCGAGCCGATCCCCCGGCTCACCGATCTGCTCGAAGCGTTCCCGGACGCCCGCTTCAGCATCGACCCGAAGCACGACTCCGCCGTCGATGCGCTGGTGCGGGACCTCCGCACCACGGACGCCCTCGATCGGGTCTGCCTCGGGGCCTTCAGCGACCTCCGTCTCCGACGTCTACGTCGCGAGCTCGGAGACCGGGCGTGCATCGGCCTCGGGCCCGTGGCCGCCGGGGCGCTCGGCATCCGGGCACGGGGCATCCCGGTGCCGCTGCCCTCGGCCGACTGCGTGCAACCGCCGCTCAGGGTGGGCTCACGGCGGGTCGTCGACCGCCGCTACGTCCAGACCGCCCATCGTGAAGGGCTCTCGGTGAGCGTGTGGACCGTCGACGAGATCGACGACATGGAGTTCGCGCTCGACGCCGGGGTCGACGCCATCATCACGGACCACCCCGAGCGGTTGCGAGCGGTCCTCGAACGACGCGGGCAGTGGTTCGACTGAGCACATCGCCCGGCTGGGGCCCTGTCCCACGAGTGGCCCGGACCCGGCTCGACACCGCTCGACCTAGGGCACCTCGAGGGGCCGCAACACGTTCGGGTTGCAGATCCCGGCCGGGTCCAGTGCGCCGCGCAACGACGAGAAGATCGCCAGCTCGTCCGCGCTGCGGGCCAGCGGCAGCCAGCGCGACTTCGCCGTGCCGATGCCGTGCTCGGCGCTGATGCTGCCCTCCCGTCTCGCCACGTCGCCCAACACGGCGTCCTCGACGTCCTCGGTGCGCTCGCCGCTGCCGATCACGTTCACGTGGACGTTCCCGTCACCCAGATGACCGAACAGGTACGTCTGCGCATCCGGAGCGACGGAGCCGACGAGGTCCGCGACCTCGTCGGCGAAGGACGCGAGGGCTGACGCCGGCAGCGTCACGTCGAGCTTCACCGGCGTGCCGGCGGCGGAGATGGCCTCGGTCGCCGACTCGCGGAAGCGCCAGAGGTTCAGCTGCCCCGCCGGTCCCGTCGCGACGAGGGCGTCGTCGACGAACGAGGCGCTGCGCTCCAGCGCGTCCGCCAGCGGATCGGTCGGATCGTCGTCGCCCGCGACCTCGACGAGCACGACCACCGGTGCCTCGACCGGCGGTTCGGCGCCGAGGTGCTCCGCCACCAGCGACAGCGTCGGCGCCCACACGGCCTCGATGGCGTTGATCCCGGCGACGCCGCGCGCACGAGCCGCGAGGCTCACCGCCGCGGCACTCGACGGGCAGGCCACCATGGCCAACGTCCGCTCCGCGGGGCGGTCGACGAGGCGGATCCGGACGCGGGTGATGACCCCCAGGGTGCCCTCGCTCCCGCAGAAGAGGCCGCTCAGGTCGTACCCGGTGTTGTCCTTCTCGAGTCCGGCGAGGTCCGACACGACGCGCCCGTCACCGGTCACGGCCTCGACCCCGACGACCTGCGCTCGCATCGAACCGTGGCGGACCACGTGGATGCCACCGGCGTTGGTGGCGACCATCCCGCCGATCGTCGCCGAGTCACGGGCGGCCAGATCCACGCCGACCACCAGGCCCGTCGAGCGGATCGCCTCCTGGACCGCGCCCAGGGTGGCGCCTGCTCCGACGGTCACCTGCCGGGCGAGCCGATCGACCTCGTCGATGCCGTCGAGCCGACGGAGGCTCATGACCACCTCGCCGGCGAGGGGAACCGAACCGCCGACCAGGCCGGTGTTCCCTCCCTGGGGAACCAGCGCGAGCCCTCGCCTCGAGGCCACCTCGACCAGGCGGCGCACCTCGTCGGTGCCGGCGGGCCGCACGACGCACGGCGTCGAGCCGCGGAATCGCCCGGTCCAGTCGGTCTCGTAGGAGGCCCGCAGATCGGCATCGACGAGGACGTGTCGCTCGCCCACGACCGCACGCAGCTCGTCGAGCACCTGGGAGTCGATCACCACCATCAGGATGTCGGACGGCGGCGGCCTAGCGTGAGCGCTCGTGCTGCTCACCCCCTCGGTCACCGTACGCGCCCCCTCCGGCATGGTCTGCTCAGTCGATCACCTGGCCTCCGCAGCCGGTGTCGAGATGCTGCGAGACGGAGGCAGCGCCACCGACGCGGCGATCGCCTCCTCGGCCGTGTTGGCCGTGACCTCTCAGCACATGTGCGGCCTCGGCGGCGACCTCTTCGCCCTCGTGCACGACGGCGGCGAGGCACCCCTCGCCCTGAACGCATCCGGGCGTGCCGGGTCCGGCGCGGACGCCCAGCGGATGCGGTCCGACGGCCACCGCGTGATGCCGCTGCGCGGTGACGTCCGATCGGCGCCGGTGCCCGGGGTGGTCGACGGCTGGGCGACGCTGCACGAGGCGGCCGGCGAGCTCCCGCTGGCGACCGTGCTCGCACCGGCGATCCGCTACGCGGCCGATGGCTTCCCGGCCTCGGCGACCCTCGCGGGTTCCTGGGATCGCATCCGCGACGTGCCGGGCAACGACGACTACGCGGCCGTCGCGCCGATCCGACCCGGCACGATCATCCGACGCCCGGGCGCCGCCGCGGTGCTGCAGCAACTGGTCGATGGCGGTCGCGATGCGGTCTTCGGCGGCGACTACGGGCGGGACCTCCTCGACGTGGGTGAGGGCGAGTACTCGGCGGCCGATCTGCAGCGATCGCAGGCCGAGTGGGTCACGCCGCTGTCCGTCGACGCGTTCGGCTCGACCATCTGGACGGTGCCACCGAACTCGCAGGGCTACCTGGCGTTGGCCGGCACCGCGGTGGCCTCCCGCCTCCCACTCCCGGACGACCCCGACGACCCGGCGTGGGCGCACCTCATGGCCGAGGCCGCGAAGCAGGTGGGCCAGGACCGCTCGGCGGTCCTGCACGATCGAGCGGACGGCGCGGCGCTCCTCTCCGACGTACGCCTCGACGCTGCGGTGGACGCCATCGACCCCGCCCGGGCCGCCGCGCTCGCGGTCCCGGCGGCGGGCGGTGGCACGATCTACCTGTGCGCGGTGGATGCCCAGCGGCGAGGCGTCTCCCTCATCCAGTCGAACGCCTCGGGCTGGGGCGCGCACATCGTCCTGCCCCGCACCCGGATCTTCCTGCACGACCGCGGGATCGGCTTCTCGCTCCGACCCGGCCATCCGGCCGAGTACGGCCCGGGGCGTCGGCCCCCGCACACGCTGGCGCCGGCGATCGTGACCGGCGGCGATCGCAAGCTCCGGGCGGTGGTCGGCACCATGGGCGGCGACGCGCAGCCCCAGATCGTCCAGCAGCTCCTCGTCCGACTGCTGCACCACGGCGAGTCGCCGGCCACGGCCATCGGCGCCGGCCGCTGGATGCTCTCGCCGAGCGACGCGAACGGCTTCGACACCTGGGCCGACCCATCCGGCCTCCAGCTCGCCCTCGAGGGGCACGCGTCCGCGACGTGGGCGGCTGGCCTCGCCGAGCGGGGCCACCCCGTCGATCTGCGTCCGCCGTGGCCCGGCGGCTTCGGGCACGCGCATGCCATCGTCGTCGAGGACGGCCACCTCGCCGGTGCGGCCGACCCTCGTTCGCTGTCCGGAGCAGCGCAGGGCCACTAGCGCCGCGATCGCCGACCAGCGGCAGCACTAGGGTCTCCCGATGCCGACGCTGCGCAACGCCCGAACCGCCGATGGCCGCCTGCTCGACGTCCAGGTCGGCGACGACGGGGTCGTGAAGGCGACGTCCGACGCGACCGGCGATCCAGTGGCCGAGGACGAGGTCGACCTCGGTGGACGGCTCACGGTGACGGCACCCGGCGAGCCGCACGCCCACATCGACAAGGCGTACACCGCGGATCTCGTCCCGAACCCGGCCGGTGACCTCATGGGCGCGATCGAGGCGTGGCGGGGTCGCTACGAGGAGCGGACGCCCGAGGAGATCGCCGGACGGGCTCGTCGGGCGGCCGAGACCGCTCTGGGCCACGGCGTCACGGCGATGCGCACCCACGTCGACGTCGGCCCCGAGATCGGACTGCGTGGCATCGAGGCGGTGATCGCCGTCCGCGAGGAGCTCCGGGGTCGACTCGATCTGCAGGTGGTCGCCCTCGTCTCGACGCCGCTCACCGGCCCGGAGGGCGCCGATCGACGAGCGGCGCTGCGCGCCGCGGTCGAGGCGGGCGTCGACATCGTGGGCGGGTGTCCGCACCTCGACCCCGACCCGTCCGGTCTGATCGACGAGGCCGTCGCGGTGGCGGTGGACGCCCGTCTGCCGATCGACCTCCACGTCGACGAGACCCTGGACCCCGAGATGCGGTCGCTGCCGATGCTCGCCCGGGCCGTGCTGGATCGAGGGTTCGACCTCGGCACCGCCGCCAGCCACTGCGTGAGCCTGGGGATGCAGCCCGAGGCCGACCAACGCGAGACGGCTCGGCTGGTCGCCGAGGCGAGGGTCGCCGTCGTGACGCTGCCGCAGACGAACCTCTTCCTCCAGGCGAGGGGCGAGCTCACCGCGGCGCCTCGCGGTCTCACCGCGATCGAGCCGCTGCGCGCCGCCGGGGCGCTCGTCGCGGGCGGCGGCGACAACGTCCAGGACCCGTTCAACACGGTGGGCCGCAACGACCCGCTCGAGACCGCGGCGCTGCTCGTCATGGCCGGGCACCTGACCCCCGAGGACGCCTACGCCGCGGTCTCGACGGCGGTCCGGTCGACCATGGGCCTGGCCGCGGCGGGTGTCGATGTCGGTGAGCGGGCCGACCTGCTCGTCGCCGACGTGGGATCGGTACGGGAATTGGTGGCCGCGGCACCGCCGGCGCGCACGGTCATCCGCGGCGGGGTCGTCGTGGCCGACACGCAGGTCCAACGGGTCGTCTGACAGACCGGGTACAGATTCGAGTAACCCAACGGTCACACAGCTGACCCGCGGGAAACGAGAATCGGCGGATCGGCCGCGCGAGACTCGCCCAGAGGTCCTGGGAGGACGATGACTGCGACCGACCCCATGAGCACGGGCACCCGACCGTCCGTCGGCGAAGCGGCACTCACGTTCCGCGGCGTCTCCAAGACGTTCCCCGACGGGACCAACGCCCTCGCACCGATCGACCTGACGGTCCGGGAGGGCGAGTTCGTCACCGTCGTCGGCCCGTCGGGGTGCGGCAAGTCCACCATCCTCAAGATCGCCTCCGGGTTGATCCCGAACACCGAGGGAAGCGTCGAGCTCGCCGACGACAACGTCGGTTACGTCTTCCAGGACGCGACGTTGCTCCCATGGCGCACCGTGCGCCGCAACGTCGAGCTGTTCGCCGAGCTCCACGGCGTCGACAAGGCCGACCGGAGCCTCCGCTCCCAGGAAGCCATCGATCTGGTCGGCCTGAACGGGTTCGAGAAGCACCATCCCAAGCGGCTCTCCGGTGGCATGAAGATGCGGGTCTCGCTCGCCCGCTCGCTGGTGCTGCAGCCCAAGCTCTTCCTCTTCGACGAGCCCTTCGGCGCCCTCGACGAGATCACCAGGGAGCGCCTCCAGGAGGAGCTGCTCAAGCTCTTCGTCTCCGAGGGCTTCGCCGGTCTGTTCATCACCCACTCGCTGTACGAGGCGGTGTTCCTGTCCACCCGGGTCCTGGTGATGTCACCACGACCGGGTCGCTTCGTCGCCGAGTTCGACGTCCCCTTCGACTACCCCCGCACCGACGAGATGCGCTTCGACCCCGAGTTCGCTCGCATCTCCGGTGAGGTGTCCGCCGCCCTCCGCCACGGAGTCGAACACGCATGACCGCCACCGAGATGGACGCCCAGGTCGGCGAGCAGACCGCCACCGTCACCGGCACCCCGGCACCACCGCCGAGCGCCGGGACGCCGGACCCCACCCCCGGCTTCGCCGTCAGCATGCTCCGCAACGGCTTCCCGGTGCTCGCCGTGTTCGTCCTGTTCCTCGGCGCCTGGTACGCCTTCTCCGGGTCCATGACCGAGCGGCGCCGTTCGGTCGTGCTCCCCTACCCGCACGACGTGTGGCAGGAGGCCTTCGCCAACGGCGAGAACCTGACGGAGCTCCTCGGGGGCCTCTGGATCACCACCCGGGTCGCCATCGTCGGCCTCGTCGTCGCCATCGTCCTCGGCGTCGCGATCGCCGTGGCGATGAGTCAGGCGAAGTGGATCGAACGGTCGTTCTATCCCTACGCCGTCACGCTGCAGGCGATCCCGATCCTCGCCCTGGTCCCGCTCATCGGGCAGATCTGGGGATTCGAGTTCCGCTCCCGCGTGCTCGTGTGCGTGATCATCGCCATCTTCCCGATCATCACCAACACGCTGTTCGGCTTGAAATCGGCGGAGAGCGGACTCCACGACCTGTTCACCCTCCATCGGGCGAGCCGCTGGACCCGCTTCCGGAAGCTGCAGCTGCCCAACGCGCTGCCCGCGATGTTCACCGGCCTCCGGATCTCGGCCGGCCTCTCCGTGATCGGCGCCATCGTCGGTGAGTTCTTCTTCCGGCGCGGCGACCAGGGCCTCGGCATCCTGATCGACGTCTACCGGCAGCGCCTTCTCCCCGAGATGCTCGTCGGCGCCGTCTTCTGGTCGGCGGTGCTCGGCATCGCCGTGTTCGCCTTCTTCGGTTGGCTGTCCAACCGAGCAACCCGCTCCTGGCACGAGTCCGCACAAGCCGGACCGCAGTAGCCAACGCTGTCCGGCCCCGCGCCGGCGACGCAGGTGCCCTGACGCCTGCTCCCTGACCACCAAACCGGAGATGCCATCCACATGCGTTCCAAGAGTTCCTGGGCGAGGCTCCTCGCCGTGCTGCTCGCGCTCGGCCTGATCGCCGCTGCGTGCGGCGATTCCGACGACGACGACGCCGGCGACGACGCCAGCGCCTCCTCCTCCGCATCGGCGTCCGCGTCGGAACCGGCGGACACCACCGCGACGACCGAGGCGGCGACCGAGGACCCCGAGGCCGCGACCGAGGACACCGAAGGCGGCGGCGCCGAGGAGATGGCCGGCAGCCTCACGGACTGCCCGAGCCCGCTCGTCCTCCAGACCGATTGGTTCCCCGAGCCCGAGCACGGTGCGCTCTACGAGCTCATCGACCACAGCCAGGCCGAGGCCACCCCGGACGGCTACTCCGGTCCGCTGGAGGCCGAGCCCTCGATCACCGTCGAGGTCCGCGCCGGCGGGTTCGTGACCAACTTCTCGAGCCCTCGTGACCTCATGTACACCTCCGACGAGGTGTTCCTCGGCTACGTGACCAACGACGAGGCCGTGAGCAACTACGAGGACTTCCCGACGCTCGCCGTCGTGGCGCCGCTCGAGATCAACCCGCAGATCGTGCAGTGGGACCCCGAGACCTACACCGGGATCGAGTCCTTCTCCGACATCGGTGCGACCGGGGCGATCATCAACCACTTCCCGGGCGCGGTCTACATGGAGTACCTGATCGGCACCGGCCAGGTCTCCGCCGACCAGTCCGATCCGTCCTACGACGGTGGCCCGCAGCGGTTCATCGCCGAGGAGGGCGCGATCTTCCAGCAGGGCTTCGCCACCCAGGAGCCGTTCAACTACGAGTTCGAGTTCGAGGAGTGGGGCCGCCCGGTCGACTTCCTGCTCATCCACGACTCGGGCTACGAGCCCTACAGCCAGACCCTCGCCATCCGTCCGGATCGCCTCGAGGACCCGGCCGTCGTCTCCTGCCTCCAGGCCTTCGTGCCCGAGGTCCAGCGGGCCGCTGTGGACTTCATGGAGGACCCGCAGGACGAGAACGACGCCATCGAGGCCTACAACTTCGCCATCGACGACTTCTGGCAGCTCAGCCAGGAGGCCATGGCGAGCACGGTCGTGAAGATGGAGGAGCTCGGCATCGCGAGCAACGGTCCGGATGACACGATCGGCAACTTCGACCTCGACCGGGTCGAGGGGTTGATCGACATCCTCCGCAACCAGGTCGACAGCATCGACGTGCCCGACGACCTGACCGCCGAGGACATCGTCACCAACGAGTTCATCGACCCGACGATCGGTCGCTGATCGACCACATCACCTGAGCTGACAACGGCGGCCCGGTCCCCTCGGGGGCCGGGCCGTTGCGCGTCCGGGGTCTTCCGCCCGGACGAGCACCACCGCCTGCTTCTCCCGCCAACGCAAGCGCTGGCTAGCGGCCGAAGTCGAAGTCCTTCACCTCGGCCATCTGCGCGACGAGGTTCTCGATCGCGGCCTCGAAGTGTCGCTTGCCGAGATCGGCGTTGGCGTTGGTCGGGTCGCCGATGTGGCCGTCAGGTCCGAAGTCGTTCGACAGCCAGCCGAAGCTCACCGCCCCGCCGAAGCGGACGTGATCGTTCGCGGCGAGCTTGGTGGGGACGTTCGGCTCGGCCAGGGACATGTCGCACAGGTCGGGGCGGAGATGGAGCATCACCGACGTCTCCATCAGCCCCGCGTGGATGCCCATGCCCAGCTCCTCCGACGTGGAGGCCCCGCCCTGGTCCGGTGGGACCGACGGGTGGGTCACGAAGGTCATCAGCCCGTGGGCCAGGCGGACGTCGCGGCAGGCGACGTTGAGGAGCGCGCTGTTGCCGCCGTGGCCGTTGAGGAACACGAGACGCTCGGCCGGCGTGGTGGCGACGCATCGGCCGATGTCGTCGATCACCTTGAGGAGCGTGTCGGCGGACAGCCACACCGTGCCGGCCGACCAGGCGTGCTCGTTGGACTTCGAGTACGCGAGCGGCTCCAGCATCCACAGATCGAGCTCGTCGCCGGCCTGGTCGACGAGGGCCTCAGCCGCGGCACGGGCGATCACGAGGTCGGTCGAGAAGGGCAGGTGCGGCCCGTGCTGTTCGATCGCACCGACGGGCTGGATGATGATCGAGCCCTCGCCGACCATCTGATCGATCTGTGGTCCGCGTAGGTCGCTCAGCCGCCTCGTCATGTCCCGGACGCTACCGGTCCCCCCGTGACGGGTCCGTGAACGCTGCGATCCGGAGAGGCCCCGATCCGGCGTCCGTGGTGAGATGGCGTCATGCAACGGGTCGACCATGACGTGATCGTCGTCGGAGGCGGACACAACGGACTGACCTGTGCGGCGTATCTCGCACGGGGTGGCCTCGACGTTCTCCTCCTCGAAGCGCGGGATGAGGTGGGCGGCTGCGCCTCGACGGTCCATGCCGTCGGCGCGCGGGTGAACATCTGCAACTGCGACCACGTCGCTGTCCGGTCGCTGCCGCTCATCGACGAGCTCTCACTCGCCGACCACGGTCTCCGCTACCTCGACCTCACGCCCTCGTCCGGTGGCATGTCCTGGGACGAGCGTCGGCCGTGGTTCGTCCACCACGAGGTCGAGCGAACGATCGACTCCCTCGAGCGGACCCACCCCGATGAGGTCGACGGCTATCGCCGCTTCGTGGCCGACGCCGCGCCGGTCGGCCGACTGGCGCTCGAGGCGGCGAGCGCCCCGCCATCGACCCGCGGCCTCCTCGGCGCCGGCGCACGACGCGGCCCACAGGCCGTCGCCCGGATGCTCGCCTGGTCGCGCCGCTCCGCCGCCGACGTGCTGAGCGACTACTTCTCCGCGGGCTTCCTCGGGCCGATGCTGAGCGGCCCCATCGTCTGGGGCGTGTCACCGAAGTGGCCGGGCACCGGACTCGGTGCGGTCTCGCCGGTGCTGAAGCACCTGGTCCGCACCGGCCGCCCCGAGGGCGGCAGCGGCGCGTTCACCGAGGCGCTCGCCCGTGCCGTCGAGGCCGCTGGCGGGACGATCCGCACCGGGGCGCGCGTGGAGACGATCGGCTGCGACGGCGAGCGGGTCCGCACCGTGCGCACGGTCGACGGGACGGAGCTGACCGCCGATGCCGTGGTCGTCGCTTGCGACCCGCGTCAGGCCTTCGTCGAGTGGCTGACGGGCACGCCGCCCAGTGCGACCGGCTTCGTCGACCGCTGGATCGCACAGGACCCGCACGACGGCTACGAGTCCAAGATCGACGCGGTGATCGACGAGCTCCCCAGGTATCGGGGATCGGAGGATGCGGCCTACGCCGACATGGAGCTCCTGGCGCCCACGATGACGGTCACGCCGTCCGCCGACGGCATCGCCGACGCACACGCCGCCAACGAACGGGGTGAGGTCGCAGAGCGGCCGATCTTCCTGGTGAACATCCCGTCGGTCATCGACCCGACCATGGCAGAGCCGGGTCGACACGTGTTCAGCCTCGAGGTCCTCTACACCCCGTACGCGCTCCGCGGCGGCTGGCCAGACTCGAAGGAGCCGCAGCGTTGGCTCGAGCTGTACGCCGACCTCGTGGAGCCGGGGTTCCTCGATCACGTCGTCGACTGGCGGGTCATGACGCCGGATCGGTACGAGTCCGAGTTCCACCTCCCCCGGGGCCACGCGACCTCGTTCGCCGGCGGCCCCGTCGCCGCCCTGCTCGGACGCCAAGAGCGCGAGCGCAGTCGCTACCGCACCCCGATCGACGGGCTCTACCTCACGGGCGCGGCGACCTTCCCCGGCGCAGGGGTGTGGGGCGCTCCGGGCCGCAACGCCGCCCAGGTGATCCTCAAGGCGTTCGATCGCCCGACCAGCGCCGGACGCATCTCGGTCCCCCAGCCCGCGGGCTGAGTCAGGCGATGCCGCCTTCGAGCGGGTCGCGATCGGACCACGGGAAGACGATCCAGTCGTCGGTGCGCTTCCAGACGTACTCGCACTTGATGGTCGACTGGGACTTCTCGTAGAGCACCGCCGAGCGGACCTCGGCGACCTCGCCCTCGGCGAAGTCGTACACGGCCTTCAGCGTGGCGCCGGTGTCGGCGACGTCGTCGGCGATGAGGACGTTGGCGTCGCGCAGATCGACCTTGTCGAGATAGGGCGGCAGCATGACCGGCATCTCGAGCCGCTCGTCGACACCGGTGTAGTACTCGACGTTCATGACGTAGAGGTTCTTGACGCCCAGGGCGTAGCCGAGCGATCCGGCGACGAAGAGCCCTCCACGGGCGATCGCCAGGATGATGTCGGGCCGGAACCCGTCGTCGTTGACCATCTCCGCGAGCTCGTAGGCGCCCTTGCCGTACGACTCCCAGGTCAGGATCTCCTTGACGACCATCAGTCTCCTCGTGTGCCGTTGGGGTCGATCAGCCGAAACGTAGCCCAGCCGCGATGCCCGCACCCGCTTGGGGCCCCGGAGCCCCAAGCTCCTCCCACGGTCCTCGCCCTGACGGGCTGCGGCTGGGCCGTCAGTCGTCGGGGAGGTCCGGTCCACCGACGTACGGGCAGTGTCGGCAACCCGTCTCACAGCACGTCTCGCGGTCGAGCAGGAACTGGGCCGTGAACACCCAGTAGCCACTCGCCGGATCGACGTAGCCATCGGCCCCGGAGCCCACCGCGACTTCGTGCGCCGCCAGGATCGAGGCGCGCGCCGGATGGTCGGTCGGCAGTCGCGACGGGTGCGGGGAATCGACCGGATCGGGACGTGGGCGGGGGGCGAACGGCACGATCCACGCATGGTGACAGGCCCGTGACGATCGTCCGAACCCCGGCGCCCTGCGATGCACTCGACTAGGTTCCCGATGTGACGGACGGCACATTGGGGACGCCGTTCCGTCGACGTGGCTCGACCGCCGACTCGGCGTCGGGCCCTCAGAGAGGGGAACCATGACGACACGATCCGGCTGGATGCGGCTGCTCGCCGTCCTGTTGGCGATGGGGCTCATCGCCGCAGCATGCGGCGACTCCGACGACGACGGTGGCGGCGACGACACCACGACCGACGAGACGGAGGCCCCCGAGGAGGGCGGCGGTGAGGAAGCGGCGCCACCCACGACCGCCGGTGCCGGGGCCGACGACCGCGAGACCGAGACCGGGCCCGTGCGGGGCGGCACGCTCGTGTACGGCATCGAGGCCGACTCGGCGAACCCCTGGGTGCACTACGTGACGTCGTGCGCCATCTCCTGCCGGATGATCTTCAAGGCGATCTCCGACCCGCTGTTCATCGCGACCGAGGACGGTGGCATCGAGCCGTACCTGCTCGAGTCGGCCGAGCCGAACGAGGACTTCACCAGCTGGACCCTGACCGTCCGCGACGGGATCTCGTTCCACGACGGCACGCCGCTCGACGGCGCTGCGGTGAAGGCCAACATCGACATCTGCAAGGCATCGCCGCTCACCGGCCCGTCCTTCACCTTCCTCGGCGACACCACCGCCGACGGCCAGACGGTCACCTTGAATTTCATCCAGCCCTACGTTCCGGTCCCGGCGCTGCTCCGCGACGAGGTCTGCGGTTACATGTTCAGCCCGACGTGGATGGAGACGCTGGCCAGCAACCCGTTGCTCAGCGAGGAGGACGCGGCGGCGGCGACCGGCGACCAGGCCGCTCCCGTCGGCGTCGGGCCGTTCCGGTTCGTCAGCTACACGCCCGGCAACGGCAACAGCATGGTCGTCGAGCGCAACGACGACTACTGGCGTGGCGATGGTCCGAACTCGGTGACGGGTGAGGGCCTGCCCTACCTCGACGGCATCGAGTTCGTCGTGGCCGTCGACATCCAGGGCCGCTCGAGCGGTCTCCGCGCCGGCCAGTTCGACATCATCCACACGGCCAACTCCGACGAGACCAGCCGATTCCTCGACGACGACGACTTCGTGACGTTCGCCGCCGACGACTTCGGTGAGACGAGCTACACGCTCCTCAACGTCGGCGCCGGCGAGAACCCGACGCTCGCCGCGGTCCGAGGGGTCGACTCGCTGGACATGGACCCGGGCGGGCTCAACGCCGCCTCACCGCTGCTCAACGTCAACTGCCGTCGCGCGCTGGCGCACGCGGTCGACCGTGAGCGGCTGGCTGAGGAGCGCAACGCCGGCCTCGCGCAGGCCGCCAACGGTCCGTTCTCGCCCGGGTCGGTCGGCTATCTCGAGGACACTGGCTATCCGGTGTTCGACATCGACCTCGCCAACGCCGAGATGGACATCTGCCTCGAGGCGCTGGGCACGGACTCGATCGAGTTCACGTTCAACACGACGAACGATCCGTTCAACGTCGAGTCGAACACGCTGACGGCGTCGATGTGGGCCGAAGCGTTCGGTGACCGGGTCAACGCGACCATCGCGCCGATCGAGCAGGGCCAGTACATCGGCCTCGCCCTCGCCGGCGTCTTCCAGGCACAGGGCTGGCGCAACCACGGTGGCGTCGACCCGGCTGAGAACTGGTTCTGGTGGTCGGCGCTCACCGCGTCGCCCATCAACCCGGAGGCCGGCGAGCTCGCGCTCAACTTCGGTCGGTTCCAGGACCCGGCGATCGACGCAGCGATCCAGACGATCCTGTCCAACCCGGACGAGGCCGCCCGGACCGCGGCTGCCGAGGACATCAACCGGGCGATGGCCGACAACGTCTGGAACTGGTGGTCGTGGTGGACCATCTGGGGCGTCATCGCCAGCCCCAGCGTCAACGACATCACGAACCTGGAGCTGCCCTCGGGGAACCTCTCCATCCCGGTCCTCGCCGGCAAGCATCAGGTCGCGCAGGTCTGGTGCACCGACGGGGAGTGCGGCTGACCTGAGGCTGTCTTCGGGCGGGTGGGTGCCGTCGGGCGCCCGCCCGCCCGGGCTAGGTTGCGTTGTGACGGACGACACACCTACGGTCGCCCGATCGACGCCCGCCGGGTGTCGGTGACACACCATGAGGGGGAAACCACGTGACTCGACGATCCGCCTGGTTGCGGGTGCTCGCCGTGCTGCTGGCCATGGGACTCATCGCTGCCGCGTGCGGCGGCGACTCCGATGACGACGGCGGGGGCGACGACACCAGCACCGAGGAGACCGCCGCACCCGACGAGGCGGGAGGCGACGACGAGGCCGCCCCGGCCACGACGATCTCCAGCGGAGCCGACGAGCGCGAGGCCGAGAGCGGTCCGGTGCGGGGCGGGACGCTCGTGTACGGGATGGAGGCCGACTCGGCCAACCCCTGGGTCCACTACGCGACGTCCTGTGCGATCTCGTGCTTCATGGTGTTCAACGCGATCACCGACCCGCTCTTCATGAACGACGAGAACGGTGTCGCTCAGCCCTACCTCGCCGAGTCCGCCGAGCCCAACGAGGACTTCACCCAGTGGACGATCACGGTCCGCGAGGGCATCACGTTCCATGACGGCACCCCGCTGGACGGCGCGGCCGTCAAGGACAACATCGACGCCTGCCGACTGTCGTCCCTGACCGGTCCCGGGTACTTCTTCATCGCCGACACGGTCGCCGACGGCCAGACGGTGACCCTCACCACGACCCTGCCGTACGTGGCCGTCAAGGAAGCGTTCGCGGACATGGTCTGCTCGCGGATGTTCAGCCCGACCTGGATGCGCACGCTCGCGACGTTCCCGCTCCTCAGCGAGGACGAGGCGGCTGCGGCGACCGGCGATCAGGCAGCCCCGGTCGGTACCGGTCCGTTCGTGTTCGAGTCCTTCACCCCCGGGAACGGCAACAGCTTCCGGGCCGTGCGCAACGAGGACTACTGGCGCGGTGACGGCCCCAGCTCCTTGACCAACGAGGGGCTGCCCTACCTCGACGCTGTCGAGCTGGTCGTGGCCGTCGACATCCAGGGCCGCTCGAGCGGAGTCCGCTCCGGCCAGTTCGACATCATGCACACCGCGAACAGCGACGAGACCAGCCGCTTCCTCGAGGACGGCGACTTCGTCACGCTCACGGCGAACGACTTCGGCGAGACGAGCCACATCCTCCTCAACGTGGCGCAGGGCGACAACCCGACCCTCGCCGCGCAGCGCGGGGTGGAGTCACTCGACATGGATCCGGGCGGCCTCAACGCCACCAACCCGCTGATCCACGAGACCTGCCGACGGGCGCTCGCCTACGCCATCGACAACCAGCGGCTGAGCGAGGAGCGGAACGCTGGTCTGGCTCCGGCCGCCAACGGGCCGTTCAACCCGTCCCAGATCGGCTACCTGGAGGACTCGGGGTACCCGCAGTACGACCCCGATGCCGCGCTGGCCGAGATGGACCTGTGCCTGGCCGACAACGGCACCGACACGATCGAGTTCACCTTCAACACGACGAACGATCCGTTCAACGTCGAGACCAACACCCTGATCGTGTCCATGTGGACCGAGGTCTTCGGCGGCGTGGTGAACGCGACGATCGCGCCGATCGAGCAGGGCCAGTACATCGGCCTCGCCCTCGCCGGCGTCTTCCAGGCGCAGGGCTGGCGCAACCACGGCGGCGTCGCACCGGTGGCGCAGTGGTTCTGGTGGTCCTCGAGCACGGCATCGCCGATTAACCCGGAGGCCGGTGAGCTGGCGCTCAACTTCGGTCGGTTCCAGGACCCGGAGATCGACGCAGCCATCCTGACGCTCTGGACGAACCCGGACCCGGCGGCCCAGCAGGAGGCGGCCGAGCAGATCAACCGCGAGTTCGGCCAGCACGTCTACAACTGGTGGAACACCTGGACCGTGTGGGGCATCGTGGCCAACCCGAACGTCCAGAACATCACCGAACTGGACCTTCCCGAGGGCGGCTCGGCGCTCCCGATCCTGTCCGGGCGCCACAAGCTCGCGCAGGTGTGGTGCACCGACGGGAACTGCCAGGGCTGATCTCCACCGGGTGGGTGGGGCGTCCCGGCGCCCCACCCACCCGTCGACCGACCGGGGGGTGAGGTTGTGAACGCAGTACGGGAACGGATCGGAGCGGTCACGATGGCGGCGATCGCCGTGATCGTCATCGGCGCGTGGTTCCTCCGACCACCGATGAGTTGGACGTTCGCGATCCTGCTCGTCACCGGCGTCGTCGCCTCGACGATCGCCAACGGCAGCTACGTGCTGCGGCGGCTCGCCGGGCTCGTCCCGGTGCTGATGATCATCGCCTTCTTCACCTTCATCATCATCAACGCGCTCCCCGGCGACCTCGCCGTGAACATCCTCGGCCCGGGTGCGACACCACAGGCCGTGGAGGAGATCAACGAGGAGCTCAACCTCAACGACCCCGTCATGTCCCGCTTCGGCGACTGGTTGGGCGACGCGGTCACGGGTGACCTCGGCCGCTCCCGGATCCTCCAGGAGGACGTCGCCGACGGCATCTCCCGGACCTTCCCGGTGTCGCTGCAGCTGATGCTCTACGCCCAGATCATCTCCATCGGGTTGGCCATCCCGCTCGGTGTCTGGGCGGCCTACCGAGCCGGCACCCGGGTGGACCGGGCCATCAACACCGCGGCGTTCGGCTTCCTCGCCCTGCCGAACTTCATCCTGGCGGTGCTGCTCGTCCTCTTCTTCGCCCTCGGCGGCATCTCGGTGTTCGGCACCCAGGTCGGCGTCGAGTGGCTACCAGCGGCGAGGTACGTCGCGTTCGGCGACGACCTCGTCCTGCACTTCAAACACATGCTGCTGCCGGCGTTGTCGCTCGCCCTGGGCCAAGTGGCGGTCTACATGCGACTGCTGCGCACCGACATGATCTCCACGCTCCAGCAGAACTTCATCGATCTCGCCCGGGCCAAGGGCATGAGCGACTCCCGCATCCTCTGGCGCCACGCACTTCGGCCCTCGAGCTTCACGCTCCTCACCGTGATCGGCCTCAACATCGGCACGCTCATCGGTGGTGCGCTGATCATCGAGTTCATCTTCACGCTGCCGGGCATCGGCACCTACGTGTTCGGGGCGATCATCGCCCGCGACTTCATCGCCATCCAGGGCGCCGTCCTGGTCATCTCCGCCGGCTACGTGCTCACGCTGCTGGCGGTCGACCTGCTCTACACGGCGCTCGACCCGAGGCTCCGCCATGCGTAGCCGGACGACGCCGCACCGCGGAGGTGTCCGCTCATGACCGACCAGGCCGAACGCCACGCCCCCTCGACGACCTACTCCGGGACGATGGGCGAGCCCGCCATCGTCGAGGTCGAGGAGGAGGCCGCCGACGAGGGCCGCAAGGCCAAGCGGAAGCTCGGCACCTTCTTCTGGGTCGCCGTCGGCTTCCTCGCCTTCATCGTCCTGGCGGCGCTGTTCGCCGACTTCCTTCCGCTCAAGGACCCCGGCGAGACCTTCCGAGGTCGCTCCCGTGAGGGGCCGACCGGTGAGTTCTGGTTCGGCAACGACAACATCGGCCAGGACATCTTCAGCCGGACCATCTACGGGGCTCGCGTGTCGGTCTTCGTGGCCGGCATCGCCACGATCATCGGCATCTTCTTCGGGAGCCTGATCGGGCTGGTCGCCGGGTACTTCCGTGGGCGCATCGACGCGATCCTGACGTCCTCGGTCGACCTGCTCCTCGCCTTCCCGGCGCTCGTGCTCGCCCTGGCGTTGATCATCTTCTTCGACAACGAGGGCGACAATCGGCGCTTCTGGCTGACCGTCACGCTCGGCCTGCTGTCGATCGCTCCGATCGCCCGCATCGTGCGATCGAGCGTGATCGCCTACTCGGACCGCGAGTTCGTGCAAGCGGCCCGCGTGCTCGGAGCACGGGACGGACGGATCATGTTCAAGGAGGTCCTCCCGAACGTCATCCCGGTGATCCTCAGCTACAGCCTCGTGTTCATGGCCGTGCTGGTGGTCGTCGAGTCGGCGATCGGCTTCCTCGGGTTGTCGGTTCCACCGCCGACGCCGACGTGGGGCGACATGATCTCCAAGGGACGCAACGAGCTCGAGGGCGCCGCCCACATCTCGCTGTTCCCTGCCGGCGTGCTCTTCCTGACGGTCCTCGCGCTCAACTACGTGGGCGACAAGCTCCGGGAGTTCTTCGACGTGCGCGAGTCGGTGATCTGATGGCCGGCTCCGGTACCGCGCACCTCCGCGCCGACGAGGACGTCATCCTGAAGGCCGAGGACGTCGTCGTCGAGTTCCCCGTCGGCAACACCGGCAACGTCGTGCACGCCGTCTCCGGCATCAGCGTCGATCTCCGCAAGGGTGAGACGCTCGGGCTCGTCGGCGAGTCCGGCTGTGGCAAGTCGACGACCGGTCGGGCGATCCTGCAGATGCCGCGACCCAAATCCGGCTCCGTGGTCTTCGAGGACACCGACCTCACCACCATCGAGCGGGAGCAGCTCCGGCGCACCCGGCGCACGCTCCAGATGATCTTCCAGGACCCCATCTCGGCGCTGAACCCTCGCCGCAAGGTCCGCGAGATCGTGGCCGAGCCGATCGACATCTGGTGGCAGGAGGAGTTCCCGCGCTCGCCCGTCAGCCAGGCGTTCGAGCGGTACTCCCCCTGGATGACCGGCCTCATGGGCCGACTCTGGGACATCGCCAAGCGGGCGATGCCCCTGGTGGCCGGCGCGCTCGTCTTCTGGGTCGTGAGCCAGGCGGTCGAGGAGACCGGTGCCGAGGACGCCCTCGGCTGGACCGGTGTGGCCGCCGGCATCGTCGCGGCGGTCGCCGCCGTCGTCGTCGTGCCGTTCGTGGTGGTGTGCGTCGTCCTGCTCGCCGGGTGGGCTCTCCTCGGGATCCTCGGGCCGATCACCAACATCCCGCGGTGGTTCAAGATGCGCTCCCAGCGGAGCGCGTTCAACGAGATGGCCGACGCCAAGGTCCGAGAGGTGCTCAACGCCGTCGGCATCGACGTCGACAACGCCCTCGAACGCCGGCCGCATGAGTTCTCGGGTGGTCAGGCGCAGCGCATCTCGATCGCCCGAGCGCTGGTGCTCGAGCCCGAGGTGATCATCTGCGACGAGCCGGTCTCCGCGCTCGACGTGTCGGTCCAGGCCCAGGTGCTCAACCTGCTCGAGGACCTCAAGACCCGCTACGGCCTGACGCTCATCTTCATCGCCCACGACCTCGCGGTCGTCAAGAACGTCTCCGACCGTGTGGCCGTGATGTACCTCGGCAAGATGTGCGAGGTCGCCCCACCCGACACGCTCTACGCCGCGCCGGCGCACCCGTACACCTCGGCGCTGCTGTCGACCGTGCCGGTTCCGGATCCCACGGTCGTACCCAGCACCCCCGAGGGCATCTCGGGCGAGCTGCCCTCGCCCATCGCTCCCCCGTCCGGCTGCCGCTTCCGGACCCGCTGTCCTCGTGCCGAGGACCGGTGCGCCGAGGAGGAGCCGGCCATGCGCGAGATCGGTGACAGTCACTACGTGGCCTGTCACTTCCCACTGGCCCCCGGTGAACGACCCGTGAGCGACGAGGACCTCGTCGCGACGGGCGGAGCGTGAGGACGAGATGACCGACGCAGCGACCACCGCCGCCGGCCAGGGGCTCCGCACCCAGCCGCTGCTCGAGGTGGAGGACCTCCGGACTTGGTTCCAGACACCCGGAGGCTGGCTCAAGGCCGTCGACGGCGTGTCACTGACCCTCGAACGGGGCAAGGCGCTCGGGATCGTGGGCGAGTCCGGATCGGGCAAGACGGTGCTGTCCCGCTCGATCATGCGGCTGCTCCCCCGCCGGGGCATCAAGACCGAGGGCGCCGTGCGGTTCGACGGCGTCGACATGATGCGGCTCTCGCCGAAGCAGCTCCGGGGCGTGTGGGGTCCGCAGGTGGCGATGATCTTCCAGGACCCGATGACGTCGCTCAACCCGGTGATGAAGATCGGCCGGCAGATCACCGAGGGCCTACGCGTCCACCTCGACATGGACAAGGCCGAGGCCCGCGAGACAGCGGTCGTGCTGCTCCGTGAGGTCGGCATCCCCGAACCCGATCGACGCTTCGACGAGTACCCGCACCAGCTCTCCGGTGGCATGCGCCAGCGCGTCACCATCGCGATCGCCTTGGCCTGCGGACCGAAGCTGCTCATGGCCGACGAGCCCACCACGGCGCTCGACGTGACCGTGCAGTCGCAGATCCTCGACCTGCTCCAGAGGGAACAGCGAGACCGCGACATGTCCGTGGTCATGGTCACCCACGACCTCGGCGTCGTCGCGGGCCGGACGGACGAGATCGCCGTCATGTACGCCGGCCGGATCGTCGAGAAGGCGCCGACCAAGCGCCTCTTCACCGACCTCCGGATGCCCTACACGGAGTCCCTCCTGAACTCGATCCCCAAGCTCGAGTACCGGAGCCACACCCGCTTGGAGGCGTTGGGTGGTCGCCCACCGGACCTGGTGAACCCACCGAAGGGCTGCAAGTTCTCGCCCCGCTGCCCCTACGCCAAGGATCGCTGTCGCGAGGAGGAGCCGCCGCTCCGGGAGGCCGACGCTCCCGGTCACCTCTTCCGGTGCTGGTACCCGGTGGGGAGCCCCGAGTGGGCCGAGGCCCGCGAACGGCTCGACGGCGCGGCGCCGGACGTGCCGGTCCAGATCGGCTAGGCCGCTCGGGCCCTCGGTGTCCCGCTCGGGCCCTCAGTCTCCCGCTCGGGCCCTCAGCGGTTCTCGAACTGTACGGGCTCGCGCGACAGGAACGACCCCATCGCCGCACGGCTGTCCTCGGTCGTCGACGCGAGGATCTGCGTCCGGTTCTCGAGGTCGATGCCGGCCTGGAGGCCGGGGACCTCGAGGTTCGACCACATGACCTCCTTGGTCATCCACACGCCGAACGGGCTGTTCCGGGCGATCAGCTCGGCGGTCTCGTAGGCCGCATCGAGGAGCTCGTCGTCGGGCACGACCCGCGTCGTGAGCCCGATCTCGTGCGCCTCGGCGCTGTCGATGACCCGTCCCGTCAGCAACAGCTCCCACGCACGGGACGCACCGATCAACCGGGGCAACAACCAGCTCACCCCGATGTCGCAGCCCGACAGCCCGAGCCGCACGAAGGCGGTGCCGAAGCGCGCGCTCTCGGCCCCGATGCGCACGTCGGACGCGAGCGCCATCGCGAGGCCACCGCCCGCGGCAGGACCGTTGACCGCAGCCACGACCGGCTGACGAAGTGAGCGGAACGCGGGCACGAGCGTCGCGATGTGCTGCTGCACGGCGAGCCCTCGCTGAGCCGCGCCGTGTTCCTCGGTGCCGGGCACGACGCCATAGCCGGTGAGGTCGAGACCGGCGCAGAAGCCCCGACCCGCTCCGGTGAGCACGACCACGCGGCAGGCGTCGTCGGCGCGGATCGACCGCAGCAGTTGGTGCAGCTCGTCGACGAGGTCGTAGGTGATCGCGTTCAACCGGTCCGGTCGGTTCAGCGTGAGCTGGGTGATGCCCGGCCGCGGTGTCGTGACCTCGATGTCGCTCATCGGTCGCCCCTCCCCGTTGGGAGACTCGACCCTAGGAGGTGGTTCGCCGACCGCCCTACTCGGCGACCGAGGCGACCTCGATGCGCCCAGGGCCGAGCGCGCGGGCGGCGTTGAGCGCCCGGTAGGCCTCGTCGAGCAGCGCGTCGGCGTCCATGACGTGGCTGGGGTAGCAGGCCAGTCCGGCCGACATCGTGACGATGTCCTTGGCCGGCGTCTCGAGGAGCGACCGGCGGATGCGGTCGGCTGCCCACACGGCTCCGGTCTCGGAGGTGTCGTCGAGGACGGCAGCGATGACCGAGTCCTCGATGTGGCAGATCGTGTCGGAGTCGCGCATCGTGTTCTGCACGACGCGGCTCAGCACGCGGATGGCGTGGTCGCGGAGGTAGGGAGCGAACTCCTCGAACTCGTCGATCCGGAAGACGCCCAGCGCCAGCGGCTTGAGCGTCCGTCGGGCCAACGCGACCTTGCGGTCGAGCGAGATCACGAAGAACCGCCGATCGGGCAGACCCGACACGTTGTTGAGGATCGAGTCGTCGTTGTCCCCCGCTGACTGCCGGGAGGCAGGACGACGTGCCGGATCGTTCCTGTCCATCACTCTTCCATAGTCGGACTCTGGCGCCGGAACTGAAGGCACCGAGCCGGACGGCAACCCCGCCCCGTTGGAAGAGGCAGGGTACCGAATCGACGCCTCGGGAGACGATCGCTCAGCGTGAGGGCCCGACCGACGCGCTGTCGAGCAGTGACGAGGCGCCGGCCGGCCCCGGACCGACGCCCACCTGACCGAGCAGCATGCCGATGATCAGGGCCTGCTCGGGCAGCCCCGCGAGGGCGCCCTCGACGAGGTCGACGCCGAGCCCCTCGATGATCTGCAACGTCTCGAGGGTGTCGACCCCTGCTGCCAACGTCGGCACGCCGGCCCGGGCAGCCGTGCCCAGCACGGAGGAGACCTCCTCCACGGCCTCGTCGGAGTCGGGCAGCCGACGCACCAGCTCGGGGTCGAGCTCCACGACGTCGACCGGAAGGTGCTCGAGGCCACCGAGGTCGGTGAGCAGCTCGGCATCGACCCCACGTCCGACGACGACCAGACCCTCCCGGCGGAAGCCCTGGGCCGCGCCGTCGTCAGCGGCGACGGCGCTGAGGGGGACCCTCACGCCCAGTCGATGGCGTACGCCGGCTGCGGCGCCGACGGCAGCTGGGACGGCGTCGACGAGGTGTGCGACACCATCCTGCGCGGCGACCGTCGCCCAGACCATCAGCTCGGGATGGCGGGTCCCCCACTCACCGAGGCGACGCCCGGCGTCGAGGAAGGTCTCGACGTCGACCTCGGCGGATCGACCGGCGGCGACCAGGGTCTCGGAGGCCGCTTCGTCGAGGAGGAGGTCCCCGTCGGTCGTCCGCACCCGGATGACGCTGCGGACACCGACCACCCCGTCGAGCGCGCTCGACCCCAGGGGTCGGTAGAGGATGGCCGGCGGCTCTGCCGGTTCCGCGGGGCGCGGTCGAACGTCCGATCGCTCTGCCCCTGAGTCGAGCAGCATGGTCACCTATCGGACGAAGGCTCCCGGACTGAAGAGGTCGGGCCGACGTCGACCGGGAGGCCGGTGGCTGCCGATCGATACGCGGCGTCGAGCACGACGTGCGCCCGCAGCGCGTCATCCGCGTCCGGAGACGAGGGCCGACCGGCCGCGACGGCCTCGAGGAACGCCCGGTCGGGGTTGGCGGCCTCGGGATGATGCAGCCGGGCGTGCTGGAGGAGCTCGTCGTCGATCAGTTCGCCCCCTCCCTCGGCGTCCTGCCACCGGACGGTCCCGGTCCACTCCCCGTCGAGGTGGGAGACGCGGCGACGCGAGATGACCTCGACGAGCCGTTGGCTCGGGCGTGAGAGGACGTCGTGCCACACCGTGATGAGCGCGCCGCTGACGCCGGAGGCGAACTGCAACGACACCGTGGCGACGTCCTCGATGCCGACGATCTCGTGGTGGCCTGCCGTGGTCGCGTGCACCCGGACGATGGGGCCGAGCATCCACTCGAGCAGGTCGATGTCGTGGATCGAGTGCTCCATCAGCACGCCGGAGCCAGCGAGCACACGGTCCCCACGCCAGGTGGAGGCGTACGCCCCCTGGGTCGGGAGGTACTGATCGTCGCGGAACAGGACCGCCATGGGGGCACCGGCCTCGGCGTCGACCACCCGCTCCCGGAGGACGTTGAACGCCGGGGAGCGTCGCAGCACCAGGCCCACCTGATGGGTCACGCCGGAGTCGACGAGCAGGTCCCGGACCAGCTGCGAGGTGGCGAGATCGACGTCGAGGGGCTTCTCGCAGAACACCGCCCGCCCGTCAGCGACGGCGGCCCCGACCAGCTGCCGGTGCGTCGCGGTCCACGTGCACACGTAGACCGCATCGGAGCGTCGGACCAGCTCGTCGACCGACCCGACCGCCTCGGCGCCGGTGTCATCGACGAACCGGTCGGAGCGGCCGTCGTCGGCCGGATCGTGGACCGCCACGATCCGCGCATCGATGCCGTCCGACCCGATCGCATCGCCGACCATCCGTGCGTGGTACCTCGCGATGTTGCCCGCGCCCAGGAAGCCCACTCGCACCGTCATCTCTGGAAGACTCCCACGGTCGGACGGCGACACGGTGGAGGGGGACCACATGGCCGAGGACTTCCTGGCGAGCTACGCCAGGGGCATGGGTGCGAAGCCCGCGATCATCGATGACCGGCCGGGCGAACCGGTGCGCTCCTTCAGCTACGCGGAGCTGCACCGCTACTCGGACCACGTGGCGAGCGCGCTGCACCGCCGGGGCGTGCGCCCGGGCGACAAGGTCATGTGGTGCGGCGCCAACTCGATCAAGCTGCTGGCCTTCACCCACGCCGCCCGCAAGGCCGGCTGCGTCGCCGTGCCGCTCAACTACCGGCTGAGCGCCGAGGAGGCCGGGTACGTCGTCGAGAACTCCGACTCGGTGTTCGCGTGGGTCGACGCCGAGTACGCCGGTCTCTTCGCGGCGATCGCACCGGGCATCCCGAGGCTGCGCACGGTCGTGGTGTTCGACGGAGACGCCGAGCAGGGCCAGCTGACCGAGGCGGAGCTGCTCGACGGCGTCCCGGTCGAGCCGCCCCCGGTCGAGGCCGGCACCGGCGCCACCATGATCTACACGAGCGGCACCACCGGGAAGCCCAAGGGAGCGGTCCGCACCAACAGCGCTGCCTCCGGCACCCAGCAGGCCCAGGCCTTGCTGGAGCTCATCGGGTACGGGCCCGGCGACGTGTACCTCACCACCGGCCCGCTCTATCACTCCGGCCCAGGTGGCTTCGCCGGCATCGCCGCCGTGCTCGGCAACACCGTCGTGCTCCAGCACCATTTCGACGCCGAGGACTGGCTCCGTCTGGTGCAGACCTACGAGGTCTCCTCGACGTTCTCGGCACCGACGCCGATCCGTCGCGTGTGCACGCTGCCCGACGAGGTGTTCGCCCGCTACGACGTCTCGTCGATGGAGATCATGATCGCCAACGCCGCGCCCTGGTCGTACGCCCTGAAGGAGCTCTACCTCGATCGCTTCCCCGAGGAGTCGCTCTGGGAGGTCTACGGCTCGACCGAGATGGGGGTGAACACGGTCCTCGCACCCCCCGATCAGCGTCGCAAGCCGGGTTCGTGCGGTCGCGCGGCTCCGTACACCGAGATCGCGCTCTTCGACGACGAGGGCAACCGCGTGACCGAGCCGAACCAGCCGGGCGAGCTGTTCGTCAAGGCATCCAGCGTGTTCGACACGTACTACAAGGCCCAGGAGAAGTACGAGAGCGAGCAGCGGGGCGACTTCCACACCGTCGGCGACATCGCCTACTTCGACGACGAGGGCTTCTACTTCATCTGCGACCGCAAGAAGGACATGATCATCAGCGGCGGCATGAACATCTACCCCGCCGAGATCGAGTCGGCCCTCGAACACCACCCCGAGATCTTCGAAGCGGCGGTGTTCGGCATCCCGAGCGAGGAGTGGGGCGAGTCCGTCCACGCCGTCGTCGTCACCAACGACGGCTCGGACCTCGATGGCGAGGCGGTGATGGCCTACGCCCGCGAGCACCTCGCCTCCTACAAGGTGCCGCGCTCGATCGACTTCATGGCGGAGCTGCCGAAGACCGGGTCCGGGAAGCTCCTGAAGCGTGAGCTGCGCAAGCCCTACTGGGACGGGCACGAGAGCGGGGTGCTCTAGTGGCCGCACCCGTGGTCCTGCTCCACGGCTTCACCGGATCGTCAGCGTCCACCTGGACCGAATCGGGACTGTCGCTCCTGCTCGAGGAGGGCGGCCGCACCGCGCTCCCCCTCGACCTGCTCGGCCACGGCGACCGCCCGAAGCCCCACGACCCCGCGGCGTACGCCGGCGTCGAGGACGACGTCCTCGACCGCCTACCCGAGGGGAGGATCGACGGCATCGGGTTCTCGATGGGCGCGATCGTGCTCCTCACCCTCGCGAGCCGTCACCCCGATCGTTTCGGTCGCCTGGTCCTCGGCGGCGTCGGGCGCAACGTCGTCGAACGCGATCCCGACCAGGCGGCGCGGATCGCCGCCGGGGTGGCCGGTGAGGCGCCAGGCGAGGACCTCCAGGCACAGATGTTCGCCCGGTACGCCCGGGAGGACGGCAACGACCCCGAGGCGCTGTCGGCGTTCATGCGTCGACGAGCGCCGGGCCTCGGCCCGGAGCAGCTCGCAGCGATCACGGCCTCGTGCCTCGTCGTCATCGGCGATCAGGACTTCGCCGGACCGGGCGACCCACTCGTCGAGGCGCTGCCGGACGCCCGACTCGTGACGTTGCGCGGCGTCGACCACTTCTCGCTCCCGAAGCGGTTCGAGTTCGTCGACGAGGCCTTGGGCTTCCTCGACGCCCAGCCATTCTGAGTCGCTGGTCCGAGTGGGGACCCCGCAGCCCCGGAGCTCCGTGCTCCTGCCCCCCCGAGGTCCTCGCTCTCACGGGCTGCGGCCGGGCCGTGCTCGCTCCCGGCGTGGGTCCCACTCCGTGGTCAGACGAAGTCGACGTCGACGTCGTCGGGGAACATCGAGTCACCCTCGGCCTCGGACGGCTCCTCGCCGTAGAACGCCTCGGTGAGCCACGCTCGCACCTCGTCGTCGATCTGGTCGGCCGACTCGACGTTGATGGTGTGCCAGTAGCCGCCCGCGTGCTCGGTCGTCTTGCGGGACAGCCGCCCGGAGCTCAGCGAGCGGCGCAGGTTGAAGCTCAGGGCGACCCATCGCTTCATCCGCCCGATCAGGGCGAAGGTCGGGCCGTTCTTCAGCAGGATCTTCTCGGCCAGCGGATCGACGATCAGCTCGCCGTCCAGCTGGCGGACGTGGGAGAGGACGAGCTCGACGACCTCACCGGCCCAGGGCACGGCCCCATCGACGAAGTCCTCGAGGGTGCTCCCCGGCGCGCACATGTGCGAGCGACCCACCGCGCCGAATGAGCGGCCGCACTCGTCGCACGTCCAGATCGCCACGGGTGCGACGGTAGCTCGCCGACCAGCCGCGCCCCGGTGCCACCGAGCTAGCGTCGGCACCGCCATGACCGACCAGCCCGAACGCATCGTCCTCCTCCTGCGCTGCCCCGACCGGCCGGGCATCGTCGCCGCCGTCGCCGAGTTCCTCCAGCGCCGCGGCGCCAACATCGTCCACGCCGACCAGCACACCGACCGCGAGCGCGGGCTCTTCCTCCAGCGCGTCGAGGTCGAGTTCGAGGAGGGCGCCCCCGACGGCTACGAGCTGTCCGACGCGCTCCGGCCTCTCGCCGAGCGCTTCGCCATGACCTGGTCGATCCACCTCGCCCGTCGCCGGCCGCGCGTCGCGCTCCTGGTGTCGAAGGACGGCCACTGCCTCAGCGACCTCCTCGCTCGCGTCGAACAGGGTGAGCTGGCAGCCGAGGTCGCCCTCGTCGCGTCGAACCACGACGTCCTCAGGCCGCAGGCAGAGCGGGTCGGCGTGCCGTTCCACCACCTGCCGATCGACCCGGACGCCGGCGGACGGCCCGATCAGGAGCGGGCGATCGACGAGCTTCTCGCCGCCAACGACATCGACCTCGTCGTCCTTGCCCGGTACATGCAGATCCTGAGCGACGAGTTCTGCCGCCGATGGGCCGGACGGGTGATCAACATCCACCACTCCTTCCTGCCGGCCTTCAAGGGTGCCCGCCCGTACCACCGGGCCCACGACCGGGGCGTGAAGATCATCGGGGCGACGGCGCACTACGCCACCGCCGATCTCGACGAGGGTCCGATCATCGTCCAGGACGTCACCCCGGTCAGCCACCGTGACGAGGTCGCCGACCTGATCCGGAAGGGCCGGGATCTGGAGCGGACCGTGCTGGCGGACGCCGTGCGGCTGCACCTCGAGCACCGGGTGCTGGCCTACGAGAACCGCACCGTCGTCTTCGACTGAGCGGCCTCAGCCACCTTCGAGGAACAGTGCGTCGAGCACGGACGCCGGATCGATGGGGACGCCGTCCACCCGCACCTCGAAGTGCAGGTGCGGACCGGTGGAGAACCCCGTGCTGCCGACGCCGCCGAGCACGTCGCCGGTGCTCACGACCGCCCCGACCTCGACGTCCGTGCGTGACAGGTGGGCGTACAACGTCGCCACCCGATCGCCATGATCGATGAGGACGATCGTTCCGTAGGCGGTGAGCCCGCTGCGCACCGCGACCACGGTTCCGCCGGCCGCTGCCCGGACCGGGGTGCCGGTCGGAGCCGCCGCATCGGCTCCTGCGTGGAGCTGACGCACGCCCCAGATCGGGTGCACTCGGCTACCGAACGCCGACGACAGCCGGGCACCGGGCACGGGGGAGGCGAGCGAGCCGGCGGTCGGGGCGATCGGATCGCCCTGGCAGGCCTGCGCGAAGGCCAGCAGCTCGGCGACGAAGGCGCTCTCGACACCCGAGCTGGCCGCTGACGGCGTCGTGATCGTCGCCTCGATGGGGACGGTCGCCAACCACGTCCCGCCGGAGACGGGATCGAGCGCAGAGGTGATGACCCGCTCCGTCGCGCAACGGGCGCCGGTCGTGCGATCGGTCGCCGAGCCGAAGCCGACGACCTCCCCGTCGGGAGCCACGAGCACGTACCCCTCGCCACCCGGGTCGGTCGCGAACGTGACGGCGGTCCGGTCGAGCCCGCCGGACCCCGAACCGAGGAACCCCGCGTCCCCGAACGCGAAGATGCCCCCGTCGGCCGCCGCCAACCAATAGCCCTCACCCGATGGTGTCGCCGCCATCGCCACGATCGGCTGATTCAACGACACCGCACCCATCGAACCGAAGAACCCCGCGTCCCCGAACGCGAAGATGCCCCCGTCGGCCGCCGCCAACCAATAGCCCTCACCCGATGGTGTCGCCGCCATCGCCACGATCGGCCGATTCAACGACACCGCACCCATCGAACCGAAGAACCCCGCGTCCCCGAACGCGAAGATGCCCCCGTCGACCGCCGCCAACCAATAGCCCTCACCCGACGCCGTCCCGGCCATGCCGACGACCGGTGCCTCCAGCTCGATACCGGTGAGGTCCCCGTGGCCGGTCGCTCCGTCGATCGGGACGACGGTAGGACCCCCAGCGCCGAGGACGAGCGAGGCGGCGACGAGGGCGGCGATCACGTCGGACACTGTTCCAGGTCTCCCGGGCATGGCCGCGGATCGACCTAGCGTGGCTCGATGCCCCCGACGACGCTCGACGTCCTCCTCGTCGAGCCGTGGTGGGGTGGCTCCCACGGCGCTTGGGCGGAGGGGTACCGGGCGCACAGCACCCACACCGTGCGGATCGTCGGCCATCCGCCCGGCCCGTGGCGATGGCGCGTCCAGGGCTCGGCCGTGACCCTCGCCGACGCGGTCGACGAGGCCTGCGCCGCCTCACGGCCCGATGTGCTGCTCGTGTCCTCCATGACCGACCTCGCTCAGCTCTGCGGTCTGGCCCGTAGGTCGATCGGCTCGACGCCGGTCGTCCACTACCGCCACGAGAGCCAGCTGCTCTACCCGGAGGCGCCCGGTGCCAGGGTCCCGCGTGGCATCGAGCTCCAGGAGTGGGCGTCGCTCAACGCAGCCGATGTCGTGGTCTTCAACTCCGAGTTCCATCGTCGAGGCCTCTTCGGTCGGCTGGAGGCCCTGCTCGCCGACGCGCCCGACGAGACCCACACGCATCGCCTGCCGGCGCTCGAAGCTCGGTCCATCGTGCTGCCGGTTGGTGTCGATCTGTCGGAGATCCGACCGGCGGCCGGTCGTCTGAACGGCCCGGTGCGGATCCTGTGGAACCACCGCTGGCACTTCGACAAGGCGCCAGAGGTGTTCCTCGACGCCGTCGTCGAGGTCGTCGACGCCGGAGCCGACGTCGCCATCGTGATGTGCGGTGCGGACGACCTGCCCGACCACCGCCCGATCGAATCGCGTCTCCGCCGCCTCGGCGACCGAGTGGTGCACGCAGGCGAGCTCAGTCGATCTGCCTACCTCCGCGCCGTGGAGGGGGCGGACGTCGCGGTGTCGACGGCGCTCCAGGAGTGCTTCGGCGTCGCCGTCGTCGAGGCGATGGCGGCTGGGGCCGTGCCGCTGCTCCCCGACCGCCTGTCCTACCCCGACCTCGTCGGCGAGCGCTTCGGCTCCGCCGTGCTCTACGGCGATGGCGAGCTGGTCAACCGACTCCAGGCGGTCTGCGAGGACCTCCCCGCGGCGCGCCGGGCCGTGGACGGTCTCGCCGAGGAGATCCGGCGGTACGACTGGTCGGGCGTCGCCCCTCGCTATGACGAGCTGCTCCTCGAGGTCGTCGGCGGCCGGAGACGGTGGATACCGTCGGCCCTGTGACCGTGCTCGTCGACGCCGCTGTGTGGCCCTGGCGCGGCGACCGATGGGCCCATCTCGTGAGCGACGCCGACCTGGACGAGCTGCACGAGTTCGCCGAGCGCCTCGGCGTCCGTCGATTCGCGTTCCAGGGCGATCACTACGACGTGCCGACGGCCATTCGGGAGCGAGCCGTGGCGCTCGGGGCCGAACCGACGCCCAGCCGCGAGCTGGTCAAGCGGCTCAGGGCCGCCGGCCTCCGGCTGGCACCGGCTCGCCGGCCCGCCCGTTGGACGATCCTCCACGACGGCCCGGCGACCCCCGTCGGCGCACTCCTCGACCGCGACGACGGCGTCGATCGCCTCGACCGTGCCCTCGCCGGCCTGGGCGAGCCATTGGGCAGGATGATCCTCGGTCGCCGCCCCGGCACCTTGGGGGTGTTGGTCGAGACCGGCAGCCTGGTGGCCGAGCGCCCACGTTCGGTCGACGCCGTCCACCTCACCCACCCTCCGGGCGAGTCCCCCACCGTCGAGCTCTTCGTCGGTGCCGCATGACGGAGTACGACGCCGTCGTCGTCGGCTCCGGGCCCAACGGCCTCACCGCCGCAGTCGAGCTGGCCGTCGCCGGCCGCTCCGTCCTCGTCGTCGAGGGATCGGACCGACTCGGCGGTGCCTGCTCGACGTCGCCCGATGTCCTGAGCGGCGCGCTGGTCGACCTCGGATCTGCCGTCCATCCCTTCGGCGCTGCCTCACCGGCCTTCCGAGACCACGACCTCGACCGCCACGGCCTCCGCTGGCTGCAACCCGACGTCCTCGTCGCCCACCCGCTGGAGAACGAGCCGGCCGGCCGGCTCCACCACGACCGCAAGCGGACGCTCGCGGCGCTGGGCGACGATGCGGACCGGTGGTGGCGGCTGCATCGCGTCGTGACCGAGCGATGGGACGAGCTGGCCGACGTCGTGCTCGGTCCGCCCCTGCGCATCCCCTCGCATCCGATCGTCGGCGCCCGCTACGGCATCCCGGGGATCCTGCCGAGCACGATCGCAGAACGAGCCTTCCGCACCGAGCGCGCCAAGGCACTGCTCGCCGGCGCCGCTGCGCACGCTGTGCTGCCGCTGTCGCACCCGCTGACGACCGCCTTCGCCCTGCTCTTCGGCGGCCTGGCGCACGTCGGCGGATGGCCGCTCCCCCGGGGCGGTGCCCAGGCCGTGACCGATGCCCTGGCCGACCGGCTAAGCGCCCACGGTGGACGAATCGAGGCCGGACGGTGGGTCGGGCACGTCGACGAGTTGCCGTCGTCGGCAGCCGTGCTCCTCGATCTCTCGCCCTGGAACGCCGCCCGCCTGCTCGAGGGTCGGCTCCCGGACCGCTACGACCGCCGGCTCCGCACGGTCGACACGGGGCCGGCCCTCCACAAGGTCGACTGGCTGCTGGACGGACCGGTGCCGTGGCTCGACGACGCGTGCGCCGCGGCGGGCACCGTGCACCTGGGCGGCACCTCGCGGGAGGTCGCTGCTGCCGAGGCCGCCGTCGTGAAGGGTCGGATGCCAGAACGGCCCTTCGTGCTCGCCGCCCAACCATCGGTCGTCGATCCCACCCGGGCACCCGCCGGGCGCCATGTCCTCTGGGCCTACTGCCACGTCCCGGCCGGCTACGACGGTGACGCCACCGAGGCGATCGAGGCGCAGTTCGAGCGGTTCGCGCCGGGCTTCCGCGAGCGGATCATCGAACGGGTCAGCACGGACGCCGGAGCGCTCGAGGCGTGGAATCCGAACCTGCGAGCTGGCTCGCTCACCGGCGGCACGCACTCCGGGCTCGGGCTCCTCCGACGCCCGGTCTTCGCTCGCGTGCCCTACCGGACACCGGTCGACGGGGTGTACCTCTGCTCCGCCGCGACCCCGCCCGGAGGCGGTGTGCACGGCATGTGCGGCCGCCACGCCGCCCGAGCGGTGCTCGGGCGCGAGCTGGCCTGAGGTCGGTCAGACGGAGCGGATGCCGTCGATGACCAAGACGACTCCGACGATCGTGATGCCGGCCGCCGCGAGGCGCACCCAGCCGTCGCCGAGTCGCCGTCGGTCGCCGGAGAGATCGAGGCGAACCGTCAGGAGTGCGACGACCACAGCGACGGCCAGGCCGGTGAGCGCTGCGCCCAGCGCATCGACACCCCGCGACGCCGACCAGGCGATCAGCTCGGGTGTGAGCGCGACCGGGAACGCCACCGGGACGAGCCCACGAGTCGACTCGGACACCTCGTCGTAGGGGCGTCCGACGCCGATCATCAACCGCACGACACCGACGGCCGCGACCACCAGGCCGGCACCGATGCGGAACGTCTCGGGGCTGACGTCGCCGGCATCCAGGAGCGGTTCGGCGACGAGCGCGACGACCACGGCCGCCGCCGCGACGGCCACCACGCCGACCGATCGCTGCGTCGGCGTCGCTGCAGGCGTCAGCGTCGAGATGCGCAGGCCATCGAGGGCCAGCACCATCCCCAGGATCGTCACCCACGCACTCACCGAGACTCCTTCCAACGCAGCGCATCCTCAGCGAAGAGCAGGGCCGAGAGGGTGTGCTGCTGATCATCGACCTGCGTGTAGCCGCCCGAGAACCAGGCCCCCCGGGCCAGGTCGGGGATCGGCGACGTGCTCGCTTCGTCCTCGTCGATCTGCCGCTCGACGAGCAGGTCCGCCGTGCAGAGGAGACGGTCTGCCAGGCGGTCGCTGCGACCCTCCAGATCCGCCACGAGGAGGGAGGTGTTCCACAGCCCGGCGATCCCCTCGCCCATCGCACCGACGCCCGCCCCGAGCGCGGTGTTCCCCCGCAGGAGCAGCGTCAGGCCGGTGCCGGAGCGCTGCGACTCGTACCGTGCCATCACCCCGAAGGCCCCGCTGAGCGCACGCACGTAGTCAACGTGGTGCTGCTCCAGTCCGGGCCCTCCCGGGCGCGCCATCTCGGCGAATCCGTATGCCGCCCAGTGATCGGGGTTCCGGAGGAACTCCCCCTCGGCCTCGTCGCGCTCCAGGGCGAGGTAATCGGCCGTGAGGAGGGTCGGCTCCCGGAAGCCGGCGTCGGGGAAGCGCCGGTCGAGCATGGCGAGCGCCCAGAACGCCTCGCCGGTCGCGAAACGGCCATACACGCCGGGCACCGGACCGTCGAGGTCCGGGTCCCAGCGGTTGAGGATGGCTCCGCTGGACTCCTGCTGGGCGACGATGAACCGACCCAACGCGATCGCCTCCTCGTCGTACTGCTCATCACCCGTCAGGTCACGACGGTGGAGCAGCGCAGGGATCAAGAGCCCGACGGTGCCCAGCTTCGCGTCGCCGTTCGGCTCCTCGACCGCCACCCAGTCGTCGCGTGCGATGAGGAGGTCGAGCAACGCATCGAGGGAACGATCGGCGGCCTCGAGAGCGTCGCTGTCGCGCCAGAGCGCATGCTGGTAGAGGGCGTTGGTCATCCCGGCGTGGCGGACGAGGTTGTAGCTCTGGTTCACGCCGCCGTCGTCGGCCCGGTACCCGTAGGTGAACCGGCCGTCGTCGCCCAGGCCACGCACGGCCCAGTCGGCGGCCTCGTCCGCGGCGAACGCGATCTCCGTCGCCGACGGGACCTCGCACAGCTCCGGTGGCGTGAGCGCGACCCGGAACCCGATCAGCCCGGCGACCCAGGCGAGGGCGGCGAGCGCGACCCGACGATGCACGGGCCGGAACGCTAGCGCTCCGCTCGGGCGCGGCCTCGGACGGGCCCTGCCCGGTAGCGTTCCCGCCGTGACCGAGCCGACGAGGACCCTGCCGGCTCGACGGCTCGACGTCCGCCTCGCGGTCGGTCTGGTCCTGGTCGCTGGTCTGCTCGTCGTCAGCCCCGTCCTGCGGCGGGCGTCCGACTCCTACCCGCTGTCGACCTATCCGATGTTCTCGGGAGCGATCGACTCGTCGGTCGATCTGACGCTCGCGGTCGGGCTCGACGACGAGGGGCGGCGCGTCGAGCTCTCCCCGGTGCTCATCGCCGGGACCGACGAGGTCATCGTCGCCGGTGGCACGCTGCGGATCGCGGTGCGTGAGGGGCGGGCCGACGCCCAGTGCACCGAGATCGCCGCGCGCGTGCTCGAGGCGGGGCGTACCGAGATCGTGGGTGTCGCCGTTCTCACCGACGACGTCGATGCCGTCGGTTGGTACGAGGGAGACCGCTCCCGCACCACCACCCTGCACGCGGAGTGCGACGTCGCATGGTGACCACCACCTCGCGACCGACCCAGCGCATCGGGTTCTGGTGGAACGCCCCGCAGCGCCCGACGTTCCTGGCGGTGCAACGCATCGCCGTCGCCGCCTACGCCGTCGTGTTCCTCGGCGTGCGCTTCGGGCACATCATCCGCGTGCGCGACTTCGACGATGCTCGGTTCGATCCGGTCGGCGTGGTGGGTGCCGTCGTCGACCGTCCGGTCGCCGGCTGGCTCGTGGTGCTGGCTCCGACGGTCGCCATCGTCGCCAGCCTCGGCGTGCTCCTCGGCTGGCGCTACCGGCTGACCGCGCCGCTCGCAGCGCTCGCCGTCCTCTGGTCGCTGACCTACCTCCACTCGTGGGGAGTGGTCCTCCACACGGACAACCTGCTCACGCTCCACCTGCTCGTCCTGGCGGTCCTGCCCGCAGCCGACGCGTTGTCGCTCGATGTGCGTCGCGAGCGAGTCCGACGGCCACCGTCGCCGGTCTACCGCTGGGGCCTCGTCGCCCTCGGCCTCGTGACGGCGCTCACCTACGTCGTCGCCGCGTGGGCCAAGATCCGCAACGGCGGTCTCGGCTGGCTCGACGGCGACGTGCTCCGCAGCCACGTCGCGTCGGACAACCTCCGCAAGGATCTCCTTGGCGACCCGACCTCGCCCATCGCGGGCACGCTCGTCGGCTGGTCCTGGCTCTGGGCGCCGATGGCCCTCGGCGCCCTCGTGCTCGAGTTGGCCGCCCCGCTCGCTGTCGTCGTCCGCCGGTTCGCGCTCCCCGTCGCCATCGCTGCGTGGACCTTCCACCTCGCGGTGCTGGGCATCATGGCGATCCTGTTCCCGTACCAGCTGCTCGGCATCGCGCTCCTCCCCTGGGTCCTCGCTGCCCGGGAGATCGAGTCGAGGCCGGAGGATCGATGAAGGACGACGCCCACCACGAGCACGATCGCCTCGACGAGATCTACGAGGCTGCGATCGAGGCGGAGTTCGAGACCGGCAAGCGCGAAGAGACCGTCGCCGAGGCGAAGGCCCACATCGTCATCCGCGTCGGTCGGATGACGCTCGGGTTCGCCGTGCTGCTCGCCGGCATCGCGATGCTCGCGCTCCCCAGCCCGGGCCTGGTCACGATCGGAGCCGGTCTGTTCATCCTCGCTCGTGACGTCGCCTGGGCCGATCGCCTCCTGCAACGCGTCCGCCATCGACTCCCACAGGACGCCGATGGCTCGATCCCCCGCTCGGCCAAGGTCACCATCGCGCTCAGCGCAGCCGGCGCGGTCGTCATCTCGGCCTGGTGGTTCCTGATCCGCTAGGGCCCGAGCGGCCCGGCGACCGAGCGGATGCGGAGCGCCCCGCCAGGGGCTCGCAGCATCGAGGAAGATCGCCCAGAGCGGAACAACGAGGGCCCGAGCGGCCCGCGAGTTTCAGCGGCCTTCGAAGTTGGGCGCTCGCTTCTCCATGTAGGACCGTGCGCCCTCGCGGAAGTCGTGGGTCTGCAGCAGGGGGAGCAGCCCGAGGAACTGGCGCTGCACGTGGTCCTCGAAGGGCTCGGTCACGCCGTGGCGCATCATCCGCTTGGTCGCGCGGACGGCGAGCGGCGCGTTGGCGGCGATCTCGTGGCCCAGCTCGAGCGCGGCGTCGAGCACCTTGTCGGCGTCGACGATCCGGTTGATCAGACCCAGCTCCTCGGCCTCGTCGGCGGGCACCGTCCGGCCGGTGAAGAGGATCTCGGACGCCTTCGACCAGCCGACCAGCCGAGGGAGCAGCCAGGTCCCACCGCTCTCGGGCAGGATGCCTCGTTTCGCGAAGACCGCGGCGAGCTTCACCCCGGGATGCGCGATCCGGATGTCGCAGCCCAGCGTGATGTCCAGGCCGTACCCAGCGGTCCCGCCGTTGAGCGCGCAGATGGTCGGGGTGTCGAGCTTGTGGAGCACGATCGGCGGAGCGTCGCGGAGGTCGAACTCCCCCGGGAGCGGCGCCGCGTCCTTCGGCCGGTCGAGCATCCCCTCACCCTTCGCCGTGCTGGCGAGGTCGAGGCCGGCGCAGAACACCGACCCGGCGCCGGTGAGGATGATCGCTCGGACCTCACGATCCCGTTCGGCCTGGAGCAGCAGCTCGGACAGGCCGGCCAGCATCTCGGGCGAGATCGCGTTGCGCCGCTCGGGCGCGTCGAGCGTGATGACGGCGACGTGGCCGTCGACCTCGTAGCGGATGTCGTCGGTCGGCACGCGGGCTCCTTCAGTTCTGGGCGGTCATGCCGCCGTCGACAGGGATGATCGCCCCGGTCACGTAGGACGAAGCGGGCAGCGAGAGGTTGAGGACCATCTGGGCGATCTCGTCGGGCCGCCCGTAGCGGCCGAGCGGTACCTTCCGCCGTGCGAACCGCTCCTTGGCCTCGTCCGGGATGCCTGCGGTCATCCCGGTGGCGATCGGGCCGGGACAGATGGCGTTGGCGGTGATGCCCCGGCGTCCGAGATCCACGGCCATCGACTTCGTGAGCCCGACGACGCCGTGCTTCGCGGCGACGTACGCCGCGAGCGCGGGCTGGGCACCGAGGCCCTCGACCGATGCGATGTTGACGATCCGGCCGGCGTCGGAGCGCTCGAGCGCCGGGAGCGCGGCGCGGACGACCGTCGTGTGGGCCGTCAGGTTCACCGCCAGTGTGCGCTCCCAGACCCCGTCGAAGTCGTCCTCGCTGTCGATGGCGCCCAACTGGGAGATGCCGGCGTTGTTGACGACGATGTCGAGCCGACCGAGCTGACCGATGAGCGCGTCGACCGTCTCGGCGACCGCTCCGGCGTCGGACACGTCGAGGGCTCGCCCCACCGCCGTCCCCCCGGCCGCCTCCACGCCGGCGACGACCTGTGCGACGGCATCGCCCGACAGGTCGACGGCCGCCACCGTGGCCCCCTCGGTCGCGAAGAGCTCAGCGGTCGCCCGTCCGATCCCGCTCGCGGCGCCCGTCACCAGCACGGCGCGACCGTCGACGGACCGGTCTCCCCCTGAGGCCATGGCCGGAAGCTAACCGGTGGCCGGTCTCCGACGCGAACGGAGGCGGCTGAGCAGCGTGGTGCGCGTCGGGCGTGCGTGGGTGAGGCGCGACTCCACGACCTCGTGGCGGTTCAGATACGTCGAGATAAACGCCTGCAGCGTCGCACCCGCCGGCAGCGCCAGGAGGGCGCCGGTCGCTCCGAGGAGGGCGGCGCCGGCGAGCACCATGCCGAAGGCGACCGCCGGATGCATGTCGAGGTGCTGCGCCGTGATCCGCGGCTGGAGTAGGTAGTTCTCGAGCTGCTGGTAGACGACGATGAAGATCAGCACCCAGATGGGTGACGCGTCGTCGTCGAGCACCGCGATCAGCACCGGGAGCACGCCGGCGATGTAGGTCCCCACCGTCGGGATGAACTGGCTGAAGACGCCGACCCAGAGCGCGAGCGGCAGCGGGAACGGCATGCCGATCACCGCGAACGCGATCCAGTGCGACAGGAAGGCGATCACCGCGAGGAGCGCGCGGGAGTAGATGTAGCCGCCGGTCTTGTCGATCGCGAGGTTCCACGCCCGGAGCACCTCGCGTTGGCGTCGCTCGGGCAGGACCGAGCAGACCGCTCGCCGGAGGCGAGGTCCGTCGGCGATCAGGTAGAAGGTGAAGAGCAGCACGGCGAGGAACTGGAACACCGCCGTCAGCAGCTGGCGGCCGACCTCGACGAGGTCGTCGGCGAGGCCGGTCGCGAGGTCGGCGGCCGCCCCGCCCTCCTGGAACTCTTGGACGAGCTCGTCGGCGTCGATCTCCACGTCGAAGTTCCGTTCGGCCCAGAGCTCGGCGTCCTCGATGTAGCCCGGCGCGCGATCGACGAGCGTGTTGGCCTGGTCGACGACGAGCGACCCCACGGCGAGGACGAAGCCGGCCGCGACGACGGCGACGCCGACGAACACCATCCCGGTGCCGACGCCGCGCCGGATCCCGTGCCGCTCCAACCAGTTCACGGCCGGCTCGAGGGCGAACGACAGGAACAGCGAGATCAGCAGGAGCGAGAGCAGCCCACGCAGCCGGAGGAAGATCCAGTACGAGATCGCCAGTGCCGTGACGCCGAGCAGGAACACGACGACGGCGCGAGGGATCCACGGCGGCATCGAAGCTCCGCCGTCGCCGCCCGGAACTCCGGCGTCTTCGCCGGTGTCGTGGGCGTCTGCGCTCGGCTCGGCCGCAGCCTCCCGGTCGTCGTCCACGCTCGGAGTATGGCAGCAGGAGGCGTTCGGGATCGGGCGACCGTGCGGTCGAGGACCGTCGTACCGCTTCAGCGCCCGTCACCCCTGCCGACCCGATCCACGAGGCAATCGAGGAGACCTGCGATGCAGTACGACGGCCCCCCTGTCGAGATCCTGGTGATCAACGGCTTCGACGACGCCCACCGGATCACCGAGGAGCGAATGCGCCTCCGCCGGCTCGGCAACACCGTCGCGATCGTCGAGGGTGTGGACGCGGGGCTCGAGGCCATCCTCACCGCCCGGGATGCCGGTCGACTGCCCGGCCTGGTGATGGTCGACGTCGACACCGAGGACAGCGAGCGGTTCCTCGACTCCATCCGCCGGGCGTCGGACCTCGCCGACCTGCCGATCGTGGTCCTCGGCGACGGTGCCGTGCGGGCGGACCTCCGTCCCGGCAGCACCACGATCCACGTGCCGCGGCCCGCGGGCTTCGCCGACATCATGGCCGGCATCGCGACCCTGCGCTCGTTCCACTTCGACGTGGAGATGCGTGAGGAGCCGATGCGCTACGAGGCCTGGATGTGGCTCCGCCACCCCCGCGTGGCCGACCTCACGGACGCGACCGCCGACGCGGCGGACCGCTCGATCACGGCCTAGACCGCGGTGCAGGGTGGGGCCCGGCGGGGACGAGCGCGTCCACCCACCCATCCGACGCATCGCCGCGGCGCCGGGCGTGCACCGGCCCACCCGACCCACCGTCGTCGCCCTGCGCCACCACCGCGGCCCCGTCGGCCACCCCGGTTCCAAGGACCCACGACCCAGTGGGCGACGGTCATCGCGATCGCGCTCGTGATCGCCGGCGCCGCGGCCTTCACCCAGCTCCGGCCGACCGCTGGCACCAGCGTGGAGACCTCGGACGGTCGCACGCTGAGCGTCGGGGTCGAGACGCAAAACGAGATGACGGCGCCCTCGACGACCGCCCCGGCACCGGAGGCGCCGACCCCGGTCGACACCGCAGCTCCCACGGCAACCGCAGCTCCGATGGATACCGCTCCGACGACGACCGCTCCACCCACCACGGCGGCGGTGACCACCACCACGCCGCAGACGACGGCCGCTCCGACGACCACGCTGCCGCCGAGGGAGGTCGACCCGATCGAACGGGTCATCGTGACGATCCACGGTGACGAGCGGGTCGTGGACGCCGAGCGGGAGCTCCGCCTGGCGCTCGCTCCTGCTGCGGTCGAGATCGACGGCGAGACCGGTCGGGGCCTCCTCGCATCTGCACCGGCGATCGCCGCGCAGGCCCGCAGTGGACTCGTCGACGTGGTCGTCCTGGCGATCGGCGCCCACGACGGCGACAACCCGGAGGGCTACGAGTCGCTGGTCGGTGGGACGCTCGACGCCCTCGATCAGGTCGGCTGCGTCGTGTGGGTGACCGCTGAGGAGGTCGACGTCGGACTGGCCGGTGTCAACGAGGCGATCCGCCGGCAGGCCGAGCGCTTCGAGCACGTCGTCGTCGCTGACTGGGCCGAGGTCGCCGCTCAGGAGGACGCATCGGCGCTCGTCGCACAGCGACGCGAGCGGTTCGGCCTGCTGATCGGCGGCGCCGTCCGCCAGTGCATCCTCGGCTGACGCTCGCGTCCGGTGGGCGGCGGGCGCCGCTCAGGACGGGTCGGCGTACACCGCGTCTCGCCGCTCGAAGTAGGCCGTGACGGCCTCGACCTGGTTGGGCGACCCGATCAGCGCACGCTGGATGCGGGCCTCCTCGGCGAAACCCTCGGCCAGGGTCACACGCCCGGCCAGGTCGAGCAGACGCTTCGTGCCGCGGATGGCGTGCGGGTTCTTGCCGGCGATGTCGCGGGCCATGGCCAGAGCGGTCGCGCGCGGATCGTCGGCCAGCTTCGTGGCGAGCCCGAGCGCCACCGCTTCCGTGCCCTCGACCATGCGTCCCGTGAGCGCGAGCTCCTTCGCGACGTCCAGCCCGACGAGCTGCGGCAGGATCTGCGTGCCGGTCATGTCGGGGACCAGACCCCAGCGGATCTCGAGGACCGACAGCTTCGCGTCCGGGGCGACGATCCGGAGATCCGCACCGAGCGCGAGCTGGAGGCCGCCTCCCAGCGCGACGCCATGGACCGCGGCGATGACGGGCACCTCGAGGCTGCTCCAGGCGTAGACCGGCTCCTGCCCGCTGCTCGTGATGCGGCCCTCGGGGATCTCCAGCACCGGCTCCCGCGGTCCGGAGTCGTCCGAGTCGGCCATCCCGCGGAAGCTGTCGAAGTCCAGACCGGCGCAGAACGCCCGGCCCTCGCCCGACAGGACGACGACGCGCACGTCGGACCGCTCCCGGATGCGATCGGCGGCCTCGGACAGGGCATGGAACATCGCCGAGTCCAGCGCGTTCATCTTGTCGGCACGGTTGAGGCGCACGTCGGCGACCCCGTCCTCCACCTCGACCACGACGCGATCAGACATCAGCTCTCCCCCTCGTCCGGCGTTTCGCCGTGGCCATCCTCGCACCTGGGGTCCCGGCGCACCGAGTCGACGCCACCAGTCGGATGGGGGCACTTCATCCGGCCGCCGGGGCGCCGACAGGAGCCGTGAGCGGACGGAACCGCTCGATCGCACACACAAGGAAGTTCACGGTGAGCACGGATCGCTCCCGTCGTGCCGGCACGGACGACGCCGACCTCGACGCCCACGCGCTGTTGGGCACCACCCCCGCCACGAACGAGCGCGACCTGCGTCGCGCCTACCGTCAGGCCCTCCTGCGGGCGCATCCCGACCAGGGTGGCGACCGCGCCGACCTCGAAGCCGTCCAGGCTGCGTTCGCCCGCCTGACCGGCCGAGTCGGCGCCCGCCCCGTCTCGACGCCGTCGCCGGAGTCAGCTCGGGCGACAGCCGCTCACCACGACCTCATCGACGGTGCGATCGCGACGGCCCCGATCCCGAAGCACCTCGTCGACCTCGACATCGACATCGACGTCGACCTTGCCGATCCGGTCGGCGGTACGACCGCGGACGAGGAGCGACGTGGCGCCCGACCGACCGCGACCCGCGGTGCCACGGTCGCCTACCAGACGGTCGCCTCGCTCGACCGCCCGGTCGCAGCGCCAGCAGCGGAGCGGACTCGCCCGGTCCGGCGCCACGCAGCCGCTGACCGGTTCGCCGCCGTGCTCGACCGGGAGCTGGTGCGCCGCTCTGGTCGCAGGGTCCGTCTCGTCGGGCAGCCCGCATGATCGCCGACACGACCGCGAGGAGCTGACGATGAGGGTCCCCACCGCACGTCCCCGACACCGTCTCAACGAACAGCTCGCCCGCCGCGCTGCGTCCGAGGACGCGCCGGTGAAGGTCCGGTCCGCTCGATGAGGATCACGCGAGCCCAGCGCCTGCGCCGTCTCAATGAGGAGCTGGCCCGGCGCGGGCGGCACCAGGTCGCGCACCCCGACGAGGTCGACGACGCCGACGCGATCATCGGCCCCGAGGACGACGCCGCCTGACCCGCATCGGCCCGTGCCGGCAGTGGCTCAGCGGGGCGCGGCCCCTCGACTCGTGCGCGGCGAGACGCAGCCGGCGACGGAGGCGCACCCGCCGATGATCGTGAGCACCAGGCCACTCCCGACCGCTCCGCTGGAGACGTCGGGGTCCTGATCGAGGCCCTCGAGCACGGTTCTGACCTCGGTGACGTCGAGCGCCCCGATCACGACGGCACCGGCGGCCAGCGACGCAGCGATCAGCCGACGCGACGACGATGCGATCACGCGCTGACGCACGGGCGTCACGACGACGACGGCGAGCACGATCGCGATCACGAGCACGATCGGGCCGTTCTCGGTGTCGATGCCACGAACCGAGACCTCGTCGCCGGAGGCCGTCGTGACGGTCGCCCACGGGAGTGCCGTGCCGAGCGCGATGAGCATCGCGCCGATGACGGCGACGGCGGCGCTGGCCGGCACCCGACGCGACGGTCGCGGCGCGGGTGGCGCGGCTGCAGGCCTGACGTCGTCCATCGCTCACGACGGTACGGCCGATCGGCGCAGAGCGTCAGATCTTGACCACTCTGCGTGATAGGCAGGCTGCGATCAGGTGAGGTCGGTCACGGTGCAGTCGGAGGCGTGCTTGCGCACCGATTCGACGCCCTTCATCGCGTTGGCCTTCGACTCGTACGCCTCGCCCGTCGCGATGATCTGTCCGTTGCTCGCCTTGAGCCGGAAGCGGAACTTGCCCGCCTTGTCCTTGTAGACCTCGAACTTGCCTGCCACGGCGTTCGTCCTCCTGGCTGCGTCGTCGCACCGTAGCAACGGCGCGCCACCGCCGCTGGGGCGGCGTCAGCCGATCTGGTTGAGGTCGATGCCGCAGCTCGTGAAGGCCTGCAGCAGCTCGCCGAGCGCCGACGAGTCCGGCTCGGAGCCGCTGAGGATGAGATCGAGCGTCTCGTCGCTGAGTCCGTCGAAGAGGCAGACGATCTGATCGAGATCGAGATCACCGAACCCGGCTCCGCCAGGAAGGAAGGCCTCCGGAGCGACCTCGCACGTGGAGATCGCGCTCAGGACGTCGCGCAACTGCGTCGCGGTCGGAAGCGCATCGCCGTCGAGGGCCACGATGGTGTCGTCATCGAGCTCGTCGAAGATGCAGACGAGCTGATCGGCCTCGACTCCCTCGAGGCCCTCGAGTCCCCCCGCTGCGTCCAACGCCGCATCGAGCGGCACGTCACAGCCCTCGAGGCCGGCGAGGAGCTCTCGGACCTGGAGGATGTCGGGCTCCTCGTCGTTGGCGAGGTCCTCGAGGGTCTCGTCGCTCAACCGCCCGAACAGGCAGTTGAAGTCGGAGGTCGTGACCCCCTCGAGTCCGGCCAGCGGGCCGAGGTCCACGCCACAGGCATCGCTGGCCGCGACCAGATCGCGCATCGCCTCGGCGGTGGGCGGCAGGTCGGCGATCAGCAAGGCGAGCGTGTCCGGCGAGAGCGACGACGCCAGGCAGGCGGACTGGTCGGCGTCGGCGCCCTCGAGCCCGACGCCCGAGTCGCTGTCGTCGGCGGTCACGTTGTCGAAGAGCGAGCCGAGCCCATCCCCTCCGCTCTTGGACGGCGACTCGCCGGCATCCGACGCGCCGTCCTCTGCCGCTGGGGCCTGCGTGGTGGCCGGGGCAGCTGTCGTCGTCGGGGCCTCGGTCGGCTCGGGAGCCACCGTCGTCTCCGGAGCCGCCGTGGTGACCGGCACCGTGCTCGGCGCGACCTCTGCGTCGCCGTCATCGTCGCCCGAGCCGCCACACGCGGCGACGAGCAGGAGGAGTCCGAGCAGGCCCAGGAGACGTCGCATGCTGAAACGATGGCAGGCTGGAGCGGCGAGCTGGGCGATCTCGACCACGGACGGTCGCTGGAACAGCTCAGCCCGGCCGGCGGTTGTGACGATGGGAGCCCCGAGGGGAGTCGCGTGCAGCGTTGGTTGAGGATCGTCCTGGTGATCGCCGAAGCGGTCGACCGTCGCGCCGACCCGCTCATCGCTCCCCCGGTGCGCCTCCTCGGTGCGCTGACCGGTTGGGGATCACGGCGCCTGGCCTGGCGACTGTGGCTCGGCTCGGTCGCGGCCACCGGCGGCTGGCTGGCTGCGCGCTCCCTCGAACACGGACCGACCGCCGCCGTCGTCCTCCACGCCGGCCTCCAGATCGCGGTGATCTGGGCCACGCTGCAGCTCATGGGACTCTCGCTCGCCGCCCCCACCGATCGACGCTCGGTGGCGGCTCCGGTGCTCCGGCTGATCGGTGCCTCCGCGCTCACGATCGGCGTGGTCGGGGTGCTCCTCGACCCGGGCACCAGCTCGGCGCTCTACCTCGGTCGCGGGCTGTTCTTCGTCGCTGCCGCATGGGCAGCCACGACCGAGCTGCCCGAAGAGCGAGTCCGGATCGGCCGGCTCCGGCCCGCCACCGTCGTCGTGCGCCGTCGCCGCTGAGCACTCACCCCCGCCACCGGTGGCATCATCGGCGACCGTGAGCCGCATCCACCGATCCCTTCCCCCCGCCGGCACCCGCGTCGGCCTCGCCTTCTCCGGCGGGCTCGACACTCGGGCCGCGGTCGCCTGGATGGCCCACCACGGCCTCCAGGTCCACTGCTACACCGCCGACCTCGCCCAGCCCGACGAGGACGATCCGACGGCGATCCCCCAGATCGCCCTCGACCACGGCGCCGCCGACGCCCGGGTCCTCGACGTCCGAGCCGGGCTCGTGCGCGAGGGCCTCGATGCGATCCGATGCGGGGCCTTCCACCTCCGCACGGCGGGCCGGACCTACTTCAACACCACCCCGCTCGGGCGCGCGGTCACCACGACGGCGATCGTGCGAGCCATGCAGGAGGACGACGTCCACGTCTTCGGTGACGGTTCCACCCACAAGGGGAACGACATCGAGCGCTTCTACCGCTACGGGATCCTGGTCGATCCGTCGCTGCAGATCTACAAGCCGTGGCTGGATCCGCGCTTCAACGAGGAGCTCGGCGGCCGAGCCGAGATGAGCGCCTTCCTGCAGCAGGCCGGGATGCCGTACAAGACCTCGGCGGAGAAGGCGTACTCGACCGACGCCAACTGCCTCGGTGCGACCCACGAAGCCAAGGATCTGGAGCGCCTCGACGTCGGCATCGACATCGTCGACCCGATCATGGGCGTGCCCCACTGGCGTCCCGACGTGGCCATCGACACCGAGCGGGTCACGATCCGGGTCGCCGAGGGCCTCCCGGTGGCGATCGACGGTGAGGAGTTCGGTGGCGACCAGGTGGCGCTGTTCCTCGCAGCCAACGAGATCGGCGGCCGGCACGGGCTCGGCACCAGCGACCAGATCGAGAACCGCGTCATCGAGGCCAAGAGCCGCGGCATCTACGAGGCGCCGGGCATGGCGTTGGTGCACATCGTGTTCGAGCGCCTGTTGAGCGCCGTGCACAACGAGGAGACCACCGACCTGCACGCGACCCTCGGCCGCCGCCTCGGGCGGCTGCTCTACGAAGGGCGCTGGTTCGACCCCTCCGCGCTCCTGCTGCGCGACGCCCTCGTGCGCTGGGTCGCGGCCCCGCTCACCGGTGAGGTGACCCTCGAGCTGCGCCGTGGCGACGACTACTCCATCGTCCGCACGGAGGCGGAGGCTGCGGCCTACGACCCCGAGGCGCTGTCGATGGAGCGCGTCGAGGACGCGGCGTTCGGACCCGAGGATCGCATCGGCTCGCTGGCCCTGACCGACCTCTCGGTCGCTGACAGCCGGCGCCTCCTCGAGCGCTACGCCGGTGTGTTCGGCCGGCTGCCCGACGGCACGGGCGCCGTGGGTGAGCTCGGCGCCGGCTGACCACGCTCGACCGGAGCTCCCGGCCAGGCGGGGTGAGAGCTCAGTCGATGTCGCGACCGGCGAGCGACCGGGCCGTCAGCACCACGCCGACGACGGCGACGAGGATCGGCACGATGATCGCCGCCGCGGTCGACCGGTCGGCGAGTCGGAGGTCGACGTCGCTGGTCGTCGAGAGGATGCTCCGGGTGTACGAACGGACCGCCAGCCGGGCGACGCCCGCTCCGGCGGTGGCGACGAAGCCCTCCCAGATGAGGATGTAGGCGAGTCCCCAGATCAGCGCCCGCTTGAGCACGAGGCCGACGAAGAGGAACAGGCCGACGTAGGCCAGCGTGCCGAGGAGCGACGAGAGGCCCGCACCGACGAGCACCCCGCCGTCGCCGGCGAACACGGCGGCGAGGAGCATGGGAACGACGACAGCTGGCACCGTGATGGTGACCGCTGCGGCCCAGCCGGCGAGCGCGACGAGCCAGCGGGGTACGGGCCGCAGGGTGAAGTAGAGGAGCGAACGGTCCTCGACCAGGTCACCCAACGTCGACGACGCGATCAGCAGGGCTCCGACCGGCACGACCACGGAGAGCCCGAAGCTCCCCTGGACCGACACCGCGTCCTCGACGGCGTTCGATCCCGTGCCGGCCACCGCGCCGAGGATGATCGCGAGCAGCGCGAGCGCCCCGAGGCCGAGCAGCCGCCCGGTGCGGATCTGGCTGCGCAGCAGGACCGAGTACATCGCCGTGAAGGCGGCGCCGTGGGACGGGCGGGTCGCGGCAGCGGTCATCGCGGATCCACGAGGTAGCGGAAGACGCTCTCGAGGTCATCGTCGAGCGGGACCACCTCGTCGAGACGGATCGACCGATCGCGGGCGACGACGGCGACCTGGCGGGCGAAGGCCGTGGCGTCCTCGGTGTCGACGACCACCTCGTCGGCATCGTCGAGCGAGAGGCCCACGACCACGCCGGCGTCGAGGAGGCCGCCGGCCAGCCGACGAGGGTCATCGGCCCGCAGGCGGACACGCATCGGCCGATCGTTCATCAACGCCCGGATGCCGTGGAAGTCGCCCTGCGCGGCGAGGCGGCCCTGGGCGATCACGAGCACGTCGGAGCCGAACCGCTCGACCTCCTCGAGCACGTGGCTCGAGACCAGGACACACCGGCCATCGGCACCGAGACGGAGGATCAGGTCGACGAGGTGGGCGCGCTGGCGAGGATCGAGGCCGGTGAGCGGCTCGTCGAGGAAGATCACGCGGGGCTCGTGGACGATGGCCTGCGCGAGCTTCACCCGCTGGCGCATCCCCTTGGAGTAGGTGCTGATCCGACGCTCGTCGTCCGAGTCCATCTCGACGGTGGCCAGCGCCTGCCGCGCCGCCTCGCGGGAGTCGGCGATGCCGTGCATCGTCGCCGCGACCTCGACGAAGCGCTCCGCGCGCAGGTGCTCGAACAACGTCTCCTGCTGGGGCAGCACGCCGACCCGCGCCCGGATGTCGATGTCCGCCCGCGGATCGCCCCCGAGCACCCGAACCTCGCCCGAGGAGGTGGCCGCCTGCCCCGTGAGCATCCGCAGCAACGTGGACTTGCCGGCGCCGTTCGGGCCGAGGAGCGCCGTCACGCCCTCGCCGAGGGAGAAGCTGACGTCGGAGACGGCGACCAGGTCGCCGAACCACTTCGACGCGCCGTCGGCCTCGACCAGCGGCGTCATCGGCGCACCTCCAGCCGCTGGTAGCGCCATCGGGCGAAGAGGCCGAAGATCACCGTCCACGCGATCGCCCCACCGATCACCGCAGCCGTCGACAGGGCGCCGAGACCCACGTCGAGATCCGAGGTCTCGCCATGGATCCGTATGGCCACCTCGAAGGGCAGTCCGAAGAGGTCGAACAGCCCGACGATGTCCGGGGCGTCGGCCGACTCCAGGAGGATGTTGGCCACCGCGCTGGACACAAGCAGCCCGAGGATGATGCCGGCACTCGCCGCCGCACGCCGGTCGGTCGTGGCCGACACGGCCAGGGTCAGCGCCGCCACCGGCGCGGCGACACCGATGCCGGCACCGACGACCCGCACGAACACCAACAGCGTGTCGCCGAGCCCGTCGGGCCCGGCTCCTTGCAGCGTCAGCGCGATGAGCAACAGCAGCGGTGGGCCGAGCGTGACCAACGCCATCACGGCGGCGACGGCCATCGCTCGGGCGAACATGTACGAGTCGCGGCTCAGCGGCGAGGCGAGGTAGAGGCCCAACATCCCGCTCTTGCGGTCGGTGCAGAGGAGCTCGGGAGCGACGATGGCGGCGAACAGCACGATCGCCGCCGTGACGAACCCGTAGTACTCGCCGTAGGTCGGCAGGACGAGATCGCGGAGGTCGTCGTCGTTCAGCAGTGCCGCCAGGCCGACGAACACGATCGCCGGGAGGTAGGCGAGGGCGAGCGTCAGGGCGAACAGCAGCTTCGACCAGATCGGCCGCCGGCGCCCGGCCACGCGCCACACGCCCTGTTGGAACAGGACCCAGACGGAGTGACGAGCACCGAGCCGAGCGCCATCGTAGGAGCGATGGCCGCGGTCGTGGATCCTGGCCGTCACTGCCCCGCCTCCATGAAGACGTCCTCGAGCGAGCGCCGCGCCTCCGCCATCCGCCGGAGGGCCAGACCGTGCTCGGCGACGACGTCGCGCACGTGGACCGCCACGTCGCCGCCCTCGACCCGGAGGGTGTCACGGGCCCGCTCGACGACGAGGCCTCGAGCGGCGAGCGCCGCCTGCAGCGCATCAGGATCGTCGACCTCGACGAGCAGCGCCGCGTCGGTCTCGCGGAGGTGATCGACCCGGCCGGACTGCACGACCTTGCCGTCGGAGATGATCGTCACGGCGTCGCAGATCTGCTCCACCTCGCCCAGCCGGTGCGACGACAACAGCACGTCCATCCCGAACTCGGTCCCCACCCGACGGATGAGCCGCAGCATCTCGTCGCGCTGGACGGGATCGAGACCGTCGGTCGGCTCGTCGAGCAGGAGGAACCTCGGGTCGTGGGCGATCGCCTGAGCCAGCTTCACCCGCTGGCGTTGCCCCGTCGACATCGTGCCGAGGGGGCGGAACCGCTCCTCACCCAGACCGACCTGCCAGAGCGCATCGTTGGCACGCTCCGTCGCGGCTCGCCGTGGCAGCCCGTGGAGCTCGGCGACGTGACGCACCAGCTCGGCGGCCTGCGCATCCGGCGGCAGCTCGTGGTGCTCGGGCGAGTAGCCGATGCGAGCCCTGATCTCCGGACCGGCCCCGGCCGGGTCGAGGCCGAGCACGCGCATCGAGCCCTCGTCGCGACCGTGCAGTCCGAGCACGAGTCCGAGCAGCGTCGTCTTGCCGGCACCGTTCGCACCGAGCAGGCCGGTGATGCCGCGACCGACCGAGATCGAGAGGCGATCGAGCACCGTGGTGGTCCCGTAGCGCTTCACGACGCCCTCGGCCTCGACCACCGCTGCCTCGTCCGTCATCGTGGGCAGTCTGGCACCTACGTCGTGATGAGGTCCGCCACCACCGCCAGGCGGGCCTCGTCCCCTACCGTCGATGGCGATGTCGTCCGTGACCGAGCTCGCCGAGGACTGGTTGGCGGCCAAGCGCGTCTCCGAGCGCCGTGACGATCCGGGGCACTCGGCTCGCGCCCGCCGCTCCGACCTCGCCCGGTGGGGTCAGGCCATCTCGGTCGTCCAGGGCCGACGACCGCAGGCCGACCTCGATCGCCTCGATCTCGCCGTCGACCTCCAGCTCGTCGAGCTCGGCGACCTCGCCGACTCCGACGTCCTACTCCGCGCCCTCGCATCACTCCGCGATCACTACGAGGCCTCGTCGCGGGCTCGGATGCTGTCCACGCTGCGCACGTGGTGTCGATGGCTCGTCAGGCGGGGCCACCTCCGCGCCGACCCGACCGAGTTCGAGGAGCTCGCCGTCTCGACGGCGAGAGGCCGGCACCTCCCCAAGGCCTTCTCCAACGCCGAGGTCGAGGCCATGGTCGCGGCAGCGGGCAGACCACCGACACGCTCCCGCTCGGCGTGGCCCAGCCGCGATGTCGCGCTCCTGCGCGTCCTCAGCGGCGCCGGGCTCCGGACCTCCGAGGCATGCGGCCTGATCGTCGTCGACCTCGACCGCCGTGGCGAGCGGCCGATCCTCCGCATCACGAAGGCGGCGAAGGGGGGCAAGGCCCGCAACGTGCCGCTCCCCGACGAGGTCGTCGCCGCCGTCGACGGGCACCTGGCCGATCGAGAGCGCCTCGCCGACGGCCGAGCCCCCGACCTCGACGAACCGCTCTTCGTCCGACCCGACGGACGACCGCTCAACCCTCAGGTCGTCGACCGCATCATCCGGCGATGCGCGTCCGAGTCGGGCGTCCGGGTTCCCGACGGCGCATCGGCCCACGCGCTCCGACACCACTTCGGTGTGCAGCTGACGCTCCGGGGGGTCCCCCTCCCCGCGCTCCAGCAGCTCATGGGCCACGCCGACCCGCGTACGACATCGATCTACACGGCCATGGCCGAAGCGGACCTGACGGGCGTGCTCGAGGACGCCGGCTGGCTGTAGCGCTCGCGGGTCGGGGCCGTGCTGGCTCCCGGGCGGGGCCGCGGAGCCCCACCCTCCTCCCCATGTCCTCGCCCTGACGGGCTGCGGCCGCGGCCGTGCTGGTTCCCGGGGGCGGGCTCAGCCCAGGAGGTCGGTGGCGACGTCGACCCACAGCTGGGTCGACAACGCCAGCGACTCGACGTCGATGCGCTCGTCGTGGCCGTGGAAGCGCGTGCTGAACTCCTCCCACGTGACCGAGCGACTGAGCAGCCCTGCGCCGTAGGCGATCGAACCGGCGTGCCGGTAGATCCGTGCGTCCGTACCCCCCACCACGATCGACGGCAGCAGTGTCGCCTCGGGGTAGACGGCGTGCATCGCCTTCTCGAGCGACGCCCACAACGGCGTGTCGATCGGCGAGGCCGTCGAGTCGTCCTGCTGTAGGAGCTCGACCTCGACGCGGGAACGCAGCGGCCCCAGCGCATCGGCGAGGTGCCGATCGACGTCCTCGGCCGTCTCCCCCGGCAGCGTGCGGACGTCGAGCTCGATCACGACCTCGTCCGGGATCACGTTCGTCTTCACGCCGCCGTGGGCCACGTTCGGACTGAACGTCGTGTGCGAGCACGCGTGGAGGTGCCGGGCCCGATCAGGCGGGAGCTCGGCCAAGGCGTCCCAGGCAGCGTCGGGATCGAGAAGTCGTCCTCGCTGCTCGTCGGACAGCTCGAGCCCGGCGACCTGTCGCCGCCAGAGATCGTGGATCACCGCTCGGGGTCGGTACTCGGCGAGTCGTCGGACCACCTCGGCGGCGGTGACGAGCGCGTTGTCGGTCTCCCACGGCATCGAGCCGTGCCCTGGCGTGCCCCCGACGCGGAGGCGACGCCAGGCGAGACCCTTCTCGGCGACCGAGAGGGTGAGCTCGAACCCAGCCGCCGTGTGCGTGGGCACCCCGCCGAACTCGGTGAGCACGTAGTCCGCGTAGCTGACCTCACGGTGCTGGTCGAGCAGGTACTCGGCGCCCCACGTCCCTCCGGCCTCCTCGTCGGCGACCCCGATGAACAGCAGGTCGCCACGAAGCCGGGGACCGTCGGTCGCCAGATGCCGGAAGGCGACCGCCATCGACGAGGTCAGGTTGAGCATGTCGACGGCGCCACGACCCCAGACCTCGTCGCCGACGAGCTCCCCACCGAACGGGTCCCTCGACCAGCCGTCCGGTGAGACCGGCACGACGTCGGTGTGCCCGAGCAGGCACAGCGAGGGTGCCTCTGGGTCCGTGCCCTCCAGCCGGGCGACGACCGACCGGCGTCCGGGGCGGCTGTCGAAGGACTCCTGTTCGACTCCGGCACCCTCCAGGAAGTCCCGTAGGGACGCTGCGTTCCGCTCCTCGCCGCCCGAGTCCGGATCTCCGTCGTTCACGCACTGGTTGCGGATCATCGTCTGCAGGAGCTCGACGGTGTCCGAGGTCCGGCGGTCGTCGGTCTCCATCGCAGCCTCCGGGGACAGCTTCCTGGGCGACGGTATCTCGCCCGTCAGGAGCCATCGCCACGGTTCATGTGGCAACGTGTCCTCATGTCCGCGCCTGCCCGTCGGCTCGACGCGCTCCCTGACCCGCTCACCGTCGATCTCTCCATCGCCGCCGTGCGCGCCGCGTTCGGGGTCGCGCTCTTCGCCACGCCGGGTCTGGTCATCAGCGTGCTCGCCGGCGGCGAGGCCCGCTCCCCGGGAGCGAAGCTCCTCGCCCGGGCCGCCGGTGTGCGCGACATCGCCATGGCGGTGTCCACGGTCTGGGCGCTCGACCGGCCGGCCGACCTGTCGCGGACCTCTCGCCTCCACGCCGTGGTGGACGCGACCGATGCGGCCGCCGGCGTGCTCGCCTTCAAGCACCTCACGCCGCTGGGCCGCACGTTCGCGCTCCTCGGCGGATCGTCGAGCGCAGCGGTGGGCTGGCTCCAGTCCCAGCGCTGGCGCGAGCGATACGGGCCCCAGGGTTCCAGCGCATGACCGACCGCCCGACCACGGGCGAGCAGGATCTCCTCGCGGCGAGCGAGGAGCGGTTCAGGTGGCTCACGGGCGTGGTCTCCGATCCCTTGCTGATCGCCGATCTGTCCGGTGGGCTCCTGCACTACAACCGCGCCGCGGCGGCGCTCTTCGGGCATGACGTCCTGGCCGGGAGCGTCGGTGGCGAGCGGCTCGATCTGACCTCGCGCCTGATGGCAGCGGAGGGCTCCGTGCTCGAGCTCGTCGCCGACGACGGCGAGGTGCCGGTCTCGGTCGTTCCCGTCAGCTTCGACACCTCGTGGGACGGCACCCCGGCCACGACGATCGTGCTGCGGCCGGCCGATGGTCGAGCCGGTGTCTCCGAGCGGGCCGACGACCGCACGTCCATCCTCCTGATCGAGGTCTCGGACGCCAACACGCGGGGCCGGACCCTGCCCGCCGCGGCCGAGATCCTCGATCTGCTCGAACCCGGTGAGGGCCTCACCCACGCCGGCGGTGCGGCGTGGTGCGTGATCTGGCGCAGCACCGATCCCGAGGTGGCCCAGGAGCGGGCTGCCGACATCGTCGACGGCTTGTCGAGCTCGCTCGGGGAGCGTGGCGTCGTCCGCGCCGGCGTCGCCCATCAGCGGCCGGGCGAGGACACGCCGTCGCTGCTGCGCCGATGCCACCGCAGCCTCCAGCAGGCTCGCATCGACGAGATCGAGCTCTCTGCGTACGTCGGCGTTCGCCGGGCGCCGCCCGAGCTCGAGGTCCTCCGGGCCGATGTCGTCGAGGAGCGGGTCGGCGCTGACCTCGTCCCCGTCGTCGACCTCGGCGCGCATCGAGCGCTCGGGGCAGTGGCCCGCCCGACGGTGTCCGACATCGTGGTCTCCGACCCCCGCCAGCTCCTCCAGGGCGCCGAACCGGATCTCGTCCGGGCGTTCGACCGGCTCGTCGCCGCCGAAGCGATGGTCCGGTTCCACAGGTGGCGCGAGACCTCACGGCGGATGTCGCTCCACCTGCCGCTCCACGGCGTGTCGACCCGTTCGGCCGAGACGACCATCGGCTGGCTGCAGCGGGTCGTGGACGATGTCGGGCTGGCCCGCGACGAGATCGTGCTCGGCGTCCACGAGGCCGACGTCGTGGCCGACCCCCACACGCTCCGCTTCCTCTCCGCGGCGAAGATGTCCGGCTTCCGGGGAGCGATCCGGGCGCTCAGCGGCGCTCGGCTCCCGCTCGCCGCGCTCGTCGACGCCTGGCCAGACGCCCTGCTCCTCGCCAGCTCCGTCGTGCGTGGCGACGAGAGCCGCCTGCTCCCCGTGCTCCTCGCCGCCGCCGACGAGATCAGCGCCCTGGCCATCGCGACCGGCGTCACGACGCCGTCGCAGGTCGACCTGCTGCTCGACTACGAGTGCCGGTACGGCGTCGGCCCCGCACTGACCCGATCGATCCACACCGCCGATCGCCCCTGACCGCTCAGTGGGCGGCGCGCCGGAGGCGGTCGGCGACCGCGCGGCCCAGCCCCACCTCCTCGGGAAGCGACGTGATGAGCACCTCGGCACCCAGGTCGTCGGCGTCCCGCAGTCGCCGGTACAGGACCCTGGCCTGATCCGCCGGATCGTCGTGGGTCCGCAGGGCGAGCACGCCACGGGGCACCCGCACGTCGGGGCCGACGAGAACGGCGGCGCGACGGCCGGCCTGCGCCTCGACGCGAGCTCGGTCGACGACCTGGTCCGGGGCGACGAGCACGACGTCGGCGCTGGGCGAGTAGTGCGAGGGCAGCGTGCCGGGGGCCGAACGATCCGTCGGGGCCGCCGCCGCGAGCGGCGCTCCCAGCACCTCCTCGATGACCTCGGCGGGAACGCCACCGGGCCGCAGGAGCGTGGGCTCGGCGACGAGCGACACGATCGTCGACTCCAGCCCGACGTCGCTCGGACCGCCGTCGAGCACGATCGGGACGTCATCGCCCAGTTCGGACCGCACGTCGGCCGCGGTCGTCGGGCTCACGCGACCGAATCGGTTCGCCGACGGCGCGGCGAGGCCGCCCTGGAAGCGCTCGAGCACCGCCGCGGCGACCGGGTGGTCGGGCACCCGCACCGCCACCGTCGGTCGCCGACCGGTCGCCACCGACGACACGTGCGGCCCGGCGCGCAGGACGACCGTGAGCGGGCCGGGCCAGAGACGCGCGCCGAGCCGCGCCGCCGTCGCCGGCACCTCGGCGACCCACGGCTCGAGCGACGCGCCCTGGGCGAGGTGGACGATGAGCGGATGATCCGCCGGTCGGCCCTTGATGCGGTAGATCCGCCCCACGGCCTCGTCGGAGGACGCGTCGGCGGCCAGGCCGTAGACCGTCTCCGTCGGGAGGCCGATGACCTCGCCGCGGCGGAGCGCCGTGACGGCCTCGTCGATCTCGTGGTCGGTGGCCGACATCGGCGGCTCAGCCGCTGCGTTCGACGACGAGCTCGGCCCGTCGGGCATCCGGATCGGCCGACTCGACCCGCACGACGGCCTCGGCCCCGAGCTCGGCGCTCCCCCGTGCCCGGGCGACGATCGCCGGATCGTCCAGCATCACGATCACGTCGTCGCGTCGATGTCCGACGACAGCGCCCCGCAGACGCTCCCCGACCCGGCACGAGAGGAGCACCGTCTCGAGCAGGTCGATCACCGCACGATCGACGTTGCCCTCGAGCGAGCGTCCCGTGGCCATCGCCTCCGGGAGCTGCTCCAACGCCTCGACGGCCCACGACGGCGGCTCGACGTCGGCACCCTGGGCGACGAGGATCTCGTTGGCGAAGCGGTCGCAGAGCCGCCGCAGCGGTGCGGTGACGTGGCTGTAGTGGCCGCCGATCGCGGCGTGCTCGCCGTTGTGCGGCAGCTCGCCCGTGAACACCCGATACGACGCCCCGCGGAACACCGCCCGAGCCTGGGTCAACAGCGCCGCACCGGCGGCGGACGAGGGATCGACGCTACGAATGAACTCCGGGTAGTCGACCGACCCCGGCCACCGCAGACCGACCGCCTTGGCCACCCGCCGCAGCTCGTCGATCGTGCGCTGCTCGGCGGGTGGGAGCGTGCGGAGCAGCCCGACGCCGGCGTCCCCCAGCCCCTGGGCAGCGGCGAGGCCCGTCATCAGCGAGATGTGGGCGTTCCACTCCTCGACCGGGAGCGACACCTCGAACTCGAGGTCGTACCGACCATCGGTGACGCTGACCTCCTGCGAGGGCAGCGGCAGATGGATGCCGCCGCGCCGGATCTCGAGCTCCTCCCGGAGGTCGCCGATCTCGCGGAGCAGGCCGAGCGCACCGTCGTCGCCCCGCTCGATCGCGAGCTGGGCCTGCACGTAGGTGAGCTGCGCGCGACTGCGAACGGTCGCCGGCTCGAGCCGCGCCGAGGTCACCTCGCCGACGTCGTCGAGGCGGAGGTCCCACACGACCGCCGGCCGATCCTGGCCCTCGAGCAGGCTGGCCGAGCCCTCGGAGAGCGCAGCCGGGTGCAACGGCACGCGTCCGTCCGGCGGGTAGAGCGTCACCGCCCGCTCCCACGACGCCCGGTCGATCGGGTCACCGGGCTCGACGAACGCGGCGACGTCCGCGATCGCGTAGCGCACCCGGTAGCCGAGGTCGGTCCGCTCGGCGGCGTAGGCCTGGTCGAGGTCGCGGCTCCCGGGCGGATCGATGGTGACGAAGGGAACCTCGCGCAGATCGACCCGGTCGGAGCGGCGGTCTCGAGCGTGCGCGGCAGCCTCGAGGACGTCAGGGGCGTGCTCGCCCGGGACGCCGAGCTCCTCGCGGATGCGACGGAGGCCGCGAGCGACGAGCTCGGCGGGCGGGAGGTGCAGACGTCGGCGAGCCACGCCTCCAGTATCGGTGGTCGCCGGACGCGGCGGCGCATCCGGCGTGGTCGTCGGGTCGGCGGCAGCTCTCTAGTCTCGGGACGACGGAAGGGAGCGGCCGATGGCCAGGGTTGCGACAGGGTGGACTCTTCGATGACCGGTGTTCGAAGCGATGCGCTCGTGCTGTTCGGCGCGTCCGGCGACCTCGCCCGCAAGAAGCTCCTGCCCGCGGCCTACCGCCTGACCTCGCTGGGCCGCCTCGGTGTCCCCGTCGTCGGCGTCGGTCGATCGCCGTGGAACGACGAGGACTTCGCCGAGTACGCACGCGAGTCCATCGCCGAGGTCGAGGACGAGGTCGACCAGAGCGCCGTCGACGAGCTGTGCAGCCACATCCGCTTCGTCTCCGGTGAGTACGACGACGAGGCGCTCTATCCGCGGATCCTCGAGGCGGTGGGCGGCGCCTCCGTCCCGCTCTGCTACCTCGCGATCCCGCCGTTCCTGTTCCCTCGCGTCATCGGCGGGCTCGCCGCGGTCGGCCTGAACGAGAAGGGTCGCGTCGTCGTCGAGAAGCCGTTCGGGCGCGACATCGCCTCCGCCATGGACCTCAACGACACCGTCCTCCAGGCCTTCCCGGAGGAGCGGGTGTTCCGCATCGACCACTTCCTCGGCAAGGAACCGGTGCAGAACCTGCAGGTGTTCCGGTTCGCGAACTCGCTGCTGGAACCGGTGTGGAACCGGAACTACGTCGACGAGGTCCAGATCACGATGTTCGAGGACTTCGACCTGCAGGGGCGGGGCGGCTTCTACGACGACGTCGGCGCGCTGCGAGACGTCGTCCAGAACCACCTGCTCGAGATGCTCGCGCTCCTCGCCATGGAACCGCCGACCTCGGCCGACGAGACCGCGATGCGGGACGAGAAGGTCAAGGTCCTCCGGGCGACCCGCACCATCGATCCGGCCGACGTCGTGCGCGGTCAGTACGAGGGCTACCGGACCGAGGAGGGCGTCGATCCCGACTCCGCGACCGAGACCTACGTCGAGCTGACCGCCGAGATCGACTCGTGGCGGTGGGCCGGGGTTCCGTGGCGGCTCCGTGCCGGGAAGGCCATGGACCGCACCGTGACCGAGGCGATCGTCGAGTTCCGGGCTCCGCCCCGCGCGCTCTTCGAGGGTGCCGAGCACCCGAACCACCTCCGGTTCCGGATGAAGCCCGACGACACCATCTCGCTGCACATGCACACCAAGCGACCGGGAACCGAGCTCGCGACCAGCGCCGTCGACCTCACCGTCTCGTCGGAGGCGGTCCTGGGCGACGCGCCCGAGGCCTACGAGCAGTTGCTCGACGACGCGATGAGCGGCGACGCCCGACGCTTCGCTCGCGCCGACGCCGTCATCGAGCAGTGGCGCATCGTCGACCAGATCCTCGAGCCGACCGAGCTGCCGTTCATCTACCGACGCGGCTCCTCGGGCCCCCGCGTCGAGCGCGACTTCAGGTGGCACAACGAGAGCTGAGCGGGCCGTCGCCTCACCGACGCGCTGTCTGCTAACGAGGGGCCCATGGCGAGCGATCAGGATCGGCACCTCTGGCTCGGCGGTGCCGTCGACCCGGCCACGCACGAGCGCACCGGTCAGGACGTCGGGGTCGACACCGACGACCTGACCACGCACGGCGTGATCGTGGGCATGACCGGTTCGGGCAAGACCGGTCTCGGCATCATCCTCCTCGAGGAGGCCCTGCTCGAGGGGATCCCGTGCCTCGTCCTCGACCCCAAGGGCGACATGGCCAACCTGCTGCTCACCTTCCCCGAGCTCGCCGCCGACGACTTCGCTCCCTGGGTGCAGGGCGACGACGACCCCGCCGACGTGGCAGAGACCTGGCGTTCGGGACTCGAGGGGTGGGGCATCGACGGGGCGCGGATCGCCGCCATGCGCGAGCGCTCGGAGCTGGCCGTCTACACCCCCGGCTCCACCGCCGCGCAGGCCCTCGACATCGTCGGCGACCTCTCGCCGCCGCCCGAGGGCACCGACCCGGAGGCTGTCGCCGATCAGATCGAGAGCTACGTGTCGGGCCTGCTCGCTCTCGTCGACATCGACGCCGACCCGCTCGCCTCCCGGGAACACATCCTGCTCTCGAACCTGATCGACCACGCCTGGTCGTCCGGCGAGGCGCTCGACCTGGGCCGACTCGTGTCGATGGTCCAGCAGCCCCCCATCCGCAAGCTCGGCGTGATCGACCTCGACACCTTCTTCCCCGCCGAGGACCGAGTGCAGCTCGCGCTCCGGCTCAACGGACTGCTCGCGTCCCCGTCCTTCGCTGCGTGGGCGCAGGGCGTCCCCCTCGACATCGAGCGGTTGCTGTGGCCGGATGGCTCGACGCCGGCGGCGGCGATCCTCTCGCTCGCCCACCTCTCCGACAGCGAGCGTCAGTTCGTCGTCAGCCTGGTCCTGTCGCAGCTCGTCACCTGGATGCGGGCACAGCCGGGTAGCGACGACCTGAGGGTGCTGGTCTACATGGACGAGGTCATGGGCTTCGTTCCACCGAGCGCCGCGCCACCGGCCAAGCGTCCGATCCTCACCATCCTCAAGCAGGCGCGGGCGTACGGCGTCGGCATGGTGCTGTCCACCCAGAACCCCGTCGACCTCGACTACAAGGCCATCTCCAACGCCGGGACCTGGCTGATCGGTCGGCTACAGACCGAGCGCGACCGCGACCGCCTCCTCGACGGCATGACCTCGGCCTCCGGTGCGGTCGACCGGTCGACGCTCGCCGAGACGATCTCTGGTCTGGCGAAGCGGGAGTTCCTCCTCCACCAGACGTCGGCGGACACGCCGACGACCATGACCACGCGGTGGGCGATGAGCTACCTGGCCGGGCCACTGACGAAGGCCCAGCTCGGCGAGCTCGAGCGGTCCGCGCCCGATGCGGATGGCGCGCCTGCCGAGGTCCCCGCCGTGGAACCAACTGGACCGGCTGCCCCGGCCCTGGCCGACGATGAGACGGACCTCCCACCGGAGGCGCCGTCCTCGGTCGAGGTCCGCCACGTCGCCGCATCGGCGCCCTGGGTCGCCACGGTCGGCGGCGACCCGTCGTCAGGCCGCTACCAGCCGGGCCTGGCCGTCACCGTCGACCTCCTCTACGACGACACGAAGGCCGACCTGCGCCACACCGAGACCTACGAAGCGGTCGTCTTCCCGATCGGTGACGGCATCACCCCGGAGGACCTTCACGAGGTCGACCACGACGAGCGCGACCTGCTCACCGAGGCCGCCCAGGGAGCGCGGTTCGTGCTCGCCGACGTCGACCTCGGCGACCGCAAGCTCTACACCGAGGCGAAGCGGACGGTGGCCGACACCCTCTACCGCCAGCGGACCGTCACGATCTGGCGGAACGCGGAGCTGAAGCTCTGGTCGAGGGTCAACGAGGACCGAGAGACCTTCGCCGCACGGTGTCGCACCGCCGCCGAGGACCACATCGACGACGAGGCCGACGTGCTCCGTCAGAAGCTCGACAAGCAGCGGGACAAGCTGGTCGTCGCGCTCCGCAAGGCCGAGGACCGCGTCCGGGAGCTCGACGCCGATCTCGACCGCAACCGCAACGAGGGCATCGGCGACGTCGCCGGGGCGTTGCTCGGATCCCTGTTGGGCGGCCGGCGGCGGACGCGGTCACTCGCCCGGTCCATGGCGTCGAAGCAGCGCAGCGCGGCCAAGACCCGGGAACGGCTCGACACGGCGCTCAACCGTCAGCTCGAGAAGGAAGAGGCCCTCGTCGAGCTCGAGCAGGATCTCGCCGACGGCCTCACCGCGATCGAAGACGAGTGGCTCGAGCACGCCGAGGCGATCGAGGAGGTCGACATCCCCCTCGACAAGAGCGACATCGACGTCCGGGCACCCGTGTTGATCTGGGTTCCCAGCGCCGACTGAGCGAGCGGCGGATCAGCGGAGCGCGGAGAGCGGCGCCGGACGGCCGTAGAGGTAGCCCTGCCCGGTCGTGAAGCCGGCCCGGCGAGCGATGTCGTGCTGCTCCTCGGACTCGATCCCCTCGATCACGAGCCCGAGATCCAGGTGCTCGGCCATCGCCCGGACCGAGCCGAGCAGCTGGCGGGCCCGTGCGCTGGTACCGGCGTCCGCGATGAACGACGGATCGACCTTGATCACGTCGACGGCGACCCTCAGCATCACGTCGAGGGTCGAGTAGCCCACGCCGAAGTCGTCGAGCGCCACGCTCACGCCCAGCTCGGCGAGCGCACCGAGCATCGGCGCGGAGCGCGTCAGCTGGAGCCCGGTCGACCGCTCCACGACCTCGATGGAGAGCCGGCTCGGGGCGAGCCCGCTGGTGGCCAAGGCGCTGTGGACCGCGCCGAGCAGGTGCGAGCTGCCGTCCCGACCGAGGGAGGCGTTGACGTGGAGGCCGAGCTCGTCGTCGAACGCAGCCACGTCCGAGCACGCGCGCTGCAGCACCCAGGCGTCCAGCTCCGCCAGCGCGTCCTGGCGCTGGACGTGGGGCAAGAAGGCGTTGGGCCCGAGCAGGCCGCGGTCCGGGTGGTCCCACCGGACCAAGGCCTCGACCCCGATGGTGGAACGATCGCGGAGGTCGATGATCGGCTGATAGTGGAGCACCAGCTGGTCGTGGGCGAGCGCTTCGAAGAGGCCCTGCTCCGCGGCCCCGTTCGGCGACGACGGCCGCGCGCCGTCACGACTCCACGAGCGGCCGGCAGCGCGGGCGTCGTCGATGCCGCGACGGGCGGCCGCGAGGAGCGCTTGCGGCGTGGCGTGGTCGGGGTGGAGCGCGACGCCAGCCGTGGCCGAGATGCGGATCGCCGAGCCGGGCAACACGATCGGACGGTCCACGGCGTCCACGAGCCGGGCAACGACGCTCTCCAGCTCGTCGATGCTGTCGACCTGCTCGCACACGACGGCGAACTGATCGGCGCCGATCCGGGCCACGAGATCGGCGTCACGGGTGGCCTCGGCGAGGCGCTGCGCCGTCTCGACGAGCACGAGGTCGCCGGCACGATGCCCGAGGTCGGCGTTGATCGCGGAGAAGCCGTCGACGTCGAGCACGATCACGCCGACCAGATCGGTGCGGCGGCGACGCAGCGACCGGTCGACCTCTTCGGTGAGGAAGGCGTGGTTCGGCAGCCCCGTCAGCTCGTCGTGGTACGCCAGGCGGGCAAGGTCCACCTCGACCCGCTTGCGTTCGGCCGCGAGCGTGAGCGCCTGGAGCAGCAGGATGCCGTCGAGGCGCTCGGCGAGGAGGTAGTCCTGGGCGCCGGACCGGACCGCTTCGCGTGCGGTCTCCAGCTCGTCGTGGTTGCTCAGCACGACGATCGGCGAGTCGGTGGCGATCGCACGGACCCGGCTGACGACCTCGGTCCCCGAGGCGTCGGGGAGGTTGAGGTCGACGAGCACGCAGTCCACGCGGCGGGCGCGCAGCACCTTCTCGGCCTCCGCCAGGGTGGACGCCGTCGCCAGCTCGCCCGTCCACGACGGCTGCCGAGACAGCTGCCGTCGCAGGCGAGCGCACTGCTCCTCGTCCTCTTCCACCACCAACACGAAGGTGTTGGTCATCCAGCCGTCCTCCGCCCGAGTCGCCCCGAGGCGAGGGTACAGAAGGTGACGGGTGGTGGCCAGGCACTGACGTTCAGCGTTCAGTGACCGCCCACCGGGTGACTCAGGGCGGCACGCTCGCTGTGCCGCTAGCTTGGTCCGGGATGAGCGGCGTCGAGATCGAGGAGCGGACCTCCCCCGCCGAGGTCGACCCCGGCGACCACGACCGCTACGCGCACTACGTCCCCAAGTCGGCGCTGAACCGAGCGCTCGTGACCGGGGAGGCCGTCATCGCCCTGTGCGGCAAGGTCTGGGTGCCCCATCGCGACCCCGAGCGCTACCCGGTCTGCCCGACGTGCAAGGAGATCAAGGCGCGACGCCAGCTCGGCGGCTGAGCACCGGAACTCGCTCAGCCGACACCGACGCGAGGACTCCGTCGTGGCCGCTCGGTGACCTCAGCTCAACGCCGACGCGAGGACTCCGTCGTGGCCGCTCGGCGCCCTCAGCTCAACGCCGACGCGAGGACTCCGTCGTGGCCGCTCGGTGCCCTCAGCTCAACGCCGACGCGAGGAGCTCGCCGGCGGCCAGGCCGGAGCGGAGCGCGCCCTCCACCAGCGGCCCGCCGAACACGTCGCCGGCGGCGACCGCGGGCGGCGCATCGGTGAGCAGCATCGCGCGCTCCGGCAGAACGTCGACGGGCCGCGCGTAGCGCCACCGGTGGACGGAGGTGGCGACGATCTCGGCACCGAGCCAGCCATCGACGGCGGCCGCGGCCCGTTCGACGATCACCGGGTCGGGCTCGTCCCACCAGTCCACGCTCTCGTCGGGACGGAGGTGGATGGTCACCGCCGGCACGGGTGAGACGCCCTTCGCCTGGTTGTCGGCGAGCCACTCGACCGGGCCGCCACGGGGTCGCACCGCACCGGGGGTGGGCACGGAGCTCGTGGCCGCGAGCTCGGCGAGCACGGCGATGCACCGGTGGTAGGTGATGGCGGCGAGCCGCTCACGCACGGCGGGGTCGAGGGGTGCCGGCCCGAGGAGCTCGAGGAGCTGCGGCAGCGGCGGCGTGAGCACGATCCCCTCGGCCGCGATCGTGCCACCGTCGACGAGGTCAAGCGACCAGGCGCCGTCTGTCGGGAGGACGGACGCCACCCGCACACCGGTGCGGACGTCGTCCAGCTCGGCGGCGAGCAGCTTGGCCGGTCCGGTCATCGACGGACCGCCCCGATAGCGGAGGTGCCCGTCGACCCGGCTGTCGCCGTCGTCGCCGAGGAATCGTTCGTGCCAGACCTCGACCGCTCCCGCGTCGATCCAGGGAGCGACGACCGCGGCCCCGTCGTCCGACTTCGTCGTGAAGAACTGGGCTCCGTGGTCGGCGACCGCGTCGCCGAAGCGCCTCGTCGCCATGCGACCCCCGACGCCGCGCCCCTTGTCGAGCACCGTGACGCGGTGACCGGCGGCCTCGAGACGAGTGGCGGCGCAGAGACCGGCGATCCCGGCACCGACGACCACGACGTCGCTCATCGGTCGGCCAGTGCGCGGTCGAGCTCCTCGAGTTGGAGCTCGTCGTCCACCGAGATCAGCGCGGCGAACCATCGCAGCCCACCAGCGCTGCCCGTGACCCGCACCGGGATCCGCTCACCGAGATCGTGGGCGTAGCCGACGGGGATGTCGACGTGCTCGACCCCCGCGTCGACGAGGTCCTCCCAGCTGGCCGGCAGCTCGCCGCCGGTGACGTCGTAGCGATGTGTGTCGACGAAGAACGTGAACTCGACCAGGTCCCTCACGTCGACGACGGTACCGGCGGCACCGGCCGCGGGATCAGTCCGTCGGAGCGACCGCTCGCAAGGTCACGCTGATCCGAGGGCCCACCGGGCGACGGGTGCGCAACACCGCGTGCTCCCACTCGTGCTGGCTCCGACCGCCCATCACGAGCAGGTCGCCCGACGCGGGCCGGAGCCGGGTCGATGACCCGCCCCCGAGGGGTCGCAACGAGAAGGTCCTGGTGGCCCCGAGGGTCAGGATCGCCACCAGGGGCTCCGGGTCGGACCGGTGGATCCGGTCGCGGTGCCACGCCACCGCGTCGTCACCATCGCGATACAGGTTGCAGAACACGACGTGGAAGCGTCGGCCGTACCGCGCCTCGAGCGCGTCCCGCATCGCGGTCGACAGCGGGTGCTCCCCGGGATCGTCCCAGCCCGCCGATCGGCGCGGCTCGACGTGGCGCTGGTGGTAGACGACCCGCTCGCCGGTGAACCAGGGCAGATCGGCGGCCAGTTCGGCGAAGGCGTGATCGGCCCCCTCCAACCACCCCGGTGCGAGGTCGACCCAGGAGCGCTCGTCGAGCAGGAGCCGCTCGGGCTCGAAGCGCCGAGCACGCGGCGCGTCCAGTCCACCGTCGAGGAGCGTCGGCTGCGACCACACGTCACCAGACTATCGAACACCTGTTCGTGGTCGGTCACGAAGCGTCGCATCGAGTGGCATCGGTCACATAGTGTGCCGCCCGCTCACCCCATCCCAAGGAGTACCCCCATGAGCAACTTCGTCAAGGAGTTCCGCGACTTCGTCAACCGGGGCAACGTGGTCGACCTCGCGGTCGCCGTCGTGCTCGGTGCGGCGTTCACCCCGATCATCGACGCCATCGTCACCGGCCTGATCACGCCGATCGTGGCCGCGATCTTCGGTCAGCCGGACTTCTCCGGCCTGGCGATCGACATCGGCGACGCGCAGATCCTCTACGGGCTCATCATCGAGGCGATCCTCAGCTTCATCTTCGTGGCCTTCGCGCTGTTCGTCTTCGTCGTGAAGCCCTGGAACCGCATCCAGGAGGGCATGGCGAGCGAGGACGAGGACGACGCCGGCCCGAGCGAGGCCGACCTCCTCGCCGAGATCCGCGACATCATGAAGAGCAACAACTGAACCATCGCGGCACCGTCGGTGGTCGCCGGGGCTCCGGGTGGGCCCTGCTCATGCCGACCGACCACCCCTGATCCGCTCGGGTGGGTCGCCACGTCACTCCTACAGTGGAGCTCGTGGCGACCCACTACGACGTCCTCGGCGTTCCCCACGACGCCACGCCCGACGTCATCCGCCAGGCATACCGCCGCCTCGCACGGGAGCACCACCCCGACCGCCGCGGGACCGCCGTCGATCCCGGCGCCGCCATGGCCCGACTCAACGAGGCCTGGACGGTGCTGTCCGATCCCGACTCCCGGGCTCGGTACGACACGCTCGTCGTGCCGACGCTGCCATCCGACGTCTCGCAGCCGCCCTCCCGGCCCGTCACCCGCAAGGACCAGTGGTACGCCGGTGTCCGTGAGCAGATCAGGCGGCTCGGCCACGAGGCGGCGCGATCCTCCTCGCAGGCGCTGTCGCTGAAGCGCAAGGGTCTTCCTCGCAGCCGGTACGAGGCGACCATCCCGGGCATCCTCCGCCACCTCCAGGAGGACACCGAGGCACGTCTCCGCCACGCACGGTCCCTGGGCGTGGCCCCGCTCGATCTCGGTCTCACCTCGGCGCTGATCGGGGTGCGTTCGTACGCCACGCTGCTCGGTCGGGCCGCGATGGTCGGCGAGCCCGTCCCGGACCTCATGACGACGGCGGAGATGCTCGACCGCATGTGGGACACCTTGGCCCACGGTCTCCGCCACGAGATCGTCTCGGAGCTCGGCGGCAACCCCCACCTGGCTCGCTGGCTGCGGAGCCGGGGCGCGCCAGAGGCCTGACCGTGCGGGTCTGCTATCCGGGTTCCTTCGATCCGCCGACGACCGCGCACCTGGCGATCGCACGCGCTGCGGCGACGGCCGTCGGCGCGCTGCATGTCGACTGGGTCGTGAGTCGGGTCGCGCTCGCGAAGGAGCACGTCCAGGTCCCGCACCTCGACGACCGGGTGCGCGTGCTGCACGAGGTCGCGAACGACCACGACTGGCTGGGTGTCGTCGTGACCGAGGCCCAGCTCCTGGTCGACGTCGCCGCCGGCTACGACGCGCTGGTCATGGGAGCCGACAAGTGGCACCAGATCCACGAGCTCGGCTTCTACGACGGCTCCGCCGCGCGCCGCGATGCCGCCATCGCCGCCCTCCCCCGACCGCTCATCGTGCCCCGCGACGACCTGCACGTCCCCGACGAGCACGTGCTGAGCGTGGACTCGACCACCGACGTGTCGTCCACGTTGGCCCGCGCCGGCCGCCACGAGCTCATGCTTCCGGCCGCTCGCCGCTTCGACCGGGACACCGGGGCCTGGACCGAGCCGCATCGGTACCGTCGGGATGGATCTCGGGCCGTCGAGGGTTAGCACCCTGCGCCGTACGATCGAAAAGGAACCCCGTGGAGCACTACGACCTCGTCATCGTCGGGACCGGGTCCGGGAACTCGATCCCGACCCCCGAGATGGACGACTGGCGGATCGCGATCGTCGAGAAGGGCGTCTTCGGCGGCACGTGCCTCAACGTCGGGTGCATCCCGTCCAAGATGTTCGTGCTCACCGCCGATATGGCCCAGATGATCCGCGGCGCCGAGCGCTACGGCGTCTCCGGCGCCGTCGAGTCGATCGACTGGCCCGGCATCGTCGAGCGGGTCTTCGGCCGGATCGATCCGATCGCCGCCGGGGGCGAGGACTACCGCCGCGGCCTCGACCACGTCGACGTCTATGCCGGCGAGGGCCGCTTCGTCGAGCCGGGAGTCCTGGAGGTGGCGGGCTCGCGGATCTCTGCCGACCGATGGGTGCTCGCCGCGGGTGCCCGGCCGTTCATCCCCGAGGTGCCCGGCCTCGACGAGGTCGGCTACCACACGTCCGACACGATCATGCGCCTCCCTGCGGTCCCCGAGCGCCTGCTGATCATCGGCGGCGGCTACATCGCCGCCGAGCTCGGGCACGTGTTCGGGGCCTTCGGCAGCGAGATCACGATCATCACCCGGTCCGATCGCATGCTGCGCGACCAGGACGAGCAGGTGAGCGACGCGGCCACGACGCTCTACGCCGCCCGCTTCGATCACCGCGGGGGCTCGAAGATCCTCCGGGCATGGCGCGACGGCGACGGGGTCCACCTCGAGCTCGAGCGCGACGGCGTGGCCGAGGTCGTCTCGGGCGATGAGCTCCTCGTGGCCGCAGGCCGGATCCCCAACAGCGACACGCTCGGTCTCGACGCCGCCGGCATCGAGACGCATCCGGACGGACGCGTCGTCACCGACGCCACGCTGGCGACGAACGTCGCAGGTGTGTGGGCGCTCGGTGACCTGACGAACCCGTTCCAGCTCAAACACGTCGCCAACGCCGAGGCCAAGATCGTCAACCACAACCTCCTCCACCCGGACGACCCTCGCGAGATGGATCACTCGTCGATCCCGGCGGCGGTGTTCGGCAGCCCCCAGATCGCCTCGGTGGGAGCCACCGAACAAGAGCTCCGCGAAGCAGGTCGCGACTACCTGGTGTCGGTGCAGCACTACGCCGGCGCTGCCTATGGCTGGGCGCTCGAGGACACGACGAGCTTCGTGAAGTTGCTCGCCGACCCGGAGAGCCGTCTCCTGCTCGGCGCGCACATCATGGGCCCGCAGGCCTCGTCGCTGATCCAGCAGCTCATCCAGGGCATCCGCTTCGGGCTCACCGTGGACCAGATGGCCCGCGAGCAGATGTACATCCACCCGGCACTCACCGAGGCCGTCGAGGTGGCCCTGCTCGAGCTGTAGCGAACCCGGCGCCCGCTGGTGGCTCAGATCAGATCGGGCATCCGGCCGGCGGCCTCGAACGCGGGCGCGGCTGCGGCGGTCGCCGCGAGATCGGGCCGCACCACGAGCGTGGGCTTCACGTCGGTGTCGTCGGGAGCGATGACCGGGTGGCCGCTCCCCAGCAGGTGCTGTCCGATCCGCCGCGGATCGTCGTCGACGACGGCCTCGAGTGGGGTATCGGGTCCGAGCTCGTCGAGCAGGGCGATGGTGCTCGGCGTCGCGCCCCAGATGACCGGGGTCCCGCCGTCCTCGGCCGCACTGCGCACTCGCTCCCGGATCGCCAGCACCGCCTCCCGACGACGGGCGAAGTAGGAGCGCACCGCCTCCACCTCGTCGTCGACCGGTGCCTCCGCCCCGAAGGGCGGGTCGGGCGCGTGCCCGTCGACGACCTCGGCGAGGAGGCCGCCGCTCGCGTCGAGCTGGATCGCGTCCACGCGCATCCCGGCCGAGCGGAGCGTGCGGGCCAGCACGCCGGGAGTGAACCAGTGCCGGTGGGTCGCCGACAGCGGGGCGCGGTCGGGGTGGGCCCACAGACGACCGGCATCGACGACCCGGGTGAGCGCCGGCCATTCGCCCGCGGCTCGCCGCAGGGACGCGAGTGCCCCGTCGAGGTCGGCCGCCCTGGCCAGATCGGCGGGCTCGTGGTCGGCATCGTCGACCCGGGCACCGAGGTCGCTGACGAGACCACAGGTGTGGCACAGGGCGATGAGGCGCAGCCGGTGCGGGGCCGAGCGAGGGAGCGCGGTGACGGCGTACTCACCGACGGCCGTGACCTCGTGCTGGGCGACGACCTCGAGCCGCTCGCCGCCACACGCCGGACACTGCCTGTCGGTGACCGTCTCCTCCTCGGCCGCCCTCCGCCGGAAGAACCTCATGCGATCCATGATCGCACCCGTCGGCCGCGAACGCGCACCGGACAAGAGGCCGCCGCCTACGATCGCGGCGTGCCGCTCACCGATCGCATCCTGATGGGCCCCGGGCCGGGCAATCCGTACCCCGAGGTCGTGCAGGCGTTGGGCCGACCGCTGCTCGGCCACCTCGACCCCGAGTTCCTCGACCTCCTCGACGAGACCAACGACCGCCTGAGGCAGGTGTGGCGAACCGAGAACCGGCTGACGTTCCCCGTCAGCGCCACCGGTTCGGCCGGGATGGAGATCTGCTTCGTCAACGTGGTCCGTCCGGGCGACACCGTGGTCGTCGGCGTCAACGGCGTCTTCGGAGGACGCATGTGCGAGGTCGCAGAGCGGTGTGGCGCCGAGGTCGTTCGCGTGGACACCGAGTGGGGCCAACCGGTCGATCCGCAACGGCTGCTCGAGGCCCACCCGAACCCTTCCGTGATCGCCGTCGTCCACGCCGAGACGTCGACGGGGGTGCGCAGCGACATCGCCGAGCTCGGCGCGGCCAAGGGTGACGCCCTCCTCCTGGTCGATTGCGTGACGTCGCTCGCCGGCATCCCCGTCGAGATCGACGAGTGGGGCGTCGACCTGGCCTACTCCGGCACCCAGAAGTGCCTGGGCGTGCCGCCGGGCCTGGCCCCCGTGACCGTGTCGGATCGAGCGCGCGAGCGGCTCGTCGAGCGGCCGCAGAGTTGGTACCTCGACCTGCAGCTGATCTCCGCCTACGTCGACGGTGACGGCGGACGGGCGTACCACCACACCGCCCCGATCTCCATGCTGTTCGGCCTGCACGCCGGTCTCGGGGCCATCCTCGACGAGGGCCTCGAGGACGCCTGGGCCCGACACGCGAGCTGTGGAGCGTTGCTCCAGGACGGACTCGTCGATCTGGGACTGGAGCTCTTCGCTGCCGAGGGGCATCGGCTCCCCGAGCTCACGACGGTCCTCCTGCCGGAGGGCTTCGACGAGGCCGCGGCCAGGAAGCGCCTCCTCGCCGAGTACGGCATCGAGGTCGGCGGCGGGCTCGGTCCGGTGGCCGGCCGAGTGTGGCGCATCGGGTGCATGGGCCACACGGCCCGACCTCGCAACGTCGAGCTCGTCCTGGCCGCCATCGCCGAGGTCCTGCCCGACCGAAGCGGCCAGGACCTGCGTGCCGGAGAGGTGACCGCCTAGCGTCGGCACCGCTCACCGGACGGAGGGAACCAGGTGGTGGAGTTCGACAATCGCGTCACGCAGATGCTCGGCGTCGACATCCCGATCGTGCAGGCGCCGATGGGGTGGATCGCCCGGTCCCAACTCGCCTCGGCCGTCTCGCGGGCGGGTGCGCTCGGCATCATCGAGACCTCGTCGGGCGAGCTCGACAACGTGAAGGCCGAGATCCAGAAGATGCGGGAGCTCACCGACGCCCCGTTCGGCGTGAACATCGCCCAGGCGTTCGTGCGTGATCCGGACATCGTGGGCTTCGTCGCCGAGCAGGGCGTCAAGTTCGTCACCACCTCGGCCGGTTCGCCGATGAAGTACACCGCTGCGTTGAAGGAGGCCGGCCTGACGGTCTTCCACGTGGTCCCGAACCTGGCCGGAGCGCTGAAGGCGGTCGACGCCGGCGTCGACGGCCTCATCGTGGAGGGTGGTGAAGGTGGCGGCTTCAAGAACCCCGACGACGTCTCGACGATGGTCCTGCTGCCGCTCATCCGGTCCAAGGTCGACGTGCCGATCATCGCCGCCGGCGGCATCACCGACGGCCCGACCATGGCCGCGGCCTTCGCGCTGGGCGCAGAAGGCGTGCAGATGGGCACGCGGATGGTCTCGGCCGCGGAGTCGCCGGTGCACGACAACTGGAAGCAGGCGATCCTCGACGCCAAGGAGACCGACACGGTCTTCCTCAACCGCTTCATCGGCCCCGGACTCCGAGCGCTGCGGACCGAGAAGACCGAGAAGCTCCAGCGCGAGCCGGACACCAACGCCATGGTCGAGTTCGGCTCGGCGCTCGATCTCTACTTCGGGGGCGACATGGAGGCCTCCATCGCCCTCACGGGGCAGGTCGCCGGCCGCATCGAGGAGGTCCGCCCCGTCGCCGACATCATCGCCGACACCGTGCGGGGCTTCGGGGAGACCGTGCAGCGCCTCGCGGCCAGCTGACGGGATCACCCTCACACGCAACCGTCGCGTAGCGCCGGACTGTAAGATGCAAGCGTGGCCTCGACGATCGACGCACTGTCGACCCGATCGGTCCTGCTGTCCGGCCTGCTCGGCACCGAACCGCCGCGCCTCCCGGTCGCCCAGCTCGTCCGGATGGGCACGCTGTACGGGTCGACCGAGGGCGCGGTGCGCACCGCGCTGTCCCGCCTCGTCGCCCGCGGCGAGGTCAAGGCCGACGGTGGCTGGTACGAGCTGAGCCCACGCCATCGGCAGCGGCAGGAGCGACAGGAGCGCAGCCGCCGCCTCCGGCGAATGGAGTGGGACGGGACCTGGCGGGCACTCATCGTCCGCGAGGGTCGCCGGGACCGCTCCCATCGTGAGGCGCTCCGTCGCACGCTGCTCGCCCACCGCTACGCCGAGCTCCGAGAAGGCACCTGGATGCGGCCCGACAACCTCGACGTCGCCGCCCCGGCCGAAGCGCTCGAGTGGTGCGACCTGCTCGTCGGCGCTCGGCCGGAGGATCCCGCCGACCTCGCCCGTCGGCTCTGGGACCACGACGGGTGGACCGACGATGCCGAGCAGCTCGTCGACGAGCTCACGCCCCTGACCGCTCGGTTGCTGACCGGGGACGAGCAGGCGCTCCCGTCCGGATTCCGGCTGAGCGCTGCGGTGATCCGTCACCTGCTCGACGACCCCGCGCTGCCCGATGAGCTCGTCGGTCGGGCTGGTGTCGGCGATGCGCTGCGCTCCACCTTCGACGAGTTCGACGGCGCGTTCCGGGCCGTGCTCGAGGAGTGGGTGCGGGCCGACGTCGACCAGCACGCAGGAGCGACGTCAGACAGCTGAGATGCAGATGCCGCGCGCGCAACACGGGAGCCTCCGGGGCGACCGGTAGCGTTCGCGTGCGTGACCCTCCTCGATGATGCGACTCGACGCGACCGCGCCCTCCGAGACGACATCCGCCGACTCGGTTCCCAGCTCGGTGACACCCTCCGCCGGCAAGAGGGTCAGGAGCTGCTCGACCTCGTCGAACAGGTTCGGCAGCTCTCCAAGTCCTTCCGCCGTGACGACGATCGCGCCGCCGCTGCGGCGCTGGCCCAGCTCCTGTCGGAGATCGGCCTCGGCGACGCGATCCGCGTCACGCGCGCCTTCACGACGTTCTTCTACCTCGCCAACGTGGCCGAGCAGGTCCACCGCATCGAGGAGCTCAACGCCGGGCCCCGTGCCACCGGCGGCCGGCGGTTCGGGGCCACGGTCGATCGCATGATCGGGCGCGGCGCCACGATCGATGAGATCGCCGACCTCGTGGAGCGAGCCGAGCTGCGGCCGGTCGTCACGGCGCACCCGACCGAAGCCTCGCGCCGCAGCGTGCTCGACAAGCTCGCCGAGGTCGCCGTGCTCCTCGGTCGCCGCAACGAGGACTCGGTGGCCGAGCACGAGCAGGACCGCATCGACCGGCGCGTGCAGGTCCTGATCGACCTCCTGTGGCAGACCGACGAGATCCGCCGAGAGAAGCCGAAGCCCGTCGACGAGGCGCGCTCGATCCTCTGGTACGTCGAGCAGGCGCTGCAGCGAGGCCTGCCCGAGGTCCTGGACGACGTCCACGGCACGATGGCCGCCAACGGCCATCACCTCCCTGCGGAGACCACGCCGATCCGCTTCGGCTCCTGGGTCGGCGGTGACCGGGACGGGAACCCCTTCGTGACCCCCGAGGTCACCAGGGAGGTCGTCGACCTGCAGCGAGAGCTCGCCATCCGGTTGCTCCGCAACGAGATCCAGCTGCTCGCCCGCGAGCTGTCGATGTCCACGCTGGTCCGGGCCGCCTCCGACGAGCTGGAGGCGTGGGTCGACGAACGGAGCCACGAGTACGAGGACGTGTTCGCTCGGATCGGCCGGGTCAATGAAGGCGAGCCGTACCGCCTCGCGCTGGGCGTCGTGGAGCAGCGTCTGACCGAGACGGCACAGTCGCCACCCGGTGCCCGCGCCTACGCGGAGCCGTCGCAGCTCGCCGACGACCTGGCGCGCCTCGACCGGAGCCTCGGCGACCACGGTGGGGCGCTCATCGCCACCGGCCGCCTGGCGCGGGTCCGGCGTCTCGTCTCGGCAGCGGGCTTCCACCTCGCCACGCTCGACGTCCGAGAGCACGCCCGGAGGCACCACGAGGCGCTCGCCCGCCTCTTCGCGCTCCACGATGAGCCCTACGAGGACCTCGACCGCGACGCGAGGGCCAAGCTGCTCGCCGACGAGCTGCAGGGCCGGCGCCCCCTTGCCCCGGTGTCGACCGACGTCGAACAGACCGACGCGCTCGCGGTCTTCCACGAGATCAAGCACCTCATCGACCGCACCGGGCCCGGCGTCATCGAGTCCTACATCGTCTCGATGACCACCGACGTCGACGACCTGCTCGCGGTCGCCGTCCTGGCCCGCGAGGCCGGCCTCATCGACCTGCGCGCCGGGGTGGCCCGGCTCGGCATCGTGCCGCTCTTCGAGACCATCGGCGACCTCCGGACGATCGAGCAGACCATGGACCGGCTGCTCTCCTGCGCTCCGTACCGGGAGCTCGTCCGCCTCAGGGGCGACCGGCAGGAGGTCATGGTCGGCTACTCCGACTCCAACAAGGACGGCGGCATCACCACGTCGCAGTGGGAGATCCACAAGGCGCTCCGAGCGCTGCGGGACATCGGAGCGAGGTACGGCGTGCAACTCCGCGTCTTCCACGGCCGGGGCGGCACGATCGGACGCGGTGGTGGGCCGACCAACGAGAGCATCCTCGGCCAGCCGGCCGGCCTGCTCGACGGTGAGGTGAAGTCGACCGAGCAAGGCGAGGTCATCGCCGACAAGTTCGGCCTCCCCGAGCTGGCCAACCGGAACCTCGACCTCGCCTTCTCGGCCCTGATCGAGGGTTCGCTGTCCCACCGACGACCGCTGGTCGACGCCACGACCCTCGCTCGGTGGGACGAGGTCATGGAGCTCGTGTCGGGCTCGGCCTTCGAGGCCTACCGGGCCCTCGTCACCCAGGAGGACTTCGTCGCGTACTTCCGCTCCTCGACACCAGTCGAGGAGCTCGGCGCGCTCAACATCGGCAGCCGCCCGGCTCGCCGCGGTGGCAGCGACGCCGGCATCGAGGGCCTCCGAGCGATCCCCTGGGTCTTCGGATGGACCCAGTCCCGCCAGATCGTTCCCGGGTGGTTCGGCGTCGGATCGGGGCTCGCCGCGGGCCGTGAGGCCGGGCACGGGGACTCGCTCGTCGCGATGGCGGCGCAGTGGCCGTTCTTCCGCACGTTCGTCTCGAACATCGAGATGACCCTCGCGAAGACCGACCTGGAGATCGCCAGCCACTACGTCGACCGGTTGGTGGCCGAGGAACATCGCCACCTCTTCGACCAGATCTCGGCCGAGTACGAGCGCACGGTCGCCGAGCTGGGGCGCCTCACGGGTGGCCGTCCGCTCGCGAACCTGCCCGTGCTGCAGCGCACCCTCGCGGTGCGCGATCGCTACCTCGACCCGCTCAACGTGCTCCAGGTCGAGCTGCTCGCCCGCAGCCGGGCCGACGGCGATGGCGACCAGGCCGAGTCACGGCGTCGGGCGCTGCTGCTCACGGTCAACGGTGTGGCTGCCGGTCTCCGCAACACCGGCTGACCGGGCGGTCAGCCCCTCACTGCTGCTGTTGCTGTTGCTGCTGGGCTCGCCCCGTCGCGACCGGCATGGATCGTCCGGCCAGGACCCCGCGGTCGGCGGGACGCTCGCTCGGGCGCGGGAGCTCGCGCTCACCAGCTCGGCGCATCGCGACCGCCGCTTCGAGCTCGGCGCCCTCCTCCCCCACGTAGCTCCCGTGGAAGGGGCAGACGTCGTCGTAGTGACGTCCGTGGCCGATCTTCACGTGGAACTGTCGCACGGGCAGGCCGTTGGTCGGATCGATCGGGACCCACCGGCCCGGCTCGACGGCGAACTCGACCCACGCGTGGGTCTGCACGTCGACCGAGTCGGTGTCGGCCGGCACCGCACCGGTCGCTTCCGACGAGGTGAACAGGAACCCCGACACGTACCGCGACGGCAGACCGACCGCCCGGCCGAGCGCCACGGCGACATGTGCGAAGTCCTGGCACACGCCCGCGCCACCGGCCCAGGCCTCGGCTGCCGTGGTCGCCACGTTGGTCTCGCCCCCGACGTAGTCGAGCCGATCACGGACCGCGGCCTCGATCGAGCGCACGACGCTCGTGGGGTCGTCCTCGCCCGCGCCGGCGATCTCCCGGGCGACGTCGAGCATCTCGGCCGACCAGCCGGTCGCCTCCGTCGGGATGGTCTCGTCGAAGTGGGCGTCGCGCAACGCGACCCGCAGCTCACTCAGGGGACGCCCGACCGGCGCGGCGGCGAGCCTCGGTCGGACCTCGACCTCGCTCTCGGCGACCACCACGAGCTCGGCGTGTGGCTCCCGCACGCCGAACGCCTCGACGCGGGTGCCCCAGTAGTCACGGAAGGACTGCACCGAGGACGCGGGCGCCGAGCGGAACCCGTAGTGGAGCACCGACTGGTGCTCGTCGTCGACCGGGCAGGCTCGGACCTCGTTGTGCGACTCGCGCACGGGCTCGGGGTAGCGGAACCTCGTCGTGTAGACGATGTCGAAGCGCTGGGGACGATCGAGCTCGACGGCGCTCATGTCACCGACCTCCCGGGTGCCGGACGTCGTCGCCTGGTCCGCCGCGCACCTCCTGCAGGTGCAGCTCGCCGAGCGCGTTCCCGCGGAAGTAGCGACCGGCGAGGAGCGAGGCGACCTCGAGGATCCGGTCCTGGAGCTCCGAGAGGTACCCGGCGACGTCGCCCGCGACGAGCTCGTCGACGCGGCTGAACTCCAGCTCGGAGCGGATCCGACCGAGCTGTCGTCTCGGGGGTGACAGCGGACCGTCGCCGTCGAGTGCCGCGAGGAGGTCGTCGCAGGAGCGCAACGAGTAGAAGACGCTCCGCGGGAACGAGCGATCCAGGAGCAGGAAGCCCACGACCGATCGCATGTCGACGGTCGTCGACCGCTGGTGCACGAACGCCTCGGTCGCGGCGGCCGAGTCGAGCACCCGGAGCCAGGTCGTGCCCTGCGGCGCTCCGGCCGTTCCGAGCGTGCGTCGGACGTGGACCTCGAGGAGGCGGCACGTCATCTCGGCCCGCTCGATGAGGATGCCGAGCATGAGGAAGCGCCAGCGGTCGTCGCGGGGCATCGTCTCGGTCGCGGTCCCGATGATCCGCTGGCACTGGCCCTTGACGTAGGCGTAGAGCGCGGAGGGCAGCTCGCCGAGGTCGAACTCCATGTCGCGGTTGGCGAGCCCGAGGTGGCAGTCGTTGAAGGCCTCGTACAGCTCGGCAGCGACCTGGTCGCGGACGCTTCGGGCGTTCTCACGGGCGCGGTAGACGGCGTTCACGACCGCACCGGGGTTGTCCGCGTCGAGGACGAGGAACCGGGTCACCGACTCGGGCCGCAGGTCGGCGTCGGTGGTGGCGAAGGCCTGATCGAGGTGGAGCACCTGGAGCAGGTCCGCCCAGAGTCGGCCGCCGCTGTCGGGTCCGACCTCGATCTGCTCGTGGAAGGTGACGTCGAGCAGTCGGGCGGTGTCCTGGGCACGTTCGACGTATCGCCCGGCCCAGAAGAGGTTCTCCGCGTGGCGGGCGAGCATCAGCCGGCCTCCTCGTCGAGCAACACCCAGGTGTCCTTCGACCCGCCACCCTGTGAGGAGTTCACGATCAGGCTCCCCTCCTGCAGCGCCACGCGGGTGAGCCCGCCCGGCATCACGTCGACACCGTCGGGACGGGAGATCACGAAGGGTCGCAGGTCGACGTGGCGGGCCCCGAGCCCCTCGCCGGTCATGGTCGGGATGCGGGACAGCTGCACGACCTCCTGGGCGATCCACCCCCGCGGATCCTCGAGGATCGCGGCTCGCGTCTCGGCCAACTCCTCGTCGGTGGCGGCCGGACCGATCACGATGCCGTAGCCACCGGAGCCGGCGACGGGCTTGATCACGAGCTGGTCGAGGCGTCCGAGGGCCTCCTCGAGCTGATCGGGTTCCCACAGCCGGTAGGTGGCGACGTTGTCGATCAGCGGCTCCGCAGCGAGGTAGTGGCGGATGAGGTCGGGCACGAAGCAGTAGATGGCCTTGTCGTCGGCCGCGCCGTTGCCGATGGCGTTGGCGAGCGTCACGTTGCCCGCCCGAGCGGCGGCCAGCAGCCCGGGCACACCGATCATCGACTCGCTCTTGAAGCCGACCGGATCGAGGAACCGATCGTCGAGGCGGCGGTAGATGACGTCGACCCGCTGCAGGCCACGCGTGGTCCGCATGGACACGACGTGGTCGTCGACGATGAGGTCACTGCCCTCGACCAGCTCGGCACCCATCTCGCGGGCGAGGAAGGCGTGCTCGAAGTAGGCGGAGTTCATGGTGCCAGGGGTCAGCACCGCCACGGACGGATCGCCGGCACCGCCAGGGGCGACCGCCTGGAGCGCAGCGAGCAGCAACGGGCCGTAGTTGTCGACGGGGCGGATCCGATGGGCACCGGAGACCCGAGGGAAGAGGCGCTTCATGACCTCGCGGTTCTCGAGCACGTAGCTCACGCCGCTCGGGTTCCGGAGGTTGTCCTCCAGCACCAGGAACTTGCCGTCGGCGTCACGCACGACGTCGATGCCGGCCACGAGCGCACGGACCCCGCCGGGAGCCGGCACGCCGAACGCCTCGCGACAGAAGCCGTCGGAGGTCGTGACGATCCAGTCCGGGACGACGCCGTCGCGCACCGCCGTGTTCTCACCGTCGTAGAGATCGTCGAGGAACAGGTTCAGCGCCTGGACGCGCTGGATGAGCCCGGCCTCGAGCAGTGCCCAGTCGGCGGACGGGATGATCCGCGGGACGAGGTCCATCAGCAGGAGTCGCTCGGCACCGGCATCGTCGCCGTAGACCGTGAAGGTGATGCCACGCGAGCGGAACATCGCGTCGCGCATCGATGACCGGCGCCGCAGCTCGTCGACCGTGAAGTCGCCGAGCTGGTCGAGATAGCGCAGGTACTGGTGCCGCGGCTCGCCGGTGCCGGCGAACGCCTCGTCCCAGACCCCGAACCCCGGGTCGTACCCGTCGAACAGCGAGCGCACGTGCGTGAGGCTCGCGTCGGACCCGCTCACCGCCATGTCAGCTCGATGATCTCCTCGTGAACGTGCTCGGTCGACCGACACCTTCGCAGAGGGAGGACCCGCTCAACCAGCCCTTCGCGCGTGGGTCAGACTGGGGGCGTGGTCGCTCATGTCGCTCAGCTCACCGACTGCCACGTCCAGCCGCCGGGCGAGCGGAGCGACGTCGGGATCGACTCCAACGCCGCGCTCGCGCGCGCCGTGGCCCGCCTCGACGAGCTCGCTCCCCGACCCGATGCCGTCGTCCTGACGGGCGACCTCACCGACCACGGCACCCCGGAGGAGTTCGGCGAGCTCCTCCGACTCCTCGAACCGATCGACGTGCCGGTGCTCCCGGTCGCCGGCAACCACGACGAGCGCGTCGGGCTGGCCGCAGCGTTCGCCGACTTCGAGGGGACCGGTCCCGAGCCGTTCTGGCAGTGGGTCGTCGACGTCGGACCGGTCCGACTGGTCGCCCTCGACACCACGATCGACGGCCGCCACGACGGGGAGCTCGACGCGACCCGACTTCGTTGGCTCGACGAGGCGCTGCTCGACGAGCCCGATCGCCCGACGATCGTGTGCATGCACCATCCGCCCTTCGAGACCGGGATCTGGTGGATGGACGCCGGTGCGCTCCGCGTCGGCGGCGGGGAGCTCCGGGAGCTGGTCGGCGGGCATCCCCAGGTGCGGCGCATCATCTGCGGCCACCATCACCGCTCGATCGTGACCGGCTGGGGCTCGACGACGGTGTCGGTCGCTCCGAGCACGTCCCACCAGGTCCACTTCGACCTCGAGCCGGAGTCGCCGGCACGCTTCACCGAGGAGCCGGCCGGCTTCCACGTCCACCGTTGCCTCGACGACGGCGACGTCATCACCCACGTCGTACCGGTCGCTTCTCCCGAAGGAGTCGTCGACCTCGGCGGCGTGTTCGGCGGCTGGGATCGCTTCCGCGACGCCCTTCGATCGGGACGGCCGATGCGGAAGTCGAGCTCGGCCTGAGGCCCGTGACAGGATCCTCGGCGAAGGGGGGACGTGATGCGACCGCTTGACGGCCTGAAGGTGCTGGATCTGGCCCGGGTGCTCTCCGGGCCCTACGTGGGGCGGATGCTGGCCGACCTGGGCGCCGACGTCGTCAAGGTCGAGCCGCCGGACGGCGACGTCACGCGCAACTGGGGCGAGGTCCGCAACGGCCTGTCCGCGTTCTACACCCAGCAAAACGCGGGGAAGCGCAACGTCGGCGTCGATCTGAAGGCGCCGGGAGGACCGGAGCTCGTCGGTCGCCTCGCCGACCGGGCCGATGTGGTGATCGAGAACTTCCGGCCCGGCGTGCTCGCACGCTTCGGACTGTCCTGGGACGAGCTGTCGGCCCGCAACCCTCGTCTCGTGATGCTCTCGATCACGGGGTTCGGCCAGGACGGCCCCGAGTCCGGACGCCAGGCCTACGCCCCCGTGCTGCACGCCGAGTCCGGGGTCCTGGGGCGCCAGGCTCGCTTCGACGAGCGCACCGCCTCCGACCTCGTGCTGTCGGTCGCCGACACCAACGCTGCGCTCCACGGGCTCGTCGGTCTCCTCGCTGCGCTCCAGCTCCGCGAGCGGACCGGGCGAGGGCAGCACATCGACCTCGCCATGTTCGATGCCATGCTCGCCACCGACGACTACGTCCACCACGCCCTGGACGAGTCGGCCATCGTCCGTCTCGGAGGGCAGGTGTTCGCCGCAGTCGGCGGCGACCTGCTGATCAGCTCCGAGCCGAAGTACCTGTGGCGTCAGCTCAACCGGATCCACGGCGTCGTCGACCCGACGCCCGAGGGCGCGAGCCTCGACGAGAAGATCGCCCACCGGAACGCAGCGATCGCCGAGTGGGTCCTCGGCTTCGACGATCGCGATGTGCTCCGTCGAGCCTTGGAGGATGCGAACCTCCCCTGGGCCGACGTGCGGGCCCCCGAGGACGTCGTGCGCTCGCCGACCGCGCAGCATCGTGGCGTCTCCGCCGAGGTCGACGACCGGGCCGGCGGTGTTCGCCGTGTCGTGCAGTCGCCGTACCGCTTCAGCGACGCCGAGAGCGGGGTGCGCGGCGGGGCGCCGCATCGGGGTGAGCACAACGGCGAGGTCCTCGCCGAGTGGCTCGACCTGGGCGACGCCGAGGTCGCCGAGCTCCACGAGTGCGGGGCGCTCAACGTCGATGAGGCGTCCGGGGGCTGAGCGATGGCACGGATCACGCTGGTGGGCGTGCACGCGATGCGTGGGGAGGAACCGTCGCTCCACGGCATCGATCTCGATGTCGAGGACGGCTCGACGATCTGCGTCCTCGGTCGCTCCGGCTCGGGCAAGAGCACGATCCTCCGAGTCGTCGCCGGGCTGACCCGGCCGAGCGAGGGCCGCGTGCTGCTCGACGGTGTGGACATCACCACGGTGCCGACGCGTGAGCGGCAGGTCGGTCTGGTGATGCGGGAGAACATGCTCCCGTCGAAGCTCACACCACGGCGGTCGATCATCCTGCCGCTCTTCCTCCGGCGGCGAGAGGTCGACCACCAGGCCGAGGTCGAGCGGGAGGCCAACCGCTTCGGCGTCGAGGAGCTGCTCGACGAGGGCAACGCCACGCTCTCCGGTGGCCAGCGCCTCCTCGTCCAGAGCGCTCGAGCCCTCGTGGACCCGCCGAGGGTGCTCCTGCTCGACGAGCCCTTCGCCGATCTCGATCCGCATCGCCGCCTGCTCCTCCGCCAACGTCTCGCCGACCGACTCGCGAGCATGACGGTGATCCTGGCGACGAGCGATCCGATCGAGGCCATGGCGATCGCCGACACCATCGCCGTGCTCGATCGCGGCCAGGTCCGACAGTTCGGCACCCTCGCCCAACTCCGTGACCGGCCGGCCGACGTCGTCGTCGCCGAGCTGCTCGGCGAGCCCGCGATGGTCATGCTCCCCGCGACCGTTCGCGAGCGCGACGTCGGCACCGTGCTCCAGGTGGAGGGCAACGAGACCACCACCTGGAACCCCCGGCTCGCCTCCTTCGACGGGTTGCGGCTGACCACCGGATGGTGGCCGGAAGACGTGTCGGTCCCGCCTCGTCGCGGGGATCTGATCGTGAGCGCCGAGGTCGTCCAGACCGAACCGCTCGGCGCCACCACCCTCACCCACCTCCGGGTCCCATCGGGCGTCCGGATCCGAGTCGCCGTTCCTGGCCCGGCACGGCCGGTGGGCGACATCCTCGCCGTCGGGCTCGACCCATCTCGCGCCCACGTGTTCGGACCGGTCGACGGCGAGGCGCTCGCCCACCCGCCGGCCCGCCAGCGACCCGACCGGGCCTGACCGCCGCCCCGGCCCCTGGGGGCCGGTCCACGTGAGCTGGCTAGCCTCGGCGAGCCATGGCCAGGATCGTCGTCGCCGCCACCGAAGCCACCCCGGACGCACCGGGGAGCGGCTTCATCCCACCCTGCACGGCCGAACAGGCGCTCGAGCTCGCCCAGGCCGCGTTGGACGACACCGTCCGGATCGCGTCGTCGACCGGGCACCCGGTCACCGTCGTGCTCGATGTGACATCCCCACTCACCGCTCCGGCCGGCGCGGCCGAGCTCCGACCCGAGCTCGACGACGAGGACGAACGCATCGCAGCCGGGCTCGTCGACGGCGACGGGCCCGTGCTCGTGCTGCGGGCGCGGACGCCGCAGGTGACCGAGGCGGTCGTCGCTGATCTGCTCGAGGCCCTCGACGGCCCCTACGGCGATGCCGTCGCCGCGCTGACGGTCGACGAGAGCTGGTGGGCGCTCGGCCTGGCCCGACCCGAGCCCTCCGCGCTCCTGGGTCTCCCCATGCGCGGTCCCGGCTCCGGCACGCACCTACTGGATCGGCTCCATGGTCTGGGACTCGCGCTCGGCCTGGGTGAGCGACTGCTCGCGGCCGAGACCCACGACGACCTGGCTCCCGTCGCCGAGCAGGCCGCGACGGGTCGGTTCACGGCTGCCTTCGGCACGCTCTGATCGCTCGAGCGGAGGCCGTGATCAGCGCAAGAAGGGCTGCAGCTGCTCGACCGCGTCGGCGAAGGTCGGAGCGACGCCCTCGAAGGTGACGCTCGTGCCGTCGGGATCGATCCGGCCCCGCACCGAGTAGCGGGACCGCTGGCCGCCGAGCGCGGCCCAGGCCGCGAGCAGACCGATCGAGCCGAGGAGGCCCGGCCACCCGGCGATGGCGCCGATCACCCCGGCGGCGGCGACCACCGCCGCGGCGACGAGCAGCGCCACGCGCACGGCGGCGAGTGCCGTGGCACCGCGATGCACCCGTGAGATCACCGGGATCCGCCCGACCACTCGCTCGGTCGCGAAGGCCCAGGCCGGGATGAAGAGGAGCGGCAGCGGCAGCAGGAACCAGACCCAGAACGGGGTCCGGCTGATCACCACGCGGAGCTGCCGGTCGGCCTTCTTCCCCGTGATTGCACAGACCTTCGGCAGGAGCTCACCCTCTTCGAGGGTGCGGACCGGCACGCTGACGGACGCCACGCCCTAGACGCTACCTACTCCGAGCGTGTTCGGGGGGCCGTTCGAGCCGTACCGACGGTGGTCAGCTGGCGGTCAGGCACTGCGCTCAGGTGTCGGCGGCCGTCATCTTGGTGACGATCCGCTCGAACCACTCCTCGGCCTGCATGCCCGGGACCACCAGTTGCCCGAAGACGAACGAAGGCGTGCCGCCGACGCCGACCTCGTTCGCCGACTGCCGGAGATCCGCCAGCCGAGCGTGCGCCTCCTCGCCGGACCCCGCGACGAGAGCGTCGTCGACGGGTCCACCAGCGGCCTCCACCAGTTCGGCGACCACGGCCGATGAGGTCAGATCACGGTCCTCGGCCCAGAGCGCGGCGAAGACGAGATCGTGGAAGCGACGGTGTACGTCCGGATCGCGCTCCCTGAGCCAGTCGTCGATCGCCAGCACCATCTGCGTGTTGGGCACCTTCGTCGGCACCCGCCACGGGAGTCCCTCGGCCTCGCACATCTCGGCGAAGCCGCGGAGCGCTGCCTCGGCCCGCTCGCGGTCACCCCGGCCGTAGACGTCGGCCGTCAACCGACCGGCGACCGGGATGGACGGGTGCAGTTGATACGGCAGGCGGACGACCTCGACGCGGTCGTCGGCGTCGAGCCACCGGACCCGCGGCGAGGCGACGTAGCACCAGGGGCACAGGAAGTCGGACCACACGTCGACCCGCAGTCGGGCGCCGTCGGGCACGGGTCGATCAGTCCCGGGGCGGCAGCGTACCGACGAGCTCGACCCCGGCACCGTGGAGCTGCTCGATCGCGGCGTCGGTCGTCTCCGGGGCCACGCCGGCGGTGAGCGGCAGGAGCACCCTGGTCCGGAACCCCGCGGCGGCCGCGTCGAGCGCGGTCGCCCGGACGCAGTGGTCGGTGGCGAGGCCGACCACGTCGACCCGCTCGACCTCGGCCTCCTGGAGCCACGCTCCGAGCTGGGCGCCCTCCTCGTTCGAGCCATCGAAGCCGGTGTAGCTGGCGGAGAAGCGGCCCTTGGAGAAGACGGCGTCGACCTCGGCGAGATCGAGATCGGCATGGAACTCGGCGCCCTCGCTGCCGGCCACGCAGTGGTGGGGCCACGTGTCGACGAAGTCGGGCTCGTCGGAGAAGTGGTCGCCCGGGTCCTCGTGCCAGTCGCGGGTCGCGGCGATGCGGGTGTACCCCACGGCGGCGAGCGTCACGAAGTCGGAGATGTCGCGGGCCACCTGCACGCCGCCGGTGACCGGCAACGACGCGGAGGGGATGTCGCAGAAGTCGTTCTGGACATCGACGATCACCAGCGCTGCGGTCTCGCTCACCTGTTCCTCCGTTGTCTGCGACCGGGCGACGCCGGGCCCGCGCGGGGTTCAGGCTATCCGGGCCGTTCGACAGCGCCTGGAGGTGACGCTCACTCGCTGATCCGCCAGCCCCGCTCGGTCGCCAGCTGCCGGAGGCGATCGTCCGGGCACACGACGACCGGGCGTCGAACGGCCTCGAGCAACGGGAGGTCCGACGCCGAGTCCGTGTAGCAGGTCGCTTCACCGAGCTCGAAGGGGCCGATCTCCACCCGGAGCCGGGCGAGCTTCCCCTGACCGTGACAGAACGGCCCGACCAGGCGGCCGGTGCAGCGGCCGTCGACGATCTCGCCGCGAGTGCCGACGCCGCGCTCGGCGCCGAGACGCCGTGCGAGCCCGTCCACCAGCTCGTGCGGGCTGGCCGAGAGCACGACGCAGCGGTCCCCGGCCGCGAGGTGGCCGTCGAGGGCGCGTCGCATCGACGGCCGGACCTTCGGCACGAGCCGCTCGATGCTCTCGTCGACGACGGTGTGCAGCTCGTCCACCGGCCGTCCGGCGATGGTGCTCAGCACGGTGTCGCGGGCCCAGCCCGCGATGTCGCCCTGCTCACCCGTCCGTGCGTAGCGCGCGTTGCGAGCGAGCGCGACCGCCATGCGCCACGGGCTGAGCAGGCGGTATCGGAACGCCACGCGGGCGACCGTCGCGAGGCTGGAGTCCCGCACGAGCGTGCGATCGAGGTCGAACAGGACGAGGTGACCGCTCATCGTCGCGGTCCCCGGGGGTACGGGGTCTCTCCGCTCCATGGGACCCCAGGGTTGCTCAAGCGAGCGGCCGGGCGGCATCGCCCCGGTGACCTGCGCAGGGACGGTCGATGAACGGCCCGCAGTGCCCTCGCCGGCCCGCGTTCGACGGAACGCGTCGCTCAGAGGAAGCCGAGCGAGGACGCCTCGGAGCGGAGTTGGGCGCGATGGTCGGGGTGAGCGACGTTGATCAGGTTCTGCGCTCGCTCCCGGACCGATCGGCCCCTGAGCTCGGCGACGCCCCATTCGGTCACGACCTTGTCGACGATGTTCTTGTTCGTCGTCACGATCGAGCCCGACGTGAGCTGCGAGCGGATCCGTGAGACCGATCCGTCCTTGGTCGCGGAGTGCAGGGTGATGAAGCCCTGTCCCCCGTCGGAGAACATCGCTCCGCGGGCGAAGTCGGCCTGGCCGCCACTCCCCGAGTAGAGGTTGCCCTTGAGGGTCTCGCTGGCGCACTGCCCCAGCAGGTCGACCTCCATCGTGGCGTTGATGGAGACGAAGCGCGGCTCCCGCCCGATGCGGCGGGGGTCGTTGACGTACTCCACGGGCCAGAACTCCACGGCGGGGTTGTCGTGCACGAAGTCGTAGACGCTCTGGGACCCGAGCGCGAACGTCGTGACCATCGTGTTGCGGTTCATCCGTTTGTGGACGCCGGTGAGCACGCCTCGGTGGACGAGGTCGACGGCACCGTCGGAGAGCAGCTCGGTGTGGAGCCCGAGGTCGCGGTGGCCGCGCAGCGCTTCGAGCACCGCGTTCGGGATCGAACCGATGCCCGCCTGGATCGTCGCCCGGTCGGGGATGCGCTCGGCGATGAAGCCGGCGATGCGGCGATCGATGTCGGACATGGGTGCCGGGTCGATCGTGACGAGTGGCCAGTCGGCCTCGACCCAACCGGCGATCTGACTGGCGTGGACCTGGTTGCGACCCGAGGTCCGCGGCATCTGCTGGTTCGCTTCGAGGAAGAACGGCACCTCACCGATGAACGATGAGACGTAGTCGGCGCACGGCCCGAGGGAGAAGTAGCCGTGGTCGTCGGGCGGCGAGCAGGCGGCGATCACGAGATCGGGCTTCGCCCGGGCCATCAGCTCCGGCACGTCGGAGAAGTTGCCCGGAACGTGGTCGCACTGGCCCTTCGCGAACGGGCCGCGCGTCAGGTGGCTCAGGAAGTAGGCGACGTGTCGGAGGTGGCCATCGTGCTCGCCGTGCAGGTACGGCCGGTCGCGCAGCGCGTGCATCTGGTGGATGCGGACGTCGGTGAGGAGCTCGGCGTTGTGCTCGAGCGTGTCGAGCAGCGTGACCGGCTCGCCGTTGGCGATCGGCACCACGATGTTGGCCCGCTCGGGGACGTGGGCGAGCACCGACATGGGGTCGTCGCGGTGGGTGTCACGGCGGAGGGACATCGGAGTTCGGGGGCTCCTCGGTCGAGGGACGGCGCTCCGTTCGCAACCCTAGGACGCCGCATCGCCGTCGCGGGACTGCTGGGTGCCGACACTGCGGGCCGGTCGCTGCCCGACCACGATGGCGACCAGGACCACGGCAACGCCGAGGGTCTGCGCCGGGCCGAGCGTCTGGCCGAGCACGATGAGGCCACCGAGCGCGGCGACCACCGGCGACAGCAGTCCGAGGAGGGTCACGTTGGCGACCGGCAGCCGCTGGACGCCACGGAACCAGAGCGCGTACGCCAGCGCCGTACCGGCCGAGGCGAGCCAGACGAAGCCGACGACGTTGGCAGTCGAGAGCACAGGTGGCCCGCCCTCGACGGCGAGGGCGAGCGGGACGAGGACGAGCCCACCCGCCACCAGCTGCCACGACGTGAAGGCGAGCAGGGGAACCGGTCGTCCCCATCGCTTCACGAGCACCACACCCGACGCCATCGAGACCGCTCCGCCGAGCCCGGCAGCCACGCCCCATGCGTCCAGGGATGCGTTGGCCCGGAGGACGAGCAGGCCGACCCCGACGACGCCGAGGAGCCCTGCCAGGACGTTCGTGCCTCGTAGGCGCTCGCCGAGCAGCACGGCGGCCAGGACAGCGGCGACGAGCGGCTGGATGGCGCCCAGGGTCGCGGCGACGCCGCCGGGGAGGCGGTAGGCGGCGACGAAGAGCAGCGCGAAGAAGCCGCCGATGTTGAGCACGCCGAGGACCAGGGCACGCCACCACCAGACCCCGGTCGGCAGGGTCCGGGTGACGAGCGCCAACGCCAGGCCTGCGGGCAGCGCCCGCGACGCGGCGGAGAAGAGCGGCCGCCCGTCGGGGAGCAACTCGGTGGCGGTGAGATAGGTCGTGCCCCAGGCGATGGGAGCCAGCGCGGTGGCGAGGAGCAGCCAGATGGTCGACGTCTCGACCGGCGAGCTCCGGCGCGCGCTGAAGGAAGATGGTGGACGGACTCGGGTGGCGGTCATGAGATCTCCCATATCTCTCGATATCAAGATACCTGGAGATCTCTCGATGTCAAGAGATCTGGGCGCTACGCTGACGACGTGTCAGGTGACCACGTCGATCGGATCATCGAGCAGTGGCGACGGGAACGGCCGGACCTCGACGTGACGCCCATGGAGGTGGTCGGCCGCGTCTCGCGGCTCGACCGCCTGCTCCGTCCCCACCTGCGGGCCACGTTCACCCGCTTCGGGCTCGAGGACTGGGAGTTCGACATGCTGGCGACCCTGCGGCGCCACGAGGCACCCCACCGGCTGAGCGCCGGGGCGCTCCTCGACTCGATGATGGTCAGCTCGGGCGCGATGACGAACCGCATCGATCGGCTCCAAGCCCGGGGTCTGGTCCAGCGCGAGCGCGATCCCGAGGACGCGCGGGTCGTGCTCGTCTCGCTGACCGAGCAGGGCCTCGCCCTCGTCGACGAGGCCCTCGACGCCCACGTGGCCAAAGAGGCCCGGCTCGTCTCAGCGCTCGACGACCACCAGCGAGCTCGGCTGGCCAGCCTCCTCCGCGCCCTCCACCTGGCGGTCGAGGAGCTGGGAGATCCGCCCGCCGCCGACGGGTCGTCGTCGGCGCGCTGACGCGGCGCCCCTCGGCGTGGCTGCTCGCTACGCCAGTTGGGGCAGGCGCGTCAGCGCGTCCTGGACCTTCGCCTCGGGGTACTCGAAGTCGACCATGTCGTCGGCCAAGTAGCGCTCGTAGGCGGCGAGGTCGAGGTGGCCGTGGCCGCACAGGGCCGTGAGGATGACCTTCTCCTCGCCGCTCTCCTTGCACCGCATGGCCTCGTCGATCGCCGCTGCGATCGCGTGGGTCGGCTCCGGTGCCGGCACGATGCCCTCGGTTCGGGCGAACTGGATGCCGGCAGCGAAGCAGTCGCGCTGGTGCTTGCTCGTCGCCTCCATCAGGCCCAGCTCGTACACGTGGCTGATGAGCGGCGACATGCCGTGGTAGCGGAGGCCGCCGGCGTGGATCGTGTCGGGCACGAAGTCGTGGCCCAGGGTGTGCATCTTCATCAGCGGGGTCATGCCCGCCGTGTCGCCGAAGTCGTACGCGTAGACGCCGCGGGTCAGCGACGGGCAGGCCGCGGGCTCGACGGCGCGGATCGTCGGTGAGATCTTGCCGGCCAGCTTCTCGCGGAGGAACGGGAAGGCCAGGCCGGCGAAGTTCGAGCCACCCCCCGTGCACCCGACGATCAGGTCAGGGGTCTCGCCGACCTTGGCCAGCTGGAGCAACGCCTCCTCGCCGATCACCGTCTGGTGCAGGAGGACGTGGTTGAGCACGCTGCCGAGCGCGTAGCGGATCTCGGGGTTCTGTGCCGCCACCTCGACCGCTTCGCTGATCGCGATGCCGAGCGAACCGGGCGAGTCGGGATCGGCATCGAGGATCGCCTGTCCGGAGCTCGTGAGCGGCGAGGGGCTCGCGTGCACCGTCGCGCCGTACACCTCCATCATCGTGCGGCGGTACGGCTTCTGGTCGTAGCTGGCCCGGACCTGCCACACCTCGCATTCGATGCCGAACATCTGGGTGGCGAAGGCGAGCGCCGTGCCCCACTGCCCGGCCCCGGTCTCGGTCGTGAGCTTCTTCACGCCCTCCTGGGCGTTGTAGTAGGCCTGCGGCACGGACGTGTTCGGCTTGTGCGAGCCGGCCGGGCTGACGCCCTCGTACTTGTAGTAGATCCGAGCCGGGGTGCCGAGCGCGGACTCGAGGCGGTGGGCCCGGAACAGCGGAGACGGCCGCCACAGTCGGTAGATGTCGAGGATCGCGCCGGGGATGTCGATGTAGCGCTCCGGCGACATCTCCTGCTCGAGCAGCCCCATCGGGAACAGCGGAGCGAAGTCCTCCGGACCGGCCGGCTCGTGCGTACCGGGGTGCAGCGGTGGTGGCGGCGGCTCCGGGAGGTCGGCGATCAGGTTGTACCAGGCGGTCGGCTGGTCGCTCTCGTCGAGCAGGATCTTGGTCGGGACGTCCACGTCTCCCCCTCCGTCGTTCGCGGCGAGGGAACCTTAGAGCGCCCGCCGAGAGCCGGGTACGTGGCGGGAACGGAAGATCTCGCTGCTCACTTCGACAGGATCGTGACCGCGCTCAGGCCGGGCGCGCCGTACACGTGTGTGTAGCCGACCTGCGGATCGCCCGGCACCTGCCGGTCGCCGGCGCGGCCCTGGAGCTGGAGCACGTTCTCGTAGACCTGGCGGAGGCCGGAGGCGCCGATCGGCTCGCCGTTGGCGATGCAGCCGCCGTCGGTGTTGACCGGCAGCGACCCGTCGATCTCGGTCGCACCGGTCTGGATGAGCTCCTCCTGGTCGCCGTCGGCGCACAGCAGGTTCTCCGACATGTGCATGACCTCGGCACCGGCCTCGGTGTCCTGGATCTGCGCGACGTCGACGTCCTCCGGTCCGATGCCGGCCTGCTCGTAGGCGGCCTTGGCGGCATCGACCGTCGGGCTGTCGGTGCGGTCGATCGCCAACCAGGGGTTGAAGACCTCGAAGGTGCCGAAGCGACGGGTCCGCACGGTCGCGGCCTTCACGAAGATCGGCGAATCGGTGTACTCGTGGGCCTTGTCGGCCCGGCACAGCACCAGCGCGACGCCGCCCTCACCGGGCGAGCAGAACATGTACTGGGTCAGCGGGTTGCTGAGCATCGGCGCCTCGAGGATCTCCTCCTCGGAGAACGGCTTGCGCCGCCAGGCGTTGGGGTTCTTCTCGGCGTTGCGGAAGGCCTTGGCCGAGACCTTCGCGAGCGTGTTCGCCGAGATCCCGTGGTCGTGCATGTATCGCTGGATCTTCATGCCGAAGAACTGGGTGGTCAGCATGAGGCCCGTGTCGCCGTACCAATCGCCGATGCCCCAGTCGGCCGGCATCGGGTCGAAGGCGCCGCGTGGGTGCTTGTCGAAGCCGACGGCCATGCCGACGTCGAAGGCGCCGGAGCGGATGGCGTTGACGGCCGAGATCAGCGCGCTGCCGCCGGTGGCGCAGCCGTTGACCACGTTGATGAACTGCAGGCCGCTCAGGCCGAGGTTGTTCACCATGATGTCGGCCTGTCCGGCGGCGGTGCTGCCACCGAACGCGAACTCCATGTCGGTCCACTCGAGACTCGAGTCTGCGAGGGCCTCGCGGGCGGCGTGGGTGCCCTGGTCGAGCCCGCTCGCCTCGTGACGGCCGAACGGGTGGATCCCGATGCCGATGATCGCGACGTCGTCAGTGGCCATGGGTCAGCCCTCCTCGGCTGGTGCGAACGCGAAGGTCATCACCGTGTTGCCGGCCTCGTCGTCCATGAAGGGGACGATCCGCAGCTCCATCGGCATGCCGATCTCGAGCTCGTCGGGATCGGCGGTGGTCAGCCGGGTCTCGACCCGGAGCTCTCCGGGCAACTCGACGTAGCCCACCCCGTACGGTTCGAAGGTCGCCGGCGTCTCGACCTTGGCGTAGGGAGGTGACTTCGGCGGGAAGCCCTGGATCGTCCAGGACCACAGCGTGCCCCGGGACGAGAGCTCCACGGTCTCCATGTCCTCGGGTGCGCAGCCGGGAGCGGAGGCGTCGGACGGGAACACGATCGTGCCGGTCTTCGTGCAGCGGGCGCCGAGCAGCCGCGGCTCCTCGGCGGGCCAGGTGAAGAGCCCTTCCGCGATCGGTACCTGTTGCACGACGTGTCCTCCCTCGTTCTCGCGTCGGGAGCGGGCGACCCCCTCCTGCGGCCCACTCCCGACGCTCATCGACCGCATCACCTCATCGAGTGGCGGTGGTGTGACCGATGACCCGGCCTCCATGGTCGCCGATCGGGGTTCCTCCACACCAACTCGTGCCCGCTACGTTCGACCAGGTGATGGACCACGGGAGCGCTCCGATGTCCGCGGGCTCCCGGTCGTCCCGACGGCGACGACGCTCGTGAACCCAGCAGCGATCGTCGCCGCGGAGCTGCTCGCCTCCGCCGGAGTCGACGAGTCCGAGGTACCGCCGCGACGCTTCGGGGCCGACTGGTTCCGCGAGCGCCCGAACTGGCTCGCTGCGTCGACGGTCGCCGACGTCCTCGTCCGCGAGGCCGGCCGCGACCCGTCGGGTGCGTTCGCCGTGGCCGAGGCGGTCCTGCGCGAGACCGACCCCGACAGCGAGCAGCACCAACTCGTCGAGATCGGGTTCGTCGAGGCGTTGGTCTGCTCGGCGAGCCATGACGACACCGGCGCGGAGGCGCGACTCCTGGCCTCCTGCCCTCCCCGGGTCTGGGGGGTGTGGCACCGTCGCCGGGAGCGGCTCGAGGCGCTCAGCGAGGAGCGCTCGGCCCACCTCGCAGCACCGAGGGCACTGACCGACGACGACGCCGGTGTCTCCCTCCTGGCTCGTTGCTCGACCTATCGGGCCGAGTCCGGACGCCACGTCGTGCTCGCCGAGCTGATCTCGGCCGACCGCCCGAGCCCCTGGGCGCTCCGGCACCCGATCGGCGTGGGGCTGCTGTTCGGCACCGTCATGTTGGTGCTGTTCGTGCTGTCGCTGATGGTCCGTTAGCGCCGGACCACGGTCGGCGCCTCAGCCCTCCTCCGGCATCGGGTAGTGGATGCCCGGCACACCCATCTTCCAGGCGTCGAATCGGTCCGGGAGCTCGGCCAGACCGGCGTAGGGCTCACCGACCTTCTCCATGCCGATCTTCTCGCCCCAGCCCGCGTGTCCGGGGGCGATCTGGTAGTAGCCGTTGCCGGCGTTGGTCCCGCCGTCGACGAGCAGGTCGACGCCGGTGACGTAGCTCGATGCGTCGGAGGCCAGGAACAGCAGCGGGCCCATCATCTCCTCGACGTCACCGATGCGACGCATGGGCGTCCGGCTCGCGACGTACTCGGCCACGCCGAGGCCCTCCAGGGCGGCCTTCGTCATCTCGGTGGCCATGAAGCCGGGCGAGATGGCGTTCACCCGGACGCCCCGGTCCGCCCACTCACAGCCCAGCTGCTGGGTGAGGTTCCGCAGTGCGCCCTTCGCTGCGGTGTAGGCGATGACGTTCAGCTCGTTCGCGCCGGAGCCCATGATCGAGCAGATGTTGATGATCGAGCCGGATCCCTGGGCCAGCATCTGCCGCCCGCAGTCGCGCGCCATGATGAACGCACCGACGAGATCGACGTCCATGATGGCGTTGAGCGTCTCGACGTCGAAGGCCTCGGCCGAGACACCACGCATGTCCGAGATCCCGGCGTTGTTGATCAGGACGTCGATTCGGCCGTGTTCGGACACGGCGCGTTCGACGACGTCGCTCACGTCGTCCTCGTTCGAGACGTCGCCGGCCATCGCGGTCACCTTCGCTCCGTGACCCCGGCACGTCTCCGCCGTCTGCTCCAGCAGCTCCGCTGTCCGCGCCGTCAGCACGAGCTCGGCGCCGAGCTTCGCCAGCTCGGTGGCGAAGTACTCGCCGAGTCCGTAGCTGGCGCCGGTGATCACGATCACCTTGTCGGCGACGCTGAATCGACCCTCCATGACCCCTCCCGTTCCGATCACCCGATCGAGTGGGCGACGCTAGCCGGGGCGCGCCCGGCACCCGGAGCCCGTCGGGCAGGATGGACCCGGTGATCGATCGACTTCCCCTGCGCGCCTGCCTGCTCGTCGCGGCCCTCCTCCTCGCCGCCTGCGCCGGCGACAGCGACGACGACGCGGCTCCGGCCGCTGGTGCGCTGGCCGCGACCACCACGACCGAGCTCCCGATCCTGCTCGGGTCGGGAGCTTCGGCCACCTCGATCCCGCCCGCCGGCACGGCAGCGCCCGGTGACACCGCCCCGCCGGGCAGTACCGCCGCTCCCGACGAGACCGTCGCACCGGAGGACACCGCCGCACCGGCCGGCGGCGGTTCGCCGAGCTCGTCCACGACCTCGACCACGGCGGCGCCGTCGGGTCCCCCGGCCGACCCCGACACCTGTGCCGCGCTCGCCTCGCTCGTGAGCGTCGTGGACGCCGACGCGCTCGCGACGATCTCGGCATCGGCCGACCAGAACTCCCTCGAGCTGGTCGACGTGCTCCGGGTCCTCGAGGATCAGGAGGCCACGCCGGCCGCCCGGGCCATCGCCGGGGCCAAGCTGGACGATCTCGCCGGCCTCAATTGCGGCCTCGACGCCCCGCCCACGGTCACGCTGCAACCTGACGGCCTCGACGTCGCCGCGTTCGGTCAGGAACGAGGGCTGGTCTCCTCGGCGGTCTCGACCGTGCTGGGCCCGCCCTCGATCGACACGGGTCCGATCGATCCGATCTCCGCCTACGGGACCTGCCCAGGCGAGCAGATCTGGGTGATGGAGTGGCCGTTCCTCGTGCTGCTGTTCCTCGATGACGGCGCGGCGCCCGAGTCGTTCGACCTGTTCGCGTGGCGCAGCTTCGACGTGGGCGAGGACCCCATCGGCCCCGTGCCGGCGACGATCGAGGGCGTCGCCGTCGGCGTGCCCTTCGACGGCATCGTCGAGCGGTTCGCGACGCGGGGAGCCACGGTGACCCGGGACGAGGTCCTCGGCGTCGACGTGATCGACGTGCCGGGCACGTACCTGATCATCGACGACGGCTCTGGCGACGTGGGAACGATCGAGGGCGGCCTCCCCTGCGGCGAGTGAACCGCATCGGTCTCGTCCTCGGGGCCGGCGGCTCGTTCGGTTGGGACTGGATCGTCGGCGCGCTCGCCGCGGTCCGAGACGAGACCGGCTTCGACCCGCGCGACGCGCACGACCTCGTCGGGACCTCGGTCGGCTCGCTCGTCGGGGCCTACCTCCGCCACGGCAGCGATCTCCATGCCCTCAGCCGTCACGTCGGTGGGCTGCCCGACCCTGACCCCGAGGCAGGTGCCGTTCCGATCGGCGCGCCATCCCGGTCACTCCCCGCGGTCATCGGGCCTGTCGTGGTCGGCGCTCGCCGGGTGGCCGGCACCGCGGTCGGCGTGCTCGCCCACCGGCCCTCGGCCCCAGATCCGGGGGTCGGCGAGGAGCTCGCCAAGCGCATCAGGAACCGGGCCTGGCCCGACGCTCCCCTCTCGGTCGTCGCGTGGAGCCGCTCCCGACGTCGCCGGGTCGTGTTGCAGCGACGCAGTGAGCTCCCGCTCCCCCGAGCGGTGGATGCCTCCTGCGCGGTACCCGGGGCGACGCCTCCGGTGCCGACGAGCGCACACGGCGACCTCATCGACGGCGGGGTCCACTCGATGACCAACGCCGACCTCCTCGCCCACGACGTCGACCTCGCGATCGTCGTCGCTCCCCTCGTGCTCGGCGGAGGACGGGCCGGGCTCGCGCCGCGCCGGCTCGTCCGGCTGGCCCACCGCTGGACCCTCGCCGACGAGCTCGCCACGCAGCTCGGCGAGCTCGAGGTGCCGACGCTGATCCTCGCACCGTCGGCTCAGGGCCTCGACCGACTCCTGGAGTCGGACCGCCGCACCCGCGTCGCGATCGCTCGGGCCGAGACCACGACGGTCCTTCGGGCCGAGAGCGCAGCGGCCATCGTCGACCGCCTCCGAGGGGTCGAGGCATGAGCCGCCGCTTCCAGCTGCCGCCGTCGGTGCCAGTGGCGTCCGGCAGTCGCCCACCGGTCCGGGCGGTGCAGTGGGGCTTCGACAAGGCCGGTCTCCGCTATCGGGTGGTCGCGACCGCTCCCGGACACGTCGTCGTGAAGGACGAGCGGGGCCGCCGACGGCGGGCGATCGTCCAGTGGGGCCGCCCCTGGTGCCGGATCACGGCATGGCAGCCGGGCTGACGACCGCGGTCGGCACATCGACCGCGAGGAGGCTGGCCAACGCCTCGTCGGAGGTCGTCCCCTCGGCCACCAGCCGGCTGGCCTGGCGTCGCAGCATCTCCTCGAAGAGGTTGCGGACCTCGCGAGCGTTGCCGAAGTCCCGATCCCTGGCCTGCGCGGCGAGCCATGTGCGGACCGCGGCCGCCACGCCCTCGCCGATCTGCATCCGATTGGCGGTCGAGAGACGGCGGAAGACCTCGACGAGCGCATCGTCGGTGAAGTCGGGGAACCGCACGGTCCGAGGGAAGCGTGACCGCAGGCCCGGGTTGGTGGCGAGGAAGTCCTCCATCTCCGCGGGGTAGCCGGCGACGATCACGACGAGATCGTCGCGGTGGTCCTCCATCCGCTTCACCAGGGCATCGATCGCCTCGCTGCCGTAGTCGTCACCACGGGCGAGCGAGTAGGCCTCGTCGATCAGCAACACCCCGCCCTTCGCCTCCTCGACGACCTCATCGACCCGCGATGCGGTCTGCCCGAGATACCCGGCGACGAGTCCCGCTCGGTCCGTCTCGACGAGCTGCCCACGAGACAGCACGCCGATCGACGCGAGCAGGCCGCCGTACAGGCGGGCGACGGTGGTCTTGCCGGTACCCGGGTTGCCGGTCAGGACGAGGTGGTGGGCGACCTCGTGCACGGGGAGGCCACGCTCCTCGCGCAGTCGCTGCACCGTGGCCAGGTCGATGAGCACCCGGATCTCGTGCTTCACCTCGTCGAGCCCGACCAGCGCGTCCAGCTCGTCCAGCAGGGATGCCCGCCGGGTGTCGTCGGGACCGGCGGACGTCGCGCCGGGCTCGATCGAATCGACTCGGTCGTCGACCCTCGAGCGGACCAGCCGCGCGGCGAGCATCTCGCGCCAGCGTTCGAGCGCATCGATCTCGGTGTGGGAGGCGTGCTCGTCGAGGGCGATGAGGACCTGCCCCAGCTCGACCCCAGCGTCCACGTAGGCGAGGGCGCTGCGGGTGCCGTCGCGGACGTCGGCGTGCAGGAGGTCCTCGAAGAACGACGACGGTCGCTGCAACCAGGTCCGGGCCCGGCGGAAGACACCGAGCTTGCGGGCGTCGCCCGCCGACCCGACCGGTCGCTCCAACAGGTCGCCGAAGCACGTCAGCCACGGCAGGACCTCGTCGTCGGTGATCATCCCGTCGACGTCGATGAGCGCACGCGTGAGCGCCCCGGCTTCGACGCGTCCTCCCGGGACGGCGGTCTCGAATCGGGCCACGGCGTCAGCGAGCACATCCTCCGATCGGCGCGAGCACGGCCGCTCTGAAGCGCGGCGGCCTCTACGCTCCGGCGATGACTCCGCCGGCGGCAACGGATGGAACCGACGACACCCGCTGGGCCGAGCGGTTCCGGGCGTGGACGGTGTCGGGAGCAACCGTCGCCTCGGGGGCACCGACCCGCGGCATGGTGCTGTCGAACCGACCCGGCCGCACCCAGGCCCACGCCTGGCACGTCGACACGGGCGAGCTCCGGCCCCTCACCGACCGCCCGACCGGGCTCGCGCTCGCCTTCCTCGACCCCAAGGGCCGGTGGGTGACCTACCTCGACGATCGGGGCGGTGACGAGGTCGGCGTGCTCGTTCGCGTGCCGTGGACGGGTGGTGCCGCCGAGCCGTGGCACCCCGATCTGGACCCGGCCGCGCTCGCCGGCTTCGCGACCTCGCTCGACGGCACGACGATCGGCCACACCGCAGCGTCCCGCGACGGCTTCGCCTGCCACGTCGCCCACGTCGACGACGACGGGACGACCACCGAGCCGCAGGTCCGGTTCCAGGAGACCGCCCTCAGCATCGGACCGCTCCTCTCCGCCGATGGGACCACGCTCGTCATGGCCACCGCGGCCGGGAGCGGCTCGATCGACCTGCATCCCGTCGTCGTCGACGTCGAGAGCGGCGAGCGGATCGCTGAGCTCGCGGTGAGCGACGCACGCATCCGACCCATCGCCTGGTCACCGGTGCGTGACGACGGCCGACTGCTCCTCTCCTCGGACCAGAGCGGCTTCGCACTCCCCGTGGTGTGGGATCCGGCGACCGGGGACCGTACGGAGCCGGACCCCGATGCCACGGCGCGCCTCGACGGTGAGCTGCTCCCGCGGGCGTGGTGGCCCGACGCCGGGTCGGTCCTCCTGGAACAGGTCTCGGAGGCGACGACCCGACTGCACCGATGGTCGCTCACGGACGGTTCCGTCACGGCCCTCGGCCACGAGCCGATGACGGTGGGCGGCGCGGACGTGCTCGACGACGGTCGCGTGGTGGTCCAGGCCGGCGACTCGACCCACCCCGCGCGAGTGCTGATGTTGGACCCGGCGTCCGGCGACGCTCACGACGTCCTGAAGGGCGGCGACGCGCCTGCGGGCTCCCGGTGGCGGTCGGTTCGGTACCCGTCGAGCGACGACTCGGTGATCCAGGCCTGGTTGGCCACTCCCCATGGCGACGGCCCGCACCCGGCGGTCGTCGACGTGCACGGCGGACCGACCACGGCCCAGTTCGACACCTGGTCGCCCCGGATCCAGGCCTGGGTCGACCGGGGCTTCGCCGTGCTGAGCATCAACTACCGGGGCAGCACCACCTTCGGACGCGCCTTCGAGGCATCGATCCGGGGCGAGCTCGGACGCCGCGAGGCCGACGACGTGGCCGCCGGCCGCGACTGGCTGGTCGACCAGGGCATCGCGGACCCGGCCCGCGTGGTGGTGACCGGATGGAGCTACGGCGGGTACCTCACGCTGCTGTGCCTCGGTCGCTCGCCCGATCGGTGGGTCGCCGGCGTGGCGGGCATCGCCATCGCCGACTGGGTGCTCATGTACGAGGACCAGGTCGAGACGTTGCGCCAGTACCAGGTCGGCCTGTTCGGCGGCACGCCCGAGGAGCTCCCCGAGCAGCACGCCGCCAGCTCCCCGATCACCTACGCCGAGGCCGTCCGGGCGCCGGTGCTCGTCATCCAGGGCCGCAACGACGCCCGCTGCCCGGCCCGCCAACTCGAGGCCTACGAGGACCGCATGCGCTCGTTCGACAAGGAGATCCGCGTCGACTGGTTCGACGCAGGTCACGGCAGCTACGACGTCGAGCTGCAGATCGAGCACCAGCGCGACGCGATGGAATTCGTCGAGGGAGTCCTCGCCCGCACGAGCTGAACAGCCCGTCACAGGGTCGAGCGCTGGCGCGCCGGTGCGTTCCGACCCCTACGATCCGCCCGTGCCGTACGGGGGGTCCTGGCGGATCGGCGATGTGTCGATCACCGCCGTCGTCGAGAGCGACGCATCGTGGAAGTGGCGATGGCTGCTGCCCGAGGTCGAACAGACCGTCGTCGACGAGATCGGCTGGATCGCGCCGCAGTGGGGTGACCACGACAGGTTCCACATCCGGATCCAGGGCTTCCTCCTCGAGGTCGACGACCGGCGGATTCTGGTGGACACCTGCGTCGGCAACGACAAGGAGCGCCCGACGCCGCTCTTCGACCGCCTCGAGACCACGTTCCTGGACGATCTCGACGCGATCTGTCCGGTCGAGGACGTCGACACGATCGTGTGCACCCACCTCCACGTCGACCACGTCGGCTGGAACACACGGCTGCGGGACGGTCGCTGGGTCCCGACGTTCGAGCGCGCGCGACATCTCTTCGCTCGCGAGGAGTACGAGCACTGGGCCGAGGACACGAGTGAGCTGGCGGTCGCCGTCCAGGCCGACTCCGTCGCGCCGATCATGGAGGCCGGCCTCGCGGACCTCGTCGAGCCCGATCACGTGCTCACCGACGAGATCCGCCTCGAGTCCACCGCAGGCCACACACCGGGCCACGTCAGCGTGCGGATCACGTCCAAGGGCGAGCAGGCGGTGATCACCGGCGACATGACCCACCACCCCGTCCAACTCGCCCGACCCGGGCTCTGCTCGTCGGCGGACGTCGACCCGGTCGCCAGCACGGCGACCAGGCGGCGGTCGTTCAGTGACTGGAGCGAGCAGGAGGTTCTCGTGATCGGCAGCCACTACGTCGCTCCGACCGGCGTCCGGCTGGAGCCCGACGGCGACGGATGGCGACCGAGCTGAGTCGGCGACCCGCGAGCCGATCGGTCCGCCAAGCTGGAGGCATGCGCAGCCTCCTCGCCCTGCTGCTCGCCGCTGCGATCGTGTTCGCCGCGTGCGGGGACGACGACACCGAACCTGCAGCAACCACGGCCGCAGCCGCTGCCACGACGGCGGCGACGACGACGGTCGCCCCCACCACCATCGCACCGACGACGACCGCGCCACCGGAGACCACGGCCGCACCGACGACGGTCACGACCACTCCGTCCACGACCACCACGACCGAGGCACCACCGCCCGCCGACCTCCCGCCGATGCTCCTGGCCGACGGGGCCACGGTGTCCCTCGTCGAACCGGACGGCACGGTGTCACCGCTGCTCCTCCTGGACGAGTCGTCGCGCCTGGCCGTGGGCCTGGACGAGACCCTGATCGTGGTGGAGCAGGTCGACGAGGCGTTCGACCGCTCGATCGTGCTCTACGGCGCCGACGCGACCGTCGAATACGAGCTCGGCTCCAACGCCCGCCTCCACGACGTCGTGTCGATCGACGGGCTCACCCAGGTACTCGCCACGCGCGACGACGGCGAGGGGTTGGCCGACGAGGGCGACATCGTCCTCGCCGGGCCGACGGGGAGCGAGGAGTTCTTCGCTGTCGGGTTCGCTCCGGAGTACTACGTCGTGCAGGCCTCGATCGCCCCGGCGGCGGGACTCGGGGCGACGGCAGCGTTCGCCGACCTCACCGAGCTGGTCCAGGTGTTCTCGCTGGACTCGCCGGACGAGGCCCTCCCCATCTCGCCCACCGACGGACTCGAGTACAACGCACCACCGCTGATCATCCACGCCGAGCTCGCCGACGACGGCTCGTCGCTCGCCTACGTGGAGGGACCCGACAGCGGTGGCCCCGATGGCGCGTTCGTCCCCGGGCCCTGGGAGGTGGTCGTGGTGGACCTGTCCGACGGCACCGAGCGCTTCCGGTCGACGGCGATCCCCGCTGACTCCGACCGTCAGGTCGTGTGGCTCGACTTCGACGGCCGCTGGCTGGTCGCATCGGTCAGCGGCGTGGGCGACGACGTCGAGCTGGCATCGGGCACCGCCGTGCTCTTCGACATCACCACCGGCACCGTGAGGGAGCTCCCCGCCGTGGGAACGGCGACGCTGCTCCCCACCGGCTGAGCCCCCAACGGCTCTTCAGGACCTCTCCAGGCGGCCTCCAAGACCCTCCGGCGACCACCCGTCATCGTGGAAGACGTCAACGAGAGCAACCCGGAGCACCCGCTCCGGGACCACGAACGGAGAGTCACATGGCCATCGGCGACGCGAACATCATCACCACCCTGCACCGGGTCAAGGGCGCCCCCATGCCGGCGTACTACCTCGGCCGCCCCCGGGCGAACTGGGCACGAGCCGGCCGCTATCGGACGGAGCGGACGGGCTGAGCGCCTGGTGCCCGCTCAGCTGCCGCCGTCGAGGTGCAGCACCGCGCCGGTGCAGTACGACGAGGCGTCCGAGGCGAGGTAGAGGGCAGCACCCACCACCTCGTCCGGACGCCCGCCGCGCTGCAGCGCGATGGACGCCTTGGCCGTCGCCTCGAACACCTCCATGTCCCAGGCATTGGAGATGTCGGTGAGGAACGGCCCGGCGGCGATGCAGTTCACCCGGACAGCCGGGCCGAAGGCCTGCGCCATCGACGAGGTCATGTTCTCCAGCCCCGCCTTGGCCGCCCCGTAGGGCACCTCGCGAGGGGTCGGCTTCGACCCGGCGATCGACGAGACGTTGATGATCGAGCCGCTCCCGCGCTCCACCATGTGCTCGCCGATCAACGAGCTCAGCCGGAAGGCCCCCTTGAGGTTGACCCCGAGGACCTTGTCCCACAGCCCCTCGCTGACCTCGCTCAACGACCCGTAGAGCGGCGACATCCCGGCGTTGTTGACCAGGATGTCGACGTGACCGAAGTGCGCGATCGACGTCTCGGCCAGCTCGGTCATCTGATCCCACTCGCCCACGTGGCTGCCGACGGCGAGCGCCTCCCGCCCGAAGCGCTCCCGCACCTCGGCAGCGAGCGCCTCGCAGTTGTCGAGCTTGCGGCTCGCGATCACGACGTCGGCACCCGCCTCGGCGAAGGCGAGGATCATCTCCCGGCCGAGCCCACGGGACCCTCCCGTCACGACCGCCACCCGGCCGCTCAGATCGAACCGCTCTGCTGCGCTCACGGCGCCTCCTCCAGGATCTCGGCGAGCTGTGCCGCCGCATCGTCGATGTCGGTCACGTGGATCGTGCGGAGGCCCACCTGCTCCCCCGACGCGACGTTCGGGGCGAAGTCATCCAGGAACACCGCCCGCCCGGCGTCAGCGAGGCCGAGCTCGTCCAGGGTCGACCGGTAGATCTCGGCGTCCGGCTTGCGGGCGCCGAGGCGAGACGACTCGGCGACCACGTCGAACAGCGTGAGGTCGATCGTCCGCTCGAGGGTCGGCCGGAACTCGGTGAACGTGTTCGTCAACATCGCCGTGGCGAGACCTCGACTCCGGCTGCGGCGGACCATCTCGATCATCTGCTCGTTCACGGACCAGTGACCTTCTTCGAGCAACCGCTCCATCTCATCGCCCGCGAGCGAGACGCCGTGCTCATCGGCATAGGGCTGGAGCTGCGCCTGGATGTCGGCGACGGGCAGGAGCCCACGCTCGGCGAGGTGCCACGGATGGTCGCTCGTGGCCTCGAGCGGTCCCATCACGATCTCGCGGAGCACCGAGCCGTCGATGCCGAACGACTCGGCCATCTTCGAGAAGGTGCGCGTGATCGGCGTGATCAGGACGCCTCCGAAGTCGAAGATCACCGCCGAGAGTGGAGGCATCGGTGTCACGGCGTCCCGGCGGCCACCACGGCGATCTCCATGCGCCACTCGGCCCGGGCGAGGCGCGGCACGGTCACGAGGGTGGACGCGGCCCGATGTCCACCGAGGGCTCGGTCCCGCTCAGCCATGACCCCCGAGAGGTCCTGCTCCTCGGCGACCACATAGGTCGTCACCGAGACAACGTCGGAGGGCTGGAGCCCAGCGTCGGCGAGCATCGCCAGGATGTTGTCCCACACGGTGCGCGTCTGCTCGACCAGATCGTCGGGCACCGTGCCGTCCGGGCGGATCGGGACCACGCCCGAGGTGTGCAGCCAACGGGCCGGACCATCGACCACCATGGCGTGCGCGTAGTTCGCCGCCGGTGCCGCGATGCCGTCCGGAGCGATCTCTCGGGGCGCCATCGCGCCCATCCTCGCATACGTCGTCGAGAGCGCCCTGATCTACGGTGCTGCCGTGACGAAGCGCATCCGATCGGTCGACCTCGAGAACCCCTTCCACCCGGACCTGGAGGGCATGTGCGAGGTGCTCCTCGTACGGCACGGGGAGCAGTCGTACACCGAGGACATCCCGATGGGCGAGGCGCTCGATGCGCCGCTGTCCGACCTCGGCCGGCAGCAGGCCGCAGCCGTGGGCGAGCGACTCGCCGCCCTGGAGATCGACGCCGTCTACAGCTCGAACCTCCAGCGCGCACGGGACACCGGCGCGGCGATCGGAGCGCACCACGGGCTCGCGCCGAGCGAGGTGACCGGCCTCCGGGAGATCGACCTCTGGCGGTCCTTCCCCCAGGACAAGGCGCTCCTCGACGTGCTCGAGCAGGACGAGCTGGTCGAGATCTTCCGTGCCGGCCACCGGTCGCGCCGATGGGACGCGTACCCGCACGCCGAGGGTCGAGACGAGTTCCGCAAGCGGGTGATCGGCGCGGTCGACGGCATCGTCGCCAACCACCACGGCGACCGGGTCGTGGTCGCCTGCCACGGCGGCGTCATCAACGCCGTCCTCGCTGAGGTGCTCAGCTCCGACATCGACAACCTCATCAAGGTCCACCACACCTCGATCACCGTGCTCCGGGCCGCCGGCGACAAGCGGGCCGTGCTGTCGGTCAACGACTACGCCCACGTCCTCCCGCTCCAGGACGCCGTCAACCCCCTGAACCTGCACTGAGTTCTCTCCCCGAGCGGGGAGCCCGGAGCCCCGCTCTCCTCCCCGTGTCCTCGCCCTGACGGGCTGCGGCCGGTGCCGTCGTCGGGCCGCACGCTCCTCGGGCCCGTTCGTGATCGGGGCCGTCGTTGGCTCCCTCAGTTCGGTGGTCAGGTCCTCCACCCCTACCCTGCTGCGATGGTCTCCGAGATCTTCGACGCCGACGCCTGGGAACCCGTTCCCGGCTTCGACGACCTGACCGACATCACGTACCACCGATCGGTGGCCGGCGGGACGGTGCGGGTCGCCTTCGACCGGCCCGAGGTGCGCAACGCGTTCCGCCCGCACACGGTCGACGAGCTCTACCGGTCCCTCGAACACGCCCGCACATCGAGCGACATCGGGTGCGTGCTGCTCACCGGTAACGGCCCGTCGCCGCGGGACGGCGGGTGGGCGTTCTGCTCCGGCGGCGACCAGCGCATCCGGGGCAAGGACGGCTACCGCTATGCCGACGGTCTGACCGCCGAGTCGATCGACCCGGCCCGTTCTGGTCGCCTCCACATCCTGGAGGTGCAGCGACTGATCCGCTTCATGCCCAAGGTCGTGATCTGCGTCGTGACCGGCTGGGCGGCAGGCGGCGGACACAGCCTCCACGTGGTGTCCGACCTCACCCTCGCCAGCCGTGAGCACGGCCGCTTCAAGCAGACCGATGCCGACGTGGCCAGCTTCGACGGCGGCTTCGGTTCCGCCTACCTCGCCCGCCAGGTCGGTCAGAAGTTCGCTCGTGAGATCTTCTTCCTCGGCCGGGAGTACAGCGCCGAGGACGCACACCGCATGGGCATGGTCAACGCCGTCGTCGACCACATCGACCTCGAACGGGTCGCGCTGGAGTGGGCGACCGAGATCAACGGCAAGAGCCCGACGGCGAACCGGATGCTGAAGTACGCCTTCAACCTGATCGACGACGGGCTCGTCGGCCAGCAGCTGTTCGCGGGTGAGGCCACGCGGCTCGCCTATGGCACCGACGAGGCGGCCGAGGGCCGTGACTCGTTCCTCGAGAAGCGCCCGCCGGACTGGTCGGACTTCCCGTACCACTACTAGGGGGAGACGAGGACGTTGCCGGTGGCGTGGCCGTCCTCGATGACCGCGAGCGCCTCGGCGATCTCGGCGAGGGTGAAGCGGTGGCCGATGACCGTCCGCAGCTCGCCCCGCTCGTACAAGGCGACGAGTTCGGCCATGTCCTCACCCGAGACGCTGGCGATGAACATCACCGCCGTTCGAGACGAGAACCTCGACCGGATCAGCGCACCGATCACCCGCGGGATGGGCCCCAACCAGCGCTTCGACTTGTCGCCCGACGCCATCACGTACCTGCCCCCCGGCGCCAGCGCGCGGAGGAAGCGACCGACGCTCGCACCGCCGGCGACGTCGAAGATCACGTCGTAGGCGCCCTCCTCGGCGAGCGCGTCGTCGGTCGTGTAGTCCACGACCTGGTGCGCGCCGAGCGACCGGACGAGGTCGACCTTGCCGGTGCTACACACGCCGGTGACCTCGGCGCCCATCGCCGCGGCGATCTGCACGGCGTAGGTGCCGACGCCGCCGCCGGCGCCCACGATGAGGACCCGCTGACCGGCCTCGACCTGGCCCGAGTCCCGCAGTCCCTGCAGCGCCGTCAGCCCGGCGATGCTCAGCGGGCCGCCGTCCTCGGCCGACATCGAGTCCGGCCGGTGCGTGAGGTGCTTGGGCTTCGAGACCGCGAACTCGGCGAAGGCGCCGTCGGCGCCGCCGACCACCCGGTCCCCGACGGCGAACCCGTCGACCTCGGCACCGACCGCGACGACCTCGCCGGCGACGTCGCTGCCCAGGGTCGGACTCTTCGGGCGCCGGAGGCCGTTCGTCAGCCGGAGGAAGTACGGCGTCCCGGTCGACATGTGGAACTCGAACGGGTTGACCGAGCTGGCCTCGACCCGGAGCAGCAGCTGGTCCGGTCCGATCTCCGGCACCGCGGCCTCGCTCACGCGCAGCTCGTCGACCGACGTGTAGGACTCGCAGCGGACGGCCCGCATCGTCGTGGTTCCTCGGGTGGGCGACGTCGCCATGTGGTGTCCTCCGTGTCTGAGCACGTACGCTGTACGTAGAGCACCGTAGCCGAGAACGTACGCTGTACGTACAGTGACGTTGGTCACAGCAGAGGCGGATGACCACCACCGACGACATCGACCGCATCCCCCTCTCCCGCGAGCGCCTCCTCGTGGCCGCCGTCGCGTTCGCCGACGAGCACGGCATCGACGCCATGAGCATGCGGAAGCTCGCCGGGAGCCTCGGCTACGAGGTGATGTCGCTCTACAACCACGTCAAGAACAAGGGCGACCTCCTCAATGGGATGGTCGAGGCCGTCAGCGACGAGGTCGAGGTGCCGACCGGCGACGACACCGACTGGGTCGCCGCGCTTCGCACGGTCGCCGTGTCGTCCCGGGACATGTTCCGCCGCCATCCCTGGGCAGCGAGGACCTTCATCAACTCCGGGACCGGCCCGAACCGTCTGGAGCAGATGGAGGCAGTCCTCGGGGTGCTGCGTCGGGCCGGCTTCACCGAGGCGCAGACCTGCCACGCCTACCATGCGCTCATGCTCCACATGGTCGGACACGCCCTCCTCGCCGAGGAGTTCCCGTACGACGACGAGGAGCTCGGCGAGGCCGCAGCACGGTTCCTCACGACCCTCGACACCGCTCGGTACCCACACGTGACCGAACACATCCACCAGCACGTGCACCCACCCACCGGGGACGACTTCGAGTTCGGCCTCGACCTGCTCCTCGACGGCTTGAGCCGACTCCTGCCCCGCTGAGCCCTCACGCCCTGTCGGCACCCACCACGTACCGCGGCGACATCACGGCGTACCATCTCCGGTGGGGAGGAGGGCGGTGGAGTGACGACCACCGAGGAGATCGTCCAACGGTTCCGGTCGACGGCCTGGGCCCGCCTGCAGGAGGCGGAGGCCCTCGAGGTCCCCGGCGACGCCGTCCTGCACCTCATCGAACGGCCGACGGGAACCATCGTGGTCCTCACCGTGGAGCTCCCCCACGGACCGGCCGTGCTGATCGCCGGCGGCGCTCCCGACACCGACGATCGCCACTGGGCCGAGCCGGACCACCTCGGCACGCTGCCGTCTGGCGGCGAGCTGTGGGTCGTCGCCGGGGCCCGCGACCTGCGGAGCTGGGTCGAGCGACCGGTCGATGCCTCCCGCCGACGTCAGCTCGGTCTCGACCTCGCGCGGCTCGGCGTCGAGTTGGATCGCGCTCGCATCCGTCACGGCTCGGTCGAGGCTGCGCTCGTGGCGATCGACGACGACGGTCGCCCGCTGTTGCTGCCGTGGACCGGCGATCGCGACGACGACCTCGGTCGGCTGCACGCGCTCGGGTTGTCGGTGCTCGCGACCGCTGCCGACCCCTCGACGAGCGACGTGTTCGGTGAGTTGGGGCTCCTCGCACCCGATGATCTCGCCCACCCTGGGGTCGGGAGCCGGTGGGACGCGCTCACGGAGCTCTCGACGAGTCGCCGCACCCGCCCCGACCTCCGCTACGCCATCGAGCGGCTGCACGAGGCGACCGTCGCGGCGTGCTCGGGCGACGTCACCGAGAGCGTCCTCGACCCCGACGTCCGCTTCACGGCGTTCCATCCGCCGACGATCCCGACCCAGGAGTGGTCGCAGCTTCTCGTGCTCGCCCATCGGGGCGGCGACGCCACCGACGGCACGGTCGTCCGCCCCGTCGACGAGCTGGTCGCCGAGCTCGTGGCGGACGCGCTCGGGCCCGACATCGACCCCGTTCGCACCGCGGCGCCGCGGGCCGTCCCGCTCGGAGCCGGAGACGCACTCACGATCGCCGTCGCCATCGAGGGGGCACAGGTCGACCACGATCGGACCGAGCTGGTGTGGACGGGGCCGATCGAGGAGGCCGTCTTCTGGCTGCTCCCAGACGCCGGCGTCGTCTCCGCGGCGGGCACGGTCGAGATCTTCGTGGGGCCGGTGCTACGCGGCCGGATCGACGTCACGATCCCCGTCGGTGGCCGATCGAACGCCGACGCGGTGCAGACGACCGTCGACCCGTATCGCGACGTGTTCGTGTCGTACGCACACGAGGACCGCGCCATCGTCGACGCCGTCACTCGCCACAACTCGCTGGGCGATCGCTTCCTCATCGACGCGAACGAGCTCCGAGCGGGCGAGGACTGGCGGGAGCGGCTGGCCGAGCTGATCGATGAGGCCGAGGTCTTCCAGCTCTTCTGGTCGGCGGCGTCCTCCCGCTCGGCCGAGGTCGAGGTCGAGTGGCGTCGGGCCCTCGAGCAGCGACCCGAGGCCAACTTCATCCGGCCGGTGTTCTGGGAGGAGCCGATGCCGGTGCCGCCGGCATCGCTCGGCCACCTGCACTTCCAGGAGCTCGACCTCGGCGATGACCCGGACGACCGAAGGCTCCTCGGCGGGGGCGCGACGCCTCCGCCACCTCCGCCGGGCCAGCCCGGTCGGCCCGATGTCATGTTCGGCCGGACACCCGGCGCCGCGGCAACGGGACCGACCGGCGTCGAAGCGAGCGCGAGCGGCGCAGGCACCGCGACGAGGCCGGTCGAGCAGCCCGAACCCCAGCGGTCCCGAGCGGCGGGACTGTCGTCGTCGATGCTCCGGATGGCGATGGTGCTCATCGCCCTCTTCGGCATCGGCGCGATCTACAGCGGGCTCGTCGTCGATCGTGACGACGGTGCGAGCGACGGTCCCCTCTCCGACGACCCGGGCGCCCCTGCGGAGTCGACCGCGCCTCCCGTGGTCTCCACGGCTCCGACGAGCAGCCCGCCGGAGACGACGTCGCCACCGGCGACCGTCGATCCGACGAGCCCGCCACCATCGACCAGCGCGCCACCGACGCCCTCGAGCCCGCCCAGCTCCGTGCCCTCGACCTCGAGCCCTCCCAGCTCCGCCCCGTCGACGACCGCGGACGTTCCCCCGAGCTCGACGACGACGCCGGCCAGCTCGACGACCTCGACCACCGCCGACGTCGACCCGCCGCCCGGGGTGAGCTTCGAGGTCGGCGACGACGTCACCGGGACGGACTCGACGACGTCGTTCTCGGTCATCGCGATCGTGAGCGGCGAAGCTCTGCTGGTCGAGGCCATCGTCGCCGTGTCGACCGAGGGCCGGACCGCGCCCGCGGATGCACCGACGACCCCGCTCGTGCTGGAGCCCGGGACCACCGTGCTCGGCTTCGTGATCCCGCTCCCGCCCGAGGCGATCGTCGAGGTGATCCTCACGACGCCCCTCGGACCGTTCGTGCTCACGGTCTAGGTCGGCACCGTCAGCGCTGCTCGCTCGTCCTCACAGATCGTGCGCCACTCGCAGCCCTCGAGGTGGTCATTGACCAGCCCCATCGCCTGCATGAAGGCATAGACCGTGGTCGGGCCGACGAACGACCAGCCGCGCGTCTTCAGGTCCTTGGCCAGCGCCGTGGAGGTGGGCGTCGCCGATGGGATCGGCCACTCGTCGTCAGCCCCGACGCCCTCGCGCTCGCTGGGCTCCCACGACCAGATGTAGGCCGCGAACGAGCCGAACTCGTCGATCAGCTCCAGCACTCGGCCGGCGTTGTTGATCGCCGACTCGATCTTGCGGCGATGCCGGACGATGCCGGCGTCCTGGAGGAGTCGCTCGACGTCGGCCGGCCCGTAGGCGGTCATGGCCTCGGGATCGAATCCGGCGAACGCCGCCCGGAAACCCTCCCGCTTGCGCAGGATCGTGAGCCACGAGAGGCCGCTCTGGAAGCCCTCGAGGCAGATCTTCTCGAAGAGGCGGACATCGTCGACGACCGGATGGCCCCACTCCTCGTCGTGGTACTCGACGTAGTCGTCGGCCTCACCCGGCCACCAGCATCGAGCCCGTCCGTCGTCACCGATCCGCACCCACTGCTGGTTCATGACCGGCATCCTCGCGCAGGGGTGCGTCACGATCCGGGAGTCACCAAGCCCGACTCGTAGGCGAACACGACGGCCTGCACCCGGTCACGCAGGCCCAGCTTCGAGAGCACGTTGGACACGTGGGTCTTCACCGTCGCCTCGCCGACGTACAGGGCCGCAGCGATCTCGACGTTGGACGAGCCGGTGGCGACCTGGACGAGCACCTCGCGCTCGCGATCGGTCAGCTCGTCCAGCATCCGCTCGCGTGCCGGATCGACGACCGGCGAAGACGGGGCCTGGGCCGCCTCGATCACCCGGCGCGTGACGCCCGGATCGAGCAGCGAGTCGCCGGCCGCGACGATCCGCACCGCGTCGATGAGCTCCTCGGGCGGTGCGTTCTTGAGCAGGAAGCCCGAGGCGCCGGCCCGCAGCGATGCGAACACCACCTCGTCGTCGTCGAAGGTCGTGAGCACGAGCACCCGCACGCCGCGGTCGGCCACGACGAGCCGCTCGGTCGCCGTGATCCCGTCGACCCCCGGCATCCGGATGTCCATGAGCACGACGTCGGGCGAGGTCGCCCGCACCTGATCGATCGCCTCGGCGCCGTCGGACGCCTCGCCGACGACCTCGATGTCGGGTTCGACGTCGAGCAACAGGCGCAGGCCGCTGCGCACCATCGCCTGATCGTCGGCGAGGACCACGCGGATGGTCATCTGCCGCCTCCGGGCACGGCCAGGACCGCCTCGACCCGCCAGCCCCCCTCGGACCTCGGCCCCGCGTCGAAGCGGCCGTGGTGGAGCGCGGCCCGCTCCCGCATGCCGACCAGACCGTGTCCGCCCGACGGTCCGCCGTTCACGGTGGCACCAGCGCCGTCGTCATCGACCGTGACCGACACCGCATCGTCGAGGGCGCGGACCTCGACCTTCGCCCGGATCGCCCGACCGTGTCGCAGCGAGTTGGTCAGCGACTCCTGGACGATCCGATAGACCGACAGCCCGACCGAGGCCGGGACGTCCAGCCCGGCCTCGACCTCGAGATCGACGGTGAGCCCGGCGTCCTCGACCTGGTCGACCAGCGCCGGGAGGCCGTCCAGGCCCGGCTGCGGCGCGTCGGCGCCGCCCTCGTCCTCGCGGAGGAAGCCGAGCAGTTGGTGCAGCTCACGCACCGCCTCGCGCCCGCTGGCCTCGACGTTCAGCAACGCTCCCCTGGCCGCGTCAGGGTCCTGCCCGAAGGCTCGTCGAGCGGCGCCCGCCTGCAGGCCCATGACCGACACGTGGTGCGCGACGACGTCGTGCAGCTCGCGGGCGATCCGGACCCGCTCATCGAGGACCGCTCGGCGGGCGTTCTCCTCGCGCTCGACCTCGAGCTCCTCCGTCCGGGCCACCAGATCTGCCTCGATCTGACGTCGCCGCCGGCTGGCATCGCCGAGCCACCAGGCGACGGCGAAGAAGACGGCGTTGAGGGCGATGTTGGACAGCCGGATCCACAGGATGTCGCCGTCGACGACCTCACCGTCGATGACGATCAGGTCGTAGATCAGCAGGCTGCTCGACGGCAGGATCATCACCGCCCGCACCGGGCTGCGCCACCGGCCGCCATAGACACCTGCGGAGTAGATGGCCAGGAACAGCCCCAGCGTGCTCATGTCGAACTCGGCGACACCCAACCACCGATGGACGGTGAAGGACAGCGCCACGATCGTCAGGACCGACAACGGATACCGGCGGCGCAGCGCGAGCGGCACGGTGGTGGCGCACACCAGCAGCACGGAGAGCCACCCGGCGGGGAGATCGGCATCGTTCGCTTCGAGCACGCTCGTGATCGAGCGCAGCGCGATCAGGCCCAACACCGTCATGCCCACGGCGGTCACGGCATCGACGGCGAGCGGTGAGCGCAGGCGCGACAGCTCCACGAGACGGACGGTATCCGTGCCTCCGGCGAACGGCCTCCCTCCCACGACGGAGATCGCGTTCGCCGTCACGACGGATGTCGGCTCCGAGACCGGAGAGCAGACTGACCGGTGTGCTCCACCTGCGTGCTCTCACCAAGCGCTACGGCGACCTCACCGCGCTCGACGGTGTGTCGTTCGACGTCGCTCCCGGTCGGGTGACCGGACTGCTCGGCGCCAACGGCGCCGGCAAGACGACCACGATGCGGGCGATCCTCGGGCTCGTCCGCCTCGACGAGGGCGATCTCCGCTGGAACGACGACCCGATCGACCGGGCGACCCGTCTGCGCTTCGGCTACCTGCCCGAGCAGCGCGGCGTCTACCCGAAGATGAAGGTCGGCGAGCAGGTCACCTACTTCGGCGAGCTGCACGGGATGTCCCGCCCCGACGCGCGCCGGTCCGCGGCCGAGCTGCTCGACCTCGTCGGCCTCGCCGATCGCAGCGACGACATGGTCGAGGCGCTCTCCCACGGCAACCAGCAGCGGGTGCAGCTCGCGGTCTCCCTCGTGCACCGGCCGTCGCTCCTCGTCCTCGACGAGCCCTTCAGCGGGCTCGACCCGCTCGGTGTGGACGCGATGAGCGACGCGCTCATCCGGGTCGCCGGCGAGGGCGCCGCCGTGGTGCTCTCCTCCCACCAGCTCGAGCTGGTCGAGGACGTCGCCGAGGACGTCGTCATGCTGGCCGCCGGCCGAGTCGTCCGGGCGGGCGCCGTCGACACCGTCCGCTCCTCGGCGAGGGCGAATCGGCTCGAGGTGGAGCTCGACGAGCCGGTGAACGGCTCGACGCCGCTGCCCATCGGCGCCTCGATCGTCGACGCCGTCGGCAACCGTCTCGTGATCGAGGTCGACGACGCGACCACCGCCCACCAGGTCCTGGGAGCCTTCGGCGAGCGTCGGCTCCGCTCGTTCCGCTTCGAGCCGGCGACGCTGGCCGAGGTCTTCAAGGAGGCCGTGTCGCTGTGACCGCCCGTCGCACCATCCTGCTCGTCGCCCGCCGAGAGATCCTCGAACGGGTCCGCAGTCGAGCGTTCATCGTCTCGACCATCTTCACCCTCGTCCTCGTCGCGGCCTTCATCGTCATCCCGGCGCTGTTGAGCGGCGACGACGAGCCGACGGCGGTCGGCGTCACGGGCGCCGCCGCCGAGGAGCTTGAGGATCGCATCGTCGCGCTCGCGCCGCTCTTCGAGATCGAGGTCGACATCGAGGCGGTGACGGCCGCCGAGATCGACCAGCGGCTCACCGACGGCGACCTGGACGTCGTGGTCTCGGTCGACGAGATCGTCGTGTTCGACGACCTGGGCGACGCGACCGGCGCGCTGCTCTCGACGGCCGCCGCCGACGTCCGTCGCGGCGATGCGCCGGCCCCGGAGCAGCTCGAGTTGCGGCGCGTGTCCACCGCGGATCCCGACGAGGACGACCGCCGCCAGGTGATGGCCTTCGTCTCGACGTTCATCCTCCTGCTCGTCGTCAACGCCTACGGAGCGACCCTGATGACCGGTGTCCTGGAGGAGAAGTCGACACGGGTCGTCGAGGTGGTGCTGTCCGCCGTGCCCGCCAGGTGGCTGCTCGCCGGCAAGCTCCTCGGCCTCGGCGTGCTCGGCCTCGGCCAGGTGCTGCTCATCGCCGCGACCGGTGGCCTCACCTCGCTGCTCGTCGGCGACGTGGAGCTTCCGGGAGGGTTCGCCGTCCTGCTGGCTGCCGTCGTGCTCTGGTTCGTCCTCGGCTACGCCTTCTACGCCACCGGCTACGCCGTGGCCGGCTCGGTGGTGAGTCGTATGGAGGACGCCCAGGCCGCCCTCACGCCGGTCAGCACGGCCGTGATGGGGTCGTACCTGCTCACGGTCTTCGTGGTGCTGCAGAACCCTGCCAGCACGGCGTCGCAGATCCTGACGCTCCTCCCACCGATCGCCCCACTCGCCGTCCCGGCCCGGCTGGCGCTCGACGAGATCGCCGTGTGGGAGTTCGCGCTCGCTGCCGTCCTCACCATGGCGACGATCGTCGGCCTCGTGCGCCTCGGCGGTCGCCTCTACAGCGGCTCGATCCTCAGCACCGGTGGTCGGGTGAGCTGGCGAGACGCCTGGAGCCGCGCCGAGCTCTAATCCATCCTCAGGCCGCCGTCGACGTTGAGCGTCTGGCCGGTGATGTACGACGCCTCGTCCGAGGCGAGGAACGCGACCGCGGCAGCTTGCTCCTCGACCCGCCCCTGCCGTCGCATCGGGATGCGGCTCACGGCGCCCTGTCGCGGTGCGTCGGCGTCGAGCCCGAAGCGCTCGGCGGTGCGGGAGAACGTGCCCCGCATCATGTCGGTGTCGTTCGAGCCCGGGGCGATGCAGTTCACCCGGATGCCGTGGGGAGCGAGCTCGAGCGCGACCTGCTGGGTGAGCCCGACCATCGCCCACTTGGTCGCGCAGTACGCCCCGTAGTCGGGCAGTCCCTGGCGCCCGGCCATCGACGACACGTTGATGATCGAGCCTCCTTCGCCACCTTCCCGGATGAGCCTGCCGGCGTGGCGGGTCACGAGGTAGAGGCCGTTGAGGTTGACGTCGACGGTGCGGAACCAGACCTCGTCGCCCATGTCGAGGATCGGCGCAGCACCGGCGTCGCTCGCCAGCGCGGCATTGTTGACCAGCACGTCGAGTCGGCCGAGACGGTCGCCGATCTGGGCGATCATGGCCTCCACGTCGGCGGCGTCGGCCACCTCGGCGTCGACCGCCAGCGAGCGGCGGCCCATGGCTTCGATCTCGGCCGCGACCGACGAGGCGCCCAGCCACCCCGACGCTCGCTCGTGCTCCGGGAACGCCTCGGGCGGGCGCCGACTGCCGTGGACGACGACGTCGGCGCCCTCCTCGGCCAGCCGCAGCGCGATGGCCCGCCCGATGCCTCGCTTGCGGGCTGCGCCCGTGACGAGCGCGACCCGTCCCTCGAGGCCCCTCACGCCGTCTCGATACCGGCCGCCGACTCGAGGCCGAGCTGCTCCACCGCCCGATCCCGCAGCTGGTACTTCTGGATCTTGCCGGTGACGGTCATCGGGAAGTCGTTGGTCGTGTGCACGTAGCGCGGCACCTTGTAGTGGGCGATGCGCCCCTGGCAGTACTCCCGCACCTCCTCGACCGAGATGTCCTCACCGTCGACGGTGGTCACCCAGGCCATGATCTCCTCGCCGTACTTCTCGTCGGGCACGCCGATGACCTGCACGTCCTGGATGCGGGGATGGGAGTAGAGGAACTCCTCGATCTCGCGCGGGTACACGTTCTCGCCACCGCGGATCACCATGTCCTTGATGCGGCCGACGATGTTGACGTAGCCGTCGTCGTCCATCGTGGCGAGGTCGCCGGTGTGCATCCAGCCGTCGGCGTCGATGGCGTCGGCCGTGCGCTGCTCGTCGTTCCAGTACCCGATCATCACCGAGTACCCGCGGGTGCAGAACTCGCCACCCCCGTCGCCCCGATCGATCGTCTCGCCCGTCTTGGGGTCGACGATCTTGATCTCGACGTGGGGATGCACCCGTCCGACCGAGCCGACGCGGGCGTCGATCGGATCGTCACGGTCGGTCTGGGTCGACACCGGTGAGGTCTCGGTCATGCCGTAGGCGATGGTGACCTCGTCCATGTTCATGGTCTCGATGCACTGCTTCATGACCTCGACGGGGCACGGCGACCCGGCCATGATCCCGGTCCGCAGCGACGAGAGGTCGTAGCTGTCGAAGTCGGGCAACGCGAGCGCTGCGATGAACATCGTCGGCACGCCGTAGAGGCTCGTGCACCGCTCGTTCTGCACCGCCTGGAGCGTCGCCTCGGGCTCGAAGGACGGCGCCGGGAGCACCATCGTGGCGCCGTGGCTGGTGCAGCCGAGGTTGCCCATCACCATGCCGAAGCAGTGGTAGAGCGGCACCGGGATCGCCACCCGGTCCTCCTCGGTGTAGCCGCAGCCGCGTGCGACGAAGTAGCCGTTGTTCAGGATGTTCCGGTGGCTGAGGGTCGCGCCCTTCGGGAAGCCGGTCGTGCCGGAGGTGTACTGGATGTTGATCGGGTCATCGGGTGAGAGACCGGCCGACACCGCCCGCAGCTCGTCGTCGCTCACCTGGTCGGCGGCGGAGAGCAACTCGGGCCAGTCGTCGGTGCCGATGAACACCACCTGCTCGAGCTCGGGGAGGTCAGCCCGCACCTCCTCCACCATCGCGACGTAGTTCGAGGTCTTGAAGTCCGTCGCCGCCACCAGACCCGTGCAGCCCGACTGGTTGAGCGCGTACTGGACCTCGTGGGTCCGGTACGCCGGGTTGATGTTCACCAGGATCACGCCGATCTTGGCGGTCGCGAACTGCGTCAGGACCCACTCGGACAGGTTCGGCGCCCAGATGCCGATCCGGTCACCGGTGGTGAAGCCGCGGGCGAGCAGCGCACGGGCGAGCTCGTCGACACGATCGTTCAGCTCCCGGTAGGTCCATCGCACGTCCTGGTGGGGGACGACGAGGGCCTCGCGATCGGCGACGCGCGCCGTCGTGGCCTCGAGATCGGCGCCGATCGTGCGGTCGAGCAGGTCGACGTCGGTCGGCCCGGTGGCGGTGGCGAGCATGGGTCCCCCTTCTCCTCGCGGGGATCGTATCGACGGCGGACGCACCGCACCGGTCCCCGCCGACCGTCGGAGCCAGCTCTACGCTCGGACGATGCCCGAGGCCGGCTCGAGCGACGGTGCGTCGCCCGTGATCCAGGTGGTCGTCGCTGCCGCCGACCACGAGTTCGACGACCTCCGCCGACGCCTCGCCAAGCAGCTCGAACAGGACGCACCGACGCCGCTCGAGGTCCTCGACGTCCCGCCGACGAGCGGCGCACCGCCCTCGACCGGCGACCGACTCGCCGCCGCTCGCCGCGCTGACCTGCTCCTCGTGCTCCTCGGTACCGCCTACGACGACGCGCCCCAGGGCTATCAGCGACCGATCGCCCGCCTCCAGTACGACGCCGTGCTCTCGAGCGCCCACGCCACCCTGCTCGCAGTGACCGTCGACACCGGGCTCGACGCCGGGCCCGAGATCGACGCCTGGCGCACGCTGATCGTCGGCCGCACCCGGACCGACCGGTTCGCGTCGGAGGACCCCGAGCTCCTCGATCGGCTCGCGGAGCGGGTCTGGGCCGCAGCGCACTCGCGGCAGGTCGCGCTCGGGCTGCTGCCCGAACCCGGTGGGCCGGGCAACACGCCTCCGCTCCCGCTCCCTGGCGAGGTGCAGGCCGCGCTCGGCGCCATCGACGGCGACGACCCCTACGGGGACCGACTCGAAGACCTCGGGCCCCGTATTCCGGTCGACCGGACGGCGCCATCCGGTCCAGCGGCGGCGGCTCCAGGCGGCTCCGCGGCGAGTACCGGTCCGCCGACCGAACCGGCGCGGCTCGCTGCGGAGGAGCAGTGGCGCGAGGCGGTGCTCGCCTGGCAGACGGGCAGGTGGTCCGAGCTGGCCCACCACCTCGGCCGGGGCGACGACGAGCGACCGCTCGACGCCCACACCGCACTGTTCCGTGCCCGGATCGGCCTGGCCGCCGGCCGGATCGACCGAGCCGTGAAGGCGATCCCGCTCGCCGACCGGGCCGCCGCCCTGGCGACCGGAACCGGTAAGGATCACCTCGCCGCTGCCGCCATGCTCGTCGCCTCCCGCGCCGCTCGTGCCGCCGGCGCCGACCCCACCCAGTACGTCGAGCGGGCGCTGACGCTCGCCCCCGACCGCGCCGAGCCGCTGGTCGAGCAGGCGATCGTGCTCGCCGAGGCCGGGCGCTCGACCGAGGTCCCCGCGCTCATCGCTGCCGCAGCCGAGCGCTACCCGGGTGCCCTCATCGGACTCGCCGGTGAGCCCGCGATCCAGGGCGCCGGACCGGCGTTGGTCGAGGGCATCGACGAGGCCCGCGCTCGGGCGCGGGCGCACGTCGAACCCCTCTGCGAGCTCGCACTGGCCGTCGTGCCGTCCTCCTGGGCCGCAGCCCGCCCCGCAGCCGACCTGCCGTTCCTCGACCTCGTCCGCCACGGCCAGGCCGCCGCGGCTCACGTCTTCGAGGAGCTCCGACGGTGGGCCAAGGTGTTGATGGGCATCCATCAGTCGGCGGTCTACGTCGAGCAGGCCCAGCCGTTCGCCGACATGGCGCCGCTTCGTCCCGACCCACCGTTCCATCGCGTCGGCATCGCTGCGACGATCGGACTGGGCGCATCGTTGCTCGTCGCCCGCGCCGTCGACAGCGACTACCTCGCCTACTTCGGCACCTGGGCGCTGGTCGCCACCACCGAGCGGAGCCTCCAGGAACGGATCGAGCGCGACGCCCAGTACCACTCGGCCTCGGCGAAGCGACTCGACGCCGCACAGAGCTTCCGACACCACATCGACCGGTTCGAGCAGCTCGTCGGGGCGTGGCCCTGCCTCGCACCCGTGGCCGAGCTGGAACGAGCTGCGGTGGGCGACGTCGTGCTGGTTCCGTCGGCTGCCCCACCGGCAGGGCTCCCGTTGCAGACCGAGCTGTTCCCACCCGACCTCGCCGTCGTGACCGGCCCGGAGCCGCCGCCGTCGCCACAGATCCTCGTCCGGGTGATGGAAGACGGTGAGGGCAGCCGGTCGTTGTCGCGGGTGTCCGCCTACTTCGGCGACACCGGCGTCATGCCGGTCCCGGCGGGGCCGCCGGCGCCGAGTCGTCGTCGATCGCGTCGATGACCCGGTCGGCGATGTCGCTGATCAGCTCGGCGACGCCGATGCCGGCGACGACCTGGAACACGAAGTAGCCGACCACGAGCAGGAAGCCGATGACGGCCGCCCAGCGGACGTAGCGGGCCAGCTGGCCGACGGTCTCGGTGATCAGCGGGGTGACGTTGCCCGCCTGCCGGCGCACCTCTCCGACGACGCGATCGACCTCGGTGCGGGCGGCGGTCTGGAGCTCTCCGACTGCACGGTCCATCTCGGAGCGAGCGCTCGTCTGCACGGCCGCGACGATGCGATCGACATCGGTCGAGCGGATGCCGCCTCCGACCACTGCGGTGGCCTGGGCGCCCTCCGCCGGCCCGACCGCCTCGGTCATCGTGTGGAGCGGACGGGTCCGGTAGTGGTCGCTCCAGTCGTCGCCATCCCACCAGCGCAGGCGCGTCCCTCCGGTCGGGTCGGGATACCAACCGGGAGCGGCGAGCGTCGTCACCGACTACTCCGTCGGCGGGGGGAGGTCGACGCGCTGGGAGGGGTCCGGCATCTGGCGATGTGCCTGGGGGCTGTCGTCGGCCGCGACGCCGTTGGTGAGCCCGAACGTCTCGCCCATCGCGCCGAGCGTGCCGAGCAGACCGGCGTAGTCGGCGGGCACGATCAGCTTGGTGGCCCGGCCGTCGGCGAGACGCTCCAGCGCGGCGAGGTACTCGACGGCCACCGTCGCGCCGTCGGGCTCGGCCGCCTTGATGCCCTCGAGCCGCTCCTTGGCGCCGATGCCCTCACCCTGCCCGACGAGCGACAGCCGGGTCTTCTCGGCCTCGGCCCGGAGGCGGATCGCCTCCGCATCGCCCTCGGCATCGAGGATCGCCGCCGACTTGCGGCCCTCGGCGGCGAGCACGGCCGAGCGCTTCTCGCCCTCGGCCCGGGCGATGGCGGCCTCACGGAAGCCGTCCGCCTCGGTGACCGTGGCTCGCCGGTCGCGCTCGGCCTTCATCTGCGCGTGCATCGCGGACACCACCTCGGCCGGCGGGTCGATGCGCTGGATCTCCACGCGGACCACCCGAACGCCCCACTTGTCGGTGGCGTCGTCGAGGACCTCGCGGAGCTGGGTGTTGATGGTGTCCCGGGAGGTCAACGCCTTGTCGAGCTCGAGGTCACCGATCAGGTTCCGGAGGTTGGTCTGCGCCAGCTTCGTGATGGCGGTGAAGAAGTCGGCGACGTTGTAGACGAGGCGCTGCGGATCGGTGGCCTCGTAGTAGACGACCGCGTCGACGGACACGACGACGTTGTCCGCCGTGATGACCTCCTGCGGCGGCACGTCGACGACCTGCTCGCGCATGTCGACCAGGCGCATCGTGTCGATGAACGGGAAGATGAAGTGGAAGCCGGGCTCCTTGGTCGTCTTGTACCGACCGAGTCGTTCGACCAGACCCCGCTGGTACGGGCGCACGATCTTGACGCCCGTCGAGAGGACGCCCAGGCCGACGATGCCGATGGCGACGATGACGATGGCTGCCGGGTTCACGGCGTCACCTCCTGTTCGGGTCCGGGCCGTTCGGCCGGGACGACCTGCACGACCACGCGGGTGCCGCGCACCTCGAGCACCTCGACGAGCGCCCCCTCGGGCACCTCGTCGTCGGTGGCGGACACGGCACGCCAGATCTCGCCCTCGACCTGCACGGTGCCGGTCGTCTGCATCTGCTGCGACGGGATCGCCGATGATGCGGTGCCCCGCATGCCCACCAGCCGGTCAGCGCCGACGCCCGGTGGCAGGTCTCGATCGGTGACGAAGCGGCGAGCCCATCGGTAGAAGACGTAGAAGAGCGCGGAGCCGCCGAAGACGAACGTGGACCACTGCGCCGCCACCGGGGCGTCGTAGAACCCGAGCAGGGAGGCGATCAGCGCCGAGATGGCGAACGGGGCGAGGATGAAGGTCCCCGCGATCAGCGTCAGCTCGATCAGGGCGAACACGACCGCGATGATCAGCCAGATCCACGGCCACAGGTTCAGGTCGATCCCCAGATCGAGCACGCCGTCCAGTCTACGGCGACGGAGCCGCCGGCCCCCGTACCAGGCGCTCAGGCCCAGCCGCTCGGCGGGCCGCTCAGGCCCAGCCGCCTGCGTACGGCACGAACGCGCCCGTCTGGAAACCGCTGGTGCCGTCGAGGAACACCGCGCAAAAGGCGGCGAACTCCTCCATCGTGCCCAGGCGGCCGAGCGGGACCATCGACTCGACCTTCGCCCGGCGCTCGGGATCGTCCTCGATGCGGTTCGCCTTCCGGAACTCGGGGAAGTCCATGAAGTTGGTGCCGACCGCGTTGACCTGGACGCGATGACGAGCCATCTCGTCGGCCACATTGGCCACCAACATGTTCGCCCCGGCCCGGGTCGCCGAGTAGAGCGGCGCGCCGGGCGTCGGGCGAGCGCCGGACGCGGAGGTCATCACCAGCACCTGCCCGGTCTTCGCCTCGATCATCGGAGGGAGCACCGCCTGCAGGAAGCGCATCGGTGCCTCGAGGTTGCCGCCGACGACCCGACGGAGGTCGTCGATCGTGGCGTCGAGGAATCGGCCCAACACGATCGCGCCGGAGGACATCACCGCCGAGTCGAGCCGGGAGAACCGGCCCATCGCCGCCTCGACGAGCCGTTCCGCTGCGCCCTCCTCGCCGAGGTCCTGCACACCCTCGACGGCTTCGACAGACGCCCCGCCGTCCTCGAGCTCCGACACGAGCTCGTCGGACGGATCGCCGAGCACGAGGTCGTGACCCCGGTCGGCGAGGATGCGGGCGAGATCGGGACCGACGTAGGAGCCGGCTCCGGAGACGAGGGCGACGCGACGGGTCATGGGCCGGAACCTACCTCGGACGGCGGACCGAGCCCGAGGGCACGAACGGTAGGTCGACCACCTCGCAGGCGACGTCGCTGCCCCGCACGTCGGCGACGAGGGCCGTGCCGACCGTCGCCGCGCCCGGGTCGACGTAGGCCATCGCGACCGGTGCGCCGACCGTCGGACCGAAGGTGCCGCTGGTGATGACCCCCGCCTCGTTCCCCTCGGCGGTCCGCAACGCGGCGGGCGGACGGGCCGGGCGACGGCCCTCGGGACGCAGTCCGACACGCAGCCGGCCGGGCCCGTCGGCGAGCTCGGCGAGGACCCGATCGGCCCCGAGGAAGCCGCCCTCCTCGCGCCGACGCTTCTGGATCGTCCACGACAGCCCCGCCTCGACGGGCGAGACGGTCTCGTCGAGGTCGTTGCCATAGAGGCACAGACCCGCCTCGAGCCGCAACGTGTCGCGGGCACCCAGGCCGGCCGGCAGCACACGGTCGTCGGCCAGCAGCGCACGGGCGAGCTCCTCGGCCCGATCGGCGGGCACGCACAGCTCGCCCCCGTCCTCGCCCGTGTAGCCACTGCGGCTCAGCCACACCGGCACCCCGGCGACCTCGGTGGCTGACGCCTCCATCGAGAACAGGTCGCCGACCTCGGCGCCGAGATCCGCGAGCACGGCGACCGCCTCCGGGCCCTGCAGGGCGAGCAGGGCGGTGTTGGTTCGCTCGGTCACCGCCGCGCCGCCGAGGTGGTCCCGAAGGTGCGGCAGCATGACGTCGCGACGGGATGCGTTGACGACGAGGCCGAGGTGGTCGCCGTGGTTGGTCACGATCGCGTCGTCGAGGATGCCGCCGTCCTCGTTGGTGAATGCCGTGTACCGGCAGCGGCCGACGCCGAGCGTCGTGATCGCGGAGGGCACGAGCCGCTCCAACCCCTCGGCGGCCGAGGCGTCGAGATCGACGACCGCCATGTGCGACACGTCGAAGAGCGAGGCGGAGGAACGGGTGTGCGCGTGCTCGTCGAGCGTGCCGGCGAACGACACCGGCATGTCCCAGCCGGCGAAGGGCATCATCTTGGCGCCCGACTCGAGGTGCAGTTCGTGGAGCGGGGTCGTGCGGAGCTCGGTCATCGCCCCGCAGGTTGGCAGATTCAGCCGAGGCGGGCCGCCACCTCGTCACGGGTCGGGAGCGACGGCTGGGCGCCGTGCCGCAGCGTGGTGGCCGCCCCCACCCGCACCGCCCAGGCGGCAGCGGTCACCGGGTCCGCGCCGCGGGCGAGCTCCCCGGCCAGCGCCGCGCAGAACGAGTCCCCGGCGGCCGTCGTGTCGACCGGTGCCACCTCCGGCGCGGCGATCGGTTCGACACGGCCGTCACCGACGACCAGAGCTCCCCTCTCCCCCAGCGTCACGACGACCCAGGGCACACCGAGCTCGGCAGCCGCTGCGGCGACGGCGCGCTGGTCGGCCGGATCGACCTCGCGGCCGACCAGGAGGCCCAGCTCGTGCTCGTTGGGCACGATCACCTCGATCCCCTCGAGCACCGAGCTCGGCAGAGTGGCCGCCGGTGCGGGGTTCAGGACGACCCGGCCGTTCGCGTGGTCGACGGCCGCCGTCACCGTCTCGATCGGCACCTCGAGCTGCACGAGCACCACGGCCGCCTCGCGTACCGCGTCGACGGCGGCGACGTCCTCGGCGGTCAGGCGGGCGTTGGCGCCCGGACTCACGACGATGGCGTTGTCGCCGTCGGCCTCGACGGCGATGAGCGCCGTCCCGGTCGGCACCCCCTCGGTGGTGAGCACGGCGCGGTCGTCCACACCGGCATCGACCAACGACCTGCGGAGCAGGCGACCGGCGTCATCGTCGCCGACGCGGCCGCACATGGCCGTGACGGAACCGAGCCGACCGGCCCCGACCGCCTGGTTCGCTCCCTTGCCACCAGGGTGTCGGACGAGATCACCGCCGAGCACCGTCTCTCCTGCCCCCGGCACGCGCTCGACGTCGACGACGAGGTCGAGGTTGAGGCTCCCGACGACCGCAACGTCCACTCGCACCGCCCGCTCCCCTGCACCATCGGATCGGGATGACCGTATCGGGAGCTGCGACCTCCACACCCGACGAGTCGCCGTCCTCCACTGCCCCGTCGATCCTCACCGGGCCTATCGTCGACCGCATGGACGTCATCGCCGCCGCCAGGACCGTCGCCACCGACGTGCTGGGAACCGCGGCCGCCGACGTCGATGCGGGCGACACCATCCCGGCCGGTCACCTCCATGCCCTCGCCGACGCCGGCATGTTCGGCCTCGCCCATCCGGACGCCGGGATCGACGACGCCACTCGCCGCACCGTCACCCGGCACCTCGCTGCAGCGTGTGGCGCCACCTGCTTCGTCTGGGCCCAGCACGCCGGCACGCTCGCCCGGCTGGCGAGCACCCCCAACACCGGGCTGCGCGATCGCTGGCTCGAGCGCTGCACGAGCGGGGAGGTGCTGGCCGGTACGGCGTTCGCTCATCTGCGCCGCGCCGGAGCGCCCACGCTCACGGCTCGACGCATGGCCGAGGGATGGCGGCTCGACGGCCTCGTCCCCTGGGCCACCTCGTGGGGCCTGGCCGGCGTCTTCTCGATCGCGGCTCGCACGGAGGACGGGCAGATCGTGTGGGCGGCGATCGAGGGCCGCGAGCGCGAGGGACTGGGGGCGACGGCCCCGCTGGAGCTGTCGGTCATGCGCGCGACGCGCACCGTCGAGCTCGTCTTCGACGGCGCGCTCATCGGCGAGGACGAGGTCCTCTCGGTCGAGCGGTTCGACGACTGGCACGGCCCGGATCGCCGGAAGGCGGCACGCGTCAACCCCGCCGTGCTCGGTGTCGTGGACGCCGCGCTCGCCTCGATCGGAGGTCGTGAGGTGCCTGGGGCTCCCGAGACCCTCGCCGCGCTGCGGGCGCAGCTCGAGCGGTGGGAGGCCGACGATGCCGACCAGGTCGCCGACGGAGCCGGGCCGGACCAGTTGGCCACCCACCGGGCCGCGCTGCTCGACCTCGCTGGTCGAGCGACGACCGCGGCCATCGCGCTCGCTGGTGGGAACGCGATGCTCCAGGCCCACGCGACGCAGCGTCTCGCTCGAGAGCGCCTGTTCTACGTGGTGCAGGCCCAGTCGGGCGACGGCCGGCGGGCGACGCTCGAGCGTCTCCGGCCCTGACCGCCGGAGCGCGGACCACCCGCTCCCGACTACGTTGCGGTCCAGCCGTCGAGCACGAGGGGTGATCACGTGCGCATCAGGGTCGATCCGGACAAGTGCCAGGGCCACAACCGATGCTTCGCCCTCGCTCCGGAGCTGTTCGACGTCGACGACTACGGCCTGGCCACGGCGCTCGACGACGGCGTCGTACCCGAGGGGCTCGAGGGCAAGGCCCAGTTGGCCATCGACAACTGCCCCGAGTTCGCCATCGAGGTCGTCGACTGACGGCCGGACCGAGCCCGGCTGGGGACCGTCGAGGGGCGCCGCCTACCCTGGAGGCATCTCCGGGGAGGGTCACGTGGGTCTGGCGAACGGCGTTCATCACATCGCGATCTGCACGAAGGACATCAAGGCGCAGATCGAGTTCTTCACCGACGTCCTCGGCGCGGAGCTGAAGGCGCTCTACTGGATGCACGGCGTCGAGGGGGCCTGGCACGGCTTCCTCCGCCTCAACGACGCCAGCTACGTCGCCTTCGTGGAGACCCCGGAGATCCGCGACATCGAGCCCCAGCTTGGTGTCAGCCACGCCGCCACCACGGCCGCGCCGTCGGCCGCCGGCACGCTCCAGCACCTCGCGCTCGGGACCGAGACCAAAGAGGAGCTGATGGAGCTCCGCGACCGCATCCGCAGCCGGGGCGTCAACGTGCTGGGGCCCATCGAACACGGCATGTGCACGAGCATCTACTTCGCCGGTCCCGAGGGGCTGAACCTCGAGATCTCCTGGAGCGGGAGCGTCATCGACGAGCGGGCCTGGATCGACCCCGAGGTCGTCGAGCTGGCCGGCATCGACGCCGCGGAGCTGCAGCGCTTCATCGCCCCGGCGGCCTACCACAACGAGACCGGGGCTCCGGTCCCGCAGCCGGCCATCGATCCGTCGAAGCCGCACATGGGGCATCCGCCGGAGATCTACGAGGCGATCATGTCGATGCCCGATGAGATGGTCACCGACCGGTTCAGCGAGACGGAGCCTCCCGTCGAGATCGCTCGGTGACGGCCGGTCCGGCGGTCGACGCCGACCGGGCCGACAGCGCCTATCCACGACGGCTCCTCCGAACCGTCCTCGCCGCGCTCATCGTCTTCTCGTCGTCGATGACGATCGTCTCGGCGTCGCTGCCGACGATGGCGGACGACCTCGACAGCAGCGAGTCCTTCCTGGCCTGGTCCGTGACCGGGCTGTTCCTGATGATGGCCGTCGGCACGCCGGTCCTCGGACGCCTCGGGGACTCGATCGGTCACCGTCGCGTCTTCCTCGCCGGAGCCGTCGTGCTGAGCATCGGCACGCTGTTGTGCGCGATCGCGCCGACCGCGGCGGCGTTCGTCGGCGCCCGATTGGTCGTCGGTCTCGGCATCGCCGCCCTGATGCCCAACTCGATGGCGCTGATCATGGACGCCTTCACCGTCGCTGAGCGACCGCGTGCGATGGGGTGGTTCCAGATGGTCATGACCGGTGCGCCCGTGCTCGGGCTCATCGTCGGCGGCCCGCTGATCGAGGCGACGAGCTGGCGAGCACCGTTCGTGATCCTGTCGCCGATCTCGATCGGCGCGCTCGTACTCGCCTGGCGAGTGATCCGCCCGAGCACCGAGCGGCGCGAGGTCTCGATCGACTGGACGGGTGCCGCGCTCCTGGCCGCGTCGACCCTCTCGCTGCTGCTGTTCCTGGAGCGCGGCGGGTCGGCCGGCTTCGGCGATCCGCTGGCGCTCGCGCTGGCGGCCGCCGCGGTGGCGGCCCTCTTCGCGTTCGTCGCGCAGGAGCGCCGCTCCTCGGAGCCGATGCTGCGCCTCGACTACCTCCGCCGACCCGACTTCACCGGACCGCTGATCGCGCAACCGCTGAGCCAGTTCGCCTACATGGGCGGCTTCCTCCTCGCCCCGCTGCTGCTCGACGAGCTGTTCGGCTACTCGGTCGGCGTGATCGCGGCCGTGCTCCTGTTCCGGCCCGGCGCCTACAGCCTCTCCTCACCTCTCGGCGGACGGCTCACGGCGACGCTCGGCCAACGCTCGATGATCATCGCCGGGTCAGTGCTGATGGCGGCGTCCATGGCCACCTGGGCAGCGGCTGCGTGGTGGGAGAGCCTCCCACTGGTCATCCTCGGCCTGCTGTTGTCCGGCCTGGCGATGGGGCTCGCCTCTCCCGCGTACGCGACGACGATCGCCGGAGCTGTCGAACCCGAGGACCTGGGCGTCGCCAACGGCATGGGTGCGACGATGATGAACATCGGGATGCTCACCGGGATCCAGACCATGTTCACGATCCTCGGCGACGGCCGAGCGCCGGAGGACTTCGCGCAGGTCTTCGCCTTCGGCGGAGTCGTGGCCGCCGTCGGCGTGGTCGGCGGACTGCTCGTGCGGCCGGGATCCGCCGCGGACTCGTGACGTTGCGGTTCCATGTCGACGGGAACCTGGAGGGCGCTGACGCTCGTCTCACCCCCTGACCGCATGAGACCCGACGACTGCGGGAGGTCGATCACGATGCGAAAGATGCTGCTGGTCCTACTGGGCGTCGCCCTGCTCGCCGCCGCCTGCACCTCGGGTGACGAACCCGAGAGCGAGGCACCCGACTCCACCGGGCCCGATGGCTCCACCGCCACGAGCACACCAGCCGAGGTCGTCACGCTCGAGGCGGGTGAGCTCCGGTTGATCTCCACGCTGCGGACCTTCGACGAGTGCGAGGTCCTGCTCGACCACATCCACACCGAGGCCGCCGCCCGCGTCGGGGCCTACGGCTTCGAGGGCGACGGATGGTACGGACCGGCGATCCCGGAACTCCGCGACTTCGCCGTGGAGGAAGGCGAGACCACCGAGGCCGCCGCCGACTTCGGGGGCGACGACGGCGACGCGCTCGCCGCTTCCGACGACGCGAGCGAGGGCGCGCCGGTGGCCGGGGTCGACTTCTCCGACACCAACCTCCAGGAGCTCGGCGTCGACGAGCCCGACATCGTGAAGACCGACGGGGAGCAGATCTTCGTGGTCGCCGGGAACGAGCTCGTCATCGTCGACGCGGCGACCGCCGAGGTCACCGGCCGAGTGGAGGTCGCCACCGGCTGGAACCGCGAGCTGTTCCTCGCCGGCGACGAGGTCCTCCTGATCTCGCGCGGTGACACCTACGAGGCACCGATCGGCGAGGTGGACGCCGCCGCCGACGACGCCGCGTTCTTCGGCGGCTCCGCGACCGTCATCGAGCGCATCACCGTCGGGCTCACCCCCGCCGTCCTGGAGACGATGCGGGTCGAGGGCGACTACGTGAGCGCCCGAGCGGTCGACGGCGTGGCCCGGATCCTCGTCACGACCAACCCGCAGTGGACGCTGCCCTTCGTCTACCCGCAGACCGAGGCGGGCGAGGAGCGAGCCGCCGAGACCAACCGACAGATCGTCGGGGAGACCGACCTGAGCGACTGGCTGCCCGGCTACGAGCTGATCCGGGACGGTGCGGTCGTCTCGGGCGGCCAGCTCCCCGAGTGCGGCTCGGTCCACGCGCCGACCGACTTCTCGGGCTTCGGCCTCCTGTCGGTGATCTCGCTGCCGCTGGGCGACGACCTCGACACCTCCGAGACGACCTCAGTGCTCGCACCGGGCGAGACCGTCTACGCCTCGACCGAGAGCATCTACGTCGCCACCACCAACTGGATCGACGCGTTCGAGGTCCAGACCCACCAGGAGTGGGAGGAGCTCTGGTCGAACCGGCAGACCAACCTGCACCGCTTCGAGCTGACCGAGGACGGCACCGACTACGTCGCCTCCGGCTCGGTCGCCGGGTCGATCAACAACCAGTTCTCCCTGTCCGAGCACGACGGCCACCTCCGGGTCGTCACGACGACCGGCGACCCGTGGAACGAGTCCTCGGTCAGCTGGGTCCGGGTGCTCCGTCAGGAGGGTCAGGACCTCGTCGAGGTCGGCAGCGTCGGCGACATCGGCAACGGCGAGGACGTGCAGTCGGTCCGCTTCGTCGGCGACATCGGCTACGTCGTCACGTTCCGCCAGATCGATCCCTTCTACACCGTCGATCTCTCCGATCCCGAGAACCCCACCGTGCTCGGCGAGCTGAAGATCCCCGGGTTCTCCAGCTACCTCCACCCGATCGGCGACGGGCTCGTCCTCGGCGTCGGCTCCGACGCCGACCAGGAGGGCGTCGTCACCGGCGCCAAGGTCTCGCTGTTCGACGTGAGCGACCTGTCGGACCCGCAGGAGATCGCCGTGTGGATCGCTCCCGACGGGTGGAACGACATCGGCTGGGAGCACCGCTCGTTCCTCTGGTGGGACGCCGAGCAGATCGCCGTGATCCCCGTGCAGGTCTGGTCGGAGAACTGGTCGGGGGCCGTCGTGCTCCAGGTCGTCGACGGCGAGCTCGTCGAGGTCGGCCGCATCGACCACACCGACCCCGACGACGCCGTCCCGGGCACGACCGACTGCGAGGTGCTCACCGCCGAGGACCTGAACGCCGAGGGCGACCCGAACGACTTCGAGACCGAGCTCCAGTGGATGGTGGCCGACGGCTACGGCCTGGTCCTCTCGTGCGGCGACGGCGAGCGGGCTGCCGCGGTCGACCACGACTGCTACGAGGAGCCGTGGTTCGAGGAGGAAGCGGCCCGGCTCGGCATCGAGCTCCCCGCCGATGAGCAGCTCGTCGTCTGCTGGCCCAACCAGCAGCTCGACAACATCGTGCGCAGCTTCGTCATCGGCGACGAGCTCTGGACCCTCAGCTACCCCTGGGGTGACTCGGGCCAGCCGGGCCAGCTGCGGACCAACACCCTCCCCGGCCTGGAGCCGGGAAGCACCGTCCGGTTGTAAGCCGCCCGGGTGGGGCCCCTGACCCCTCCCCGTGTGCGCACGACTGGACCGACGAGGACCCGGTGCGACGCCGGGTCCTCGTCGCGTACGGATGGGAGCCCGATTAGGGTCGGCGGCGTCGCGACGAGGGGGTTCGGGGGTGACGACGAGGGATCGAGGCGCGCCGCCGGCGATCGGCATCACGCTGTTCCCGACCGACCGCACGATCCCACCGGCCGAGCTGGCCCGGGAGATCGAGGCCCGCGGCTTCGAGTCGTTCTTCGTCCCCGAGCACAGCCACATCCCGGCCTCCCGCGAGACGCCCTGGCCCGGCTCACCCGACGGAAGCGCTCCGCTCCCGGACATGTACTGGCACCTCCACGACCAGATCGTCGGCCTCTCGATGGCGGCGGCGGTGACCGAGCGACTGCGACTCGGGACGGCCGTGACGCTGCTCCCCCAGCACGATCCGATCTGGCTGGCCAAGCAGCTCGCCAGCCTCGACCACCTCTCGGGCGGTCGGGTCGTGCTCGGCATCGGCTTCGGCTGGAACCGCGAGCAGACCGAGCAGCACGGCGCGCGCTTCGCCGAGCGGCGGACGCTGACCCGAGATCACCTCGCGATCATGCGCTCGCTGTGGACGGACGAGGAGGCCGCGCACGTCGGTGAGCTCCGATCGCTGGCACCGTCGTGGGCGCATCCGAAGCCGGCGCAGCCGGGCGGTCCGCCCGTGCTTCTCGGGGGAGGCTGGGGCCCGAAGCTGTTCGACGCGATCGTCGAGTACGGCGACGGGTGGATGCCGATCAGCGCCCGCTCGTCGATCGTCGGGCGCCCCCCACCCCCCCCGCCCCGGGTGGGGGGGGGGGGGGCGGGCCGGCCCCCCGCTCCGGGCGGGGGGGGGGTTGGGGGCGCCCCGACGATCGACGAGCGGGCGCTGATCGGCATCCACCCGTCGCCGTAC